>NZ_JAIXWA010000043.1 GCF_027482425.1 Flavobacterium sp.
AATGTAATCCCTCTTGTGCAACACTTAATTCACAAATACAATCTTCAAAGTCATCAAGTCGTTCGTCCTTTTGAAATGGTAAAACAAATTCAACCCGACCTTATTATGGATGCCCTCCAATAGAAAGCATTTCTCGATGCCGTTTACCTTCCCGAGCGCGTATATTGAATTTAAATGAAGTTTTCCAAAAAGAGAACGCTATTCCAATACAAAACTGATGGTCACCTGTGCTGTAATCTCGATTTCACCAATGGCAAGCGTTTCTTGCGGTAGGGCATCGGCTTCTTTGGTAAAAAACATTTCCGAACGTTGCACGGTTGGAAATAAAATAGAACCTGTTTCTGCAATTTGATGGGCTTTCCCTACTTTTTGCTGTAAGGGAGCCGTGTAATCATGGGCGCGTTTCAAAGCATCTTGTGTAGCCATTTTTCGGTCTTGGGTTTTGTATTCTTCCAGCTTTGTTGCTTTAAATTCTACTCCCGAAATGGCATTAATCCCATGATCCACCAACCCCATCACCAGAGCATCATATTGTTTTAAATCTCGTAAAGTAACTTGCATATTCTGAATCGCTTGGAAGTGAAATTTATTTTTTTCACCTGTATACATGCGACCCAAATGAACCCCTGTAGTTTGCATATCGTTGGCGGCAATCCCAAACTTTTTCAAATAGCGCAGTATGCCATCCACAGAAGTATCATTAATCTTCTTTACCTCTGTGGCCTCTTTTCCTTGGTTTTCAACGCCAAAAGAAATGATAGCATAATCAGGGGCTACTTTTATCTTACCTTCACCTGAAACAGTGATTTGGGGGAGTGATTTTACATCTTGGGCATGGGTATACATTCCAAAACTAAGCAGCAATAGGGCAATAATTTTTCTCATTTTACTATTTTTTAGGTTTTAATATCGATAACAAAAGTTATGCCTTTCTCACTTTCTTTTTCTTTCTATAAAAAAAAGAATAACGATAGGTAATACCAACCCAGCGACCAAAAGGGGTTGTTTGAAAAGTAATTGAGGTGCTTTAAGCAACGTAAAAAACAATCCTGCCATTGCTCCGCCAAAATGAGCCGCATGGCCAATACCATCATTTTGCGCATTCATCCCATAAATAGAATATAACAAATAACCAATTCCGAATAAATAGGCTTTGATGGGAATAGGGATAAAAAATAAATACAACTCCATATCGGGATTGAGTAAAATTGCCGCATAAATAATTCCCGTTACCGCTCCCGAAGCTCCAATGGCAGTATAATGGTACTGATTTTTGTACAAAGCCAAAGTCAACATACTTCCCACCAATAAACTAGCGCCATATAAAAACAAGAACGTGTACAAACCCAACTGATACATCACTATTGGCGCAAAAAAATACAGGGAAATCATATTGAAAGCCAAATGCATAATGTCACCATGCAAAAACCCAGAAGTTACCATTCGGAAATGTTCCCCAGCACGAATACTGCCTATATGAAACATGTATTTTCGAAAAAAGGAAGAATCCTCCCACCCTTTCCAACTGATCAACGCAGTGACTCCTATTAAGACATACAGTACAATCATATAGCTAATTTTGGGTAAATGTACAAACTTAAGAATTGTTAATTCGAAATAAAATCTTAAGGAAACCCTTTATATTTGCACAAATTTCAAGCATGCAATTACTTGCCTATCTCCTCATATACCCAATAATTTGGTTGATTTCCAAATTACCCTTTCCGCTTTTATACTTATTGTCGGACGGGATTTACTTTTTACTCTACCGTGTGATTGGGTATCGTAAAAAGGCGGTTAGACGCAATTTAGCCATGGCATTACCGCATCTTAGTGAAGAAGAACGCTTACGTATTGAACGAAAGTCCTTTCAGCATTTGTGTGATATGTTTTTGGAAATGATTAAAACCTTATCCATTTCACGGAAAACCATGGAGACACGGTTCACATTCACCAATATGGATTTGTTTCATGCCGTAGAGGAAAAAGGAAAAAGTATTGCCTTGATGTGTGGACATTATGCGAGTTACGAATGGGTTATTTCGATGAATTATTATACTCGATTTAAAGGCTTTGCCATTTATAAACGAATAGCCAATCCTTACTTTGATCGTTTGGTCAAAAAAATTCGATCGCGCTACAAAGCCTATCTAATTACCACCAAAGAAACCAAACCCACTATCGAAAAAAATGCTCACGAAGGGGTATTAGGTCTTTATGGCTTTGCCAGTGATCAAACCCCGCGATGGAGTGAAACTAACTTATACTGGCATCATTTTATGGGTATCGAAACTCCTATTCACATTGGCGCTGAATCATTGGCCAAACAGTACGATATGAATATCATGTTTCTTAAAGTTCGTAAGGTCAAACGAGGTTTCTATGAAGGAACCTTTGAAATCCTCTCCGACAATGTGCATGAGGTTCCGGATTACAAAATATCAGAAGCTTTCATGGCCAAAGTAGAAGCGCAAATTTTGGAACAGCCCGAATACTATATGTGGACACATAAACGCTGGAAGCATAAAAAAAGAGTCTCATAAAAAAATCCCGATTGCTCGGGATTTTTATTTAGGTATACATCTTAGCACGTAACTCTTTTATTTTGGGATCATCCAAGTAATCGTCAAAGGTCATGTAACGGTCAATGGCACCTTGCGGCGTAAGTTCAAGCACCCGTGTGGCCACCGTTTGTGCAAATTCATGGTCATGGGTAGTAAACAACACCGACCCTTTGAAGTTCTTTAAGGAATTATTAAATGCCGTAATCGATTCCAAATCCAAGTGGTTGGTGGGTTCGTCGAGCATTAAAACATTGGCACGAAGCATCATCATACGCGATAACATACAGCGCACTTTTTCACCTCCTGACAAGACATTACATTTTTTAAGCGCCTCTTCTCCTGAGAAAATCATTTTCCCCAAAAATCCACGTACATACACTTCATCGCGTTCTTCTTCGGTTTTAGCCCACTGACGCAACCAATCGACTAAGTTAATATCGGACTGAAAAAACGCGTGATTATCGTTGGGCAAATAGGACTGAATCGTGGTCACACCCCACTCGTAGGTTCCCAAATCGGCTTGCAAATGACCGTTTAAGATTTCATAAAAAGCAGTAGTGGCGCGAGAATCTTTTGAAAAGACTACAATTTTATCGCCTTTCGCCATGTTTAAGTCCACATTTTGAAATAAAACCTCACCATCGATAGAGGCCGCTAAATTTTGGATGTTCAAAATCTGATCACCCGCCTCACGTTCTTGTTCAAAAATAATGGCAGGATAACGGCGGCTAGAAGGCTTAATTTCATCCAAGTTGAGCTTTTCCAACATTTTCTTACGTGAAGTCGCTTGCTTCGATTTGGCCACATTCGCACTAAAACGGCGGATAAATTCTTCCAACTCTGCCTTCTTCTCTTCTGCTTTCTTGTTTTGTTGTGCCCTTTGTTTGGCGGCTAACTGACTCGATTCGTACCAAAAGGTATAATTCCCAGAGTAGTGGGTTATTTTTCCAAAATCAATATCCGAAATATGCGTACACACAGCATCCAAAAAGTGACGGTCGTGCGAAACCACAATGACCGTATTCTCATAGTTCGCCAAAAAGTTTTCTAACCAACCAATGGTTTCAAAGTCCAAATCATTGGTCGGCTCGTCCATAATTAATACATCGGGATTCCCAAATAAGGCTTGGGCCAAAAGAACGCGCACTTTTAACTTCCCCTCCATCTCCGCCATTAACGTGTAATGAAACTCTGAACCAATACCCAAATTGGACAATAAGGCGGCAGCATCACTGTCGGCATTCCAACCGTTCATTTCGTCAAACTGAATTTGTAATTCCCCAATTCGGTCGGCATTTTCATCCGAATAATCAGCATACAAGGCATCCATTTCGGTTTTTATCGCATGAAGTACTTTATTTCCCATCAAAACCGTTTCCAATACCGTATGATCGTCAAACATGTTGTGGTTCTGATTCAAAACGGACATTCGTTTCCCTGGCTCCAAAATCACTCGCCCCGACGTAGGGTCCATATCACCTGCTAAAATTTTTAAAAACGTAGACTTTCCGGCACCATTGGCACCAATAATCCCATAACAGTTTCCAAGCGTAAACGAAGTATTCACTTCATCAAACAAAATTCTTTTTCCAAACTGAACGGATAAATTAGATACAGTTAACATGTAACAAGTGGATTTTAAATTCGGTGCAAAAGTAAGCAAATAGGGCGACTTTAAACGCCTCAATGATTTGTTTTTTTATCCTTACCCAGTGTCCTTAACGTCTGTTTCAGAATTGAAAAACCTGCAAAAAAGCAATTATTTTTACCATGAATAGACATTCAAAAAAATGCGATTGTAGCCCTTTTCAGCAATCCATCCAATTTTCAAGCAAGGTTAAATTAATAAGCGAATTTTGAGACCTTCACTTTTAACTAATGGTTAACAATATATTGCACGGGTACTAAATACATTTGCGAATTACAATAGAAGTGTAGATGAATTTCAAAATTGCCTCAACGTATGGTGCCCTAGCTGCGGTAGTACTTTCAGTATTGACGTCTTGTAAAAAAGAGTTCGATGCCGACAACTATGTAGCGTACTTTGGTGGTGAAGTTGAGAATCCACAATCGCGTTATGTCCTCTTTTGCCAAAATAATGTGGTATTAGACACGCTTCCATTGAAAGCCGACAATACGTTTTTTGTCAAATTTGATTCTCTAGCGCCCGGCTTGTATACGTTCAAACATGAGCCGGAGTACCAATACGTATATTTTGACAAAAACGATTCGATACGCGTTCATATTGATTCTAAAGATTTTGACCAATCTATCATCTTTTGTGGTCGAGGCGATCAAAAGAATAATTTCCTAATGGAAATGTATCTTCGTAATGAGAAAGAGAAAAATAAAATTTTCGACATCTTGGATTACGATGCACCAAAGTTTCTCTCCTACATCAACAAAGTCAATGCTGACAACATCACTTTTTACAAAACCAAAAAAGAGGAAATCAAATGGAATGAGGAATTTGATGTCTACGCCCAAGGCATGTATCTTTTCCCCCACTACACCCGAAAAGAAATTTACCCCATTGTGCACAAAATGCGTACGGGCAATGACGTAAGTAAATCGCTTCCAAAGGATTACTATGATTTTCGAAAAACCATTGATTTTAGTGATGAAAAAATGACCGATTTCAGTCCGTTTGTCATGTACCTTAACTATATGCTCAACAACGTTGGGTCCATTCACTACCACAATCATTTTTCGGAAGTCGACTTGGCGCTAAAAACCAACGTTAACAAACTCAAAATTGCCGATACGCTTATCAAAAACGAAAAAGTCAAAAATATCGTCGTCAACAGCATTGCCTTTCAATACTTATTAGAAGACCAAAACATGGTGAACAACCAGGAGTTTTTGAAATACTATTACAAAATCGCTACCGATAAGAGTAAGAAGAATGAAATCTTGAAACTAGGAAAAGCGATTAACCAACTCACCGATGGCAAAAAGTTACCTTCGGTGACCTTACTCGATACGGCAGGCAAAAATGTCAACTCGTCTTCTCTTATCACCAAAAACACCATTTTGTTTTTCTGGAGTGAAGAATTAAATTCCCACCTCGTGGCAGCGCACAAAAAAGCGTTGGAGCTGCAAAAGAAATATCCAAACTTAGAGTTTATCGCTATTAATTTGGATAAAAATTCGGATACTTGGAAAGAGGCGCTTTCAAAATACGCTTTCGGCCCGATTCGCCAATACCATTGCTCCGATTTTGAAGAAATAAAGAACAAATGGGCGATTACTAAAGTGCACCGCACCATGATTATCAACAAAGACCTCACCATTAAAAACGGATTTACGAACATGTTTGATATCCGTTTTGAGCAAGACTTACAATAAAAAAAGCCCTGATTTTCACGTCAGGGCTTTTTGCATTCAGTATGTATCGTTTTTACGAATTTCCTTTTTGGTAATCGGCAATAAACTGTGCTAACCCGATATCGGTTAGCGGATGTTTTAACAAGCCTAGAATTGCCGACAACGGTCCCGTCATCACATCAGCACCAATCTTTGCGCAATTCACTACATGCATGGTATGACGCACAGAAGCGGCTAAAATTTCAGTTTCAAAGCCGTAATTATCATAGATTTCGCGAATCTCTTGAATCAAATTCAAACCGTCAGTGGAAATATCATCCAAACGGCCCACAAACGGCGAAACATAGGTTGCCCCCGCTTTGGCGGCCAACAAGGCTTGCCCCGCAGAGAACACAAGCGTCACATTGGTTTTGATGCCTTTGTCAGCGAAATATTGACACGCGCGCACACCGTCCTTGGTCATGGGTAATTTTACCACTATCTGTGGATGCAAATCGGCCAATTGCTCGCCTTCGCGCACCATTCCGTCGAAATCGGTAGCGTTCACCTCAGCACTCACATCCCCTTCGACAATAGTGCAAATGTCCACATAATGCTTCAAAATGTTGTCCAAACCCGTAATCCCCTCTTTGGCCATCAACGAAGGATTGGTGGTTACTCCATCCAAAATTCCCAACGATTGGGCCTCGCGAATCTCATTCAAATTCGCCGTGTCAATAAAAAACTTCATAGTATAATAGTAAAAAAGTTGTGTTTACACATTGTGTTTTCGGGCGCTTCCCCTCCATGCTTCCGGGGCCGGGCTGTCGGGAGTCGCTACCCTCGTCACCTCGGGCGAGCTTCAACAATCCCTCCATCCCTAGCGCAACACTACAAAAGTACAACACCGGATTTGAATGAGGAAATTTTGTTGGGATTTAGTGACTAGTGATTAGTAGTTAGTGAGACTGCGACTGCTACAACTCATAATGTTTCATCAACATTTTCTCATACACCCGATCGGGCAAAACCCGTTTCAAAACAATGGAAAACCGTTGCATAAAAGCGCCAATCTTATAATGCAATTTAGGGTGTTTGTTTTGTATAATTTGATAAATCGCTTGGGCCATTTCGCGCGGATCACTGCCCGAATCAACGTGTGCGTTCATCGCTTCTAATGTTTTACCATAGGTTGTTTCATACGCTGAACCTGCCGCTACCGGTGCATGATACCTTCCGGCGGCTATGTTGGTCGCAAAATCGCCGGGAGCTACATTGGTGACCTGAATCCCAAAACTTTTTACCTCCATACTCACAGCTTCTGTAATGAGTTCTAACGCGCCTTTTGAGGCCGAGTAGACCCCGCGATACGGCAATCCCATATACCCCGCTATTGATGTGACATTGATAATCAAGCCCGATTGTTGGGCACGCATGGAAGGTAAAACCGCTTTCATCACCTCAATAGGGCCGAACAAGTTGGTCTCAAAATTTTGGCGAATCTCCGCGGTAGGGATTTCTTCTATCGGACCTGTAATGCCTACTCCAGCGTTGTTGACCACCACATCGATACGACCGGTTTGGGCTAAAACACGGGTAACCGCCGCTTGGATACTGGAAACGTCACGAACCTCCATGGGGACCAACGGAAATAGGGAATGGGGATAGCGTTCAGGATTCCGACTCGTTCCAAAAACGTGATAGCCCTTTTCGTGTAAAAATTCTCCTATCGCTTTCCCAATACCCGAGGAAGCCCCAGTTATAAAAACCACTTTTTGCATAACCCTTTTGCTATTAAAAATGTGAAGGTGTCCTGTGAAGGTGTCCTTTATTCCAATTCTTGTCCAAATTGTAAAATATAATGGTTGTTGTCGTAAATGGCGAACTCCCGCATGCCCCAATCAAAATCCTCCATAGGATAAGCAACTTTGACCGAATCCTTGACTTGATTCCACAATACGGTCACCTCATCGGTTTTGATGTAAAAGGTTCCTGTAAAAAAAGGATGTTCAAAACGGGTTTGTGCCGTAGGTCGGGAAACCATCAATTCACATGCATCGCGATGAAGCGTGGCCCACCCCCATTCTTCACTGTAATTACCTAATTGGAAACCTAACTTTTCAGTGTAAAATGCCACAGTCTCGTCCAAGTGATGCGTCCAAATTAAAGGGACAATCGGTTCAAATTTCATGAAATCTATTTTGGGTTAAAGATACTTATTTCCAACGAATGCCTAGGCCTTGTCCTGTCGATAATTCAATGACTCCTGCGTTGATGGAAGTTCCTGTAGCAATGTCGTTAGCAATGAGATTGGAACCGTCTAAATCGGCGTAATCACACATTGGCGCCAAAACAGCCCCAGCCGAGATTCCGATTGTAGATTCGGTCATACACCCAATCATCACTTTGAAGTCCATTGCTTTGGCCGCTTTAATCATGGCTAATGCCGGTGTGAGTCCTCCGCATTTCATGACTTTCACATTCACCGCCGAATAATGGTTTGCCAATAAAGGCAAATCGATTTCATTTTGAGCCTCTTCATCGGCCATCCAGATCACGCCGTCCTCTTTTGATAAGCGTTGGTAGTTACCAACCCCTATAGGCATCGGCTGTTCTACATAACGAACACGATGTCGGTTGGACAATTGTGTCCAATGCATACAATCATCGGGAGTCCAACTCGCATTGGTATCCAAAGCAAAAGAAAAATCGGTAGCCATCAATTGTGCCAATTGTTCCCGTTGAAAACCATGGCATTTTACCTTAAATGTGGGCCACTGTGACGCCTTCATTTTTGCTATTTGTGTAGAAGCATTATCTACAGAAATCGTCCAACTCGAATGAGGAATATTGGTGGTTGAAATGGCATTCCAATCCAAAAAGGAGCGCTTTTCCAACTTCCCCATTAAATCCCAATAGGCACAATCCAAAGCGGATTTTAAGAAATTGGGCAACTGCCATTGGGTCAATAAGGCGTAAAACTCGGGTGGAGAATGCATTCCAAAGTTGGAAATCGCTTTTTGATGCTGGAGTAGTAGTTGCTCAAAGTGCTTTAAATCAATACCATAATAGATAAGTGCCGTACATTCGCCATAGCCCGTTTGACCGGCATGGGTCAACTGAACAATCAAGGCATCACGATAGTCATATTGGCCGTAGCTAATGGAAAAAGTTTCCTTCAATTGAAGCCTAACAATATGCCATTGAAGCACCATAAAGTAACAAGAAAAAATTGCAGAAAGAGCAAAAAAAAATGGCAAGCGACCTACATCGCACCGCTACAACCGCATACCTTTGCTATGTTCCCATCCTGGAGGATTTTGCAGGAGCTGGTCGTGTAGGACTTGCCATGGCAAAGATACATTCTTTTTCATTTTTTACAACATCTTTAGCGCATAAATAATACATTTGTGAGGTATAAAATGCAAGGACCTTACTATGAAAACCATTAAATCCTTCACCATCATTTTGTTAGCCAGTCTTTGGGTAATATCTTGTGCGCCCACCGAATCGGGATTGCGTATCGATACATCACAAATCAAGACTACTTACACCGCTGGAGCAACGGTTTCACTGGCGATCACCAATCCGAATCAACTCAAAGTCGATAGTGTGGCGTATACCTTTAATCAAAAACGAATTGGAAGCTCCAACGGCACTACCCCTTTCCGATACTCGATTTCCGAGAAGAAATTAGGAACCTACCCTCTTGTTGCCGCCATTTACGCCGAAGGCAATACCACGCAAGACACAACATCCCTAGAAATCGTATCGGCGGTTACTCCCAAAATTTTGAAGTATCGTATAGTGAATACGTTTCCGCATGATATCAGTTCGTATACCCAAGGATTGGAGTTTCACCAAGGCATCTTGTATGAAGGAACGGGGCAATACGGACAATCAAAGCTCATGAAAACCGACTACAAAACGGGAAAACCTTTGCTTAGTTCCTCTTTGGATGCAAAATATTTTGGCGAAGGCATTACCATTTTCAACAATAAAGTGTACCAACTCACTTGGCAAGAACAGACCGGGTTTATGTATGACCCTCAAACGTTGCAAAAAATCAAATCGTTTTCTTACGACCGCGCCATTGAAGGGTGGGGTTTAACACACGATGCTACACATTTGTACCAATCCGATGGGACTGAAAAAATCTATCGGTTGGATCCCGAATCGCTAAAAGTAATTGATATGATTACGGTGTATTCTTTGGATTCCATGGTTAAAAATTTAAATGAACTCGAATGGGTTAATGGAAAGATTTACAGTAATGTATACCAACAAAACGCCATAGTTCGCATCGATCCTGCTACTGGGGCGATTGAAGCGATTTTAGATTTATCGGAGTTACTAAAACAAATCACGCAACTTCCCGAAACGGATGTACTGAATGGAATTGCCTATAATCCCGCTTCACAAACCTTTTTTATCACAGGTAAAAAATGGGATAAGATGTTTGAAATTAAAATTGTTGAATAAATGTAGTCTCCGAGTGTTATTCCAAAATCGTTTACTGAGAATTGGTTGGACTTAAATCCCGCTGAATAAGCGCGATTTGTTACCTTATGCCATCAAAAAATTTTTGAAGATCAACAATAATTCGAGGAAGAAGCACAAGCGTTTATTGCCCAATGCAAACGAAACCAAGCGATGGAGGCCAAGCAAAATTTTTGGTCGAAAAAAAAAAACGAAAACTGATTAAGAGTTAGTTCGATTCAGGGAGAATATCATACAAACCCCAATTCCGTTCAGGACGGTAGAACAATAGATCCCCAACGACTTCCAAAGGACAATCAAAATTATTGGCATACAACGCTCCTGTACCCAATCCCTGAGGTCGGTTGGATTGTAAGGTGTAGGTCCATTGCGCAATCGCATTCAATCCGATATTACTTTCTAAAGCTGATGTAATCCACCACCCGATACCCAAAGATTCAGCCACTTTAATCCACTCCAAACTCCCTTTGAATCCTCCAACAAGAGTGGGTTTTAAAATAATATACTGAGGACGGAGGGTTTCTAGTAACTCCCTTTTGGCCTCCCAGCCCGTCACTCCAATCAACTCTTCATCAAGGGCAATGGGGATAGGCGATTCTTGACATAAAGTGCGCATGACCTCCCATTGTTTGGGCGCTATGGGTTGCTCAATGCTATGCAATTGATATACGGCCAACTGTTTCAACTTTGAAAGCGCCTCTTCGGGGGCAAATGCTCCGTTGGCATCGACGCGTATTTCGAGTTTTTCAGCATTAAATTGCGATCGTAAAAAACTGAGCAAGCCTAACTCTTGTTGGAAATCAAGTGCCCCGATTTTCATTTTTACACAACGGTATTCGGCTTGAATTTTGTCCAAAAGCTGACGATGCATAAACGACCTATCGCCCATCCAAACCAATCCGTTGATAGGAATAGCTGCTTTGCCTTCGGTAAATTCGGAGGGAAAAAGTAAGGCGGGATGAGCACTGCGCAAAGAACGAAAAGCCATTTCCAGCCCAAATTGAATCGATGGAAAACCGTGAAGTGCTTCATATAAAGCCTCTTCACCCAAATGAATATGATCGCAAACCCATTGCAATTTTTCTTCATAATCCGGTCGGTCGTCAATACTCAACCCTCGAAACATCCCGCATTCGCCTATTCCAGTTTGACCACCTTCATTCAGCGTTAAAAACCAAGTTTCTTTGTACGCCATTTGACCGCGGGAGGTCCCCACAGGACGAATAAAATTCATTTGATATCGTAAGTAAAAAGCTTCCATTTATTCCATCAAACGTTTGATCTTGGGCAAATCTTGATTGGGTAATCCCGAACGTTCAAATTCTTTAATATCATTGAGGACCTTGACTTTCCATGGGGTTCCATCGGGAAGATTTTGCATAACATATTTTTTATACAATGCTTTGGCTTCTGTGACTCTATCCGTAAACAAATAAACATGAGCTTGTGCCAATTGCAGACGCAAATCGGTTGAGGACAAAGACGTTGCTTGCTCCATTAAGGCCGCTGCTTTAGTCATTTGCTTCGTGCGAAGATAGCAATAGGACAAGCCTGCATACAATAGTGGGTCTTGCATCCCTGATTGTATTGCAGATTCAAATTGTTCTATCCCTTCCTTGGTTTTCCCTTTTAGAAATAAACGAAGGGCTTGGTCGTGAATTTTTTGGGCATACTTGGCTTCTAATCCCAGCTGCTTTAATACCAGTTTTTCCGATTTCTCGAGAAGTAACTCGCGTTCTTCGGGGCGCAATTGACTGTAGGTTTCAAAATTCATTTGCTCCATTACCTGTTGCAATAAGGCCACAGAAAACGTTTCTTTTTGAGCGAGATAGAACGCAATGGGGCGTTTTAAAGCAATTTTTAAAAAAGTCGCTCTTCGATCAGCATTCCATCCTGTGGTGGCTTGTGCATCAATCCAAGGCACCACTTCAAGAACAATTTTTTGGTTCATTAACCAATTATCGCTTTCAAATACAAACCAAAGCGTTCCGGGTGTATCTTTCATACATCCGTGTGTCGCCGATAACAATCGGGCTTCTTTGTTTATTGGATTGGATTGGGTGTAACAAGCTTGGGTTGGCTTTCCTGTAGTAAGGTATGATTTTGCGGCTTTTTCGTCCAAAAAAACGGCAAACGTGGCTTTGTCATTTCCACTCACTGTAGAAGCTAGAAACACAGCCCCAGCGGTACCCTGAGAAATCCCTGTAGGATCGGGAATGGCTTTTAAAACGGAAACCAAACTCGAAGCTAACTTTTGATTATCATCCATCAGTGTGATGCGATACACGATTTCGGTTGTTCCTTCGGGAAAGGCATTGGTTTTAATCATCTTTCGTTCGCCCGCGCGCACCTCAATCGTTTCCGACGTGGTTCGCATAGTATCCCAATATCCTTTCGTCTTTTGGGCCCAAACGGGAGAGACAAAAAGCATCAATACAACAAGTAAACTTCGAATACACATGCCAAAATATTTTACAAACTTATCATCCAAAATCATGCCTTAGACCGAAAGGGATGCACCGATCGTCAATAAGGTTAGTGCTTTTCCCGCATCCGCAAATGCCTTTTTGGCCGCTTCATGATCGATTTCAATGTAGCCAAAAGTGTCGTAATGATAGCCTAGTACCTGTAAACACTGCACAAAATCGGCAGCGATCACCGCATCATGTACATCCATGGTAAAATTATCACCTATAGGGAGCACTGCCAAATCCAAAGGGGTGCGCATCGGAATCAATTTCATGTCATAGGTCAGCGCCGTGTCGCCAGCAATATAGACATTCTTTTCCCCTTCCAATACAAAGCCTCCAGGTTGTCCGCCGTAACTACCATCGGGAAACGAACTCGTATGAATGGCATTGACATAGCGCAACGTACCGAAATCAAATCGCCAACTACCTCCGTGATTCATCGGGTGGTACGGCAATCCTTTTGCGCCATAGTGGGAAGCAATTTCGTAATTGGAAATAATGGTGGCTCCTGTATTTTTAGCAATGGCTTCGGCATCCAAAATATGGTCTTGGTGCGCATGCGTCAACAAAATATAGTCGGCTTTGAGTTGCATAATATCAATATGCGCCGCATTGGGATTCGCTGTGATAAAAGGATCAACTAATAGTGTTTTCCCGTGCGTTGCAATTGAAATACATGCGTGTCCGTAAAATGTAATTTCCATAATGTGTGTGGTATGTGTTCTATTCAAATAGCGTTGAAAGTAAGTACAATGTCTCGTCGGAGAAAAAGAAAATAAGTTGCAACGCCATCACTACACTAATAAAAAAGGTACTCAAGGCGACTTTTTTCAACTCTGGATCCAACAACCGGGGTTCGGTGTTTTGACGCACGCGTTTTAAATGAAAAATCAGCGGCAAGTAAAACACCACAAAGAAATAATTATCAATATTTAAGTGGTGTGGATTAACATCATATTCCATATCAAACCAGTAGGCAAAGGCTAAAAACAAAACCATGGCTGAAACAATCAAAAACTGATGGTATTTTTTACCCCATACCCCGCCGTTTTTGACAATCAACGTATTTTTTCCCACTTTACGATCGGAGGCTTCATCGCGCATGTTATTCAAATTCAATACCGCCACACTCAAAAACCCAATCGCTGTTGCTGGTAAAAATAAAACTGGGTCCAATTCTTTTAATATCATGAAGGAAATACCCACGGTACTTACCCATCCGAAGAATACAAAAACAAAAATATCGCCCAAACCGCGGTATCCGTAGGGATTTTTACCAACGGTATAACGAATGGCAGAGGCTATAGCTAATATTCCAAGGACAAAAAAGATAAGGGAGTACAAAAAATTTTTGACACCAAAGGCTTTGTAAATCAATAGAATGGCCGAAACCAACGTGAGAAAAGCCGTCACAAAAATAGCATACCGCATGGCACCCGGCGTAATTGCCCCGCTTTGGATGGCGCGTTGTGGTCCCACTCGATCTTCATTATCAGTCCCTTTTACCCCATCGCCATAGTCATTGGCAAAATTGGATAAAACCTGAAGTCCCACTGTGGTCGTGAGGGCTAAAATGACAATTTTCCAGTTAAATCGGGACTGGGACATCGCAAAAAAACTTCCGACTAAAATGCCCGAAATTGACAGCGGTAAAGTACGAACCCTTGCGGCTTCAATCCATTGTTTCATAAACCCATGCTTTAATTACATCCAATTGTGATTTTGGCTTTCTAAACCGTAGAGCCAACGATTGACATAATGTTTTAACGTGTCAAAGTTAGCTAAATAAAAACTGATATTTCCTGCAGCAGTATGCAAAGTTACCGACCCTATATTCAAATTTTTATGCCAAAACAATTGCGAGGTAGTAATCGCCTGAATTTTGTCGGTTTCTAGAATGTCAACTGCAATATCCCATGCTCCCGAGCGACGATGAATGTACTGATCGCCTACATAAAACGTATAATTTTTATATGAAAAATAATGGTACACCGATAGTAAAATAGTATAGACTGCCAACACCCCAAAAAACAAACGGTTTGAAACCTCTTCAAAATAGGATTTGAAACAAATAGCTATCACAACGGGAAGAAATACAGTGAGAAACAGATTAAAAACCAAACGTCGCCAGTTGGCTTTCAACACCAAACCCATAGGCGGTTGATGTCCGTAGATCAAGTCCAAAATCGCTTCTTTTTCACGGGCATTGCAGCCTGGGACTTCAATACGGTCTTTTTGTTGATTTTTTTCATCGCTAATGGCTTGACGAATTTTCATTTCAAGCACATTCAACTTTTTTTGAAAATAATTTTGAGAAATGACTACCGATTGCACACGTGAGGGACGTAAAACGGTATTTTTTGTATTGATTAAACCAAATGAAAGCAACAAAGAACCTTGTTGCTGTTGCATGGTATAGTTAAAATAACGAAGTACCGTTCGCCCTAAATTAATCAAAAAGACAAGGGTAAAAAGGCTTGCTATCCCGAGTACTATCGAATAGAATACCGATTTATACAGCCAATCTTGTTCCGAAATTTTCTCCTCAAGCCAAGCTTCTTCACCAATTTCGTGTAATTTTCCCCAAATGGAAATAAAGAAGGTTAGAATCAAACCCACACTTTTGATATAGTTGGAGGTAATTCCAATTTTAATCAGACTGATAAAATGAATTTTGAGAAAGGGTTTTGGGGCTACTATTTCAGGTTGTTCTTCAAGCGTTGCTTCTGGAATTGTGGCCATTTGATTATCAATCAATGCTTTTTTTAAGGCCAACGCCACAGCACGAGAAACGGCTTTGATTTGGGCTTCATGACGATCGGCACCTGCCGTGTCCACTTGAATTCCATACACGCCAATCAACCGTTGTAATAAATTTTGCGTAAGATTAACTTGCTGAATTTTTGATAGTTGAATTACGGTTTTTGTTTTTGTCAAAATACCATCAAACACGATAAACTCACCTAAGTCGCGATCAATATGAAAGGTAAAATGGGTAAACCGCAAATAGGCAATGCAGGCCACCAACAAAAAGGTACCCATCAAAAGCATAAACAAAATAAAGGCACTGATGGTTCCTCCTTTCAATACAATGATTAAAATGATTGGCGCTATGGCACGTAAAATTTTTTGCAATGAATCGAGAAAAAGAAGGAGCACCCCTACTTTGGATTGCTGTTGGGGTTCTTGAAACTGAAAGTCCATCACAGTTCTTTTTGAATTTTACCCATCAACAATTGCTTAATCCGTTCGGCATCTTCTTTCAAAATTCCGGGAATCTTGATATCGCCTCCATGCACGCCGGCAGTGTAAATTTCAACTTGTGCCAACCCAAAATTTCGCGACAAAAACCCTTCGTGTAAGGCCACGTGTTGCACGCGGTTGTAGGGAATGATTTTGGTGTTGGTCGCAATAATTCCGTATTGAAAAAGTACATCATGTTCACGAAAGGCATAAGCTTTTTTTCGATAACTGAAGTACATCATTACCGCAATCAATCCGATGCATACCAAGCTACCGCTCCAAAAAACAAGCGCTTCTATCGATGAAAAATCATCGGCTTTTGCATAGACAAAAGAAGCCACGAGCATGAGTGCCAAATCAAACCCCAAGGCTTGTAGCGCAACCACTTTTACATACGTAGCGTGTAAGGGATGTAAAGGAACGTGCTCAAATTGTGGAAGCTGTTCAATAGACAAGGGTTCATTGGTAAATTCCATACAACATATTTTATAATCGATATCCCAATCCAAAAGTTAACAAATGACCGTTTACATTATTTTCAATCGGCAAATAAGTGTACCCCATACGCAACTGTGCTTGGGAAAAGAGTTGCCATTCCCAGCCCACTTGCAAGGTCAATGGACGGTAATTCTCGGATACTTTAAAGGTAGAACCCGGCGTAAACACGGGATCAAACGGATCGTTCAATTGCAAACTGGAACGGGGAATTTCAGACTTGATTTGAAAAAGTGCGACGCCAATATGAGCATACGGGCGAAACGTAGCACTCAGTTTAAACGATGCCCCAATGGTTGGATTCAACATCACCATATCGTTAACGTCCCATCGTGTAAAGGTTCGATTGGCATCACGACCGGAAAAAAAATTGAGGTCTATCGCCGCACGAAAATCAACCTCAGGTGTTTGTGCAAAAACATAGGACACATCTAGTCCCATAATGCCGTTGTAGCTTGCACTGAAAACATTTTCATTGCGAATATTTCCCACATAATGTAGCCCAACGCGCCACGGTTTTTCAATGGTTTTTATTTCCTCTTGGGCGTGTAAAACGCCTACAATCAGTAGCAAAATATACTTTAAATAACGAATCATAATGGTTTGATTTTAAGGCAACCATTTTTTCTCAAAATTTGGCTTTCTCTTTTCTAAAAAAGCATCTCTACCCTCTTTGGCTTCGTCGGTCATGTAGGCCAAACGGGTCGCTTCTCCAGCAAAAACTTGTTGCCCCACCATGCCATCGTCGGTAAGATTCATGGCGAATTTTAGCATTTTGATGGCTGTAGGCGATTTGGCCAAAATTTCTTGTGCCCATTCGTAAGCGGTTTGTTCCAAGGCTTCATGCGGAATAACGGCATTGACCATCCCCATCTCAAAAGCTTCTTGAGCCGAATAATTCCGACCCAGGAAAAAGATTTCCCGCGCCTTCTTTTGTCCTACCATTTTCGCAAGATACGCCGACCCATATCCGCCGTCAAAACTGGTCACGTCGGCATCGGTTTGTTTAAATATCGCATGTTCTTTACTCGCCAAAGTCATATCACAAACGACATGCAAACTATGTCCTCCTCCCACGGCCCAACCGGGAACCACGGCGATGACAACTTTCGGCATGAAACGAATCAACCGTTGTACATCTAGTATGTTCAACCGATGGTAACCATCGTCACCCACATAGCCTTGATGGCCGCGCGACTTTTGATCTCCTCCCGAGCAAAACGACCAAATCCCGTCTTTGGTTGAAGGTCCTTCTGCCGACAAAAGCACAACCCCAATCGATGTGTCTTCTTGGGCATCATGAAACGCTTCCAATAATTCTGCAGTGGTTTTTGGGCGAAAAGCGTTGCGAACGTTAGGACGATTGAAAGCAATTCGGGCAACTCCATTGTATTTTTTATACGTAATATCTTCAAATTCACGTACCGTTTTCCAAGCGATGGCACTCATAAGTCCTCTATATTTTTAATTAGCTTTTTTATTTATCAAAGCGTAAAAATACATTTATTCTGGAGAAAAGTTACCTAAATTAAATCCTAAATTTGGTTAAATTAACGGAATATAAAACCTGCAAAAGCATCCATTTTTTTATCCCTTTTTCCACTTACTAATGCAGGATTTCTCTATTTTTGTACTGAAAAAAGCCCTAAACTTTAAACTGATATTGTATGACCCGTTTTTTTTCTACCAAAAACGCTTTCACCACTACCCTACTTTGGTTGTTGGTGGTTTCTATGCTAGGACTTCTATATTTGGCTTACCGTGAAGGGGAAACGCATTTCATTGCAGCCCTTGTCATTGGATTAACGATAGTTTTTATCCTATGGGTATTGTTGGATACACGTTATGTACTTCGACAAAACTTTTTGTTTTACCGTTCGGGTCCCATTCGTGGACGGATTCCGGTGGGTACAATTAAATCCATCAAAAAACACAAAGGCTTGTTTGTTCCCGTGACCTTGAAACCTGCATTAGACATCAAAGGTTTCATTATTACGTACAATCAATTTGATGATATTTTTGTTTCTCCACAACACGCTGATTCCTTTCTACAAGAACTGAAAAAAATCAATCCAACAATAGAAATATTGTAGTTTTAGGTTTCATAAAGCTACGTTCAAAAGTGCAGAACGTATCATTGATTCATAATATTTTACTTTAAAAAAATCCCTTGCTCCTCAATGGAAATACGGCGGTCTTTGTAGAGTTGACCAATGGCTTTCTTGAAGGTTTTCTTGCTCATTTTCAACACGGTTTTGATATCCTCGGGATGCGAATTGTCATGTAATCCCAAAAAACCGCGATTGGCATGAAGTTCGGCAAGAATTTTTTGAACCGCTGCTTCAATCAACGACTCACCCATTGGTTGAAAAACAATATCTACTTTCCCATCAGGACGCACTTGTTTCACATAGGCCGTATACGTTTTACCAAAACGTAGTGTTTCATCAAATACCTGATTTTGAAAAGCCAACCCTCGGTATTGATGCTCAATAATCACATTAACCCCTGCGTCCGAAAAATGGGTAATCATCACACTCACTTTTTGTCCCGGTTCCAATACAACATCGGTTTCTTTTAGAAAGCGATGAATACGACTCGAAGCCACCAATCGATTGGTTTTTTCATCTAAAAAAACATACACCAAATAGCGTTTTCCTGTTTCCATAGGCTGGGCTTGTTCGCGAAATGGAACAAATAAATCTTTTTCCAGTCCCCAATCCAAAAATGCGCCATAGGCATTCATGTAATTTACCTTCAAATGGGCAAATTGGTCCACCTGCACATATGGCTTCAGCGTGGTCGCCACGGGTCGTTCCATATGGTCTAAATAAACAAACACATCAAGTTCTTCACCCACGGAGTACACTTTGGGTTGATACTTTTTGGGCAATAGAACGTCTGAAGTGCCGTCCGTTAAAAATAAGCCTACTGTGGTTTCACGGGCAATGGTCAATAGATTGGTCTTTCCGATTTGCATGAGGTGTGGTTTTTATTTTTAAACCAAAGATTTAAAAAAGGTACGTAAATAATGATCGTTTTGTTGTGTTGGGGTAAATATTTCTAGTAATTGTGGCCGTTCGCGTTCCCCAAAAAGGGTCTCCAAAGCGGTCTCAAGTGTACTTTCGGAGGAAGCCGTATGATAATCCAATCCGTACATCGCTGCCAAATGTTGCGCTGTAAAACAATGAGATGTTTCAAAAAACGTAGTAAACGTAGGCGTTTCTTCATGTCCAGGGAGAATTCTAAAGATACCCCCTCCTCCATTGTTGATGACAATTAGGGTAAACGTTTTGGGGATATATGCATTCCACAAGGCATTACTGTCGTATAAAAAGCTGATATCGCCCGTGATTAATGTTGTAGGAACCCCACTCGCAACCGCAGCGCCAATTGCCGTCGAGGTGCTTCCATCAATGCCACTAGTGCCCCGGTTACAAAAAACCTCAACACTAGCATCGGTAGAAAACAATTGCGCATACCGGATAGCCGAGCTATTACTCACTTGCAAATGCGTGTGTGGTGGAATTTGGGGTAGTAGTTTTTCAAAAACCTTTAAATCACAAAATGGTATATTGGCGAGATACTCCGCTGCTTTTTGACAACGATGGTCGCGTAGGGTTAAAAAAGTATCACGATAAGAACTCGATACCGCTTGGACTTGGGGTAAAAATGTGCTAAACCATTCGCTGGGCGTAATTTTAAAATGATGAGTCAAACACCCATACGTGTCATACGCCCGAAGTGGATCAATGTGCCAATGTAGCTTGGGAGCATGATTGCGCAACAAGGCTTTGATGCGCTTGGACACCACCATCCCGCCAAATGTGAGCAAAATATCCGGTTGAAAAGCCTCTTTATCCGCCGATTCAAATGGAGTAATCAACGTATCAATCGAATCTATACAATCGGAATGATGAAGATTGGACGTGGTTTCGGTCATCACCAATACCGATGGATCGCTCATCAATTGCTGTAATAGCTCGGAAGGAATTGAGTGCGGCGCATTAACCCCTACGAGAACCAACTTTCGCAGTGCCGTATTCCATTGTTCCACAAAAGAAACAAATGATTCCTGCACCACCGCTTCTAATTTTTTTACTGGGGGCGAACTCACAGCAACCGTTAGTGCAGGAACTCTCTCGTACAAGGGTTCTTCAAAAGGCACGTTCAGATGCACTGGCCCTTTTAGATTTATCGAAGCTTCAATGGCTTCATAAATTAACCTATCATTTTCAACCGAAGCTGTTTCAGTTAAATTCGCATTAAAAACGGTATGCTGCGAAAGTACGTGGTGTTGGCGAATGGTTTGCCCATCACCGATATCAATTTTAGACGCTGGTCGATCGGCGGAGATGACAATCAGGGGGATCTGACTGTAAAAGGCTTCTGCCACAGCAGGATAATAATTGAGTACCGCTGAACCCGATGTACAAACCACTGCCACAGGTTTTTGACATTGTTGCGCTAAACCAATGGCAAAAAAAGCAGCCGATCGTTCATCTGCAATGCTGTAACAGGTAAAAAAGGGTTGTAACGTAAATCCGAGCGTAAGCGGTGCATTTCGCGACCCCGGTGATATGACAATATGTTGAATCCCTTGCTTCCGGAATATTTCTACAACCGATTGTGCCAAAGGAATTTTAGGATAAACCATGATTATTCGTAATGGGAAACAAAGGTACGAAGCGTTTAAGGAATGGGAAACCTTTTTGAGAAAATTATAACGGACGTTTGTGTTTAAAAAGTAATCTATAAAAAACAGACCGAAGAGAAACAACAATCATGTCAGAAATAACATTCGTCGCAGTTGAATACAGCGATCACGATGTGTTTTAGGACATTGAAAGATAAAATAGTAGCCCAAGGTTAGTCCCAGAACCAAGCCAAATGTTAGTAAAGCTGGCCCAAGAAACCTCCCTTGATCTTGCTCACAAGGAATCAAAAAATCCTGTTATGCCTTGTTCGATAAGGAGCATTATCAAAGTCATACCCTGCAAAGTTATGGGATGAAAAGGAATTCCTTTCACGTAGAAATACCTGTTTTTAATTTGTATTTTTGGGCATGGAAATTACGATTCGACCTTACACCGCTTCCGACTTGGAGGCCCTACTCGAGATCATTAACTACAACATATTGAATGCTACAGCGTTGTATGATTACAACCCGCGAACAGCAGCGCATCAAGTCCAACTTTTTGATGAAAAATTGCAAAAAGGGTTTCCCATTTTTGTGGCTACACAGGATAATACAGTAGTTGGTTTTGGGTATTATGGCGAATTTCGGTTTCGAGAAGCCTACCGATTTACCGTGGAACACTCGGTCTATACTCATCCCGATTGGCAAGGAAAAGGAATAGGCAAAGCACTCCTAACCACTTTGATTTCCTCGGCTAGAACAAACGGATTTCATACGATGATAGGTGTCATTGACGCCGAAAATACGGGAAGTATTGCTTTTCATGAACGTTTGGGATTTGAAGTCAAGGGCATCTTAAAAGAAACCGGATTTAAATTTGATCGCTGGCTCCATAGTGTTTTTGTTCAATTAATTCTAAACTAACGACATCCATCTTAAAACATGAACTATCCGCTTCCCTTTTTACTCAAAATTTACGCCTTTATCCTCCAAAGCATCATCTTGTTTTGCGGATATTATTGGAAAATCGAAGCCTGTTTTACCCTAAGTTATGTACTGTCTATTTTTTATAGCGTGGCTTTTTTTGTGGTACCGCTTTGGTTCCCTTCTTCACCCGATGCGAATACCTTTATCATTCCGAGACAAATACACCATTCGATTCTATCTTTAAGTTTGGTGGCTGGGATTGCCTTATTGATATTTACGGGATTGGGATTGCACTTTTTTGAGCAAACGTATCAAGTGCAAACCATAACGGTCTTTTTTGCCATTATTTTAATGACCAACGCTTTTGAAAAACCCAACGAATCCTATCTCCGTTGGGAAAAAGACGATTTATTGATTGTGGGTGCTAAATTTTCAAACACCTTACCGCATGAAAGTATTCTGAATTTTGAAGTGGATGGAGATTCTATTACACTTCAAACAAAGGATGGCATCACACATCATATTGAGAACATCGATTGGGATAAAGAAAAAATGGAACTAGCCAAAGCATTTCTTTGCCGAGAAAAAATTTAATATACTATTGATTTTTTTTCTACAAAGGTTTCAGTTACATTGGCAACTTTAAAATCTACATAGTAATTCGTTTTAAACGACAACACAAAAGTCACGCTACAATTCCCAACATCGCGAAGAATTAAGGGTTGGTAACGAAAAGCACTAGGATCTAAGGCATTTTTGCAATGCAAATAGACGCGAACTTCAATATCGCCTTTGCGATTACGATAGGGAATACACTGTTTTACGTAATCGTTTGACGGTTTTAAAACCTCTTTTTGTTCATCAAAAACACATTGAATTAATTCACGTACATAATGAAATTCTTCAGTACTTAAATCATAAGGTGTATTACGATCCCTTTTTTGGGGGAAATACGTAAAAAGGGCATAATCGGGAAATGGATGCAAGTCAACTACTGACCGTAAAACCGTATTATTTTGAAGAACATCAAGGCGGAAATTTTGCGCTTCTCCCACAAATTCGAGCATCCCGTTTTTAAAAATTGCTTTACCGCCCGCTCCATTCATGTCCTTTCGACTAAAATAAAGTGTGTCGGATTGAATATAGGCCTTACCCTCAAATTTTTCGTATTTGGTGTGCCCGTGATCTTTGGCTTTAGAATTGTATTCAAACGTACTGTCCGAATACCATTTCAATTCGTGTCGGTACTCCACAATATTTCCCGATTCGTGACGCGCGAGCAGCAGTAGCTTCTTTTGGGGTACAGCAACTTCTTTCGGAGATTCCTTACATCCGAAGCAAAGTAGCAAAACAACCCAAGAAACTTGAATTCGCATAATAATCAAAAGGAAACGTTATTGGCTTGCGCCCAAAAAACAAAGCCAAAAATCAAGCACAAATATATAGCTGTATAAACTAACTCATTCCTAAAAAAACGAAATTGCCCCGTACGTTTATACCTACGATACCCTCGAATAACATGAAACAATCGCAGGAGGATAAACCCTGTAATGAGGAGAATGAAATATAACGGGAGTCGCATGGATTTACTTCAGATTAGGGTTCGAGTATTTTGGCTACATCGGGTTTGAAATAGTTGGGTCCTTTCATAACTTTACCATCTTCGCGGTACACGGGTTTTCCATCTGCGCCCAATTTACTCATATTACTGCGTTGAATTTCTTCAAAAACAGCTTCAATTTTATGCTGCAACCCATGTTCAAGTATGGTTCCGCACAAAATGTAAAGCATATCACCCAAAGCATCGGCGATTTCTGTCAAATCATTGTTTTGTACTGCTTCCCAGTACTCTTCATTTTCTTCTTTCATTAAATTAAACCGAAGACGATGGGTCGATTCACCAAGATCGGCTGTAGACGTGTTCCGAATTCCTAAACCAAAGGCTTGATGAAATTCAGCTACTGCTTCTAATTGTCGTTGCATAAGTCATTTTTTACTTCTACAAAGTAAAAAGAATCCCATGGATTACCTACCTTTGTTGAAAACTATTTTTGCTATGTTTACAAATGGACAATTGGGGTTTGCGGTATTTTTTGTTATTGCTTTTGTGATTGCCATGGTCATTGCTTATCGAAAAGACAAAACGTTGCATCAACTTTTTTATAAAGGAAACTATAAAATTTTAATAGCCTTTTTTGCCTTTATTGCCCTTTTATTTGTGATAAAATTTGTGACAAAGCACTAAGGATACCTATTAATTTTCATACCTTTACACACCTAAGCTGCGGTTATGAAAATTTTACGCTACTTATTTTTTATCGCCTTACTTTTCTTATTGGGTACTGCGGTTTTTGTTGCGACTCAAAAACCTTCCTATTCCGTAACCAAAAGTCTTTACATTAAAAACAAGCGCTCCGTAGTATTTGATTATGTCAATGATTTACGGAATTGGGAAACGTTTGCCGCTTGGATTGTGGAACATCAAGGTACGCAATTCAAATATCCTGAAAGTTCTTCCGGAAAAAATGCACATGCGGAATGGGCTGGAAATCGGGCTGGAAATTTAAAAACACTTCAGTATAAAGACGCTGAGTTATTGCGCTATGTTAGCATTGAAAACGGTCAACTTACCTACTATACCTGGCAATTCAAAGATACTTTAGGAGGAACTAAGGTTCAATTAATCGTTCGAGGAACGTTGGACTTTAATTCAAAAATCAAAGCCTTTTTTCAAGGGGGAGTGCAATCGTCCATGGGTAATTTGTATGAAAGAACTTTAGTCGGTTTAGAAAAAAGTATTTTGCGGGAACTGAAGACGTTTCAAATAAAAGTTATGGGATTGGTCAATCAACCCCGAACGTTTTATTTGAAACAGTTTGTGCGGTGTAAAGAGAAAAATCTAACCCGTAGCATTAAAACAGCCTTGCCTAAAATGCAGTGGTTTTTCAAAAAAAATGCACTTCAAGCTGCTGGTAAACCCTTTATTATCTACCATAAATTTGACAAGGAAGCCCGCATTGTAGATTATTCGGTTTGCATTCCCGTTAAAGACACCATTGCCATTGAAGATGGCAGCGACATTGCTTTTGGGGTACTTCCACCGTTTAAAGCGTTACGGGTGCAACTGAAAGGCGATTATTCACATACGCAAAAGGCGTGGAATAAAGGAATTCAATACATCAACACCAAGAAATGGGCGCGTTTAACCCATTTAAATGTGATTGAAATATACCGTAAAAATGGGGAAGACACGCCCCATCCTTCACAATGGATTACCGAAGTTTACCTCCCCGTGCAACCTTCCGCAGTGCGTCAACCTAGGGCAGTCATTCAAGATACCCTTCCCGAAGTAACGTCGCGTGTTCCTCTAGAAAATTCAAATCCCACGCCTTAATAAAGTTGTTTTAAACCTTTTGTTTTCTGAAAGGTCTAAATCAAAAAAAGTAGTTTGGAAGACGAAAAAGCTTTTATTCAAGAACTATTGCATCCGAAAACCCGTGAAGTGGCATTCGGAAAGCTTCTCCAATTCTATCAAAAACCCTTATATTTTCATATTCGAAGTATTGTTTTGGATCATGATGATGCCGATGATGTGTTGCAAAACACCTTTATCAAAGTATATAGCTATTTAAAAGATTTCAAAGGCGAAAGCAAGTTGTATTCATGGATGTACCGCATTGCTACGAATGAGTCGCTTACTTTTTTACAACAAAAAAACAAACGTCAAGGATTTACGCATTCGGAGTGGCAAGAAAATGCCTTGGGAAAGCTAGAGACCGATGTTTATTTTGAAGGCGAAGCTTTTCAATGGCAACTCCAAATGGCGATTGCTCGATTGCCCGAAAAACAACAATTGGTATTCAAAATGAAATATTTTCAGGAATTAAAATACGAGGATATGTCTGAAATACTGGGCACTTCCGTAGGGGCATTAAAAGCCTCTTACCACCATGCGGTAAAAAAAATTGAAGAATTTATTAAAACACATTAAACCAATTAACACGTAACCTATCTAATACACATGAATCCGTTTAAACTAAATAACCCACCCAAGAATCCCAGTGGTTTTACTGTACCCGAAGGTTACTTTGAGTCGTTTTCGGTTAGGCTTCAACACCAACTTAAAGAGGAGACACCTGCAAAGCCTATTTCTTTTTGGAGCAAACATGCCAAAACCTTTTATGGAATGGCCGCTGTGTTGGTGATTGGATTAGGGATCGGAATGGTGTGGCACTGGGAAGTGCAAAAAGAGGAAGAAGCCCATTGGAGCGCCATTGCTTCGTATGTGAGCGAAAATACGGACCTCACAGAAGAACATTATTTGGAACTTATTGAACTACAAAATTTAGAAGTGCCCCTTACTTCTGATACCGAAGCGGAGGTTTTAGAGGAAATGCTACTTGAAAATGAAACTTTAGAATACAGTATAACACAATAACATTGAAATTTATTCAAGCTATGAAAACAATTCAAAATCCTTTTCGAGTTTTAGTACTATCCCTTCTTTTCTTGGGAATAGGGAACGCTTTTGCGCAACCAGGTGGTCGATTGCGGGAACGCATTGAAGAGAAAAAAGAGCAAGTAAAATCACAAAAAGTAGCCTTTATCACCCAAGAGCTTCGCTTAACTCCTGATGAGGCCGCTAAGTTTTGGCCCATATACAATGCTTTTGAGGACAAACAAGCCGAAATCCGTCGTCAAAAATTAAAAGCTTTTATGGACCGAAAAGAGGAAAATCAGTTGGATAAAATGACTGAAAAAGAAGCACAAACGGTATTGGCCCAAATGGAAACCAATGAAGAGGAATTGTTTAAACTTCGCAAGAAATTAATTGCCGATTTACGCGGAGTACTCCCGGCTTTGAAGATTATCAAATTGAGACGGGCAGAAGAAGATTTCAACCGAAAATTGGTAGAAAAATTAAAAGAACGCCGTAGAAATTAAATGCAAAACAGCTCTTCAATGGGCTGTTTTTTTTTAGTTTCGTTGCAGTTGTAACCGTACGATTTTGTTTTTTCCCGCCACAATGACGGTTTGAGCATCCACAAATTGTAAAGTATACAAATGGGGTTCGGGCCATAAACATTTCCATTGTTTCCCTTGGTCATAAGCATAATACAATCCTCCTGCACCTACCGTTAGCCATTCCTTGCCCTTACTCGCTGGAATAAATTGAATTCCCGAAATATAACCGGGTTCTTGAGGCGCATCTATAGGCATCCAATTACTCCCTCCATCGCAGGTGAATATGAGATTCCCAGCGGTTTGCGTTTGTTTGTCATAATTGCCTCCTGCAGCCACACCAATTTTGGCATTATAAAAATCAGCTGAAAAAATTCCTTCCATAGCACTGCCTTGGGCTATGGGCACGGAAATCGACTCCCATGTTTTCCCCTCATCATTGGAACGCCATACGCGGGATTGCATTCCTCCCGTAAAAATCCAAAGCGTTTTCCCCGCACTACAAATAGTAGTATTGCTCGAAGCAAAAGCGGCTTCCCCGGGAGCCAAAACAGGGGCTTTATCCTCGGGAACGCGATACCAATGGGCACCGCCGTCTACCGACTTCAATAATGCCATCGCTTGTTGTGTCGGATCGCCCATTGCCCAACCCGTTCCCTTAGCGGTAAAATGCAGTGCGTCATAAAATACTTTTTCATGCGATTCTTGATAGAGCAAGCGGCTGCTTTCGCCCTCTATCGGACCCGAATACAGAAGCGCAGGATTTCCGATGGAAAGTGCAAACCATTTTCCTTGATATAAGGCCAAAGAGCGAAATTCAGTGGGTTTTACCGTGGGGAGCATTTGTGGCAGATGGTTACGTGTTACCAAATCAATACAACCTATTTTACTTTGACTCCCCGCGTAAAAAACGGTTTGTCCCGAAATGGCAAGAGCTCGAATACTTACAGTGTCAAAAAGCAAGGTATCAACAATGACCCCTGTTATCGGTTGAGCGGACTTAGAGGAAGTCACAGAAGCACAATTCCAAAAAAGTACACAACAAAAAAAGCCAAAAAAAACGCGCATAATCCCCAGTATTTACAACGAAAATAAACATAATTGATTAGATGACAATTCTGGTTTTGCTATTTTGGCACAGTGTTTGGTTTTTATGTAACGAACTTTAAATTCCACAGTTATGAAAACGAAACTACTATACAGCATGTTGTTGGGCTTGAGTCTAACATGGAGTGGGGCACAAAATAGGACTACGGTTAGTGCTACCGATTCAGAGATTAGTGATAATTTAGACCTTCGCGCCGTTGCGTCGATTTTTGGGGAAGCTCGTGATTTGGAAGATTTTGAACGCCGATTAAACAATTCCGAAAATCCCATATCCAATTTGGATTTAAACCTTGATAATCAAGTCGATTACTTACGGGTGGTCGAATCGATTGAAGGGAATCAACATATTATTGTGGTGCAAGCCGTGTTGGGACACGATCAATTCCAAGATGTAGCCACTGTTGAAGTAGAAAAAGATACCCGCAACCGACGGGTACAAGTGCAAGTGGTAGGCGATACTTTTCTATATGGAACCAACTATATTTACGAACCGGTTTATGTAGGAACGCCTGTGATTTACAATTATTTCTGGCAACCCTATTACCAACCCTATTGTTCTGCTTGGTATTGGGGGTATTATCCAAACTATTATTATGCTTGGCATCCTTTCCCCATTTTTCGCTACCGTCATCACATTGGATTGTGTATCAACTTTGGATTCCAATACAATTACGTGAATTTCCGTCGCTGTCATTGGGGCTATTCACATTATTTTGGACGGCGAGGCAACTTTATTGAACGGCATCATCCGCAACGGGGATTTGCCTACCGTAACCAGGGAATTGTCAACCGTTATGAGTTAGATCAAACCCGAACCGTTCGCAATGTCGCCTATCCCGATACCCGTGGTTCATTGGCTGGCACTCGTGATAATCAAACTGCTACTCGTCCCGAAACAGGTTCCGTACGCGGCAATTAGACCAATGCTTCTGAAACTCGTCCCGTACGTCAGGATTTCACAAGTAGTGCTACAACCAATCCAAGACCTACCCGTGCTGATTACAGTGAAGCACCCAGTCCACGTCCGGTTCGCCAAAATTTTAGCAACACCACCGCTACGCCCCGACCTGTTCGTGAAAACCATACTTTGGTTTCTACTACATCGGTTCCAAGACCAACACGTTCGGATTACAGCACCACTTCATCTATACCCCGACCCTCGCGTCAAGACTTTACGACAAGTACGAGTACCGTAAGTCCGCGACCTGTTCGTCAAGATTTCAGTGCTCCTACCCCACGTCCTTCGCGTCAAGACTTTACACCAAGTTCGAGTAGCGTAAGTCCGCGACCTGTTCGTCAAGACTACAGTGCGCCTGCACCTCGTCCTACGCGTCAAGACTACAAACCAAATTCGAGTACCGTAAGTCCGCGCCCCTCCCGTCAAGACTACAGTGCGCCTGCACCTCGTCCTTCGCGTCAAGACTATTCTAGCTCAAGTTCAAGTCGTAGTAGCATGCGATCAGAGAATAGTACTTCTTCGCGTCTTTCAAGAAATTAAATAGAAAATAGAGGTCGATAAAAAAACCTTAAAAAAATCATACCTAGGCATCGAATTATTTCGGTGCTTTTTTATTTTAGAACTTTGAAAAGTAATACATTTGTGAACTTTTTTAATATTTTTTTATGAGTTCGCATTCACATCAAAATCTTCACAGTAGACTTTCGGCTGCGGGATTATTGGTAACCTTGGGGATCATTTATGGCGATATAGGTACTTCTCCTTTGTATGTTATGAAAGCCATCATCGGCAACAGTGTTATTTCGCAAGATTTAATTTTAGGCGGACTTTCCTGTATCTTTTGGACGCTTACCTTACAAACAACACTCAAATATGTAATCATCACTTTAGGAGCTGACAATCATGGGGAAGGAGGAATTTTTGCCCTATATGCCTTGGTAAAACGAACCAAAATTCAGTGGCTTATTGTGCCTGCTATCATTGGAGGGAGTGCATTACTTGCTGATGGAATCATTACGCCTCCTGTATCTGTCTCCTCTGCGGTAGAAGGATTGCGCAATTTTAACCCCGACATTCCCACCATTCCCATCGTTATCAGTATTTTGTTTGTATTGTTTACCATTCAACAATTTGGTTCAAAATTGGTTGGGAAATTCTTTGCCCCGATGATGCTGATATGGTTTACAATGCTGGGTGTTTTGGGTGTGATTCAAATGACTCAAAATTTGGATGTATTTCGGGCTTTAAACCCCTATTATGCATACCATATGTTGACTAGTGATGTTAGCGAACAAGGGTTCTTTATTCTTGGAGCTGTGTTCTTGTGTACCACAGGAGCTGAAGCATTGTACTCCGATATGGGGCATTGTGGACGAAAAAATATTCGGGTAAGTTGGATGTTTGTCAAAGTTACATTGATTTTGAACTATTTCGGACAAGGAGCCTACCTTTTAGACCATCAAGGACTAACCTTAATGGAATTGGGAAGTTCCAATCCGAATCCTTTCTATTTAATTATGGCCAAATGGTTTCAACCCATCGGAATTGTGGTGGCTACCTTGGCAGCAGTAATCGCTTCTCAAGCCTTAATTAGTGGTTCGTTTACCTTGATCAATGAGGCGATGCGACTTAATTTTTGGCCTAAAGTGCGCATCAAATTTCCTTCTGATCAAAAAGGACAATTATATATACCTTCTATCAACTGGCTTTTGTTTTTAGGATGTGTGGGTATCGTGCTTTATTTCAAGGAATCGAGTAATATGGAACATGCGTATGGATTGGCGATCATATTGTGTATGATAATGACCACCATTTTGCTCAATTATTATTTGATTTTAAAAAGAGTAAAGTGGTATTTCATTGCCCCGCTCATCATTGTCTATTTGGCAATTGAGTTCAGTTTCTTGGCGGCCAATATTGTAAAATTCATGGACGGTGGTTTTGTGACGTTGTTCATCGCCATCATTTTAACTAGTATTATGTCTACTTGGTATTTGGCGAAGAAAATTAGTAAGAATTATACCAAGATTGTTAAAATTGACAATTATAAAAAAGTTTTGGCTGAGTTGAGTTTGGACTTATCCATCCCTAAATATGCCACCCATTTGGTATATATGACCAACTCCAATCGGGTCGATGAAATTGAAGAAAAGGTGATGTATTCCATTCTACAAAAAAGACCCAAACGCGCCGACATGTATTGGTTTATTCACGTGAATGTATTGAACGAACCCTATCGCAAAGAATACAAAGTGACGGAAATAATTAAAGACGACCTGTACCGAATTGACTTTTATCTCGGTTTCCGTGAGGCTACCAAAATTAATTTGATGTTTAAAGAAGTAATCAAAGACATGGTCCAAAATGGCGAGGTTGATGTCACCAGTCGCTATGAATCGTTGAATAAAAACAATATTATTGGAGATTTCAAATTTGTTTTGTCCGAAAAATTCTTATCCAACGACAGTGACATTACTTTCTTTGAAAATATAGTCATGAACTCTTATTTTGTGTTGAAAAAGTTCTCCTTATCGGAAGAAAAAGCCTTCGGTTTGGATGCTAGTTCGGTTAAAGTTGAGCAATTCCCTATGGTACTGCATGCACCTGAACGCATTGAAATGCGCCGCTTGGACCATCACGGTTGTGAAACTGAAAAATAATACCAAAGCAGTTCTTCGGAGCTGCTTTTTTTTGGTCACATAATCCTTGTACACCTCCAACCTAATAGAAAAAAAGTTACCTTTACAGGCTTAGATTTTGAATAATGAGATTACACCGTAACTTGGTATTTACAACCATTGATGCCCTTGATGCTATTTTTAATGAAGGAGAATACGCTGACAAAGTCGTAGCCCGTGCTTTAAAAAAAGACAAACGTTGGGGAAGTCACGATCGTAAATTCGTTGCCGAAACCATATACGATATGGTGCGCTGGAAGCGATTGTATGCCGAGATTGCGGAAGTAAAAATGCCCTTTGATCGGGATAAGTTATGGCGCATGTTTGCTGTTTGGGCAGTCCTTCGCGGGTATCCCCTTCCCGATTGGAAATATTTTGAAACCACCCCACAACGTAAAATAAAAGGTCGTTTTGACGAATTATCCAAAGTCCGTAAACTTCGTGAATCGATTCCCGATTGGATGGATGAGTTGGGCGTACAAGAACTCGGTGAAGCTACTTGGACCAAAGAAATAGCCGCTCAAAACCGAATGGCCGATGTGGTTTTACGGGTCAATACCTTGAAAGCTACCCGCGATCAAGTGCGTGCACGATTGATGGATTTGGATATTGTTACCGAACCCATTCCGCATCTTCCGGAAGGGTTAATTCTTCCCGAACGCGCCAACGTTTTTATGACCGATGTTTTTAAAGACGGATGGTTTGAAGTGCAAGATGGATCGTCCCAAAAAGTAGCTGCTTTTTTAGAAGTGGAACCTGGGATGAAAGTCATTGATGCCTGTGCTGGTGCAGGAGGTAAAACCTTACATCTGGCGGCTTTGATGCAAAACAAAGGGCAAATCATTGCCATGGATTTGTATGAAAGCAAACTTAAAGAATTAAAATTACGCGCCCGAAGAAATGGAGCCCATAATATCGATTACCGCGTTATTGATTCGACCAAAGTCATCAAAAAACTTTATGAAAAAGCCGACCGCGTCCTTATCGATGCACCATGCAGTGGTTTGGGTGTATTAAAACGAAATCCCGATGCCAAATGGAAACTCCAACCAGAGTTTATCGATAATATTCGAGCCGTTCAAGCCGAAGTTTTGGAAACCTATTCCAAAATGGTAAAACCAGGAGGAAAATTGGTCTACGCCACTTGTTCGGTGTTACCCTCCGAAAATCAAGAGCAAGTACAACGCTTTTTACAAACCGAAAACGGGAAAGCATTTCAATTCGTTAAAGACGAAAAAATATTGGCCTCAGAATCTGGATTTGACGGATTCTACATGGCCTTACTTCAAAGAAAATAACATACATGAAAAACAAATTTTTATCCTTACTGGCCTCATGTGCCATAGGTATTGTATCCGCTCAAAATGGTGCGCCGGCTTCTCCGTACTACAATGGGTTTAACTGGACGCTAACGGGAAGTGCATTAGAAGATGCCTTAGCCAATAAAATTATTGACACCCATACCGTGGAGCTCTCCTATACGCCTGGCGTTTGGAATGCGATTAAAGCCGTTGATTTGGATCCCACTAATACCAATAATGTTTTGCTCGTTTACGGTTGGGAATCAGGACAAGATTCAGATGCAACCAATGACCGTTCGCGAGACCGAAATTCGAATAGCGGCAACAACGGCGACTGGAATCGGGAACACATTTATGCACAATCGTTGGGGAATCCCGATTTGGGGCAAATGGGACCCGGTGCCGATGCGCACATGCTTCGCGCTTGTGACGTACAACGCAATGCGAGCCGCGGCAATCGTTTGTATGCCAACGGATCGGGGACAGCCTCCTACACCATTGGCACCACGAGTTGGTATCCCGGCGATGAATGGAAAGGTGATGTTGCTCGAATTTTGATGTACATGTATTTGCATTACGGCGCACAATGTTTGCCCTCTATGGTCGCGGTGGGTAATCCTGTTGCCTCCGATACCAATATGATTGATTTGTTGTTGCAATGGAACGCAGAGGATCCCGTTTCGCAATATGAAGACAATCGCAATTCGTATATGAGCAATTTGGTCAATAACTTTGCCCAAGGAAATCGAAATCCGTTTATTGACAATCCGTATTTGGCGACACTCATTTGGGGAGGCCCCGCAGCACAAAACCGCTGGCCTACTATTTTCTTAAATCAAAACAAGTTTGACACCACCGATGTCGGTATTTTCCCAAATCCTTCATCCACCCATTCGGTCTATGTGCAAACAAATACCACCCTCGATCGCATTGCAGTATATACTATAAATGGGCAAGAAATTATGCAATTGGAACAGCCCACTTTTTCCAACAATACCTTGGAAATAAAAGACATTCCAAGTGGTTTCTATTTTTTCAAAATGGAATCTGGTAAAGAATCGATAACGCAAAAAGTAATTATTCAATAAAAAATAAGCCTCTTAGTTTAGGGGCTTTTTTTAGTCTTCTTCTATCGTATGCGACTTTGAATAGGTACGCCATTTGTCAATACATTCGACTAAATCTTGGGGGATTTCTGAATCAAATCGCATAAATTCATTGGTAACAGGATGCATAAATCCTAGCGTTTTGGCATGCAACGCTTGTCGGGGAAGCACTTTGAAGCAATTTTCCACAAACTGTTTGTATTTGGTAAAAGTCGTTCCTTTTAAAATGGCATTTCCGCCATACCGTTCATCATTAAACAACGTATGCCCAATATGTTTCATGTGCACGCGTATTTGGTGCGTACGACCTGTTTCTAGCTGACAAGAGATTAAAGTTACATACCCAAAACGTTCCAAAACACGGTAATGCGTCACCGCATGTTTTCCTATTTCAGGATCTTCAAATACAGCCATTTGCATACGATCACGAACATGACGGGCAATATTTCCTTCAATCGTTCCGGCATCATCCACGACATTTCCCCAAACCAAGGCAACATATTCCCGTTCAGACGTTTTTTCTTCAAACTGTTTGGCCAAATGCGTCATGGCCTGTTCTGTTTTGGCCACCACCAATAATCCAGAGGTATCTTTATCAATACGATGCACCAATCCGGGACGTTCTGAACTGTTCAAAGGCAATCGGTTGCCGTAATGATAGGCCAGAGCATTGACTAAGGTTCCTGTATAATTTCCATGCCCAGGGTGGACCACCAAGCCAGGCGGTTTATTGATTACCACCAAAGCTTCGTCTTCGTATACAATAGCGAGCGGAATCTCTTCTGGGATGATTTTATGTTCAAAAGGCGGGTGCGATAAAACAATCCGGATCACATCGTCGGGTTTGACTTTGTAATTGGATTTTACAGCCGTTTCATTGACGAGAACCTGACCGCTGTCAGCTGCATTCTGCAATTTATTTCGCGAAATATTGGGAATTTGTAACTGCAAATACTTGTCGATTCGCATCAAGCCTTGTCCTTTGGGGACTTCAAACCGAAAATGCTCAAAGAGTGCCTCTTCAGATTCACTCCAGTCTTCATTAAAATCCATTGGAAAGTGTATCTACAGGAGTTTCAGTATCGGGTATGGAATCGTTTTCGGTTTCTTGATACACCAACTTGCCATCGCCCAAAACCAAATCAATTTTGGAGGATTTGAGCACCTTAGTTCCCGCCTTTATCTTTTTACCATCCATCCACATTTCAAGAACCATATCTTTCCCAATGTAGGGTTTGTAGGTAATCGCGCCTTCTTGCAGACCAATCGCTTTTAAAGTAGGAACAGCTTGACGATAGGTTTTTTCAATCAAGTCGGGAACGGCAACCATCGTGTAGGTTGAGGCATTCAATTTGATGTATATGGTTCTACCGCCTTTTACTTTACTTCCCGCAGTGGGTTCTTGTTGCACAATAGTCAGCTTGGGGAAATCAGCAATATAATCAACGGTATCGATAATTTCATAATCAAGATCGAGCTCATCGAGCTTAGCCTCGGCTTCTTCGGGCGTTAATTTACTTAAGTTAGGAACTGTAATTTCTTGTCCGTGATTTGTCACAAAGGTGATCCAATGAAAAAAGAAAAAAGCCAATACCCCAACAACCAATAAGGCTGCTCCCATTTGGGCAAAAAACACTTTACTCGTTAGATACTTTCGCAAACTCATAGGTAACAATTTCGACAAAGATATAATTTTTAGTGGCACTTTTATGCTATTTTTGTGGGAATAGAAATTAAAATAAACCGAATGAACGTTGCAGTAGTCATGGGCGGATATTCTGATGAATCGGTAATATCGCTTCGAAGTGGTCAATTGATTTTAGCACAATTGGATCGCAACAAATACAAGCCTTTTGAAGTCCATATCCTCCCCGAAGGATGGCATGTTTTAGTAGAAGGTGTTTCCTATCCAATGGATAAAAGTGATTTTTCGTGTGTCATCAAAGGCCAAAAAATACAATTTGAGGTAGCGGTAAATACAGTTCACGGAACGCCGGGTGAAGACGGACATTTGCAAGCGTATTGGGAATTGGTCAATGTGCCGTATACAGGTTGCAACTTTTATCAATCGGCATTGACATTCAACAAAAGAGACACTCTTTCTGTACTCTCGAAGTTTGGTATTCCCAAAGCTAAGTCAGTGTATATACGACAAGGCGATGGGATTGATGGAGCCGCTTTAGTTCAAGAATTAGGGCTGCCTTTTTTTGTCAAACCCAACCAATCAGGAAGTTCTTTGGGGGTGTCAATGGTTCAATCGTTGAGCGACTTAGAAAAGGCCTTAGCATTTGCTTTCGCAGAAGATCCCGAGATTTTGATCGAATCCTATTTAAAAGGGACAGAAGTTTCTGTGGGAGTCATGCGTTATAATGGCGAAGTGAAAGTGCTGGGCATTACAGAAATCGTTTCGCAAAATGCCTTTTTTGATTATGAAGCCAAATACCAAGGAAAGTCGGAGGAAATCACCCCCGCACGCTTAGAGGTTGCTACCGAACAATTGGTGCGTGAAACAGCCAAAAAAGTTTATGAAGCCTTAGGCATGACTGGTTTTTCACGAACTGATTTTATCATCATGGAAGGGATTCCACATTTTATTGAAATCAATACCAACCCCGGACTATCTCCGCAAAGCATTTTCCCGCAACAAGCGGCATTTGCACAACTAGCCTTCAGCGATTTATTGGACAATGAAATTCAATTGGCCTTGGAACGAAAACCGATTTGGGAGAAGCTTCCTTAACGGTTGTTTCTATCGTTAATTTTATACCTTTACTTGACCAAGCTTATATCATATGAAACGAGCAATTTTTCCGGGTTCCTTCGATCCTATAACCTTAGGGCATTACGACATTATACAACGTGGGGTTTCGCTATTTGATGAAGTCATTGTGGCCATTGGCGTGAATGCCGAAAAAAAATACATGTTTAGCTTGGAAGAACGCAAACGGTTTATCGAAGAAACCTTTCAGCATGAACCCCGAGTTCGTGTTATCACTTACGAAGGCTTGACCATTGACTTGTGCAAAAAAGAGAATGCGGATTTTATTTTGAGAGGATTGCGAAATCCAGCGGACTTTGAGTTTGAAAAAGCCATTGCCCACACCAACCGAAAACTGTCTAAAATTGAAACCGTTTTCTTATTGACGGCGTCCAAAACATCCTATATTTCTTCGAGTATTGTTCGAGATGTGTTGCGAAATGGTGGCGATTATACCGTACTCGTCCCCGATGCCGTTCGTGTGAAACCCTAAACTTCTATTGAGGTATCTTTATTTCCTCGAAAAGCAATTTGATGTTTTCATAAGAGTTTTGCAAAGCCTCCTGCACTTGTTCAGGATTGAGCCATGCGACCTTTTCAATTCCTTCATTGGCTTGCGGAACAGGAACACCTTCAAAATGGGTTTTCATTTCAAACCAATGGGTAATTTTCAAACGGTATTTTCCACCTCTTTTGAAAATATGATAGGTTTTTTGAAGTTTTCGTGTAACCTTTAACGGATGAACACCCGTCTCCTCCTCGACTTCACGTAAGGCCGTTTCGTCAATAGCCTCATCGTGCTCTACGCCTCCTTTGGGTAAATCCCATTTTCCATTGCGTAAAATAAATAATACGTCTCCATTTTGATTGTAAACCAATCCACCACCGGCTTTCTTGACAGGGATTTTGTCTTTGACTTTTTTTAAGATTTCCTTTTCATCGGGATAGTACAAATAAGCCTTCTTAATCTTATTGTTGAACATTTTTACAATAAGCTGCTCGATATCAACACTTTCCAATAAAAACAATTGGAAATCGGTTTCTTTGGCCACTTCGTTTGTTAAAAAAAGTGGCTTATCGTTCACAAAAACTTTATACATTTGTACTATGATTTTTAGTAACGCAACAGCCGAGAAAACCGCCGAATTGCTCCTACAAATAAACGCAATTAAATTAAATCCATCAAATCCTTTTTTATGGGCTTCTGGGTGGCATTCTCCAATTTACTGTGACAATCGTCTAACCTTGTCATTTCCAGCGATTCGCAATTATATTCGCGATGAATTTGTCAAACATATTGAAGCTACCTATGGCAAGCCCGATGTGATTGCAGGTGTGGCTACAGGCGCCATTGGTATTGGAATTTTGGTGGCTGAAGAAATGGGACTGCCTTTTGTATATGTGCGTCCCGAACCTAAAAAACATGGACGCCAAAACCAAGTGGAAGGTTTTTTACAAAAAGGACAGAATGTGGTTGTGGTTGAGGATTTGATCAGTACTGGAAATAGCAGTTTACTTGCCGTGGAGGCACTTCGAGAAACAGGAGCCAATGTGAAAGGTATGGCAGCTATTTTTTCGTATGGTTTTCCCGTTGCGCAAGCCAACTTTGAAAAAGCAAAGGTTAACTTAAACACGCTCAGTGATTATGAGCATTTACTTCCGTTAGCCGTAACCAAACAATACATAACTGAAAACGAATTAATTACTTTACACGATTGGCGTATGCATCCTGATACTTGGAATGTAGCCGTAAAATAAAACCTATGCAATTAGAAAGTACCAAAGTAACAGTTTTTAAATCAGCTGAATACCTTTTCAACGCGTTAACGGATGTCAAAAATTTTGAAAAACTGATGCCTGATAACATCGCTAAGTTTGAAGTAACCGACGAAAACACCTTTTTGTTTGGTTTAAGTGGTATGCCTGAAATCAAATTGCGCTTGAAGGAACAAACTCCACA
>NZ_JAIXWA010000009.1 GCF_027482425.1 Flavobacterium sp.
AGCATGTTTTCCTGCATCATCAAATTGGAATACAATTCATCGGAGGATTTTACGGTATAATCCCCGTTGATGCCCACTTTTAAAGAGGTTAATCCAACATTGTAACTGTACGTGGTAGCCTTGGCCAAATACCCTTGTTCAATCAATTCTTGGATGGTATCACCAACAATTAATTCATTGTAATTTTGATACATCGGCAGTTTGATATTTGAACTCAAAGGGGTAGCCGTTACGCCCAAGATAAAAGCATCTTTGAATGCGCTAAATAATTTTCGAAAGGAATTAAAATGTGCTTCATCGACAATCACCAAGCCTACATCTTGTATCGCTAATTTTTTATCGTTTAAACGATTTTTCAAGGTTTCCACCATCGCTACAAAACAAGCATACTCATCTTGGTCGGGCAATTCTTTGATGGAACTATTAATGATCTTATTTTTAACTTGGAAATGAGTTAGCATTTTTGACGTCTGCTTGCACAATTCGATGCGGTGCGTAAGTACAACAACTTTCTTTTGATGTTTTTCTAAATAACGCCGTGTGATTTCGGAAAAGATTACCGTTTTCCCTCCCCCTGTCGGCAATTGATACAATAAATGATACGATGATGGTGCGTGATCGAGTCGTTCAAAGATGACGCTGATGTCACGAATTTGGTAGTCGTAAAGTTCTTTACGGACTTCAAAATTATCGTTATGGAGTAGTTCGGACATCAAAAATGAAATTTTGCAAAAATAACATTAAAAAAGACGTTCCTCCTAATTTTCAATGCGTTTGTTTTGGTTAAATTTTCGATAATTAATTATCAACAAAGCGAATACTCCCCTATTTTTGCCCTCAAAAAAGGATGACAACAATTTTTCGCTGGGTTGCTTGGGGAGAAGGACTATCGTATATCGCTTTGTTTATCAATATGTTGCTGATTAAGCCCTCAGATTTAATCTTGTATAAAACACTTTTGTTTCCCATTGGTATGGCGCATGGGATTTTGTTTATTGCCTATGCCTACCTCGCTTTTGCCCTAAAATCAAAACAAGGATGGAGCTGGAAAGATTTATTTTGGATCGAATTAGCTTCCTTCCTTCCGTTTGGTACCTTTATAGCCGAAAAACGTTTTGTAAAAAATGCATCATAAACTGGAATTACTTTACGGTTGGTTATATCCATTAATCCGAAAATTAGGATTTGGCGACACCTTTGCCTCTTATACTAGCCTAGTGGTTAATATGATTGAGATGGTGGGTGTTGCCTTTATCATCTATTGGGTTTTTCGATTTACCTTAGTCACCGTTTTAGCCGTAGTTGCGCAACGTACCAAAACCAATTTTGATGATTTATTGGTCAACAACAAAACGGCCAAGTACATTTCGTACCTCATTCCCTTTTTATTCATATACAAATCAGTACCTGTTATTTTGGAGGAATATGTGTATTGGGAAGCGTTTTTTGGTAAAGTCGTTGGAGTTTACATCGTAGTGCTCACTTTATGGATCATTCGAAGTATTTTGAAGTCCATTCGTGATTTCTTAAAAGAAAAACCGAAATACGCTGACAAACCGATTGATAGTTTTATCCAAGTGATCATGATTATGCTTTGGGTAGTAGGCTCGGGCATAATCATTTCGCGCATTTTTGAAATATCGACCAACACTTTGTTGGGAACCTTGGGAGCGGTTTCGGCCTTTGTGATCTTAATTTTTAGAGACACCATTCTCGGATTTGTTGCGAGCGTTCAAGTGGCCACTAACGATATGGTGCGCATTGGCGATTGGATTACGTTTGATAAATATGGTGCCGATGGCGATGTGATTGAAATCAATTTGGCTACGGTAAAAGTTCGAAATTTCGATCATACCACCACCACAATTCCCACCTACAGTCTCATTTCTGATTCTTTTCGAAACTGGCGTGGTATGTTGGATTCCGATGGACGACGTATTAAACGTTCTATCTTGATTAAAGCCAAAAGTATACGTTTTTTGGAAGAACACGAACTTCAAAAAATGAAGCAAATTCAATTAATTTCTAGTTATATCGATACACGTCAACTTGAGATTACAAAATTTAATGCGACACATCAAATCGATAAATCGTTGTTGGTAAACGGTCGGAATATGACCAATTTTGGATTGTTCCGAAAATACATTACGGGCTATTTAGAACAGCATCCGGGACTGAATAAAAACATGATTTTATTGTGCCGTCAATTGCAACCTACATCGCAAGGTATTCCGCTAGAAATTTATGCGTTTTCTAAAGACCAACGCTTTGAACAATATGAATATATCATGGCCGATATTTTTGATCATGTCATGGCCTCGGTACCTTATTTTGACTTGGAAATATTTGAATTATCGTCTTCACTTACAAATGATTCAACCCCTTAACTAGAGCGATTTAACCGATCGCTGATGTATTCTATTTTTGTTTTCCCGTGCGGTTTCGGTTTGCCAAATTCATCAACACCTACCATAGTGATATGATCAATGGTGATAATGGTTTCGCGGGTCATCATGTTGCGTACTTCACACGTTAGGGTTAGCGAAGTGGTCCCAAATTTTAGGACGTCTATACCAATTTCAACAATATCGCCTTGTCGGGCTGAGCTCCTGAAGTTGATTTCAGACATATGTTTGGTAACAATACGCGGCGTTTCGAGTTGAATGATAGCATAGAGCGCTATTTCTTCATCAATCCAAGCTAGTAATCGTCCGCCAAATAAGGTGCTGTTGGGATTTAAATCTTCGGGTTTTACCCATTTTCGAGTGTGGAAACGCATAACTTATTCGCTGTTAATTTATTATACTTAATATTGTATTTAAGATTATTCTTACATTTGTTAATGATTGTGTTGGTAAAAATAAGGAATCTTTTAACACTTTTTGTTGCCTATTTACTTCAAAGGCTTATATTTGCAGTTCAAAGTATAAATTTAACCTATACCGTATGAAGAAAATTACTTTGTTGTCTTTAGTGTTGGCCTCGACTACCGCCCTAAACGCACAAAATGAAGAGGTTGCCAACGACACTTTAGCCTCTCCCGAATTCAACCGTTGGACTATTGAAGCTTCTGTGGGACAAGCAAAAGGAGTTAAACCGTATTCACCTGGTTATTTTTCAAGTGATCCCGGTACTTTTTTTGGTAAACCTCAGGCGAACAGTTTTGCCTTAGCAGGACGTTATATGTTCAGTCCTAACTTCGGTTTTAAAGGAACATTACACTTCGAAGAAATTAGAAATATTAAAGGAAATGGAAGTTTGCCTTTCAAGATGCAACAGTTTGGAGTATCTGTCCAAGGGGTTGTGAACTTAAGTCGTTTGTTTGGCATTCAAGAAAGTCTTAATCGCTTTGGATTATTAGCGCACGCAGGTGTTAAAATCGATGCAATGACCTCTAAAACGCAAAATATTGTTGAAAATGATCATAATTACAATGTTACTGAATGGAACGGTGGTTTAGTAGTTGGGATAACACCTCAATTTAGAATAACCAATCGTTTGGCAGCTATGTTGGATATCACGGTGCAAAATAACTACCGTCAGCATTTCAACTGGGATGGTACCTATGCTGATATTTCCAACAACTTAAACGGCCAGTTGATTTCAGGAACGATCGGTTTATCGTATTCGTTTGGTGCTAATGACATGCACGGTGACTGGGCAACAATTCGCGATAAAAAATCGGAAGAGATTGAAGCTTTGGGCAAACGTGTAGACGAAATGGAAACCTTGATGAACGATACCGACAAAGACGGTGTACCTGATTACCTAGACCAAGAGAACAATTCAGTAGCAGGTGTTGCTGTGGATAGCCGAGGTAAAATGGTGGATATTAACCGTAACGGTGTACCCGATGAATTGGAGCGTTACGTAGACAAATCAGCCAAACAAGTTGCTGAGAAATCTAATGTTGATATGGTTAAGAATCTTATCAACGAAGGTTACGTTACTACCTATTTCGATACCAACAAATCGACACCAACCAATGTATCTACAGAAGGAATCGACTTTATGTTGACTTACCTTCGTAACTTCCCTGATACTAAAATTGACATCATTGGTCATGCTGACGAAATTGGCTCTACGGCATCCAACATTAGTTTAGCCAACAAACGTGCTGAAGCTGTGAAAGCTATCTTGGTGAAAGCTGGAATCAGTGCTGACCGTATGAATGTAGTGGTTCAAGGGGAAGATACTTCGGTAGATCCGAACTCCGATGGTGCACGTAAACTAGTACGTCGTGTTACCTTCCGTGTGAAGTAATTAACAAATAGCTATTAATAACTACTAAAGCCTCTGCTTCAACGCAGGGGCTTTTTTGTTTACCTTTAAAAGAAAAAATGGAACCTAGAGACCCCAGCTTGATGGAATTGCGCGGCGAAGCCATTGGTACAATTACCCCTTTTTCTTCTTCAGAAGAGGTTTTTCAAAATCAGACGCTACGCCCTATCTTGAAGTTACAAAATGATTTATTCATTGAAGTTTTTCGAAACTACGCCATAAAGCAAAAGAATGTTTTTTTTGACTTATCGCCCGATAAAAAAATGGGGTATATCGAGAATGTCATCCAGCGAGATATCAAGTTTAGAAACTCTCTAAAAGGAATTGTCATCGGATTGTTTACCGTCGACGAATACCGTGAATATATTCAAAACTCTTCCAATTTAAATAAGCGAATGATGAATATGTTAATCGAACGCTTAAAAAGTCAAATCCAACTTTTTGAACAGGCATAAAAAAAAACGGACACTCTCTAGAATGTCCGTTTTTGAATTATAAAAACAATACGTATTTACTCTTCATGCGACTCCGTTGCTGAGTCATGAGTAGCCGGACTTTGTGTTGTAGCTTCACGAATTTCAGTGTGACGAATTTCACCCCCACTGGTTCCTGTTAAACTTCCCAAAACCATCCCTGTAATCGAAACTAGGGTTGCCAAAAGCGCCACCCATTTTGCTTTGGCATTTTCTTTCGTATTTAAGTACCAACCCACTAAGGAAAGTCCGCCTAATGCATACATGATCAACGCCATTTTTTCGGCAATTTCCTCATGTTCATGAATAATATCGTGACCAATTCCAGGCATTTCCTCTACAATTTCCTCAGCACCTTCACCGGTTCGCATACTGGCTAATGTAGCAATAGCACTAATGATAAATAAAAAATAGGCTGTATTTTGTAAAGTTTTATTTCGGAAAACCAAACTTCCAACTAAAAGTATAAATCCAAAAATTACGCCTACAATAGGAAAATGATTCACTACCAAATGTAAATGTGCTTCGTTCATAAGAAAAAAATATAAAAATTAAAATAATGTTATCCTGCCAATTGCACCCCTATCAACGCGCCTATTCCGTAAGTTATCGCAGCGGCGGTTAATCCAAACAGGATTTGTCGCATTCCCGAAAACCAAATCGATTTCCCTGTAAACAAGGTGATTGAAGCCCCAATTACAAACAATCCTACCACACTAGAAGTCAAACTTAATAATACCGCTTGCTGTCCCGTAAGAATAAAGAATGAAAAAAGGGGAATTATCGCTCCCAAGGCAAACAAAATAAATGAAGTAATCGCTGCTTCCCAAGCCGATCCTCCTAACTCGTCTTTGTTAATTCCTAACTCTTCCACAATTAGTGTATCAAGTGCCGATTCAGGAGTCGCAAACGCCTTTTCAGCCAATTGCTGTGCTTCTTTTTCCGACAATCCTTTCGCTTGATACAATAAGACTAATTCTTTCTTTTCCTCCTCGGGCGAAGCTTCGAGTTCGCTCATTTCCAAATCGATTTGCCTTTGATGCAATTCACTTGAACTCTGCACCGATAACCATTCACCTAAAGCCATCGAAATAGCCCCGGCCAATAAACCCGCAATTCCCGTTAATAAAATCGTATTATTTTGCGCAGCCGCACCCGCAACCCCCATCACTAAACTCATATTAGACACCAAACCATCATTGGCTCCCAACACTGCAGCACGAAGTGCATTTCCTCCTACCGATTTGTGGCGACTTTCCAACTTAGAGAGCAATCCTCCCGAGACATTCAGCGCTTCATTGGCACTCACGGCTTCAATAATCCGCAAATGGTTGTGTTCAAATCCCGAAACCGATTCTCCTGATTTTTGTTTATTTCGAACCACTGAAGAAGCCATCTGTTTTTCTACATTGGCCAAACTACTGATAATGGCATTGTAGCCAAATATTTTCCCTAAACGCAACTGCAATCGCGCGCGACTAGAAGGTTTTGGAAAAAAAGCTTTGCTATTTCCCTGCAATAATTCGTTATAAAAATGATTGGCATGCGCATCCTCAATAGCTGCAAGAGCCTCTAAAACTTTCTGCAAATTTGCATCCGTTTGTACCGCTGCAATACTGCGATATAAAAATGCAGTATCCACTTCGGTTTGCAGTTGCTTTTCTAATTGAGACGGGTTCATACTTAGTTGGTTACATCAAAAACTCCTTTCACGAGTATTTTAGCCTGCGCATTAATTTTTCCATTTAAAACGATTTCCACAAAATCCTCAGAAGTTCCGCCAATTTGAACGGGCACTTTAGTAAAATGGAATCCTTTGGCGTCCTTATGATGTACTAAAAGTACAAAATATTTATCATTCGTTTTTCCTAAAGCGTCTTTGGGAATCGCATATCCTTTTTTGCGATCGACAATAATTTGGGCATCTACAAACATTCCTGTCAGGAGTTCTTGCTTTTCCTTTTCATCCAAATGACCGTGTACGTTGGTCGTCCGTTCGGTACCTTCAATCGATTTGCCAATTAAATGAACACTTCCATTGTATATTTTTTGTGAAGCTTCGGGCACAGTAAACTTGATTAACTGATTTTCTTTTACCCGTAATATATCCTTTTCAAAAACACTCAACTCGACATGTAATTCGCTTGTGTTAACAATTTCCATCAATGATTCAGCCGGATTGACAGCCATACCTACCGTTGCATTTACAGCAATCACATCGCCCGAAATTGGAGCATACAAAGTAATGGTAGAGGCTATTTTACCTTGTTCTACAGCGGTGGGGTTAATGTGTAACATCACCAGCTTTTGACGCAATGTTTGGTATTGCCCCAAGGCCGTTTTGTATTCGCTATCGGCTTTTAAATAATTCTTTTGTGACGTAATTTTTTCATCGTATAAGGTTTTTTGGCGTGTGAATTCCGACTTTAAGAAGGAAATCTGTCGGGCTACGGTGAGATACTCTTTCTGCATATCCACCACCTCGGGACTTTCAATAGTCAATAATGCTTGTCCTTTTTGCACCTTATCCCCAATCAACAGGTTGGAAGACTTCACAAACCCTCCGATATAAGTTGTGATTTTTGCCCGATTTTTTGGAGGAACATCAATCCTTCCTGAGGCTTTGATAGTTACATCAAAATCCTTAACAATGGGAGTACTTACGGCCATTCCCATGGTTTTAAAATGCTGTTGTGAAACGGTTACATAGCCTGTATCTTGAGCCATTTCTTCAGAAGTAACCGATTCGTTTTTACACCCTAGTGCGAGTAAAATCAGCGTTATAACGATTATTTTTTTCATAATTAAGGAAGTGTCAAATACTGTAATTGATAATGAAGGGCATTATAATGGTAGACCGCATCCAAATAGGCGGCACGAATTTCGGTTGCATTCTCCAAACTGATGATGTATTGAAAAAAGTCAATTTCACCTTGTTTAAAACTTCGATCGGCTACTTTGGTAATTTCATCGGCCAATTGTTTCCCCGTATCCTGGTAATATTGCATGGCTTTTTGATACCGTTCAAGTTCTTTTTGTTGGGCTTTGATCGTAAGCTCTAAACGTTGAATGTCATGCTGCTTCTGAAATTCCCAACGTTGTTGCTCCAATTGCGCTATTTTTATTTTTGCTTGAGTAGCCCCAAAAAATAAGGGAACCGAAACACCAACTTGAAAGCCATAAAGCGACGAGGATAATCCGTTATTTCTACCTTGAAAATATTCCAAACTTAAATCGGGCAACCAGCCTTGTTTTTGGAGTGCTATATTACGATTGCTTACCTCGCTAACTTTTTGATAATAAACATCATAAAGGTTTTTATTTGAACTATAATCCAATTCCATTATGGGTTCTAATTTTTTTGTGGCAACCTTAGGAACCTCTTTATCTTGTAACACCGCAAGTAACCGAGCATACGTGGCTTCTAGTGCCATATCCAATTGTTCCAACTTGGTGTGGATTTGACGATACTTGCTCTCAGCGGTGATTTTTTCCAAATAATTGCTTTCCCCCAATTCAAATTTTCGTCCACTGGCTTTAGAAAAATTTTGATACAAACTATCCAAATAGTGATACATTTCTTTTTGATGATTCAAATACACCAAAGTATTGTAATGCTGGGCAACTTCTTGAAAAATAGCTAACTTTTGAACTTCAAAAGCCGCTTTCTCTTTTTCATATTCGGCTTCCAGCACTTTTTGTTGTGCACGATACACTGTAGGAAAACTAAATTGTTGCTGTACACCAAAGACTTTTATGGGAATATCGTTTAAGGCCAAATTATTTTGGTCATAGCTGTAATACAAAGTGGTTTTGTCAATGGTATAGGCCGCTTTGATGGCAGCTTTGGCACGATCAACATTGGTATTAATAGCTTTGAGAGCAGCATTGTTTGTTGTTGCTTTTTCCAATAACCCCTCTAACTCAGCATTTTTTTGTTGAGCAAAACCGAATGAAGAAAAACAAAATAGCGCCACCACAAGCAATTTGGCATTTATATTCAACTTTACTTTTTTTGTTTCTTTAGTATCCAATACCTTATACAAAACTGGTAAAACAATAAGGGTCAAAATCGTTGCCGTAAACAATCCCCCGATGACTACGGTCGCGAGAGGACGTTG
>NZ_JAIXWA010000053.1 GCF_027482425.1 Flavobacterium sp.
TTCAAACGGCCTAATTTGGGTTGGTTTTAGAAAATACAACACCCCAAAAACGTCGTGAAAAAAGCGAATTTTTTGGTATTGGTTTTTTCAAAGCACAATTTTAAGGCATTCTTCTGCAGTAGTAAGCCCACAACACAGCCCCGGGCGACGCGGCACCCTGCCCCGGTGCGCTAGCAAAAGGGGCCGGTATAGCATAGCACGGGAAGCCGCTCACGCAAGAACCCGAAAATAAGGTGCTGCCAAAAAAAAGCATACATATTATATAGTATCATTGTTTGTAGGGACACACCAATACCTTATATTTGCACTCCATTAAAATAAACGGAATGATTCAGATTACTTTACCAGACGGTTCGATTAAGGCGTTTTCCGCGGGCGTGACTCCGATGGAAGTGGCCAAAAGTATTAGTGAAGGATTGGCGCGAAATGTAATTTCGGCCTCATTTAACGGCACGACGGTGGAAACCGAAACGGCTTTAACCACGGACGGCAGTTTGGTATTGTACACATGGAATGATCTGGAGGGGAAGAAAGCCTTTTGGCATTCTACCTCGCACGTCATGGCGCAAGCTTTGCAAGAAATCTACCTTGGCATCAAGTTAACCCTCGGTCCTGCTATCGATAATGGGTTCTATTACGATGTGGATTTCATGGAGCATAAAATAACGGATGCCGATTTCAAAAAAATCGAAGACCGCGTATTAGAGATTGCACGTGAGAAACATGAATTCAAAATGCGGTCGGTTTCCAAGGCGGAGGCCTTAGCCGTGTATAAAGACAACGAATATAAAACCGAGTTGATCTCTAACTTGGATGACGGCACGATTACGTTTTGTGACCACTCGAATTTCTTTGATCTATGCCGCGGGGGACATATTCCGAACACCAGCTTAATCAAAGCGATGAAAATCATGAGTGTTGCGGGAGCGTATTGGCGCGGGGATGAAAAAAACAAGCAATTGACTCGTGTCTATGGGATTTCGTTCCCGAAACAGAAAGATTTGACCGAGTACTTGGAATTGCTGGAGGAAGCCAAACGTCGTGACCACCGTAAGTTGGGGAAAGAGTTGGAATTATTCGCATTTTCTCAAAAAGTGGGTCAGGGCTTACCATTATGGTTACCCAAAGGAGCGGCTTTACGCGATCGTTTGGAGCAGTTTTTAAAGCGTGCACAAAAGAAAGCGGGTTACGAACAAGTGGTTACGCCTCATATTGGACAAAAAGAATTGTATGTGACTTCGGGACACTATGCCAAATACGGAGCCGACAGTTTCCAACCCATACATACCCCTGCAGAAGGAGAAGAGTTCTTGTTGAAACCCATGAACTGCCCACACCACTGTGAAATTTACAACACCAAACCTTGGTCGTACAAAGACTTACCGAAGCGTTATGCCGAATTTGGAACGGTGTATCGTTACGAGCAATCGGGAGAATTGCATGGATTGACCCGTGTGCGCGGATTCACACAAGACGATGCCCACATTTTCTGTACGCCAGAACAGTTGGATTCGGAGTTCAAAAAGGTAATTGACTTGGTATTGTATGTCTTCGGTTCCTTGGGCTTTGAAAACTTTACAGCACAAGTTTCGGTGCGTGACCTAGACAATCCCGATAAATATATAGGTAGCGTTGAAAACTGGGAAAAGGCAGAAAACGCGATTATCAATGCAGCCCGTGACAAAGGACTAAATTATGTAATTGAAAGTGGTGAAGCCGCCTTCTACGGTCCGAAACTTGACTTTATGGTAAAAGATGCTTTGGGTCGCAGCTGGCAGTTGGGAACCATTCAAGTGGATTACAACCTACCCGAGCGTTTTGAGCTAACCTACAAAGGGTCGGATGATAAGTTGCACCGCCCCGTGATGATTCACCGCGCGCCTTTTGGTTCGATGGAGCGGTTTATCGCGATTTTACTTGAGCATACGGCTGGAAATTTCCCTCTTTGGTTAATGCCCGAACAAGCTATCATCCTGTCTTTGAGTGAGAAATATGAAAATTATGCACAAAAAGTTTTAAGTTTGCTGGAAAATAGCGAAATTCGCGCCCTAATTGATAACCGCAACGAGACTATTGGCAAGAAAATCCGTGAAGCGGAGATGCAAAAAATGCCGTTTATGTTGATTGTGGGAGAAGAAGAGGAGAAAAACGGAACGGTTTCCGTGCGCCGTCATGGTCAAGAAGGCAAAGGAAACAATACGATGTCTATTGAAGATTTTGTTGGACTTGTACAAGAAGAAATCGGAAAATCATTAAAATCATTTGAAGTATAACCCCCTGGCAACAGGATAAAATAAAAAAGCCATAGCAATTAGAAATAACAGAGGTAGTTACAAACCTCGCGAAGAAAAAAAAGACGCACACCGTATCAATACAAATATTCGTGTGCAGGAGGTTCGTTTAGTAGGTGACAACGTTGAACCCGGAGTCTATAAAATCACGGAAGCCTTGCGCCTGGCCGAGGAATTGGAAGTGGATTTGGTGGAGATTTCACCAAATGCCGATCCGCCGGTATGTAAATTGATGGATTATGGCAAGTTTTTGTACCAACAAAAGAAACGGGAAAAAGAACTAAAAGCCAAATCCTCGCAGATTACGGTAAAAGAAATTCGTTTTGGGCCACAAACCGACGAGCACGATTACGAATTCAAAAAGAAGAACGCCGAAAAGTTCTTGAAAGAAGGTTCGAAATTGAAAGCTTTTGTATTCTTTAAAGGCCGTTCGATCATTTACAAAGAACAAGGTCAAATCTTGTTGTTGCGTTTGGCGCAAGATTTGGAAGAACACGGAAAAGTAGAAGCACTTCCGGTGTTGGAAGGGAAGCGAATGATTATGTTCATCGCACCCAAAAAGAAAAAATAAACCCGCCTTACCGACGTATATACTTCGGAAGTATTCGAAGCAAACCGTCGTCGCGGTATGAAATTGAGTAAATTGAATCGTAATAAATTTGGGAAATTATGCCTAAAATGAAAACAAAATCCAGTGCCAAAAAGCGCTTTAAAGTGACTGGTTCTGGTAAAATCAAAAGAAAGCACGCTTTTAAAAGTCACATTTTGACTAAAAAGTCTAAAAAACGCAAATTAGCGTTAACGCACGCGGCTTTGGTTCACCCAAGTGACGAGCGTAGTGTAAAAGAGCAATTACGTATTGTATAATTGCCTTTACGGTTAAAATTATTTCATAACCCTGAAGCTGGGCCCATCAAGCACATTCAATTGTGCGCCTACTTCAAAAAAATTTAAAAAATTATGCCAAGATCAGTAAATTCAGTTGCTAAAAGAGCACGTAGAAAAAAAATGATGAAGCAGGCTAAAGGTTTCTTTGGCCGTCGTAAAAACGTTTGGACAGTTGCTAAAAACGCGGTAGAAAAAGCAATGCTTTATGCATACCGTGATAGAAAGCAGAAAAAGAGAAACTTCCGCGCTTTATGGATTCAGCGTATCAACGCTGGAGCTCGTTTAGAAGGAATGAGTTACTCACAATTCATCGGATTAGTGAAGAAAAACGGTATCGAATTGAACCGTAAAGTATTGGCTGATTTAGCGATGAATCACCCAGAAGCTTTCAAAGCTATCGTGAATAAAGTAAAATAAAAACGTTTGTACAACCAGATTCAATTTACTCACTATATCAAATCCCAATCGAAAGGTTGGGATTTTTTATTTTTGGGCGTGCCACCGGCTCCATACTTCCGCCGCTGTCAGGCGCTCCGCTATAGCCGTGCGGTTCCGCTAACGCTCCACCTTCGGGCTGCCGCTGCGATCCTTCACGCAAATCCGTATAAAACAGAAACCCCGATGATCAATCGGGATTTCTTATATCTTTCTTCTTTCTTCTTTCCTCTTTTCTCTTATTCAAAGACTTCTTCCTTCTCCCCATCATAACTCGCAAACACCATACTCGGATGGGAATCTTGATGGAACATTGTCCCGTCTTTCGTAATCGCAATCGCACCTGCAAATCCGTCAAAAGGGGTTAACTCAGCAAACGTTTTGGCAAAAGCATCTTCTAGTGCAAAACCATCGGTCACGCGGGTCACAATCTTGGCTGCAACCGCGCCCGAAACTATGTCTTCGCCTACGCCCGTCAAACTCACACCGCAGTCAGCATTGCAGTAATTGCCCGCTACCGTTGCAGAATCCGACACCCGACCCACCAATTCAAATCCTTTGCCTCCTGTAGATGTGGCTACCGCAATACGACCCTGTGCATCCAAGGCCACACAACCTACCGTGCCCAAACGCAAAGCAGCGAGTTTGGCTTCATACTCAGCGCGACGCTGCGGAATTTCGGTCGAAAAGGCTTCAAATCCGTTGGCACGCGCATAAGCCGTTGCTCCTTCTCCACTTAATATTCGATCATCCACCGCCAGTAAATGCTGCGCCACTTGAATCGGATTTTTTACTTCTTCAATATTGATCACGCCACTCATTTTCATCGTTACACTATCCATCAACGAAGCACTCATGCGAATCTTGCCATCGCTTTGTATTTGCGATCCAATCCCCGCGTTAAATAAGGCATCATCTTCTAATAACGACACCGCATAAACCACCGCTTCTAAGGCCGAGTGTGTTTGCAAATAGGCATACGCTTCTTTGACAATCCGCAATAAAGCTTCTTGTTTGGCTACTTTCGTTTCTTGACTAGTCGACGATTCCGAAAAAAATCCGCCGTGGATGATGATTCGTGTGGAATTCATTAAAAAAAGTTTCAGGTTTCTCCCGAGACTTCGGGGTCAGGTTTCAGGTTAATCCTTTACTCCCTGTAAAAAAATTAAACGTATTGTGAGGATTTGATGGTCATTTTAAACGTGTCCAAGTCAAAGGTATCGTTCTTACTCAACACATGGGTCACTAAATGGTTAATGGAAATGGGCTGTCCCAATTCAACCTGCGTCAAATTGGTATCTTTAATTTCGCGTCCATCGACCAAAATGACCAATCCGGATCCAATCGCTTCCATCTGCTTTCCATTCGCAATAAACAATCCCGTATCTTCTCCGAGTCCAACACCCAATACTTTGGGATTGCCGACCACAGCTTGGAACAAACGTCCGATGCGTCCGCGTTGTACAAAATGCGTATCAATCACTACATCGTCAATTAATCCCAATCCTGAGGTGATTTTCACTTCTCCTTTTAACAAGGCTTCGCTACTGCTTCCTTGGTAAATCATATTGTTAGAAGCTGCGGCCGCACCTGCCGAAGTTCCAGCATAAATAAAGTGCTCGTTACGGTATTTATCCAATAATAAATCGTGAAAGGGAGTGCCTCCTAAAATAGAAGTCAATCGTAATTGATCACCTCCCGTAAACATCACCACATCGGCTTCTCGTAAACGCTGAATGATCTCTGGATCCATAGCTTGTTCGCGTTTTTCGATATACAATATATCGACATTGTGTGCGCCGAGATAATTAAACGCTTTCACGTACTCGGGTCCGATTTGTCTTGGAATTTTCGAAGCCGTCGTTATCACTTCGATACGCGAATTTTCTTTATGTAAGGATTCTTTGATGATACGTTTTAAAATACCTTCCTCAAAGAAGTTCAAGTTTTGAGGCGCTGTCGTATCCAAATCGGTTTCGGTAAAACTTCCTTTGTCTACTGCCCCCCCGATAATGATCAATTTTCCTAGTATTTTCATGAGGTAAAAATAACCATTTCAACACATTTTACAAACGATTTCCTCACAAATACCCCATGAGTTTTCACCCAAGTTTTCCACGACTTCAGAAATTAAAAAAGGCATCATTTTACTGAATTTCAGAAGTATAGTTCATGAATTTTATTTTTTCGCAATCAATTCATCCAATCAAAAAAATAATTCCCTATTTTTAACAAATTCGTTAGCTAAATTCAACCCTAGACCCTTGTTTTATGAAAATTGAAAAGATTCAGTCCCTACGTGGACCCAATATTTGGAGTGTACAACGCAAAAAACTAATCCAAATGCGACTCGACCTGGAAGACATGGAAGAAAAACCCACTAACAAAATTTCAGGATTTCGCGAACGCATCGAAGCTATGTTCCCTACCATGATTGAACACCGTTGCTCAGAAGGAGTGCGCGGTGGATTCTTTTCCCGTATTGATCGCGGAACTTGGATGGGCCATGTGATTGAACATATTGCCCTTGAAATCCAAACGCTTGCCGGCATGGAAACCGGATTTGGTCGCACGCGGGAAACCAAAACACCTGGCGTGTATAATGTCGTTTTCAGTTATGTCGAAGAAAGCGTAGGCATGTATGCCGCAGAAGCTTCTGTGCGTATCGCCGAGGCTTTGATTGCAGGAACCGACTATGATGTACAAGCCGATATTCAAAAAATGCGAGAAATTCGGGAGCGGGTTCGTCTCGGTCCCTCCACAGGAAGTATCGTGGATGAAGCCGTAGCACGTGATATTCCCTGGATTCGCTTGGGCACCAACTCACTTGTACAATTGGGTTATGGTATTAATCAAATGCGTTTTCAAGCGACCATTACGTGTAAAACCAGTAACATCGCCGTAGATATTGCCTGCAATAAAGAAGAAACCAAACGCATGTTGGATATGGCCTCAATACCCGTAGCCAGTGGAGGCATTTGTGTGGATGAAGAAGATTTGGAAATGGTCATCAAAAAAATTGGCTTTCCCATTGTCATCAAACCCTTGGACGGAAACCACGGCAAAGGGGCCTCCATCAATGTGCAAAATTTAGATGATGCCAAAGCGGGGCTCGCCCACGCCAAAAACTACAGCCGAAGAGTTATTGTTGAAAAATTTATCACGGGATTTGATTTTCGCGTATTGGTAATCGACAACAAACTCGTGGCTGCGGCATTGCGCGAACCTGCACATGTAAAGGGCGATGGCGTAAATACAATCCAACAATTAATTGCTGAAACCAATAAAGATCCCCGTCGTGGGTACGGACACGAAAATGTGTTGACCGAAATTACGGTGGATCGGGATACTACTGACCTTTTAACCAAAAAAGGGTATGATTTGAATACCGTCCCCGCCAAAGATGAAATTGTGTATTTAAAATCCACTGCCAATCTCAGCACAGGCGGAACCTCTGTAGACGTGACCGATATGATGCACCCTGAAAATATTTTCTTGTGTGAACGCATCGCTCGTGTGATTGGCTTGGATGTTTGTGGTATTGATATCATGGCGCCGAATTTAACGCAACCCCTCAAAGAAACGGGAGGATGTATTTTGGAGGTAAATGCAGCACCTGGATTCCGAATGCACTTAGCCCCTTCAGAAGGATTGCCACGGAATGTAGCAGCTCCAGTTATTGACATGTTGTACCCCCCTGGAAAACCATCGCGCATTCCGATTATTGCGATTACGGGAACCAATGGGAAGACAACAACCACCCGTTTGATTGCGCACATGGTCAAAAACAATGGTTTCCGCGTGGGCTTTACCACTTCCGACGGGATTTACGTTCAAAACCATATGATGGAAAAAGGCGATACCACGGGACCGATTTCGGCCGAATACATCTTAAAAGATCCCACAGTGGAATTTGCCGTTTTAGAAACCGCTCGCGGTGGAATTCTTCGCTCAGGCTTGGGTTTTAGCCGCTGTGATATTGCCATTATTACCAATATTCAAGAGGATCATCTTGGACTCCAAGATATTCACACCTTGGATGATTTGGCCCGCGTGAAAAGTGTGGTCGTTCGCAGTGTAAAAAAAGACGGTTGGGCTATTTTGAATGCCGACGACGAGCATTGTATGAAAATTGCACAGGATTTAAGTTGCCAAATCGCCTATTTTTCGATGGATGAAAACAGTCCCAAAGCACGGGAACTTTCAAAAGAAGGCAAAATTGTAGCGGTGTACGAAAATGGATTCATCACCATCAAACGCGGGGAATGGAAAATCCGTGTGGAACGCGCGACTCACATTCCGCTGACCATGGGTGGAAAAGCCAAATTTATGATTGCCAACGTCTTGGCAGCTGCACTAGCAGGCTATCTTCACGGTTTCAAAACCGAAGATATCAGTTTGTCATTACAAACGTTTATTCCTGGAGCGGCACAAACGCCCGGACGTATGAACATTTTTGAGTTTAAAAAATTCAAAGTGATGATCGACTTTGCGCACAATCCTGCGGGCTACCGTGGCATTGAAGAATTCTTATCTAATATAGAAGCCACCAAAAAAATTGGCATCATTGCCGGAGTTGGTGACCGTCGGGATGAGGATATCAAAGAATGTGCAACGATTGCCGCCCGTATGTTTGATCATATTATCATTCGACAAGAAAAACACTTACGTGGCCGTACAGAAGAGGAAATTATCGGACTCATTATGGAGGGAATTCAAGAAAGTGGATCGAGTGTCACTCATGAAATAATTACCAAAGAAACCGAGGCCATCAAGCATGCCATCAGTACGGCAGAAGAAGGAAGCTTTATTACAGCTTTGAGTGATGTGGTAACGAATGCCATTGAAATTGTCCAAGAATATTTGGATAAAGAGCAAGAAAGTTAAGTCACTTGTGAAATAAAAATAGAAAAACCGGTGTTTACGCATCGGTTTTTTTGGCTAGAAATTTAACTGTACCTTTACTGAAAATCAAAAAAAATGAAAAAAGTTATTCTATTGTGGTGCTTGACTTTGAGCTTGACCACTATGGCCCAGAAAATTCAATTAAAAAAAGACAAAGTTCTATGGGATAAAGTGGAAGTAGCGACGGTCAAAGAACCCTATCGCGACCATTTGGAAATAGGAACGTTGAGTGGTGAAAAACGATTTACTGTCGCATACAAAGGGCTTAATGCCAATGAAATGCAAATGTATAATTGGTTGGAAATTACTTCGGCCGATGGAAAACAAAAAACAGAAATTCCGTATGAAGTGCTGATTACCGCCTTTAACTCCGATCGAATTATTGTGCACTTATTGGCAGTAAAATACAATCTTATCAACGAAAAAGGGATCAATGAAGATGCGCTTAAAACATTCTTTGATACACCGCGAGAATCCTTGAGTGAAAAATATGGCAAAATCGTAGCCTCTGCCAAGTTTGAAGCCGACGAACAAAAACGCAAAGTGCAGCAAGTAAAGAGTTCTTTGAATCCCCAAATCAAAGCCGATAATAGCATTACAATGAGCCTCAACGGCCGACTGACGATAGTGGGAAGTATTCAAGCCAAACCCTATGTAGTGGGCAATGGCGTTAATCAATATGTGACCGTTTATGACTTGGATGGGATACCCGTAGCGCGATTATCCAATACCGCCATGGATTTTTATAAATACCGTATTGAAACCTATGATGGAAAAAACTATGATTTTTATATCAAAAGTCAATACAACAATACCAACAGCACATTTTTGTACGAATTTTTGTGCGACTTAGTGAGTCGTGGGTATATGTTGAACCATCAAGCGAAGATGGAACAACAGCAATTACAACAAGCGAAAATCAATTTAGCCAAAGAGCGCAGTGTCAATATCTACCAAAAACCAGGTTACTTAATTGATGAAGAAGGTGTAAAATACACTGGGATTTTGAGTATTAATTTTCAAATGTTGGATGTCAACCAAACGGGGCAAGTACTTCCTGAAAATACGGCCGACCGATTTGGAAAAACGGTTTCCATAACGTATAAAAACGATAAAAATCAGGAACGTACTAAATCGTTTAAAGCCAATAGTGGAGCGTACTTTTGCATTCAAGAGCAAGGACAAGAA
>NZ_JAIXWA010000052.1 GCF_027482425.1 Flavobacterium sp.
AGGATCAATTAATTGCAAATATTGAGAAAGCCCTCGAGGAAATCCGTCCGTTTTTGAATTCCGATGGCGGCGACATAACCTTGGTGGCGGTGGAAGATGACAAACACGTGAAAGTCCGTTTTGAAGGCGCCTGCACGGGTTGTAGTGTCAATCAAATGACGCTCAAAGCGGGGGTGGAAACGACCATCAAACGCTATGCTCCTCAAATTGAAACCGTAGAGAACGTTTCCTAATGGATAGGTTGGGGCGCGTCCCTCGAGGAAAACACGTGGTGTAACCATCGCGTAGGACAATCCTCGGGGTCGGGCTTTTGGCACTCGCGTCCTAAAGGCGCGCTCAAACAAAGCCGCAATCCCTCGCGCAACCCCTGCCACCGATGACATTTATCATAGATTAGAAAAGTACGGTTCGCGATTTTTGTACCGTATTTCAAACCCAAAACACGATGATTACAACCGATATTCTCATTATAGGCGCGGGCCCCACCGGATTATTTGCGGTATTTGAAGCGGGTTTGCTTCAAATGAAATGCCACTTGATCGATGCCTTACCCCAACCGGGCGGACAGTTGGCCGAACTCTATCCGAAGAAGCCCATTTTTGATATTCCCGGATTTCCCGAGGTTATGGCCGGCGATTTGGTCAACAACTTGATGGAGCAAATCAAACAGTTTCAACCCGGATTTACCTTAGGAGAGACGGCCGAAACCATCGATAAACTCGAAGACGGAACGTTTATCGTGACGACCAATAAAGGAAAAAAGCACCACGCCAAAGCGGTTGCGATTGCAGGCGGTTTAGGGACGTTTGAACCCCGAAAACCCTTGATCGACAACATCGCTGCGTATGAAGAAAAAGGGGTGGAATATTTTGTAAAAGATCCCGAATTGTTCCGCGACAAACGCATTGTGATTGCAGGCGGTGGCGACTCGGCACTGGATTGGAGTATCTTCTTGTCTAATGTAGCCAGTGAAGTGACCTTGGTACACCGTCGTAACGAGTTTCGCGGCGCATTAGATTCGGTAGAAAAAGTACAAGAGCTCAAAAAATTGGGTAAAATTACCTTAATCACGCCCGCCGAAATTACCGCCATCGAAGGCAAAGGACATGTAGAGCGGTTAACGCTGGACTGCAATGGCATACAGCAAATTCTCGAGACCGACTATTTTATCCCGTTGTTTGGGTTAACTCCCAAGTTGGGCGCTATTGCCAATTGGGGCTTGGAAATCGAGAAAAACGCGATTAAAGTCAACAATGCCTTAGACTACCAAACGAATATTGAGGGGATTTATGCGATCGGCGATGTCAATACGTATCCAGGCAAATTAAAGCTCATTTTATGCGGTTTTCATGAAGCTACCTTGATGTGTCAAAGTGTCTACAATCGGTTAAATCCTGGCAAACGATACGTGTTGAAATACACTACCGTTTCGGGGGTCGACGGATTTGACGGTACGCGTAAAGAAGCCGAAAAAGCGGTGGTGAAATCTATTGAATAATTTCTATATTTAACCTATGGAAAACATGAAAATGGATAGAAGTTGGGTTACCAAGTCTACTTTTAAAGAAGCAGACAATCATGTCAATTTTTATGATGATAAAACGCCGAGAGAGAGGCTTGAGGCAGCTTGTTACATTATAAAGCATGTTTTTCAAATTGACGAAAATTATAAAATGGATAAAACGATAACCTACGCAAGAAAACATGCCAAATCTGTTTAATCCTGATTTGAATACTTTTAAAGTTCCTAATGTAGACTTGGAAGATTTAATTAAAAACAAAACAGCTTCAGGAAGATATAAAGACTTAGCGGATATTGAACAATTAAAGAAGAAAAAGGAATAAAATGCCTCAAGACATTACCATAAAAATCATTGATCGTGATGGAATACCTCACGAAGTACAAGCCCCCACCGATATGAACATGAATCTCATGGAGTTGGTAAGGGCGTATGAATTGGCCCCCGAGGGAACGATTGGCGTTTGTGGCGGGATGGCCATGTGTGCGTCTTGTCAGTGTTATGTCTTGAACGACATAGCATTACCCGAAAAAAATCCCGATGAAGAGGCCATGTTGTGGGAAGCCTACAACGTCAAAGACAACAGCCGATTGGGGTGTCAAATTCACATCACTCCCGAAATTGACAGTTTGGCTATTGAATTAGCCCCTTATGCTTAAGGCTGAAGTCCAAGTTTAGGCAAAACTACGGGTAACAATCGCTCTACAAATCGTGTATAGGCTAAGGTGGAAGGATGTAGGCCATCTTGCGCGACCAAAGCCGGTTGCTGCAACCCGAGTTGGGTGATATCGGTAATATATACAAAACTTATTTGTTGGCTCGCACAATAATCGGAGGCAAACTGGTTGTAGGTTTGCAGTGCCGCCGAAATCGAAGTATTCCCGTTCCCAAAAGGGGTAAACGCATAATCGGGAATGGAGAGAACCACCACTTTATTTCGATCGCCTCCTGCTTTTTCAATCGCTTTTTGAACCAGTTCGGGAAAATCATTTGCATAAAAACTAAACGGCATGTTTTGGTATTGGTTATTCACCCCAATCAAAAGGGTAACCAAGTCAAACGTATTGGGCGGATTGGTTTGATTGATGGCATTTTTGAGTTGCGGTGTGGTCCAACCTGTTTGGGCAATAATTTGTACTTCCGACAGGCCGTTGCCGCGTCGAACATTGATGCTATCGCGAAGTTGCGTCGGGAAATTGCAGGTGCTACAAACCGATTCGCCTTTGGTGTAACTATCGCCCAACGCCAGAATTTTGAGCACACGCGTATCGGGCGGTGTGTTCACCTCTTTCTCGGAAGAACAGCTCACCAATATAAGCAGTAAGCCTACGAAACTCCATCTACCCCATAGTTTCATGAGCTGTAATTTTAAACGCAACTTGCCTTTTCTGTCACCATCGCTTCAATCGCATCCCATAAACCAATACGTTTTTCCAAGGCTTGTTGGGAAACTTCGAGCACTTCATTCCATTTGGTTGTGCTGTCTCCACAAAGTTCTGTAATCATTTGCATCGCCATCGGACCGTGCTCATCGCCATCCAATTCGATATGACGTTCAAAGTAATAAATCAGCTTAGACAAATCGGTTTGCGGGAAATTTTGCTGGAAGTTCTTTAAAATCTCGGTAAACATCGTCGGAATCAAATCCTCTCTCCCAAACGTAAAGGCCGCTGCAATTTTATGCGCCTTCCCTTCTTCAATGACCCGAAAGGTAAAGTCTAAAAATGCGCGCACATTCGGATGCACTTCCGCATGTTTAATGGAAACAAATATGTTTTGTGTTTTTTGAATATCCTCCAAAAACCATTGTACCGCCAACGTATTGGCTCCACATTGGTTCATAGCTTCCAAATACATCTCAAAATGACTTTGCCGTTTTCCATCCATCGCAAGGTCTGTTTCTTCCGCCACAACAATTTCATTAATTAAATAGCGTACTTCTGGATTGCCTACAGGTAACCATGGCGTTGTGGTACAGGTAAGTTGCTGTTGTAACGCTTTTAACAACGACATAAAATCCCAAACCGCATACACATGGTGTTCTAAGAAACAGTGCAAATCGTCAAGGGTTTTAATTTTATCGTATAAAGGATGCTGTAACAATCGGTCTTTCAACGGCTGAAGGACACCGTTTATGTCTGAAATTTGCATAGTATTTTTTTGTAAAAATAAAAATGCTTCTCATAATCGAGAAGTATTTTATATCAATTTTATTTATTGTTTGATTTTTTTTGAAAGGTAATTTCAACTATTTAGCGATTCGTTTCAAAAATTAGGCATAAATACAGAATTTTCCCTAAACATGAGATGTTAATTTTATTTTAAAACACAACATTATTACTTCTTAATTGTATTTTTAGCAAACTAAACTCACAAACATGAATAACAAATTTTTAAAGATTTTTGTATTGTTTTTACTTTTTTTCAATGTCAAATCGTACGCCCAGAAAAAAGATAAAAATAGTCCCCCAGTAACGCAAGAAGCCAAGAAACCAGAGGGTAAAAAAGAACCAAAGCCCTACAAAAAAGTAATCGATTCTACCGCCATCACTCAAAAAGGCTTGATTGATGTGCATAAAGTTGCTGACAAATACTTGTTTGAAATTCCAAATTCCCTTATCGGAAAAGAAATTATGACCACCACACGATATTCTAAAACGCCTGCTGGAGGTGGAATTTTTGGAGGGGAAGAAGTAAATCGCCAGGTAGTTCGTTTTGAAAAAGGGTTAAACAACACGATTATTTTGCGCTCCATCACCTATGTGATCATGGCCAAAGAGGAAGATAAACCCATCACCCAATCGGTGAGAAACTCCAGCGCCGATCCTATTATTGGAATTTATGATATTTTAGCCTATAAAAAAGACGAAGCAGGCAAAGAAAATGTATCCAGTGTTATTGACATGACACCCACTTTTGAAGCCGATGTGCAAACCTTTTCCTTGGATCCGATCAAAAAACAATTGTTAAGCATCCAAGCGTTTCAAAAAGATAAATCGTTCATTCAATATGTAAAAAGTTTTCCCATAAACACCGAAATCAGAACGACGAAAACATTTACCACCGTAGCACCTCAAATTTCAAGAACACCCACTCCCAAAATAGGGGTTGATTTGCCTGCAGGTCTCGATGCCGGCGTGGTGACTATGGAATTGAATACTTCTTTTATCTTATTGCCCGAAAAACCAATGCGCAAGCGTACTTTTGATAAACGGGTAGGGTATTTTGCCAACCGATACAGTGTTTTTGAAGAAGAATCGCATAAAGCCGACACCGATATTTTTGCGGTTCGCTGGCGGTTGGAACCCAAAAATGAGGAAGACGCACAAAAACAAAAGCGAGGCGAGTTGATCGAACCCTTAAAGCCTATTGTCTATTACATTGACCCAGCCACACCCGAAAAGTGGAAACCATTCATCAAACAAGGAATTGACGATTGGCAAGTCGCCTTTGAAGGCGCTGGGTGGAAGAATGCCATTCGTGGAGAATATTGGCCTGAAAACGATCCAACCATGAGTTTAGAAGACGCACGGTTTTCGGTATTGCGCTATTTTGCTGCCGACATTCAAAATGCGTATGGCCCCAACGTTCACGACCCGAGAACCGGGGAAATTATGGAAAGTCATATCGGCTGGTACCATAACATTATGAGTTTATTACGCGATTGGTATCTAATTCAAACCGCTGCTGTCGACCCGAAAGCACGAAATAAAAAATTTGACGATCAGTTAATGGGTGAACTCATTCGTTTTGTGGCCGCTCACGAAGTGGGACATACCTTGGGATTACGGCACAATATGGGGGCGAGTAATGCTACTCCCGTTGAAATGTTGAGAGATCCCGAATACCAAAAGAAAAATGGGCACACCTCTTCCATTATGGATTATGCTCGATTTAATTATGTAGCGCAACCGGGCGATGGGGTCACCGATCTATTCCCGCGAATTGGGGATTATGACAAATGGGCGATCAAATGGGGGTATTCCTATTTTCCAGATGCGAAATCCGAGGATGAAGAGAAAGTATTACTCAATGAAATGACCAAAGAAGCCTACAAAAATCGCCGACTTTGGTTTGGAACCGAAAGCAGTCCTTTTGACCCGCGTTATCAAACAGAGGATTTAGGCGATAATGCTATGAAAGCTTCCGAATATGGGATTAAAAATCTAAAATTTATTCTACCCAATCTCATCGAATGGAGTAAAGAAAAAGGGGAAGATTATTCTGAATTAGAAGACATGTATACAGCTTTAGTGGGTCAATTTAGACGTTATATGGGCCATGTCACCAAAAATGTGGGCGGAATTTATGAAACGCCAAAGACCTATGACATGCAAGGCAACGAATACGAAACCGTGCCGTCAAGTATTCAAAATGAAGCAGTCGCCTTTTTGAATAAACAATTATTTAAAACACCCACTTGGTTGTTGGACCAAAATATCTTGGCAAAAATTTATCCCGATAAAGGCGTCGAACTCATCCGTGGAATACAAGAGGGAACCCTTTCCAGTGTATTGTCGTTGGATCGCATGGCACGTTTGATGGAAACCGCTTCGTTAGGGAAAGAAAATTATTCGGTAGATGAACTGATGAGCGATTTAAAAAGCGGAATTTTCTCGGAACTAAAATCCAATACCCCAATTGATGTCTACCGAAGAAATTTGCAAAAAGGGTTTGTTTCTAAATTGATTGATGCCATCAAATTAGATAGAAGCGCTGTGGCCAATTTTAACGGAAGACGAATTATAATTGTCGATACCGATTTGCCCTCCATTGCTCGCGGCCATTTAATAGAGTTAAAAAATCAATTGAAAGTCGCCAATGCCACCACAACTGATCGTTTAAGTAAATTTCATATCGCTGATTTAATCGCCAGAATTGATCAAGCGTTGAATCCAAATTAATAAAGGAATAGCCCAAAAAAAATGCTTCACTACATGTGAAGCATTTTTTTTATGTAAGTATTTGGTTTTTTATTTAAATGCGGGTATTCCCGTGATATCAGCACCTGTGATTAATAAGTGGATATCATGAGTTCCTTCGTAGGTAATCACCGATTCTAAATTCATACTGTGACGCATGATCGAATATTCTCCTGTGATTCCCATACCGCCTAAAATTTGACGGGCCTCACGCGCAATATTGATCGCCATATCCACATTATTTCTTTTGGCCATGGAGATTTGCGCTGTAGTCGCTTTTCCTTCATTTCTCAAAACACCTAAACGCCAGGTTAATAATTGCGCTTTCGTGATTTCCGTAATCATTTCGGCTAATTTTTTCTGTTGCAATTGATAGGCTGCAATCGGTTTGTCAAACTGAATACGCTCTTTTGCATAACGTAAGGCGGTGTCATAACAGTCCATCGCAGCGCCAATCGCTCCCCAAGCAATACCATAACGCGCCGAATCCAAGCACCCTAGCGGTGCACCCAATCCGGATTTGTTGGGTAATAAATTTTCTTTGGGAACTTTTACATTATCAAAAATCAATTCTCCCGTTGCCGAAGCGCGTAACGACCATTTGTTGTGTGTTTCGGGAGTAGAAAACCCTTCCATACCGCGTTCTACGATTAACCCGTGAATGCGACCTTCTTCATTTTTCGCCCAAACCACTGCGATATCCGCAAACGGCGCATTCGAAATCCACATCTTGGCTCCATTCAACAAATAATGGTCACCCATATCTTTGAAGTTGGTTACCATTCCGCCGGGATTCGACCCAAAATCGGGTTCGGTCAATCCAAAACAACCCATCATTTCACCCGTCGCCAATTTGGGAAGGTACTTCATGCGTTGTGCTTCATTTCCGTATTTCCAAATAGGATACATTACCAAAGACGATTGCACCGATGAGGTAGAACGAACCCCCGAATCCCCACGCTCAATCTCTTGCATAATCAAACCATACGAAATTTGATCCAATCCCGCGCCGCCATATTCGACGGGAATATATGGGCCAAAACCACCAATTTCCCCCAAACCTTTGATAATTTGTGTGGGGAATTCGGCACGTTGCGCGTAGTCCTCAATGATCGGAGAAACTTCGCGTTTTACCCAAGCACGGGCCGCCTCACGCACCAATTTATGTTCGTCTGTCAATAAATCATCCAACAAATAGTAGTCGGGAGCTTGAAATAAGTCTGGTTTCATGTGTTTGTTTGTTGTTGACGGACTTACCGTCGGATTGTTATTTTACGAAAACGTTTGCAAATTTAACAAAACGTCTTTCAGAATAAAACGAACAACTGTTATTTTTTATGGAATAATACGAATTGTTAAAATCGAAATCTTGTTAGGGTTTTGAAGGTGATTTGCCTTGTTGTGCATAAAATGCTTCACGTTTTAGCAGAAAAAATTCCGTCAATTCCAAACCATTCTCCCGAGCCAACAGGGTTTGCAGTTGGGGATCTTCCATGCAAAACTTTAAAAAAGGTGCTTTTTCCTCGGGTTGCAAGCGTAGGGTAGTTGTCCAATAGTCTTCTGTAAAATGACGATCAATAAATTGATCGAGGGATTCTCCGTTGGCCGTGGGTTCTTGTTTTTTCTTTTTAAAAAGCTTCCCAAGTCCTTTAAACAACGATACAAAATTCACTCCATACGGCATAGATCCATCATACACTCCTGTGTACAAGCGCATCTCTTCTTTTTTAATTTCAGCCAACCGTTGTTCGCCAGGACTGATACTTACTTTAACATTGCTTAGATTATCGACGGCAACTTCATCCAATTGAATGGCTTTGGGGGTAAGTTCAATATCGTAGAGCCAAACGGTTTCACTCACAATAGTGATTTTTTTAATTTCAAAATCAGGGTGTACAATATAAAGTACATCATTTAACGCCACGTCAATGGAAAACGAACCGTCGGGAGCTGACGTCACATGTTTTTGGGTTCGGGCATTAGCAATATCAGCTTTTGCAATCCACATTTCTTGCGCGCGTAAGGTGCCCTGAATGCGAAAATTCTGACCAATGACATCGGTTAAAGGAAAGAGAAGGAAAAAGAAACCGAGAACCGTTTTCATAGGTGAATTATTAGTAATAACGAAGGTACAAATTCCCTATGTGCGCGTGTTCCAAATTTTTGTTAATTCTAGCGTATGCTTATTATCGCCTTATTTTTTGTCCAAATAAAAATCTTCGGTGAGTCTACGATAGGCATCGGTATAGTGGTGTCGTTCTAGTTCTATAACTATGCTGTCGGTGTTGAGGGAACTATTTTCTCGTGAAAAAGCAAGCAGGCTTCGCTTTACAGGGCTTTTGGGAGTGCCTTGAACGTGGGTGATTTTAAAAGGGTAAAGTTTGTTTTCTCGGGCTAAATCGATGACGCGTTCTTCCTCTTTAGAAGGAATAATAAGCGCAAGTACACCAGTCTCTGAAAGGAGAATGCCCGCGGCTTCCATTAAATCTTCAAAAGGTAATGATTGATTTTGACGTGCACGATCGCGATTTTCACTGCCAGAGGAAACGATTTCAGCATAAAACGGCGGATTGGAAACAATCAAATCGTATTCTTCCTCTTGGAGTTCTTCCATAAAATCGTCTAGCGAGCCATGAAAACAAAACAAACGGTCATTCCAAGGGGAGTTTTCAAAATTTTCAACGGCTTGTTCAAAAGCATCGGGGTCGATTTCAAGCGCATCAATCTGTTCGGCGGCGCAACGTTGGGCAAGCATCAATGCAATGAGCCCGGTGCCTGTTCCGATATCCAAAATTGAAAACGGATGGTGATCCAAAGGCGTCCAAGCGCCCAAGAGTACCCCGTCGGTGCCCACTTTCATGGCGCAGCGGTCTTGTTTAATGGTGAATTGTTTAAATTGAAACATAGGGGTTAAAATCCAATGTTATAAAATCCAATATTTTTAAATTCCAAATTCCAATAAGGAAATTTCCAAATACCAAAAATGGAGAAATTTCAAATTTAGGTAGAACTTTTGGATATAATCGAGTAAAATATTTTTCTTAATTCATCGGCTTCATCCAATAATGAATTAGCGTTTTCAGTACAATCAGGATTCAATTCTTGGAGTAATCGAATCCAATATTTCCATTCTTTTGCTTCTTTTCGGGATACTTTTATTCGAAATAAAAAATCTTTATCGCTAAGTTTTTCATTTGCTTCAATATAATTCACCCCCACCGATCCCGATGAACGAACGAGTTGTTTCCCATCTTCTAAGTTTGAAATTGTTTTGGGAAGTTTTTGAACATTTATCCAACAGTTTTTTGCAAATAAATACGTTCTTTCTTCCAAGTCATAAGGTTTATTCATACAATGGTTGATTGGCGTTTATAATATTGGTATTTAAGGTTTTGGAATTTGGAATTTTTTTATTGGAATTTACTACAGGTACAAATCCACCAATCCTTCAGGCGTATTGAGTATGATTTTCTTTTGGGCGCGATTTACTTCAATAATGAAATCGTCAATCATGGGAACAAGAATTTGGCGGGTATTCCATTCAATTTCAAAAAGAGGCTGGGCCGTAGTATCGTTGACGCCTACAATCTCACCTATAGGACCTAAGCGTTGATCTTCAACAGCAAACCCGATAATTTCATGGAAATAAAACTGATTTCCCTCAAGAGGAGGAAGCGCCGAAAGGGGCAGGTAAACTTCACTACCTAGAATTTCGTCGGCCTCGGCTTCGGTGTCGACGTCTTCAAACTTAACGCGGAGAAAATCTCCTTTGTGTAGTTGCGCTGTTTCAATAAAAAATGGAACCAGATTTTTGCCTAAATCGACAAAAACTGATTCCATATTTTCATATAATTCAGGTTGATCCGTGTCTAAATAGAGCAGGACTTCTCCTTTAAAGCTAAATTTTTTTGCGATTTTGCCGAGATAGAAACAGTCTTTCTTACGCATTACCGCTTGATAACGAATTAGGCTTCTTCGCTAGTTTCTTCAGCAGCAGGCGCTTCTGGAGCTTCCTCAACCGCAGGAGCTTCTTCTATCGCCACTTCAGCCACTACTTCTTCAGTAGCTGCTTCAGCTGCTTCTTCCGCAACTTCCTCTGTTGCTTCTTCAGCCTCAGCCGCTTTCAATGCTTCCTCAGCTGCTTTAGCACGTTTTTCGTTAATTTCTTTTTCAGCTTTCAATGCTTTTGCTTTAGCATCATCTTTCGCTTTAGACAAACCGTCTTTTTTAGCATTAACTTTGTTAGCTTTTTCTTCCAACCAAGCGGCTAATTTAGCATCGGCCTGCTCTTGCGTCAAAGCCCCTTTACGAACACCACCATCCAAGTGATGCTTCAACAAAGCTCCTTTATACGATAAAATAGCACGTGCAGTATCCGTAGGTTGTGCACCATTGTGTAACCACTGAACCGCTTTGTCTAAATGCAATTCTACTGTTGCAGGATTTGTGTTCGGATTGTAGATTCCAATTTTTTCTAAGAATTTACCATCTCTTTTGGCACGCGCATCGGCGGCTACAATCCAGTAAAAAGGTTTCCCTTTTTTACCATGTCTTTGTAATCTAATTTTTACTGACATAATCGAATGATTTGTTTATGGGGTACTCGACCCCGGTTATTGAGGGCGCAAATATACAAAACATTTTTATTCAAATCACTCGAGCTTAAAAAAATAGCTTAATCCGATAAAAACCATAAAAAATAGGTTGTAATTCCTTAAAAAAGCTATTTTTGTACTACAAATACCGATATTATTACGTACATGAAAAAATTTATTGCCCTATTTCTAGTTGTGTTGACTTTTTCTTCTTGTTCGGAAGAAGTTAAATTTAACGATCCAGGTTTTCAAGCCTATCGCGACGGGATTTTATTTCGAGGAATTGATGTAAAAGCCTATAAATCAGCCTCTACCAACGCCATTCGTTTTGTAGCGTTGGCCGAAGACGAAGAGGTGGAATTGCGCGTAGCGAATGGAAATCCTGGTACGTATTTTTTTGGTACTTCCAACCCAGGGATAAAAGCGCTTTATAATTCCTCATTCAACGACATTGAATTGGCGTATGAAACGAAAATTATCAACGGGCCTGTTGCCAATATTGCTTCAGGGATCGTAGCAGGTGGTTCAGGATATGCTTCCAATTGTACTACGGTAGGGGGGGTAACAACCTGCAGTGGTTCTTATCCCACTACAGGTGGGAGTGGGAGCGGACTCACGGTTTCATTGTCAACTAATGCCGCAGGAGCTATAACTGCAGCCCGTGTAGCGTCACCCGGTAATGGGTATAAAGCGGGCGATGTGATCACCGTAGTAGGAGGTAATGGACTTGGGCGCGTTCGCGTACTTAATGTGGAAGGTAGCAATGGTGAAATAAAGATTACTCAAAATACTGGAACTACAATTTCGGGTGAATTTAAATTTAATGCAGTGCAAACCTCGACCAATCCGTTGGGCGGTGATTTGGTGAATTTCCAATACGGTACTTTTTATCAAGTACCCATTTTCCCAGAACCTTAAGCGATTTAAATAAATACGATTACATGAAAGCTGTCTCACCAAAGACAGCTTTTTTGTTGATAACTATTCCTTGAATCTTCTAGTGCGAAAGTGTATTTTTGAAACGTAAGCCAATGTGTTTTTCCACTTGAAAAAGCGACTATGTATTTAATTTTTGATACCGAAACTACGGGATTACCGCGCAATTGGGCAGCGCCTATTACCGATACCGACAATTGGCCAAGAGCGGTGCAAATTGCTTGGCAATTGCATGATGAATGGGGAAATCTCATCGATAATCAGGATTATTTGGTGATTCCAGAAGGATATGATATTCCATACGATGCCGAACGTGTCCATGGTATATCGACCGATTTGGCCCATAAATATGGGGTAGAGTTACGCGAAATGCTGCAGAAATTCAATGCCGCACTGGCCCAAACCAAATTTATAGTAGGGCAAAACGTTGGTTTTGATGTCAATATTATGGGGTGCGAGTTTTATCGCGCTGGAATTCCCACGGCATTATCCCAACTTCCCGTTTTGGATACTTGTACTGAGGTTACCGCAGGTTTGCTGCAACTTCCTGGCGGTCGCGGTGGACGTTATAAGCTGCCCACGCTAACCGAGTTACACGAATACCTTTTTGGAGAACCTTTTGGAGAAGCGCACAATGCCACCGCCGACGTCGAAGCGACAACCCGCTGTTTTTTGGAGTTGATTCGACGGGAAATTTTCACCAAAACCGAACTCGGTGTTACGCCCGACTATTTTCAGCAATTTAAATCGCGAAATCCTCAGCCCATTCCACCGATTGGCTTGACCCATTTGAACCTGAAAAAAGAATCAGAGGAACTTCGCAAGAAAGCAAATACCGCCCAAGCCGCACCAATTTCTCATCAAGATATCGCCCAAGGTCAGGCTGAAATGGCGACGGTAGACTTTGTGCATTTGCATAACCACACCCAATTTTCGGTGTTACAATCGACCATTTCGGTAAAAGATATGGTACAAGCGGCCGTACAACACAAAATGCCTGCCGTGGCGATGACCGATATCGGAAATATGATGGGGGCCTTTCACTTTGTTCGGGATGTTATGGCGCATAATAAAACAGCCAAACAAAAAAATGAACAAGCGCTTGAAGCGGGGGAAACGCCAACAGAAGCTGAACTCAAACCCATTGTAGGGTGCGAGTTTAATGTGTGTGACAATCATAAAGATCGATCCCGAAAGGACAATGGGTATCAAGTGGTTTTTTTAGCCAAAAACAAACGCGGGTACCATAATCTGGCAAAAATGGCGTCTATCGCTTATACCGCAGGTTTTTATTATGTCCCTCGAATAGATAAAGAAATAATTCAGCAATACAAAGAGGATATTATTGTACTCACAGGAAGTTTGTATGGGGAAGTGCCTAGCAAAATCTTAAACGTTGGGTTGCATCAAGCCGAAGAAGCCTTACTCTGGTGGAAAGCCCAGTTTGGAGCAGATTTGTATATCGAACTCATGCGGCACCATCAAGAGGATGAAAATCGCGTGAACAGTGCGTTAATTGATCTTTCTCGCAAGCACCACATTAAAACCGTGGCAACGAATAATGTTTTTTATGTAAAAAAAGAAGACGCTAATGCCCACGATATTCTCTTGTGTGTGCGCGATGGGGAAAAGCAATCCACTCCTATTGGACGCGGCCGTGGCTACCGATTTGGATTACCCAATCAAGAGTACTATTTCAAGTCGGGCGAGGAAATGAAGCAGTTGTTTGCCGATTTTCCCGAGGCTATCACCAATATTGCAGAGGTAGTTGATAAAATTGAAATTTACGACCTAGCCCGTGAAGTACTTTTGCCCAAATTTGAAATCCCTACGAAATTTGAAGACCCCCTAGATACAGAAGATGGCGGCAAACGAGAGGAAAATAATTATTTGCGTTTTTTAACCTATAAAGGAGCCGAAAAACGGTATCCAGAACTTACCGAAGAAATTCGCGATCGCCTCGATTTTGAGTTGGCGACGATCGAACGAACGGGTTATCCCGGGTACTTTTTGATCGTACAGGATTTCATCGCCGAAGCCCGAAATATGGGTGTTTCTGTTGGGCCAGGTCGTGGGTCTGCAGCGGGAAGTGCTGTGGCCTATTGCTTAGGAATTACCAATATCGATCCTATCGAATACGATTTACTTTTTGAGCGTTTCTTAAATCCCGATCGGGTGTCCATGCCCGATATCGATATTGATTTTGATGATGAAGGACGAAGTAAAGTCATGGATTATGTGATCCAAAAATACGGTTCCAATCAGGTGGCACAAATCATTACCTACGGGACCATGGCTGCCAAGTCGTCGGTGCGCGATACCGCTCGAGTACTAGATTTGCCGTTATTTGAAGCGGATAAAATTGCCAAACTGATTCCGAATAACCTGAATTTGGCTAAGATTTTTTCCTTGGAAAATGACAAACTCAAGGCCGCTTTACGCGCGGATGAATTTGATAAAGTCAAGGAACTTATTGAATTGGCCAATGGGGGTGATTTGAGTTCCGAAACCATCCAACAGGCGAAAGTATTGGAGGGAAATTTAAGAAATACAGGAATTCATGCTTGTGGAGTAATCATCACCCCAAGCGATATCACCGATTATGTTCCCGTGGCGACAGCCAAGGATTCAGAACTGTTTGTGACTCAATTTGACAACTCGGTGGTGGAAAGTGCAGGGTTGTTGAAAATGGACTTCTTGGGGTTGAAGACCTTGACTCTTATTAAAGATACCTGTAAATTAGTGAAATACCGTATGGGCATTGAATTGGACCCAGATGCTTTCCCGATTGATGATATCAAAACCTATGAGTTGTTCCAACGTGGGGAAACGGTGGGGATTTTCCAATACGAATCGCCTGGAATGCAAAAGTATATGAAGGAATTGAAGCCCACGGTTTTTGGGGATTTGATTGCGATGAATGCACTGTATCGTCCGGGACCTTTGGAGTACATTCCTTCGTTTATTCGACGTAAAAATGGGGAAGAGCCGATTACATACGACTTAGATGCCTGTGAAGAATATTTGAAAGAAACCTACGGAATTACCGTTTACCAAGAGCAGGTAATGTTGTTGTCCCAAAAGCTGGCCAACTTCTCGAAAGGGGACGCCGACGTTTTGCGGAAAGCAATGGGTAAAAAACAAAAAGATGTTTTGGATAAAATGAAATCCAAGTTCATCGACCAAGCAGTGGCCAACGGACATAATGCGGAAAAACTAGATAAAATTTGGAAAGACTGGGAAGCGTTTGCGAGTTATGCCTTCAACAAATCGCACTCCACCTGTTATGCCTGGGTCGCCTATCAAACGGCCTATCTCAAAGCCCATTATCCAGCCGAATATATGGCGGCAGTTCTTTCCAACAACATGAATGATATCAAACAAGTTTCGTTCTTTATGGAAGAGTGTAAGCGCATGGGCTTGAAGGTATTGGGTCCCGATGTGAACGAATCTTTCTATAAATTCACCGTAAACGAAGACTATGCTGTACGTTTTGGAATGGGTGCGATTAAAGGTGTGGGGCAAGGGGCTGTCGATACGATAGTGGCACAACGAAAAGACGGGAAATACCGCTCTATTTTTGATTTGGCAAAACGAATCGACTTGCGTGCGGCTAATAAGAAAGCCTTTGAAAATTTAGCCTTGGCGGGAGGATTCGATGGCTTTGAATCGACCCATCGTGCCCAATATTTTCACCATGATGGTGATGGAATTACCTTTTTGGAAAAAGCGATTCGATACGGAGCGAAGTTTCAAGAAAACGAAAATTCAGCGCAAGTCAGTCTTTTTGGCGAAGCGAGTGAAATTCAAATTGCCGAACCCCAAATTCCGCCTTGTGAGGAATGGACCACCATGGCTAAGTTGGCCCGTGAAAAAGAGGTCGTCGGGATATACATTTCGGGCCATCCGCTCGATGATTATCGTTTTGAAATGAAGTATTTCTGTAATGTACGCTTGGAACATTTGAAGCAGCTCGACCCATTGGTCAATAAAACGATAACCTTTGGGGGGATTGTGGCCAATGTTCAGTTTAAAACGGGGAAAAACGGAAAAGATTGGGCTATGTTTACCTTGGAAGGGTATGACGAAAACCATGAGTTTCGCATTTTTGACGAGGACTATTTGAAATTCCGCCACTTTTTAGTCAACAATCAGTTTGTGTTTTTTAAAGTGCTGATTCGAGAGGGCTGGGTAAATCGGGAGACAGGAAAAAAATCAGATCCCCGAATTACCTTCCAAGATGCCAAATTATTGGCCGATGTACTGCCTACGTTTGCCAAAAAGCTGGTCATACAAATGAACATCCAAGAGTTGCATCAAGCGATGATCGCCCAATTGGCTTCCTTATTTCAAGCGCATAAAGGCGAACATCCAATAAGCTTTGAGGTGTTGGAAATTGAACGGGTGAAAAAGAAAGCAGAAGCCCTCATCAAATCGGTAGAAGCACCCGCAGTTGAGGGTGATGAAACGTTGGAGGACAGCGAGGCCTTTGTGGATGAATTACCAGCCGATACCGAGGAAGTTCGCGTAGTCACCCATTTGGCCATGCCTAGCCGTAAAGTGAAAATTAAAATATCCAGTGAATTGTTGAGTGAATTAGAAAAAATGCAACTCAACTTTAAATTGAATTAGTATTGTTTTCACCAATTAAAAAATAACTAAAAGTAATCTTAATGTCGATGGCAGGGTCATAGATTTGGTTATCTTTGTGTTTTAAAAATAAATACATAACTTAAATAAATATATCATGGCATTAGCAATTACCGATGCTACCTTTGAAGAAGTAGTATTGCAATCTGATAAACCGGTTTTGGTTGATTTTTGGGCAGCTTGGTGCGGTCCGTGTCGTATGGTGGGTCCGGTAATCGATGAAATCTCATCTGAGTATGAGGGCAAAGCCGTGGTTGGCAAAGTCGATGTAGACGCCAATCAAGAGTTTGCTGCCAAGTACGGCGTACGAAATATTCCCACCGTTTTGGTGTTCCAAAATGGGGAAGTAGTAGGAAGACAAGTAGGAGTTGCTCCGAAGCAAACCTACACCGATGCAATCGATGCGTTGTTATAACGGATATACGAAAGTGAATGAAAAAGCCCGATGTTTACGTCGGGCTTTTTTTTATCTTTGAACGTATGAAGATTGAACAAGAAAAAGAACTTATCTCGGGATTTAAGCACTTGGAACTATTGGCCAACCAAGTCGTGGAGGGGTTTATTTCAGGGATGCATAAATCGCCTTTCCATGGATTTTCTGCCGAATTTGCCGAGCATAAGGTGTATAATAAAGGCGAAAGCACAAAACATATCGATTGGAAGTTGTTTGCCAAAACCGATCGGTTGTATACCAAGCGCTTTGAAGAGGAAACCAATTTACGATGTCATTTGATTTTGGACAATTCGTCGTCGATGCATTATCCGAAGTTGACGACGGGGCAGCCTTTTTATAAGCAAAAAATTGGATTTTCAGTTTTAGCCGCGGCTGTTTTGATGAATTTATTGAAAAAACAACGCGATGCGGTGGGTTTAAGTGTGTTTTCGGATACCTATGAATATTTCGCTCCTGAAAAAGGGTCCGATCGACACCATCGGATGCTTCTGGCGCAATTGGAAGGCATGTTGGATGATCCTAAAGTGGCCAAACCTACGGATACCATTACGTTTTTGCATCAAGTAGCCGAAAAGTTACACCGTCGCTCTATGGTGATTTTGTTTACCGATATGTTTCAAAACGAGGCCCAAGAAAAGTTATTCAATGCTTTGCAACATTTGAAGCACAACAAACATAAGGTCGTTGTATTTCATGTGGTTGATGAAGCGACCGAATTGCATTTTGATTTTGACAATCATCCCCGAAAATTTGTCGATGTAGAATCGGGTGAAGTCATCAATGTATTTGCCGATTCATTGCAAAATGCCTATCAAAATCAGGTAGAGACCTACTTTAAGTCGCTGTCAATGGCCTGCGCACAAAATAAAATTAAGTACGTTCCTGTCAATGTGGGTGCGGATTTCGAGAAAATCCTGACCACTTATTTGGTTGAAAAACAAATGTTTGGTTAGACTTGTAGAAAATATTTTTAAAATTTAAAGCAAAACGTTTGCAAAACTGAAATTTGGACGTATATTTGCATCCGCAATAAAGCAAGGTTTGGTAGTTCAGTTGGTTAGAATACATGCCTGTCACGCATGGGGTCGCGGGTTCGAGTCCCGTCCAGACCGCTAAATTGGGAAAAGCGCTTCGTTTTACGAAGCGCTTTTTTGCCCAAAAAAGCATACATATGATGCTTCGTTTTTGCTGGAAGCACATTTAAAATAGTTGTGTTGTTTCGTCTCGTGTAACAGCGAGACAGGTTTAGTAGTTAGACCAATGAAAAGCTTTTCCGATTCATTTCGGAATAGCTTTTTTGCTTTTTACAAGGTTTAGGCGTCTTGTCGCGGTTGAGGGTATAAAGTTTGCGGCCTTTGGCCTTTTATTTTAACCGCAAAGGCGCGAAGGTAGCGCGAAGCTCGCAGTTTTTTCTCATCTTTCTCTATGGTTCAAAATTTAGGAGCACGAAGTTACACGATGTTGGCACAAGGTTGTACTATGTTTTTTTGACACGAAGGCATGAAGACACGAAGGGTTGTAGTTGTAAGTTGCAGCCCCGAAGAGTCGGGACAGTCTCAGTCTCATTTTGAATGTGGTGTAAAAGTGGAATGGGTTTAAAATGTGTATTGGGTGCGCCTATTTCTTTTCTCTTGCTTCTTGCATCTTTTTTTCTTTTTTTGCCACGAAGACACTAAGACGCGAAGGGTTATAGTTGTAAGTCGCAGCCCCGAAGGGTCAGGACAGTTACAGTGGGCAGGAGGTGTAAAAGTGTAAATGGTTTACGAGTGTAATGCGTGCCATGTAAGTAAGCACATTTTTCTTTTTCTTCTAATTCAACCGTAAAGACACGAAGTTTACGCAGAGAACGCAATGATTTAATTTTACAAAGAATTGCGGCCTTTGGTCCGCTTCCTGATTGTGATTGCGTTTATTTTACTACTTTTGGTTTCTTTGAAGCGGTGAACTATGCGTAAATGGATTTGGTTTTTTGTACTATGGATCGGCTCAGGGGTAGTGGCCCCATCTTTGTGGGCGCAAGAGGCCTCCGATCCTGATTTGGCGCTTAAAAACACCTTATATGCTCAATACCGAAAGGAAGTTTTGGCCTACGATAAAAAAAAGTATGATGATTTATTTTTTTCGTTTTTTGAAAAACAAAATGATCCCCAAACGGTATTAACGAGAGAAGAATATTATACCTATACGATAAAAATCGCTATTTATTCGGAAAAGTTGGGAATGTTGTATAAGGACCAAAAAGAGACCGCGGCGCAAACCAAAAAAGAATGGTTTGACAAACGGTATGAAGCGTATTTGAAATCAAAAAAATAAAGTAGTGAAAAAAGTGCTTTTCTTTTTGGCGTTGGCCCTAACTTCATGCAGTTATTTTGAAAAACAAGTTCCCAACGAACAAGAATTGTTGGATAAAGAACTCCAAGCCATCAATTGGAATCAGGTCGATGAATATCCGTCAATTGCCGCGTGTGAAAAATTGACTGATGCCAACCAACGTAAGCAGTGTTTTTTTGAATTCCTTTCGGCTACTATTCAAGAAAAATTGAATCCCGACTCCTTGGTCGTACTTCCACCAGCGCTCGATACGATTGAAGTAAAAGTGACGGTCAATCCCGATGCGACATTGGTGTTGGAACCCCAATTTTCGCAAGACTCTACGGTTTACGACAAGAAAAAGATTGACAGTATTTTGCGCACGCGCTTGACCGATTTACCCAAAATTAATCCCGCCCTAAAACGCGGCATTCCCGTAAAGTCACAATTTATTTTGCCGGTTATCTTGCGCCGTGAAAATTAACGCCGAAACGTGCGTCCTTTCCATTGGAATCCCCCAAACAACGAACAGATTCCAGTTACACTACTAAAAAACGGATACACCACGCTACTCGCCAAGGGTAAGAAAAATTTTCTACCCCGTAGTACGTCATTAGCGCGGTACATGACGATAAAGTCCGCCGCATATTTTACCGCCCATATGCTTATCACGATTGGCCATTGTATCTCGTTGTTGAAGGCGAGCATGACGGCAGTTACCCAACATAGATTCATCAACAAAACGACAACAGCGAGTACTTTTGCATAACTATTGGAGTATCCCGTTGACTTCGCCGCCCAGCGAATGCGTTGTTGAAGCACTTCAAACAAATCGTCTATAGCACGGGTTTCAACGGTAGCTGCGACACTTTTTATATAGCCCACTTTCTGGGGTTGTTGTTGTAAGGCTTTTTGTAGTAACAACACATCGTCGCCGCCTGCATATTGATTGAGTCCGTCGAAGCCGCCTAATTCAGTAAAAAATGCCTTGGTGTAGGCAAAGTTGGCTCCATTACACATAAATCCTTGATGGTTGCCAAAACTGCCCATCGTTGTGCCTTGAAGGGCGAGGGTTTCCAATTGCTGAAAATCGTGAAACCAGTTGTTTTTCGTTCTAAGAATTACGGGACCGGCGACCATTTCTTTTTTCGTTTCTTGAATGAAATCGTGGAAGGTGTGTAGCCAATTTTCGGGCAAAATACAATCGCCATCGGTGGAAATCACCCAAGGATGCTTAAGGATGGGTAACGCACGGCTAATGGCGTCTTTTTTGGGCGAACCGGTACGGCGAACATTTTCTAGAAAAGTAGTGTCAAATTGGCTATGGGTTAACCGCCAATTTAAGTAAATCCGTTCGCTTTGATCTGTTGAGAAATCGTCGATGATGATGACTTCAAAAAGCTCGGGAGGATACTTCAATTGGGCAATGGATTGTAGTAACGCCGGTAAGTTTTTCGCCTCATTTCGTATGGGGATAACGATGGAAAATCTGGTGGTTGGGGTGGTGTTTTTTGTCGAAAAAGTGGGCAGTTTCGCTATTCCAAAAAAAAGATGCAAAAGAAAACCCGCATACATCACCGTAATGAGTCCGAAGCAGAAGAAGAGGATGTCCATTGTGGTTTAAAGATTAAAATATAATAACTGCCAATAAGTACGGGCACCACTACATTCATGAGCCACATGAGGGTACTGATGAACACAACGGTCCAGTCGTTTACACCTAATTTTCCGAAGAAGAACAAGGCGACACTCCCTTTGACTGCAAAATCCAAAAACTGAAAACTCGGCAAGGAGGAAGCCATAAAATAGACCGCTGCAATGGCGCCCATTAACGTAGCGTAGGATAAATGTACCTCAAATGCCCGAAATAAAAAATAGTATTGGTGGGAAAAGATGAGGTAGCGCCCTACGGCCAAGAGGGTGTTTTTTTGATGAATAGCGGTTGGAAGGGCTTGAATTTTGCCCCACAATAAGCCAAAGGAATAGCCTTTGAGGGTGATTTTTTGGGTGAAATAAAAAAGTAATCCCATGGCGGTAGCCAACATGATAACGCCCCAAGCCCATGGGGTATACCCTAAAATAAAGAGTCCAAGGGTCCCAAAAACGATGGTGAGCCCCATTTGGATGCCGTTGCAAATCAAATTTAAAAAGACCACTTGACCCGCATCTTTTTTGGGAAAATAAAATGCTTTCCCCGCATATTCGCCGATGCCGTTGGGGGTAAAAATACCTGCCGTCAATGCCGCTAGTACTTGCTTGGTGGATTCCCCTAATGAAAGTGGGCGAAGGGTCGAACCCAGATTTTGCCATTTTATAATTTCTAAAAAACGGTTGCCAAAAGTTAAGGCAAACAACAGCAGCATGATCCCGGGATGGGAAAGTTGGTGAAGCGCTTCGCGAAAGGCGGTCCATGACAATTGAGGGTCCGAACGCAATCGGTCGTAAATCACATAAAAGGCTGCTGATACAATCAGAATTTTGAGGAGAACTGTAAGGAATTGTGTAGCTTTGTCTGACCGTGCCTTCATGGTACAAAGAAAACGCTTTTTTGGCGAAACCAACGAATGAATTAACCTTGGCAAACGAACGAATTATATTGGGCATTGACCCGGGAACGACCATAATGGGGTTTGGACTCATTCGTGTGGTCAACAAAAAGATGGAATTTATTCAACTCAATGAACTGTTGTTGAGTAAATACGATGATCATTATGTGAAGTTGAAAAAAATCTTTGAGCGTACGATTGAGTTAATCGATACCTATCATCCCGACGAAATTGCGATTGAAGCCCCATTTTTTGGTAAAAACGTGCAATCGATGTTGAAGTTGGGGAGAGCCCAAGGGGTAGCCATGGCGGCCGGACTCTCACGTCAGATTCCGATAACCGAATATGAGCCGAAGAAAATCAAAATGGCAATTACCGGTAACGGAAATGCCAGTAAAGAGCAAGTCGCCAAAATGTTGCAGCAACTATTAGGGTTAAAAGAATTACCTAAAAATCTCGATTCCACGGATGGTTTAGCCGCTGCGGTTTGTCATTTTTTCAATACAGGAAAGGTAGTTGCAGGCAAAAGTTATACGGGTTGGGATGCGTTTGTGAAACAGAATGAACATAGAATTAAATAATTTGAAGATTTGATAATTTGAAGATTACGGTCATTTTCAAATTTTCAAACGGATTAATTTCAAATCAATGAGCGGCATCTACCTCCATATTCCTTTTTGCAAACAAGCCTGTCACTATTGTGATTTCCACTTTTCGACTTCTTTGAAAAAAAAGGAAGCTATGGTGGCCATGATGGCACGTGAAATTGAACTACGAAAAGACTGGTTTGGGTCCTCAACCGTGATTGAAACGATTTACTTTGGTGGGGGTACGCCGAGTACACTGACGATTGCTGAACTTCTTTTTCTCATGGATTCGATCTACAAGTATTTCAAGGTGGTAGATCAACCCGAAATCACGCTGGAAGCCAATCCCGATGATTTGACGCCCGACTATTTACACGCTTTGGCACAAACGCCAGTGAATCGCTTATCCATTGGGGTACAATCCTTTTTTGAGGACGATTTGCGTTTGATGAATCGGGCCCACAATGCGCAGGAAGCGTTGGCCTGTTTGCAGTTGGCGACCACACTTTTTGATAACATCTCGTTGGATTTAATTTATGGAATTCCGGGGTTAACGAATGAAAAATGGATTGCGAATATTCAAACCGCTTTGCAATTGGGCGTGCCGCATATTTCGAGTTATGCCTTGACGGTCGAACCCAAAACCGCTTTGCATTCGTTTGTGCAAAAAGGGATTATTCCCAATCCCGATGATGGGCAAGCACAAGCGCAATTCTTGTTGTTGATTGACCAACTTGAAGCCGCGGGTTTTGTGCATTATGAGTTGTCGAATTTTGGTAAAGAAGGCTATTTTTCCAAAAATAATTCGGCCTATTGGTTAGGTAAACCGTATTTGGGCATTGGACCCGCAGCCCACAGTTTTAACGGCGTCCAACGCGGATGGAATATTTCCAACAACACCAAATACATTCAAGCACTCGAAGCCCATGTACTGCCTTTGGAGTTGGAAACCTTGTCTTTGACCGATCGCTACAATGAATACGTCATGACGGGATTGCGCACGATTTGGGGTGTCGATTTGCACCGCTTGGAAACCGAATTTGGTCCCCGATTTAAGAGTTATTTTTTACAACAAGCCGAAACGCATTTGGAAGACCATTTGTTGTATATCGACGGCGATATCGTTCGTACGACCCGCAAAGGCAAGTTTTTAAGTGACGGGATTGCGAGTGATTTGTTTCTATTGAATTTGTAATTTTTTAACCGCCAAGTGTGCCAAGTTATCGCGAAGTGCGCCAAGTTTTTTAAGCCATATAGAATATGAAAAATGAATGATTAAATCTTTGTTCGTTTACTTTAATGTTTCCTTCATTAACGACGGAAAAAAGATAATGGTTCATGAATAATAAATCTTTGTTTACTTTGCGATACCATAGTGCGCTTCGCAGTTAAATCAAAGCTTATGATCTTACAATTTGACACCTATACTTTCGACACCTCGCAGCCCATTGATATTTCGTTGCCCTTAACCAATTCAGAGGCCAATCCGATTGCGTGGTATTTGGAACAACCCGTGATCGAACCCGTACGTTTTGGGGATTGGGTAGGGAAAGTGGCAGCGGGGAGTTCGACCAACTTCAACAACATCCATTTCAATCCGCACGGGCATGGAACGCATACGGAATGTTTAGGACACATTACGCGCGATTTTTACAGTGTGAATCAAAGTTTGACAACCTTTTTTTTCCGTGCCGAATTGATTTCGATTGCCCCTGAAATTCATGCAGGTGACAGAATGATTACGAAAACTCAGGTCGCAAAGGCATTGGAAGGGGCTACTCCCGAAGCGGTGGTGATTCGCACCTTACCCAATTTGGCCTTCAAAAAGCATCAAAACTATTCCCATACCAATCCGCCCTTTTTGGCTGAAGAAGCAGCTCATTTTTTACGTGAAATGGGGGTCAAGCATTTGTTGATTGATTTGCCCAGTGTCGATCGGGAGGAAGATGGTGGTGCTTTGGTGGCGCACAAAGCGTTTTGGAATGTAAAAGATGTTCACCAACTGAATGCCGATGCCCGTTTGGATTGCACGATTACCGAATTGGTTTTTGTGTCCGATACGGTTCCTGATGGGAGCTATATACTGAATTTACAAATCGCCTCGTTTGAAAATGATGCGTCACCTAGTAAACCGGTTTTGTATGCTTTGTGCAGTGTTCAGTGAACAGTAAACAGTGTACAGTAAACAGTGAACAGTATACAGTAAACAGTATACAGTGATTAGAGGACCATTTTAAAAACACATTATGGATATACAGCAACTTTACGACTATTGCCTTTCCAAAAAAGGAGTGACGGAGCATTTTCCGTTTGATGAAGATACGTTGGTATTTAAAGTGATGGGGAAAATGTTTTGTTTGGCATCCTTACAAGAGTGGGAAAAAGGGCATCCTACGATCAATATAAAGTGCGATCCCGACTATGCCGAGGAGTTACGCGCCGATTTTGAAAGTGTGCAACCTGGCTATCATTCCAATAAAAAGCATTGGAATACGGTCTATGTCAATCGCGAACTACCCGATAAGAAAATCATTCATTTCATCCATCATTCCTATGAGTTGGTGGTGTCGAAGTTGCCTAAAAAGGAACGGGAAGCACTTCGCGATTTGTAGTCCATATTTTTAAAAGAAATCAAAAGGAATACACGTAAAATTCAATTTAGGCATTACTTTTGTACTCAACCGACCCGTTTAAAAACGAATAAAGACCATGTTAGATCATCTTAAAAAAATTCTCAACGAAGACCAAGATCCCAAAGCCATTGAAAAAATCACGGCTAAATTGGAAAATCTGTTAATGTCCCATGAAGAAGTGGGCTATATTGCGGTTCAAAAGAAACCCGCCATTACCGTTTTTCCCGACAGTATTGTGGTGACCAATAAGCGCATCATTTTATGTAAACCCAAAAACTTGGGCTTGTCTATGGAATTTGTGGATTACGATTGGAATGACATTGCCGGGACTTTCGTCAAAGAAGGGATTTTAGGTTCGGACTTTACCTTTACTACCCAATCCGACTTAACGCATACGGTAGATTATTTGCCTAAAAATCAAGCACGCAAACTCTATACGTTTGCCAAAGAACAATTGGATGCCTTAAAAAATCCGGGGGTTACGCCAACGGCAGCCCCTGTGGTTGAAACGCCTAAGGCCGAAACAACCCCCGAAACCGTCGAAGAGCCCGAGGTAGAGGAAGTGCACGATTTTGCCGAAATCATTCCCGTTGCGCAATCCGGGTATCGCGATGAAAAGCAATTTCCCGAGGCAGCGGCAGCACATAATCTTGCCGAACTTTCGCAAGATGCCTTGTTTGAAAAATTACAAAACTACAAGAAACTCCTCGACAACGGACTTATTCTTCAAGGGGAATACGATCGTTTGAAAGCCGAAATTTTAAAGTATCTCTAATCCTAGATAATACAGATTAATCGAAATGTGCATTCATTTTATCGATGCACATTTTTTATTTTTATAAAATTCGTCTACAGCTAATATGTTTTAATCGACTTTTCTAAGGAATGCTTAAGAGTTACGTTTTAATACCTGATATTTGATTAAATTTCCATTATAATGAATGCGTTAACACACTTGTTGTTGTTAGAGGACGACGCAATAGAAATCATGAAATTTGAACGTGTTATACAAAAGTTAGATACCTCGTTTACCTTATCTATTGCCAATAATGGAGCTATTGCTCTTGATATGCTACAACAAACAAAAGAACATTTGCCCGAGTTAATTCTTTTAGATTTGAATATGCCCAATTTCAATGGGATAGAATTTTTACGAAGTGTTAAAAAAGAAGCGGCTTGGTGTCATATTCCGTGTGTGGTTTTGACCACGTCCGATAATCGAATTGATTTAATGGATTGTTATCGAGAAGGCATTGCAGGGTATTTTTTGAAACCCTTGCGTTACGACGATTACGTGGCGCTAATTCAATCCATTCTGGCGTATTGGAGTAATAGTCATTTAGTTTAAATATCACTATGTACGGTATTTTTATCAACGCAATTAAAGAATATGCGATCCAAAATGAAGGATTTGAGATTTGGCATCAAGTATGTATCGCTGCCGGTTTGGAAGATGATTTTTTTATCAACTCCGAGTTTTATCCCGATCCGATTCTTGAAAATATTTTAAAAGGGCTGCTTCACTTTTCTGGTAAAACTACGGCCGATTTGTATTACCATATTGGATATTGGTGGGCGTTGCATTCGGTGCCCAAATTGTATTTGGGAAAATTAGAAAAAGGAGTTCCCGCTTACCGTCAATTTCTTTTGGATTTTCCTCTTTTTATCAATCGATTATCCTTGATTTATGAGAAATTGAATTTAACGCATTTTCGATCGGTAAATTATTCCCAAGATGCTATCGACTTTTTTCACACGCCTTACCGACTCAAAGAACCTCTTTTTTCAGTAGGTGTTTTACAAGGTTTTGCTGCCTTGTTTGCCATTCCTGAAGCCGCTTTTTCGTTGCAACAATTGGAGGCTGTAGATGAATCGTTTCATTTTCGTATCGTTTTTTTATGAGCGCTTCCATGTTTCATTTTGATCGGGATACTTTCTCTACGTTATTTCCATTCTATATGGTGGTAGACAAAAATCGGATGCTGCGTCACTTCGGCCCAAGTCTTCATAAAATGGTGCCCGAACTGCAAGAGAATACGTCGTTTGAAACCTATTTTCAATTCAAAAATCCTATCGTGCCTCAAGGAAAAGCGATTGATTTTGAAAAGTTAACAGACTCTTTGCTGGTCATCAATGTGATTACACAATCACGTACCTTTTTGCGCGGTCAATTTCTTGAGCATCACGATGAGTATCTTTTTGTGGGTTCCCCATGGGTTTCTAATATTGAGGAATTGCACGAGAAGAAGTTAGACATTGGTGATTTTGCCTACCACGATTCAAGTATCGATATGCTCAATATGTTGCGAAGTTTAGAAATCAGCAACAGCGATTTGAAATACATGGTACACGCCATTTCGGGTCAGAAAAAAGAATTACAACGCGACAAGGAGGAAATTAAAAAGTTGTCTTTAGTTGTAAGCACCAATGAAAACGGGGTGGTGCTTTCCGATTTTCATGGTGAAATATTCTGGGTGAACTCTTCGTATTTAAAAATGACTGGGTATTGCGAGGAAGAAGTACTTGGTAAAACCCTGTATGATTTGGGCGTAATGGAGCACACCGATAAAAATACCCTGCACCAAATGGTGGTAGCCTTTCGTGATGCCCAATGGTTTGATTTTGAAGTGCAACATAAACTTCGTGATGGCGGTGCTTTTTGGGCGCGTATCAAAGGGCAACCCGTATTTGATCAACTTGGAAATTTCATCGAATATTATACGATCATTGAGGATATTACGCCCAAGAAGGAAATGGAAGATCGATTACGAGAATCTGAACAACGTTTGCGAACGTTGATACTTAACCTTCATGATGGTATTTTGTTGGAAGATGAAAACCGACACATTTTACTGGTCAATCAAAAGTTTTGCTCCATGTTTGACATACCCGTTGATCCTGAGTATTTGATTGGAGCCGATTGTTCTAATTCTGCTCAAGAATCCAAATTATACTTCAAAGATCCCGAGGGATTTGTACAACGGATTGAGGAAGTCTTAGTGCAAAAAGAAACCGTTATCAATGAGGTCTTGGAGCTAAAGGATGGCCGTTATTATTCTCGTTCTTATATTCCGATTGTCATCGACGAAGTACATAAAGGGCACCTTTGGGCCTATCAAGACATCACGTTGGAACGCAATTTTCAGGAGAATTTGAATTATGAAAAAGAAAAGTACCGACGCATCATTGAAAACATGAATATTGGATTGTTGGAGGTGGATAATGACGATAATATTCTGTTAACCAACCAACGTTTTTGCGCTATGAGTGGATTTACTCCAGAGGAATTGATAGGTAAAAAAGGAGTTGATGTTTTTCTAAACGAAGAAACCCGACGCTTACTCACTGAAAAATCAGAACTGCGTAAAAGTAAGATTTCCGATTCATATGAATTGGAAGTGACAGATAGTAATGGAGAGGAGCGCGTTTGGTTGGTCAGCGGTGGTCCGAATTACGATATTAAGGGATCGGTAATAGGGTCGATTGGACTTCATTTTGATGTTACGGAGACCCGAAATTTGGAAAGGCTTCGTGAGGAGTTGTTGGCTAAGTTAGAACAACAAAACCGACAGTTAAATGAGTATGCTCAAATTGTATCCCACGATTTAAAGTCACCATTGCGAAGCATCCATTCCCTTATCACCTTCATCAAAGAGGATAGCGATAAAGCATTTAATGCCGTTACGGCACAATATTTTGAATTGATTCAGGAAAAAGTAGAAAAAATGGAGCGCCTTATTCAAGGAATTCTATCCTATTCGCGGATTGATCATACCGAATACAAAACTGAACGCATCGATTTGAATCAATTGCTTCAATCGGTTACCTCAATCATAGAAGTTCCTCAGCACATGAGTATTCGCGTGCTACGAGAATTTCCTAGTCTAAAGGGAGATGCCTATCGCTTACAACAGGTTTTTCTCAACTTAATAACAAATGCCATTTTATATAATGATAAAGCCGAAGGATGGGTCGAAATTGACTATTTAGAGGAACCACAACAGTATATTTTTAGCATTCGAGACAACGGTAAAGGCATTCATGAAAAAGATGTAAAACGAATTTTCAAAATGTTTGAATCCCTTAATCCTAATGACCGTTCTACGGGAATTGGTCTCACCATCGTTAAGAAGATTCTCGACGATATGCAAGAAACGATACATCTTGAAAGTGAGCCTGGCGTAGGCAGTGTATTTTATTTTACCCTTCATAAAGATGGCACACGAACAACCTAATTTAGACTATGTACATCGTTTGGCCGACGGCGATACGTTTTTAAAAAAGCGGTTAATTGCTGTGATGGTTTCCGAATTTAAGGCTGATTACGACGAATATAAAAATGCAAGTGCTGAATTTGATTTTAAGAAAATAATTACATTTGTACATCGACTCAAGCACAAGATTGGATTTTTAGGCATGGAATATTCGTATCAAATTGCCCACAAATATGAAGAAGAGTTGCATAAAAATGAGGGACGCCTCGCGCCTGAATTTGAACATATTATGAGTCAAATTAAGCACTTTGTTAATACCTTAGAGGAATGATGAAATGTATTATTGTAGACGATGAGTTGTTAGCTCGTGAAGTATTAAGTCATTTGGTCTTAAAAACACCTGATCTTGTTATTGATGGTGTGTTTACCAATGCCATTGAAGTGATGAAATACTTAAATACGAATCCGGGCTTGGATGTGATTTTTTTGGATATTCACATGCCCAACTTCTCAGGATTTGATTTTTTGCAAACCATCAAGAATCCGCCTTTGGTTATATTGGTGACCAATGATAAAAACTTAGCATTGGAAGCTTTCAATTTTGATTGTATAGTAGATTATTTGGTTAAACCCATTACACAAACCCGTTTTGAAAAGGCGATGCAACGGGTACGTCAGAAAAAAGCACTACCCGCCAACCAAAAATCCATAACCCCAAAAATCACTCAAGAAATCTATGTAAATATTGATAAACGCCTTATAAAAATTGATCTTAGTAGTATCGATTATATAAAAGCCAATGGCGATTATGTTATTATCAAAACAGAGACTCAAAATTATGTAGTACATACTACGTTGACCAAATTACAAGCCAAACTTCCCCCTGAGGTTTTTGTAAAAACCCATCGTTCATTCATCATTAATTGTGCGAAGATTATCGATATTAAGGATTCGACGGTATTAATTGGGAAAGAAATCATTCCTGTTAGTAAGAATAATCGCATAAATCTTATCGAACGAATCAATCTTATTTGATGGTAATACAGCATTTCGTCGACAGGTAAGCATATTCCGACGCCAGATAATCCATTGAAATCGAAAAAAAATATTTGACAAAACCTTCCTTAGTAGCTTTGGTGTAATAAAATTACAATCCCCAAACTACCGTGGATAAAGTCATATTTAACAATAATTTAGGTGTGCTCTCGGAATCCTTTTTTTGCCTAAGCGATCAAGGCATTATTCGTACCTTTTCGTATGACCAATTTCGAAAAGTACAATTACACAAATTCCGAGATAATACCGCCAACGTTCTTATTCTTTTAATTTCGGTAGTTACTTTATTGTGCGCCTATATGGTGCATGCACAGCCAATAATTATTATTGGAATCGCGTTATTTTTTGGTTTGTTTTTTACGTTTAATTTACTTTTAAATAAAAAGTATGTGTACAAAATCCAGTTGATAACCACCAATTATCAACCGATAAACGTAAAAGTACGTTATGAATGGCGTGAAGATGCAAAATTATTGGTCAAGAAAGTTAAGTCACGTTTGCAAACTGAGGATACGTATCTGAAAGCGGTATAATGGGTGCGAAACACCACATTGTTGTATACGATACGACCAAAGGTTTTTCTTCTTTTGTTAAAAAGCATTTTGGAAAAACCTATCCCTTAGCTACCTGTACGTCGAAAAACAAATTCAGTACAGAAGAATTTAAAAGCTATACTATTTGCTTTTTTATTGTCAATGATATCGGCGACCTCTTAAATTTAGTGCGCTTAAACACTTTGGAGATTCCAGTGGTCGTGGGCACAGCAAGTCATATTTTGGATACCAAAATTGATTTTGTAAAAAACGAACGAATGTACGCTTTGGATTTTAGTCAAAGTAAAGAAGAGTTAATCCTCCAATTACAACACTACCTCCAAGTCTTACCATAAAGGGTTGAATTTCTTCTAGGAGTTTTAGAGTGTGCTCCTTTAAGATTTGGATACTAACCGGGTTCTGCAGTAGGCGGCAGATGTTTTTTAGGGTTATAAAATAAATCCCGGTTAGTGCTACCCAATTTAGTTAGCTAAAAGTCCCAATTGGGACTTTTTTTATTTTAAAACTTTTTTCTGTTGCGCTACAAATCCATCGGCTTGCAGTTGCAGTAATTCCCTTGCGCCTTTCCGTTTGTAGTCATATAAGGCTTTATCTTCCCGAAGATCAGCATATACCCGATCATAAATCGCAGCATCGGTTTGTTGTTGTTGCATACTCTGATAGCGGTTTTGCTCCAAAACCGTTTTCAATGCCATTTCTTGTTCTTCTACTTTAAAATCATATTCACCCTTGGGCGACAACAGTTTGGCAATTACGGGTGCCGTTTCAATGGCCAAAAACAAGAGCATGATAAAAAATGAGGGCAGAAAAGGCAATTTCCCCAACGCATTAATCCGCGCCATGAGTCCGTCAAACCCATCAATAACAGGCTGTGTTTCACTCACTTTTTGATCCACATCAGCTTGTAAGGTTTTGGCCCGTGCCTCGCGCTCAGCGATGGTGGCAGCTGATACTTTTTTCAACGAATCCAGCTGTATAGCGGCTCGGTCATAAGCGGCGCGTTTTTCTTTGTAAATCGGACCCTTCCCCATTTTCTTGGTGCCTGCAGTGCCTTCCGCTTCAGTGATGTAGGCTTGGTACAAGGCAGTGACTTCTTTCTCTTTGGTGGTGATTGAACGCTTTACGCTATCCATCGCAGCTTGGTTTTGGTCCAAATCCGATTTATACAAATTGGCCACTTGTATTTTGTTGGCTAGAGCCATATCGTTCTTTTCTTTGAGAATGACGGTGTTGATTTCTTTTTCAAAAATCTTGATTTCCAAGGGTTTCGAAATCACGATGGCGATAATCAACGCCAACGCAATACGCGGTGAAGCTTGTATGAATTCATCCAATAAAGAGTCGCGCTTTTTTAACGTCGACACGATAAAGCGGTCCAAATTAAAAATCAGCAACCCCCATACGAGTCCGAAAGCCGTCGCGATATAATAATTGTCAAATACGGTGAAGAGCGCATAACTCCCCGCCAAAAAAGCCATAAAAGCCGTGAAAAATACAGTGGCGCCAATGCCGGCATACTTGTTTTGCTCGCCATTACTACAGCCGGCAATTAGGTCTTTGTCCACGCCCGAACAAAGCAAGAAGAAACGTTTTAACATGATGATTGATTTTTGATTGATGATGATAATACAAAAGTAACGCCAAAAATGGCCTCATGGTATTATTAGCGCAAAACAATTCAATTAAATTGTTGAAATACAGCAACTTTATTTTTTTTTGGCAGCAGCATGTTTTTTTGTCCCGATGAAAGTCGGGTCCCGTCATCCGTTGCTATCGGCTCCACTGCGTTCTGCCGGATTTCCACTCCTACCGGGGCTGGGTTGAACGGTTTTTGTACCGTAAGGAAAATTCTTTGGATTTATCTGTCGTTTTGCTGTGCAGCTCTTCCGCGTGAGGGATGGAAGTAAGGTGCCGCGCACCACGGACAGCCCGACCCCGTGGCACCTACTCGATGCAACCTTGAAGGCGAATCACGGGGGCACGCCCCAAAAAAAAGCTGCCTCTTTCGAAACAGCTTCTGGGGTTATTTGCTTAATTCCACAAAGTATTTGTAAAACAGCGGAATCGTTTCAATCCCTTTGAGGTAGTTGAAAATGCCATAATGTTCGTTGGGCGAGTGGATGGCATCGCTGTCGAGTCCGAATCCCATTAAGATGGTTTTGGACTTTAATTCTTTTTCAAAAAGCGCGACAATCGGAATACTTCCTCCAGAACGCACGGGAATCGCAGGCAAGCCAAAGGTTTCGGTATACGCTTTGTTGGCGGCTTGATATCCAATGCTATCGATGGGTGTCACATAGCCTTGTCCCCCGTGATGAGGTGTCACTTTGACTTTGACTCCAGCGGGAGCGATGCTTTCGAAGTGTTGGGCAAAGAGCTCGGTGATTTCTTCCCAGTCTTGGTGTGGCACCAAACGCATGGAGATTTTGGCATAGGCTTTACTCGCAATAACCGTTTTGGCGCCTTCACCAGTGTATCCTCCCCAAATACCGTTGACATCGAGTGTGGGACGAATCGAGTTGCGTTCGTTGGTCGAATACCCCGCTTCGCCATAGACGTCGGCAATGTCCAGGGCTTTTTTGTATGCGTCCTCACTGTACGGACGTTTCGCCATTTCGGCACGCTCGGCCGCTGACAATTCTTCAACTTTATCGTAAAAACCGGGAATCGTAATATGGTTGTTTTCGTCGTGTAGGGATGCAATCATTTTGGACAAAACGTTGATCGGGTTGGCTACTGCTCCGCCATACAAGCCCGAATGCAAGTCGCGGTTAGGGCCAGTCACTTCAACTTCCACATAACTCAATCCGCGTAAACCTGTGGTAATCGACGGCTGTTGGTTGGAAATCATGCCTGTGTCGGAGATTAGAATCACGTCGTTGGCCAATTTTTCTTGGTTGCGTTCCACAAACCAGCTCAACGATTTGGACCCGACTTCTTCTTCGCCTTCGATCATAAATTTGACGTTACAGGGCAAGGTGTTGGTTTGAATCATATACTCAAACGCTTTGACGTGCATGAACATTTGTCCTTTATCGTCGCAAGCCCCGCGGGCGAAGATGGCGCCTTCAGGGTGGATTTCAGTGGTTTTGATTACCGGTTCAAACGGCGGAGAATCCCACAAATCGATCGGGTCGGGCGGTTGTACATCGTAATGGCCATAGACCAATACGGTAGGCAAATTGGGGTCGATAATTTTTTCGCCATAAACGATAGGGTAGCCGGGCGTTTCACACAGTTCGACTACATCACAGCCGGCACGGAGCAGACTTTCTTTAACCGCATTGGCCATGTCAATGACATCTTGCGCGTAAGCACTGTCGGCACTAACGGAGGGAATTTTAAGAATTTCAATGAGTTCGTTGATAAAACGATCTTTATGGGTTTGAACGTATTGTTTAATCGTGTCCATGTTTGATTTTTAATTACTACCTTCAAAGATACAAATTCAAAAGCCAATCTTTTTCATTTCTAAATCGCAATTTTCACCTGAGCTACTTTTTTTTCGAAATTGAATGTTGAGGTTTGCAAATTCAAAATAATGCCTATATTTGCACTCACCATTTTGCGGGTGTGGCGAAATTGGTAGACGTGCCAGACTTAGGATCTGGTGCCGCAAGGCGTGTAGGTTCGAGTCCTATTACCCGCACAAAGTCCAGACAACAGTCTGGATTTTTTTTTGGTGTGTAGGTTCCCCCGAATCCTCGGGGCTATCACCCGCACAAAGTCCAGACAACAGTCTGGATTTTTTTTTGGCGTGTAGTTTCCCCCGAATCCTCGGGGCTATCACCCGCACAAAGTCAAGACAACAGTCTGGATTTTTTTTTGGCGTGTAGTTTCCCCCGAATCCCCGGGGCTATCACCCGCACAAAAATCCAGACAACAGTCAGGATTTTTTTTCGTATAGGTTCCCCCGAAGTGTAGTTTATCCCGAGAGGATCGATTCGGGAGGTTTTTCAACTTTATAAAAATTTAAGCGATCTCCAATTTTTCGTCTACAGTTAATAACGTTTTGTCTTTCTGTTAAGAACTTGTTCTTATAAAGATTAACATTATCAAAAGCTTACTTATTTTTGTACCATTCCGGTTAGGGTTTATGAAAAAGAGTACCGTTATGATTGCATTAATAGTAGCATTTATAGGTATTGTCCTTGTGACAGGCGCCTTATTTTATTTATATAGTTCCAACGAAGTCGCCAAAACCAAGCACCAAACGGGCGAATTGAAAGTGGATCGTGCCTACCGAGCGATTGAAGACAACAAGAAGATATCGTCGAAACAAAAGAGCACTTGGTCGAAAACGAGACCAAGTTAGAAGAGGTCAAGCCCAACCTCGAAGCCCAAATTGCCTCCGATAATATTCCGATTGTAGAGGTCACCGAGACCGATCTCAGTAAATCGCGTGAAGTCAATGACGCCCCGAAAAAAAGGGGAGCGTCTGACCTACATCCATCAACTTAAATTCAATTTGGTGAATACGGGTAAATTCTCGTTGAAGGATGTTATTTTTTCAATAAAAGATATCTATACCGAAAATGGAGCCAGCGGTAAAAAGAGGGCGAAAGATTACAGCTATATGGGGCGCACCTTTAGTACCGAAGATGTGGGAGCGTATCAAAATGTAGAAATTCCAACGCTCAATTTAAAGTCCAAAAAGCAAGTGTATGTGTGTAATTTACCTTCCAGCTTCGGGGTAGGCGATTATTATTTTGGCCTAATTTTGGAGTGGAATGGGGGGGTGCCAAATGCATGTCCATATCGAAGAACTCAACGGGAAACTCAAATTCCGATATCAATTTTATGACATCGATGGGAAAGCTATTGATTTCAAAAAAGTGGAAGAAAAGATGAAACCATAAAAAAAAGCCCCACATTCGGGGCTTTTCATTTATTTTGTGGAATCCATCCAACGTTGTACTTTTTGTTCCAATAAAGCAAGGGGCATCACGCCCGATTCCAAAACAATTTGATGGAATTTTTTGATGTCAAAGCGTTTGCCCATCTCCTTTTCGGCTTTTTTTCGCAGTTCCATAATTTTTAGCTGCCCAATTTTATACGATAGTGCTTGTCCTGGAATGGCCATATAACGCTCGATTTCGGCGATAATGCTTGCTTCACTTTCAGCTTCGTTGGCCAAAGAATACGCGATGGCTTGTTCACGAGTCCATCCTTTGGTGTGAATTCCGGTGTCGACTACCAAACGAATGGCGCGGTGCATTTCGCTGCTCAACATGCCAAAATATTGGTACGGATCGCGGTACAATCCCAATTCAAGTCCTAAACTTTCGGTATACAACGCCCAGCCTTCGCCATACGCACCAAACCAGTTGAATTTTTGGAAGTCAGGGAGACTTTTATTTTCTTGTTGCAACGAAATTTGGAAGTGATGGCCAGGTATGGCTTCGTGTAAAAACAAATCTTCATCCCCATAGTAATTGTATTTAGTCACGTCGGGAATGGGAACATAGAAAGTCCCAGGACGCGATCCGTCAGTCGCACCTTGCACATATTCGGCACTGGCTGTTTTTTCACGAAAAGCCTCCGTGCGTTTAACGCGAAAAGGCGTTTTGGGTTGCAAAGCAAATAACTTATCCACATTGGGCTTAATGGTCGTGTGAATTTTTTCAAAATTGGCGATCACTTCGTCAGGCGATTTGAACGGCATGAGTTCTTTTTTGTTGCGAACAAAATCGAAAAATTCGATGATACTGCCTTTAAATCCAACTTGGTTTTTTACCTTTTCCATCTCATTTTTAATGCGTGCAACCTCTTGCAGTCCCAATTGATGAATTTCATCGGGGGTTTTGGTCGTTGTTGTCCATTGCTTGGCAAGGGCGGCATACCAATCTTTTCCTCCTTCTAAACTACCGATACCACTGCTTTTGCGCGTTTGTGGCAAATAATCGTTTTTCAAGAAAGCAACCATTCGTTGAAACGAGGGAATCAATTGGTTTTGAATCGTTTCGCGGTAGGCTTTAGTCAAATTTTGTTGTGTTGCCGCATCAATAGTGGAGGGTAATTTGGTGATTGCGGTGAAGTACAAATGGTCTTCCGGCTTTTCGGTGACCATGTCTTCAAACTGAGGAATCAATTTTTCGGTCAATGCTTTGGGAAGCACGCACCCTTTTTTTATTCCTTTTTTCATCGCCACTTGCGCCGAATCCATCCACACGGCAAACAATTCCATTCGGCGTAAAAAGTTGCGGTAATCTTTTTCATTTTTAAAAGGTTGCGCACTTTCAGCTCCCGCATACTGTCCCATCGTTAAATGCGTTCCCGAGAATTGATTGATGGGAATGTAATGCGTGGGATGCTTTAAAAGATCTTCCCCCACAGCTACTTCCCATTGAATGATATCGTAACTAATTTTTTCTTCAGCTGTTAGCGATTTGTAGTCTACATCCGCCAGTTGTGCTTTGGTTTGGGTGTAGAACTCTTTTTGCGCTTTTCGATAACTCACGGTCATTTCAAATTGCAATTGGTCGTTGAATTTCGACTGACCATTTACCGTGGCATCCAAGGGATTAAGACGGTTTTTGCCTTCAAAATAGGTTTGAGTTATCTTCGAAAAATCAACTTTAGTCTTATTTTTTTGACAACCAATGACACCAAATAGTCCCAACAGGAACAGAAATACTATTTTTTTCATGCTTTACGAATTTAGCGCTTCAACCACGATTTCGGAATCTTTAAGCATGTCTTTCAACATGTTCTCTATTCCATTTTTGAGGGTAAAGGTAGAGGAGGGACAACCGTTGCAAGAACCTTGCAATACCACTTTTACTCGCTTCGTATTTTCATCAAAGGAATCAAATAGAATATTGCCCCCATCGGCCGCAACGGCTGGTTTTACATATTCTTCCAAGATGTTGATTATTTGTTGCGAGGTGGTATCCAAATGGTCAAAATTTTTGATTTGCTGTTTTTCCTGTTGTGGGGCTTGTTCCAAAAGGCTTTCCTCTACGACCACCCCTCCGTTTTCAATATATTCTTTGATAAATGTGCGCAATTCTAATGTCACTTCATCCCAAGATGCGATGTCATATTTGGTAATAGAGATATAATTTTCGTCGAAAAACAGTTCTTTGACAAATGGAAATTGAAACAAAGCTTGCGCTAGGGGAGATACTTTGGTTGCATCAATATTTTTAAATTCGACCGCTTGAGGCGTTATTTTTCGATTGACGACAAATTTCAAAGTTGCAGGATTAGGGGTGGTTTCCCCATAAACAGAAATTGGAATCTTCTTTGGAGCAGTATCTTCCAAAAGTACTTTTCCGCCTTGAGCCAAGAAGTTTTCTATTTGTTCGGCGACTTCCTCTTGCACATCGGCCCATTCTACAATACTAAATCGTTCAATGGCTACAAAGTTCCCTGAAATATAAACTGTTTTTACAAAAGGCAAGTAAAACAATTTTTGTGCTAGCGGTGAATTTTGAGCTTCGTCAATGTTTTTAAATTCATAATTTTTACCGCGGGTAAAAAAATCAGAAAATTCAAATTTTAAAATCGTAGGATTTTGGGTTTCTTTTATCGTAATTTTCATGTGTTTAAGGCTAATTTCTGCAAATTTAACAAAGTTATTTTTTGAGAATATTTATATTTGAAGTTTTAAACAATTAATTAACAAAATTACCGTTTCAGATGAATCGTTTTTTTTGTTTCAAATAAGATTCGAATGAGAGGAAAATTACTTCTTTTTTTATTGGGAATGCAACTTGGATTCTCACAAGCTATTAATGTAGATCTAACTACCTATACTGTACCTCAATTAGTTAGCCAAGTTCTTTTTTCAGGAGGTTCAGGTGGAGCAGCCTGTGTGGGGACCATTTCTAATGTAACGTGGAGTACGGGAACTAACTTTGGATCCGTAACAGCAGGGCAACCCGATAATGGAATCGGTTATTTTACCAATGTGAATACCACTTTTCCATTGGCCAACGGAGTGATATTAAGTACGGGTAGGGCTACAGCTGCTGCCGGTCCAAATGCCAATACACAAAGTAATGGCGCTTTTACATGGCCTGGGGACACAGAACTTTTTGATTATATAGATGCCTTAGGAATTGACCCTCAGTTAAATAGTTACAATAATGCAACGATTCTAGAGTTTGATTTTATTCCTTTTGCCAACAGTATGAGTTTTGACTTTTTGTTTGCTTCGGAAGAATATGGAACATTTCAATGTGATTACTCTGATGCCTTTGCGTTTTTTCTTCAAAATACTACACAAGGAACCCCAGTAACAAATTTAGCGCTAGTACCAAATACTCCTGATCCAATATCGGTGACTACTATTCGAAGTGATGCTTATAACACGACTTGTGGGTCTGTTAATCAAAATTTCTTTGGAGTTTATAATGTTGTTGGGCCAGCGATTACAGCCACAAATTTCAATGGACATACCATTCGAATGACAGCTTCTTCAGCGGTTGTTCCAAATGAAACGTATCATATTAAATTAGTTATTGCTGATCGAAATGACCAAAGTTTTGATTCCGCTGTATTTTTAGCAGGAGGAAGTTTTGATATCGGGGAGTTAGAAATTGCTTCCGATCCAACATCGGGTGGCTTGCCAGGGTTTACGTTGGCAGCAGGAACTGCTTTGTGTTCGGGAAGTCCACAAGATATTGTTGTGGGAACTTTGATTCCTGGGGCCACTTACAATTGGTTTAACGGAACAACTTTAGTGCAATCAGGCCCCTCTAACGTACTGTCAGTAACACAAGCAGGGACGTATTCCGTAGAAGTAATTGCGCCGGGAGGATGTCAGATTCCAGTTTCAAACTCGTTTTTGGTAGAAACCTATCCATTATTACCTGCTGGAACTCCTTTAGATTTGTTTAATGTAGGGTTGAATACTATCTTCAATCTTTCTTCAAACACTCCAATAATCCTCAATGGTATTCCAAACCCTGGAGACTTTGCGGTAAGTTATTATTTAAGTCTCACGGATTTGCAAAACCAACAGAATGAAATAACCAATATCAATGCGTATCCTTCATTATCCAATGGACAAACTATTTACGCATTAGTGTACGATCAATTCGGAACATATCCTTGTTTGACGGTTCGCACTTTTACCTTGAATTATGCTGCGGTATGCGAAACAATTACAAATCCTACTAGTAATCAAGTGTTGTGTGAGGGTGCAGATCCTACCGTATTTAGTGTAACTACCGATGCTACAGCAGCAAACTCTATCAAGTTTGTTTATTTCAATGCCCCTCAAACAGGGGATACAATGTACTCTGGTGGAACTCTATTGGGGACAGTAACTCCAGCAGCAGGGGTCGCTACCTTCGATGCAGGTGTACTTGGAACATTAGGTTCTTTGCCGAATGTACCAGGTAACTACTATGTATATGCAGTTTTGAATCCAACTCCCTCGGATGCAACCTGTCGTCCGAATCAAGTAATCCAAGTCGTGGTGAATGACGGGGCAAACGCAGGTACAGATGGTTCACTTACTATTTGTGAAACCAATACAGCTACGATTAATTTAAATACCCTCATCTCAGGTCAAGATCCTGGAGGAACTTGGATAAGAACATTGGGAACAGGTGGAGTTTTCAATGCTGCGGCAGGGTCATTTACCCCTACAGCAGGAAGTACTTCGAGTACCTTTACATATACGGTTAACGGAGTGCCACCTTGTCCAAATGACTCTAGTGTGGCTTCTGTAATTATCAATTCTCAACCTGATGCAGGCCTTGATGGGCAAATTCAAATTTGTGAAACAAGTGCCACTACAATCAATTTATTCTCTTTAATTTCTGGAGAAGAAGCGGGCGGTACATGGATTCGCACTACAGGTACTGGCGGTATTTTTAACACAACTGCTGGAACATTTACACCGACTCCTGGAGTAACTACCAGCACATTTACATATACTATTGTAGGCACAACCCCTTGTGTTGACGATAGTAGTATAGCAACAGTAAATGTTGTTTCACAGCCTAATGCGGGTACTAGCGGATCGGTTTCTATTTGTAGCAATGATCCTTCAACTATAGACTTGAATACAGTTATTTCAGGTCAGCAAACTGGAGGTATTTGGACAAGAACGACAGGAACTGGAGGTGTTTTCAATGCCGCTTCGGGGACTTTCACCCTTACCGTGGGAGCTACTTCAAGTTCGTTTACCTACACCATCCCTGGAATTCTTCCTTGTGGACCCTCATCAAGTGTGGCTTCTGTGAACATAGTGCCACAATCTAATGCAGGGGTTGATGGCGCTACAACTGTTTGTGAAACAAGCACTGTTGCTGTAGATTTATCCTCATTAATCACAGGGGAACAAACAGGGGGGACTTGGACAAGAACCTTAGGAACAGGAGGTGTTTTCAATGCGGCGGGGACATTTACACCTGCTCTTGGAGCCACCTCAAGTGTGTTTACCTATACTTTAACGGGAACTACGCCTTGTGCAAATGATTCTAGTGAAGTAGTAATTACTATTCAACCACAGCCTCAAGCGGGTATCGATGGCGCTTTGACCATTTGTAATACAAACTCGACAGTTGTCGATTTATTTTCGCTAATTACAGGTGAGCAAACGGGTGGAACATGGACAAGAACGACCGGTACAGGTGGATTGTTTAATGCTGCTTTAGGGGCATTTACCCCTTCCCCAACAACTACTTCAAGTACTTTTACCTATACCGTAAGTGGCGTAGCTCCGTGTATTGCGGATAGTAGTGTTGCTACGCTTACAGTCAATGTTCAGCCTACTTCGGGGAATGACGGTTCTATTGCGGTTTGTGAAACAAGTACCGCGGCTGTCAATCTATCTTCCCTGATCACAGGGGAACAACCGGGAGGGATATGGACTCGTACCACTGGAACTGGTGGTGCTTTTGATGCTTTAGCAGGTACATATACTCCTGCAGTTGGTGCCACCACAAGTACATTTACCTACACGGTCACTGGTATTTCTCCTTGTGGACCCGATTCAAGTATTGCTACGGTTTCTATTTCAGTAGCCCCCAATGCAGGAAATGACGGCTCATTAACGGTATGTCAGTCCACAACTCCTATCAACTTAGCCGATATTATCACCGGTGAGCAAGTGGGTGGTTCTTGGATTCGAACAGGAGGTACAGGGGGAATTTTTAATGCTGCTGCTGGAACATTTGTACCTAGTTTCAATGCGACTCCAAGCACCTTTACTTATACGGTTTCTGGCGTTGCTCCATGTTTATCCGATAGTAGTATTGCTACCGTGAATCCCATCACCGCCCCCACAGCCAACACCCCCACCGCTTACGAAGTGTGTGACGACAACAACGATGGAGTGGCGTGTACTTTTGTGTTGGGCACGAAGACTCCGGAGATCACCACCAACCCCAACGTGCAGGTGAGTTACCACTTAACGCCTACCGATGCGCAAACCGGCTTTAATCCGATTGCGCC
>NZ_JAIXWA010000036.1 GCF_027482425.1 Flavobacterium sp.
TGTTTTATTTTGTAAGTATTTTCGTATATTATTAAATGACAAAAAATAACTGGGAAATAAAGTTTAGAACAAAAAAATCCACCCCGAAGGATGGACTTTATGTAAAATAGTAAAATTTAGCTACTGTCGTTTACGATACATCCACAGTAGTGGCTTCAGCAATTTGTTTGTAGGTACCGTTTTCTAATTTTTCGCGAATCGCTTCAAAAGCAGCTAGTGTTTCATCAATATCTTGTTTAGTGTGGGAAGCTGTAGGAATCATGCGCAATAGAATAATCCCTTTTGGAATCACTGGATACACTACAATAGAAAGGAAAATATTATAATTTTCACGCAAATCATTCACCATCACCATCGCCTCAGGAATAGAACCTTCCAAATATACGGGGGTTACACAGGTGTTGGTATCCCCAATATTAAAACCTCGGCTCGTCAATCCATTTTGCAAATAATTTACATTTTCCCATAGCTTATCTTTCAACTCAGGCATAGTTCGCAACATTTCCAAACGTTTCAATGCCCCAACGGTCATAATCATGGGCAACGACTTAGCAAACATTTGCGAACGAAGGTTGTATTTTAAATAATCAATAACGTCTTGATCGGCGGCTACAAAGGCACCAATACTTGCCATCGATTTGGCAAATGTGGAAAAATAGACATCAATTCCGTCTTGACATCCTTGCTCTTCACCTGCACCCGCTCCTGTTTTTCCTAACGTACCAAATCCGTGGGCGTCGTCTACTAACAAACGGAAGTTGTATTTGGACTTTAAGTCAACAATCTCTTTGATTTTTCCTTGTTGTCCACGCATTCCAAAAACACCCTCAGTGATGACGAGAATTCCCCCTCCATTCTCTTCGGCCATTTTGGTAGCACGTTGTAAGTTTTTTTCCAAACTCTCCACGTCATTGTGCTTGTAGGTAAAACGTTTCCCCATGTGCAAACGTACTCCGTCAATGATACAACCGTGCGAATCGACATCATATACAATCACGTCGTTTTTGGTCACCAAAGCATCAATAATCGACACCATTCCTTGGTAGCCAAAATTCAATAAATAGGCTGCTTCTTTTTGTACAAAAGCTGCCAATTCGTTTTGCAATTGCTCATGAAGTGTTGTATGACCACTCATCATTCGTGCTCCCATAGGATAAGCTGCACCGTATAGTTGTGCTGCCTCAGTATCTACTTTGCGTATTTCAGGATGATTGGCTAAACCTAAGTAATCATTAATACTCCAGTTTAGAATTTCTTTTCCTTGAAACTGCATTCGAGGTCCTAATTCACCTTCCAACTTTGGAAAAACATAATACCCCTCTGCTTGAGAAGCCCATCGCCCTAAAGGCCCTTTATTTTGTTGAATTCGTTCAAATAAATCTTTTACCATGATTCAAAACAGGTTATAATCGCTGCAAAAATAACGATAATAGGTTTCTAATCATAGCGCTTTAACACGATTCTATCAACAACGTATCGTTTATAAATCTTGCCAATACGTCACAATAGCTTCCAATAATTACCCTTTATCTAAGGACGAGGTCATTTAGTGGTTCATGATCAATTCACATACGCAAAGTTTGGTGGCTTCCATCACATTGGTCGTTACCGAATATGAATATCAGAAGCATTTATCCCCGATTGTCCTTTTTGCATAGCAGTAGTCGATTCATACCCATCCATAATAGGCATTTGCAAATACATTAAAATTAAATTGTAGGCTTGAAGCTAAAAATAGGTCAGTGCCCCATTTAGGCATATAGATTGCGAACGTTAATTGAGGAAGGAAAGGCAAAACTGAACTAAGACCATTCGGTTTTACCATCCTATCAATTTCTTCAAAATAACATTCGATAGCATAATTTTGGAGATGAAAAGAGTACACTGAGGAAAAAATGGTTGTTATTGGCTGCTTTTGTATAGCTTTGAAACAAAAAAAGATGAAACTCGTTTTTGCTTCCAATAATGCCCATAAAATTGCTGAAATTCAAGCCATGCTTCCCCCTACGATTGAATTGGTAGGTTTACAAGATATTGGATGCACTGAAGATATTCCCGAAACGGCCCTAACCCTAGAGGGCAATGCACAATTGAAAGCCGATTATGTGACGCAACAGTTCGGCCTCCCCTGTTTTGCCGACGATACAGGTTTGGAAGTAGACGCCTTAAATGGAGCGCCCGGAGTTTATTCTGCACGTTATGCTGGTGTTCAAAAAAACGCAGAAGACAATATGCAAAAACTCTTGATGGAATTGGAGGACAAAGTCAATCGAAAAGCCCAATTTAAAACCGTAATTGCTTTAAACATTTACGGAAAATCACATCAATTTACCGGTGTTGTTCAAGGTGAAATTATCAAAGAAAAAAGAGGCATCCAAGGATTTGGTTACGACCCGATTTTTGTCCCTGAAGGCTTTACACTTACCTTTGCCGAGATGAATCAAAATGAAAAAGCACGTCTTAGTCACCGTGGAAAAGCGGTGACGCAGTTAATTGCATTTTTAACGAATAAATAAAGGAAAAAATATATCTTGGGTAGGTAAACCCCATTTTATACTCGCTATCGTCATTTTTCTTCCAAAATAACTGCATTAATCGCAGTATGATATAGTGTAATTTACTGAATTTCAAGCCAACTAATTCCGAATTACTGGCCACTAATCACTTAATAATTAGCTATATCCAATTATTAAGTCTACCTTTGCCCCCGAATTAATACGATCTATGAATAAATTTGAACAATTAGGCCTGAACGCCGCGCTTCTTCAAGCGATTGGCGATATGGGATTTGAAACTCCGTCGGAGGTTCAAGAAAAAGCGATTCCTGTGCTTTTGGAACAGGAAACTGACCTTGTGGCTTTGGCCCAAACCGGAACCGGAAAAACAGCAGCCTTTGGCTTTCCGTTACTACAAAAAATAGATGTCGAGGACCGCAGCACACAAGCCTTGATTTTATCGCCCACCCGCGAACTTTGTCTCCAAATTACGAACGAACTCAAACAGTACTCCAAATACATTAAAGGACTTCATGTCGTGGCCGTATATGGGGGCGCAAGCATTACTGAACAAGCCCGTGAAGTAAAACGTGGCGCTCAAGTGATTGTAGCCACTCCTGGACGTATGCAAGACATGATTAACCGTGGTTTTGTCAACATTAAAAATATCGCTTACTGCATTTTGGATGAGGCTGATGAAATGTTGAATATGGGATTCTACGACGATATCTGCTCTATCCTTTCCGATACCCCCGATGACAAGTCTACCTGGTTGTTTTCAGCCACCATGCCCGCAGAAGTAGCGCGCATTGCGAAAAAGTTTATGGCCGACCCAGTTGAAATTACGGTAGGGGCAAAAAACTCTGGAACTGCGACTGTATCCCATGAATTTTATGTCGTCAATGCCCGCGATCGATACGAAGCGTTGAAACGTTTGGCCGACGCCAATCCCGATATTTTCTCGGTTATCTTTTGTCGTACCAAACGCGATACACAAGCAGTAGCCGAAAAACTTATTGAAGATGGCTACAATGCCGCAGCCTTACACGGCGACCTATCACAAGCGCAGCGGGACTCGGTGATGAAATCGTTCCGAGGACGACAAATTCAGATGTTGGTTGCCACCGATGTGGCGGCTCGTGGGATTGATGTAGACAACGTTACCCACGTGATCAATTATCAATTACCCGATGAAATTGAAACTTACAACCACCGTTCGGGTCGTACGGGACGTGCTGGAAAATTGGGAACTTCCATTGTAATTATTACCAAATCAGAAGTACGTAAAATCCATACTATCGAAAAAATCATCAAACAAAAGTTTGAAGAAAAAACGATTCCAAGTGGGATTGAAATCTGTGAAATCCAATTGTTGCATTTAGCCAATAAAATTCACGATACCGAAATCGACCGTGAAATCGATAATTACCTTCCTGCTATTTACCAGGTTTTTGAAAACCTAAGCAAGGAGGATTTGATTCGCAAAATGGTGTCGGTAGAGTTTAATCGTTTCTTGAATTATTACAAAAAGAAAAAAGACCTTTCCAGCGAACGCAGCAGTGAACGCGCTTCAGGAGGTTCGATCAAAGCAGGCGATGCCGTTCGTTATTTTATCAACATCGGTACACGCGATGATTTTGATTGGATGAAATTGAAAGATTTCTTGCGCGAAGCCTTAGATTTAGGTCGTGATGATGTGTTTAAAGTCGATGTTAAAGAAGGGTTCTCTTTCTTCAATACCGATGGGGAACACGCCGAACGCGTAATGGATATTTTCAGCAATTTCCAATTGGAAGGCCGAAAAATCAACGTTGAAATTTCTAAAAATGACAACGGAGGACGTAAAAGTGGCCGTGGTGATTTCGGTGGAAAACGCGAACGTCGTGATCGTTTTGCGGACCATTCAGAACGCCGCAGTGAACGTCGAAGCGAAGGACGCTTTGAATCCCGTGGTGATCGCCGTGTTGGTGAAGCTCGCCCTTTGGGACGCCGCAGTGATGCCAGTCGCGACCGACAGCCCGCCAACAAAGCCTTTGAAGCTGCCAAACGCCGCCGTAAAAGTTAGATACAAGCCCTCTTCGGAGGGTTTTTTATTTATGGTTAAGCAGCTAAACAATTATTAACGTCTAGACGACATTGTATTCAACTGTCATGTATTTGTAAGGCAAGAGGTTGGATGATTTTATGCACCCTATTTTACCCAAAAAGAAAAGGTTCCAATTTGACGATAAGCTGTTAATTTTCTGATAATCTTTCGATACGAAATTGGAATTCCTGTTAAAATTGCTAATTTTAACACTGAATTTGGTGACCATGCAATACCGCTATTTTTTACTTTTCTTTTGTTTTTTTCTTGGTGTCTCTGCCCAAACCACCCCTACCGATCGCTTGGTGAAAGGAACTATTGTAAATAGCGCCTCTACCCTACCAGTTGCTAATGTGAATATCATCAACATTAATAAAGTTAAAGGAACGCAAACCAATACCAAAGGTGAATTTGAAATCAATGCTTCGGTCAACGATACGCTTCACATCACCATGATTGGATTTCAATCCCTACGGGTTCGTGTCACCAACGACTGGATAAAAACAGGAACAGCCCGATTGGAACTGACCGAAAAAGCGATTGCCCTTGAAGAAGTTGTCATCCGAAAATACAAACTTACTGGGTATCTTGAAGTCGACACAAAATTGATTCCTATTGCCGAAAATTATCGCTACAGCATCTCAGGCTTACCGCAAGCGTATGAGGCTGGAGAATCTTCACCCAATGCATTCACTCGTGTCGTCAACTCGGTTTTCAATCCAGCGGATATGCTGTACAATTTCTTTGGAAAAAAACCAAAAGAACTCCGTAAGCTGCGGGAAATGAAAAAGGATGATACGGTTAAAAACCTATTAGAAACTAAATATGACCGGGAAACTATTGCCATTCTTTTGGGAATAGACAAAAAAGATATTGCCGAAATTCTCAGCCGCTGTAGCTACTCGGAAGCTTTTATCGAAACCGCCAACGACCTTCAAATCATGGAAGCCATTAGCCAATGCTATGAACAGTATAAAGTATTGAGCAAGTCCAAATAATTCCATTTTTGCTTTTTTCTCCGTAAATTACAGTACCTTGGGCTCTTAAAATTTAAGACTTATGCGTAAACTCGCTCTTTTTGCAATCTTCACGATAGCAATCCTCTCCGTTTCTTGTAAATCACGTACTCAAAAAATGCACGAATTTGTCAATGGTTTCAATCAAACAGCCATGATGTCCTACAGCGGAACCTCGGGTACTCAGGCTAAAGTAGAAGGATTGGATGTAATTGAATTGAACTTGGCTTCCCCTCTAGACATTAATGACCCTACCGCCTCACAATCGGCTCAATTAATGATTTCGGCACTACCCGCCATGTTTCAACGCGAAGAATCGATGATGGACCTAATCAACGAAGGCGTAAAATTTAAAGTGCGAGTCATTGACACCAACGGGCGAATAATTACTGATGCCCTAGTAGACAAACCTTTTTTGGACAAAACCAAACAAGGTAGTCCCATTAATGATGGACAATCGCCAGAAGAAACAGCCATCAGCGCTTTAAATGCCAGTTTGCCCCTGAAATATGAAGATGGAAGTCGGTTGATGAAAATTGAACGCACATCGAGCAACGAGCTCACCTATACCTTGGAAATGCCTGCCGACATGCAAGAAATTCTTAAATCTCCAAATGCTGAACCCTTACTGAAAGAATCACTAAAATCAGACCCATCCACACAAAATACATTGCGACGTATGCGGGGCATTGGAATTACGAAAGTAACCTACAAATTAATCACCCCCGAAGGAAAATCGATTCAATCCATGAGTTTTAATGCTTCAGAATTTTAAGCATGGAAAGTAATAACCCTTGGCGTAAAATCCTCACCTTCGGATTGTTGATTTTTGCATTAGTTCGTATCATCCTTTTTTGTAATCGAACCCAACAAGCTCCGGCTATTTCCCCTGTTAATCAATCGGTAAATAATGCCATTCAAATGCAGCAAGAAAACCTGCAACGGATTCGCGAAACCCAATATGCTCAAGCTCCTAACGCCTTGTATACTCCCTATCAGGAATTGCGCGAAACCGAGGATATCGTGTTGTTGCAACGCGGCATCCAACGCTTGGCGAAAGACAGTTTATTTCCCTTTGACATCAACACAAGTCTTCGTTTGAGCAAAGAAACAATGTTCCTTACCCATCCGCCAATGCCCATTCGCTTCGGCTTCAAGTCGACCGACAACACGGTTACCTACGTCATTGAATACGAAGGTGAAGAAAAAGGAAATAGTTGGCTAAAACAACATCGTGATGCCTTTAAACTCCATAAAAAAGAGGCTTCTTCTGAGCGTACCGACCAATTGTTTTACCAATTTCAGCAGGAGGGTACATCGTTTAATGGATATGGTGTATCTACTACGGATCAGGGAGTAACTACACTGATGATTGTTGAGAGTCCAAAGCTTACGTCAGCCCAACTTCAGACACATTTCCTTACATTTGCTCTAACGAATTTTGTGAAGGTTCAAAAGAAGGAGACTGCGCATAGCGTTCCATAATCCGTGCAACATCTTTAATGGAGTTTTGGGTCCATTGCATCCGATAATGCAACCGTTCTTCAGGAGTTAATTGCCAATGTATGTTCGATTGCCGCAACCGCGATGTAAGGTCTTGAATGACAATAGCAGCGGAAACGGATATATTTAAACTTTCGGTAAATCCTACCATTGGAATTTTCAAAAATCCATCGGCTTGTGCCAGAATTTCGGGGGATAATCCCTCCTTTTCCGTACCAAAAAACAAGGCTGATCGTTGGGTTATATCAAACTCATGCAACAAGCACGAATCGTTGTGGGGTGTCGTGGCAATTATTTGATACCCTTGTGAACGCAACTTTTCTAAACAGGAAGTAATGGAATTATACCGCTGCACATCCACCCATTTTTGGGCTCCCATGGCAATTTCCCGATCGATTCGCTTCCCGAATTTTTGCTCGATGACATGCAACTGTTGCACACCAAACACCTCACAACTGCGCATTACAGCACTGGTATTATGCAACTGATATACGTCCTCCATCGCAACAGTAATGTGGTTGGTGCGTGAAGCCAATATCTTTTGAAACTTTTCTTTGCGTTCATCGGTTAAAAAACCCTCGAGATAGGTTAACAAATTCAAATCGACCATGCGTATTTTTTTGCTAAAATACAATAAGGAAATTGAATTAAAATGAAGCAATCTTCGCAAAGCGGAAACATTGTAATGAAATAGATTTTTGATTGTACTTGCTTCTTTACAATTAACTTCCTACTTTGCGTTAACCCGTCAATGAAGCTAACGCTAAATAGCAGCTTACAACCTACCGATAGAAAGACTTATAATTTATAACTCATAATTCATAACTTACAGTTGAAAACGCTTACCATTTTGACAGGTGCCGGTATCTCAGCAGAAAGCGGTATAGCAACGTTTCGCGATGCCAACGGACTTTGGGAAGGTCATGATGTCATGAAAGTGGCCACTCCTGAAGGATTTAGACACAATCCCGAGTTGGTACTAGAATTTTACAACCAACGACGGCGGCAATTGCATACTGTACAACCCAATGAAGGACATACAACATTGGCAGTGATGGAACAAGAATTTCGCACACACATCGTTACGCAAAACGTGGATGATTTGCACGAAAGAGCAGGCAGTTCAAGTGTTTTACACTTGCACGGTGAACTTTTGAAAGTGCGATCCACCAAAAATCCCAATTACATTATTGAATGGCCTGGTGATTTACATTGGGGCGATTGTGACCCGAAGGGAGCCCAACTGCGTCCACATATCGTGTGGTTTGGCGAAGAGGTTCCCGCACTTGAACAAGCGGTACAATTAGTGCATGAAGCAGATGCGTTAGCTGTGATAGGAACTTCATTGCAAGTCTATCCTGCGGCGGGACTCATCCACTACGCACGTCCTGGGGTACCTTTATTTTACATTGACCCCAAACCCGCCACTTTATTTGACATTGCCAATCCATTGAAAATCATACCCGAATCGGCTACCGTGGGCGTTCCGATGCTTTGGGAAAAGTTAAAAAAAGTACTGTAATAGCTTGGCGTTTCCGAAATCAAATCCGTAATTTTGCGCCTTAACAACACTACCTATGTCACTTACTACACTGAACGCCATATCGCCCATTGACGGACGTTATCGTAAAGTTACCCAACCGCTTGCCGCGTATTTTTCGGAAGAAGCCTTAATCAAATACCGTGTTCTCGTTGAAATCGAATATTTTATTGCGTTGTGCGAAGCGGGTATCCCTCAATTGAAAGACGTCAATCCATCGGTATTTCCAAGTCTACGCGAATTGTATAACGAATTCACCACAGAAGACGCCTTGTGGATTAAGGAAACCGAAAAAACAACCAACCATGATGTCAAAGCGGTTGAATATTTTATCAAACATAAATTTGATGCCTTAGGTTTAGAACCCTTCAAAGAATTCATTCACTTTGGACTGACCTCGCAAGACATCAATAATACCGCGATTCCATTATCGACGAAAGACGCTTTTGAAAAAGTGTATTTGCCTTCTTTAATTGCGGTAATTGCCAAACTCAAACAGTTGTCGATGGAATGGCACGATGTACCAATGTTGGCGCGTACCCATGGGCAACCCGCTTCTCCTACCCGTTTAGGGAAAGAGATTTTGGTGTTTGTGGAGCGTTTAGAAGAACAAATGCGATTGCTGTTTAATGTTCCTTTTGCCGCTAAATTTGGGGGAGCTACTGGAAATTATAATGCGCATCGAGTTGCCTATCCGAACACAGATTGGAAAAATTTTGGAACCAATTTCGTTGAGGGTGTTTTAGGTTTACACCATTCTTTTCCCACCACACAAATCGAGCATTACGACCATTTTGCCGCGTTTTTTGATGCGTTAAAACGTATCAATACAATATTGATTGATCTGGATCGCGATATATGGACCTATGTCTCGATGGATTATTTTAAGCAAAAAATCAAAGCGGGGGAAATCGGTTCTTCAGCCATGCCACATAAAGTAAATCCGATTGACTTTGAAAATTCTGAAGGTAACTTGGGTATTGCGAATGCGTTATTTGAACATTTAGCGGCCAAATTACCGATTTCCAGATTACAACGCGACTTGACCGACAGTACCGTTTTGCGTAACGTAGGGGTTCCTCTTGGCCATACGCTTATCGCCTTTGAGGCTACGTTAAAAGGATTGAACAAGTTATTATTAAACGAAGCCAAATTGGCCGAAGATTTAGAAAAAAACTGGGCCGTAGTAGCAGAAGCCATTCAAACAATTTTGCGTCGGGAAGGGTACCCGAATCCGTATGAAGCCTTAAAAGATTTAACCCGAACCAACAGTGCCATTAACCAAGAATCGATTCAGGCGTTTATACAAACCTTGCACGTAAATGACACCGTAAAAGCGGAATTAATGGCAATTACCCCAAGTAATTACTTGGGAATAGGATAGTTATTTTGAATTACAAATTTTGAATTATATAGAAACGGCTTACTGAGGTGGGCCGTTTTTTTATAGTCAATAACGAACAAAGTCTAAAAAAGGCTATCCTCAAACAAGATATTAAGGCGCGACAATACAGTGACGCGCCATGGTACATCGCTGTATTATCTCGAATAATTCGGTGCCTCTTTGGTAATGGTCACGTTATGTGGGTGACTTTCGCCTATACCACTTGCGGTAATACGAACAAATCGGCCGGTTTCTTGTAGGGTTGGGATGTCTTTAGCGCCACAATAACCCATTCCGGCACGTAATCCGCCAATGAATTGCTGCATACTTTCATTTAATTCTCCCTTGTAGGGAACGCGACCCACAATGCCTTCGGGAACTAGTTTTTTTACATCGTCTTCAACATCTTGGAAATAGCGGTCTTTCGAACCTTCTTGCATGGCTTCTACCGAACCCATACCGCGGTAGGATTTGAATTTACGGCCCTCAAAAATAATGGTTTCTCCAGGAGATTCTTTCGTTCCAGCCAATAACGAACCAAGCATTACACAATCGGCTCCAGCAGCAATCGCTTTGGGAATATCTCCAGTGTATCGCACTCCACCGTCGGCAATCACGGGAACACCCGTGCCTCGTAAGGCCGCAGCCACTTCCAATACGGCGGAAAACTGTGGAAATCCAACGCCCGCTACTACGCGAGTGGTACAAATGGAACCCGGTCCGATGCCCACTTTTACCGCATCGGCGCCATTTTCAACCAAAAATAAGGCAGCCTCTGGCGTAGCAATGTTTCCAACCACAACATCTAATTGTGGAAATTTACTTTTAACTTCTTTTAAAATGCGGATAACCCCTTTAGAATGACCGTGGGCGGTATCAATCACAATAGCATCCACGCCTGCATTAACCAAAGCGGTTGCTCGATCCAGGGCATCGCCTGTTACGCCAATCGCTGCGGCTACTCGTAAACGACCTAAGGCATCTTTATTGGCATTGGGTTTCTGAATCAATTTGGTAATATCACGAAAAGTAATCAAGCCAATCAATCTATTTTGGGCATCGACTACCGGTAATTTTTCAATTTTATTTTCTTGTAAAATGCTTTCCGCCTCCATTAAGGTGGTTCCCTGTGCCGCCGTCACTAAGTTTTCCGACGTCATCACCTCCAAAATAGATCGGCTATTCACTTTTTCAAAACGCAAATCACGATTGGTCACAATTCCTTTCAACAACCCTTTTTCATCCACCACGGGAATCCCACCAATACCGTACTCTTTCATTGCCATTTTGGCATCACCAACCGTAGCAGAAAGTGGCAAAGTCACCGGATCAATAATCATCCCACTTTCGGCGCGTTTCACTTTACGCACTTTAGTAGCTTGTTGTTCGATGGTCATGTTTTTATGCAAAACACCAATTCCACCTTCCTGTGCCATCGCTATAGCCATCGCACTCTCGGTCACAGTATCCATAGCCGCCGAAACCACGGGAACATTAAGCGTAATATTGCGGGTAAATTTGGATTGAATATTGACTTCGCGGGGGAGCACTTCAGAGTATCCAGGGATGAGCAGAACATCGTCGTAAGTTAATCCCTCACCAACGATTTTGGTAGTGTGTGCCTTCATATTGCAATTTAGTAGTTGTTAAATTGCATGCAAATGTAGGGTTTTTATTTGAGGAAAATGTTTAAAATTTGTTATTTGTTTCAGGTTAGGCTTGAAACTTGAAACTTCTAATGATACTCCCCAAACACACGTGAAGCCACATTATAGGCACTTTCAAAACTCATCGGACTCAATCCGGTGTGGGCTTTGACGGAGGTGAAATAGGAAAGCATTTTCTCGGTAGGCATATTACCCGTAAGATCGTCTTTGGCCATGGGACATCCGCCAAAACCTTGAATGGCGCCATCAAAACGACGGCATCCCGCTTTGTAAGCAGCATCTACTTTTTCAAACCATTTATCAGGTGTGGTATGCAAATGCGCTCCAAACTCTACATTAGGGTATTTTGGAATGAGATTACCAAACAAATACGCAATTACTTCGGGAGTCGAACTCCCAATGGTATCCGACAAAGACAAAATCGTCACGCCCATTTGCGCCAAGCGTTCGGTCCACTCCCCTACGATCTCGACATTCCATGGGTCACCATACGGATTGCCGAAGCCCATCGATAAATAAGCTACTACTTCTTTATGGGAGCCTTGCGCAATTTCCAGTATTTCTTGCAACGTGACTAAACTCTCCGCAATCGTTTTGTGGGTATTGCGCATTTGAAAATTCTCCGAAATCGAAAAGGGAAAGCCAAGGTACTGAATTTCTTTGTGGGCCGCAGCATTCATGGCGCCTTGTGTATTGGCGATAATAGCGAGTAATTTACTTCGCGTCTGACTTAAATCTAATCGGGCCAAAACGTCAGCCGTATCTTGCATTTGCGGAATGGCTTTTGGGGATACAAAACTTCCAAAATCTAAGGTATCAAACCCTACACGAAGTAGCGCTTGAAGATAATTGACTTTGACCTCGGTGGGAATAAACGTTTTAATGCCTTGCATCGCATCCCGTGGACATTCGATAAGTTTCACTGTTTCCATCCGAGGCCAAATATAGTAAAGAAAACGTTTTCGTAAAGGAAATTAACGCATCCGTGCTAATAAGGCTTGGTTGATCGCCTTGACCAGAGCTGGTCCCTCGTAAATAAAACCTGTATACAATTGTACCAAACTCGCTCCCGCATCCAATTTGTCTAAGGCATCTTGAGCCGAATGAATTCCTCCTACCCCAATAATTGGGAATGAACCATTGCTTTTTTCATGTAAAAAACGAATCACTTCAGTAGCGCGTTGGGTTAAAGGTTTTCCGGAGAGTCCGCCCATCTCCGACTTATTCGGCGAATACAAGCCCTCACGAGACAAAGTCGTGTTGGTAGCAATCACCCCAGCAATATGGGTATCTTGAACAATTTCGATAACATCCAACAACTGCTCGTTGGTCAAATCGGGTGCAATTTTTAAAAGAATCGGCTTGGGCAACGGACGCTTTTGATTTTCCGCTTGCAAGGTCGCCAGAAGTTCGGTCAACGGTTTTTTATCTTGAAGTTCCCGTAAATTGGGCGTATTGGGTGAACTCACATTCACCACAAAATAATCCACATACGGAAATAAGGTCTCAAAACAGATTTTGTAATCGGAAACCGCCTCTTCATTGGGGGTCACTTTATTTTTCCCAATATTCCCCCCTATAAGCACGCCTTTGTTTTTCTTCAAACGTGCTACAGCCTCCTGCACACCGCCGTTATTGAATCCCATTCGGTTGATAATGGCTTCGTCTTCCCGCAAACGAAACAATCGTTTTTTGGGATTCCCCTCTTGTCCCACTGGCGTCAGTGTCCCAATTTCGATAAACCCAAACCCAAAGTCGGACAATTCATTAAACAACTTTGCATCTTTATCAAAACCTGCGGCAAGTCCCACTGGATTTTTGAACTTCAATCCAAACACTTCCCGTTCGAGGCGGGGGTCATTGACTTGATAAAGCGCGCGGCAAAGTCGGGAAAAACCGGGAAGAGTCTCGAGTATTTTTATCCATTTAAAGGTAAAATGGTGAACGTTTTCGGGGTCGAAACGGAAGAGTATCGGACGAATAAGAATGCGGTACATGGTTGTGTTGTTGTGTGGCACAAAGATACAATTCGATTTGAACTTTTCAGGCACCCTTAGAATTTTCCCTATTTTTGTGTTGAAAAAAACAAGGAATGAACATCAAACTTTTGGCCGTAGGAAAAACCGACAACAAGCAATTACAGCAATTGATGGAAGACTATCAAAAGCGGCTATCGTTTTACATTAAGTTTGAGTTGGAAATTTTACCCGATATCAAAAATGCCAAAAACTTATCCGAAGCCCAACAAAAAGAGAAAGAAGGCGAATTAATTTTGTCAAAAGTCGGCCCCGGAGAAGCGTTAATCCTTTTGGATGAAAACGGAAAAACCTTTACGAGTGTGGGGTTTGCTGATTATTTACAAAAAAAGATGAATGCCGGACTCAAAACACTCGTTTTTGTGATTGGCGGACCCTATGGTTTTAGTGAAACGGTCTATCAAAAAGCCATGGGCAAAGTATCTCTTTCATCCATGACTTTTTCCCATCAAATGGTGCGGTTGTTCTTTATTGAGCAGTTGTACCGTGGCTTTACGATTTTGAAAGGAGAGCCGTATCATCATCAGTAATTATAATTATCCTAATTAAAATAATCCTCCGAAAACCAATGTACTCCCAAGGCAGGCATTTTCCATTGCTGTACGGCAATTCGAAACTTCATATAAGCGCCATAGGTCATATCGCCATCAAATTGAAACTGCGGTTGAATCGGCTTATCCGAAGGAAGTTGCGCTAAGAATGTCGGAATATCTTCAATAGCCACTGATTGCTTAAGGATGCTTACTGTACCTTCTTTTGAAACGTTAACTGCAATGCCATAAGGATATTTTCCGATTGTGAATTTTATACGTTGCCCATTTAAAAAAGCCAAACGACGTGCTTTAATATCAGAATAGGAAAAGTATTTTTGGGCTACTTCATTCTTATGCGGACTCGCCGCTTTCTTTTTTAAAACCAAATTAACTTCAGGAATCACCAAACGCATCGGTAACCGCTTGTCGATGTTGAAAATGTAATTCGTGGAAGTAATCGTATTATTTCGATTTAATTCGGCTAGGGTATCCTTCCCTTTTTGATCAAAAAAAAGATACACCGGCGACCAATTATCGACCTTTTCAACCACCGTTACATTCGCTTCAGGCAAAAGAACTTCCTTTTTTGCGCAAGAGGTTAAAAGGACCAAAAGCCCCCAAAGGAGTATACTTTTTCTCATTGAAATTGTTGTAAAAGTTGAATACATTCCACCGCCTCCTTCACATCATGAACCCGAAGTATATGCGCTCCTTTTTGCAAGGCAACGGTATGCAACACGGTGGTGCCGTTAAGCGCTTCTTGCGGGGTGGATTTTAAGACTTTATAAATCATTGATTTTCGGGAAACGCCTAGGAGTATAGGAACTTTATGAAATTGAAACAATTCCAACCGTTGCAATACTGTATAATTCTGTTCCAACGTTTTGGCAAAACCAAATCCTGGATCGATGAGCACATCATTAATGTTTAATGCCCTTGCGGCAGCGATGCGTTCTGAAAAATAGTGTTGCATTTCCTTTACGATATTCTCATAATCAGTGAATGTCGTCATGGTTTGCGGCGTACCGCGCATATGCATCATAATGTAAGGCACTTGCAATCGCGCTACGGTGGGGAGCATTTGAGCATCCAACAGCCCGGCAGAAATATCATTAATCATGCACGCACCCGCATTAACGGCAGCTTCGGCTACACTGCTGCGAAAGGTATCTATGGAAATGAGAATATCGGGAAAATGTTGTATCAAGTTTTCAATAATGGGTACGACCCGTTGGCGTTCCTCTTCCTCAGAAACAGACGAAGCATTGGGGCGACTGGAATATCCTCCAATATCGATAATCGTAGCGCCTTCCGCCAGCATTTGTTGCACTTGTGCTACCACTTGTTCTGGATGTTGCAACTTTCCTCCGTCGTAAAACGAATCGGGAGTAAGATTGACAATTCCCATTACTTTGGGCGTTGATAGATCAAGCAATTGGCCTCGGCATTGTAGCATCATACGTGGTAAAATAGGAAAACGATTTCGGTGAAAAACAGAGTGTACCTTGGGTTGTTTTGGTCGAATTCGTTACATTTGAAAAAATTTCAAACAAAGATACGAGTTAATGCGAAATACAGCTCAAGAATACGATAAGGTCATCGGCATCTGCCGTGATTTGTTTGTGAAAAAAATGACCGATTACGGCAGTGCCTGGCGTATTTTACGATTACCATCCCTCACCGATCAAATCTTTATCAAAGCGCAACGCATTCGAAGTTTACAAGAAAATGAAGTGCGTAAAGTCGATGAAGACGAAACTGGAGAATTTATCGGTATCATCAACTACTGTTTGATGGCTTTGATTCAGTTGGATTTGGGCGTAGTCGACCAACCCGATATGGATACGGCTACCGCGGCGCGCTATTACGACGAAAAAGTGGCCCTCACCAAAGCCTTAATGGAAGCCAAAAACCATGACTACGGCGAGGCGTGGCGCGACATGCGCGTAAGCAGTTTGACGGATTTGATTTTACAAAAGTTATTGCGCGTCAAGCAAATCGAAGACAATCAAGGAAAAACATTGGTTTCGGAAGGCATTGATGCCAACTACCAAGACATGATCAATTACTCGGTTTTTGCCTTGATATTGATGCGCTTCGGGCAATAACAAATCGTTAACATCCCCCATACGTTTGGGGTATTACCTTTGTCAAAAAAGTAATTTATATGAAAAATAACTCTACCACCATCGCGTGGGGCTTGCGCATTGTTGTCGCCGTATTGTTTATCGTTTCGGCCATTGCCAAATTATACCCTTCCCCCTATTTTGCAATTTCAACTTTTGAGGTAAAACAATTGTATCCGATGGGATTTAGTGACGGTGTGGCCCCTTTCTTTTCCCGTATTTTAATCGGAATTGAGATGGCATTGGGCATTTTGTTATTGCAAAACCATTGGTTAAAACGCTTTATTATCCCAGCCACGATAGCGCTCTTGGTGGTATTCATCGGCCATTTGAGTTATGAAACCTTTATCAGTGGAAACTCGGGCAATTGTGGTTGTTTTGGGGAATTGATTCCGATGACCCCTGTGGAGGCGATTATAAAAAACGTTATCGCTGTTGGACTTCTTATTTACCTCAACCGATTGCTACCGAAAGGGTCGGATGCACCTAACTTTTGGGTGTTAACTACAGTACTTTTTGCTTCCATTCTCGGTATTTTTATGATGGCACCGATTCAACCGCCAGCCCCTGAAATCACGGTGAGTCAACCCACCGCACTACCACAAGACACCACCGCAGTGGTTATGAATACACCCGATACGCTTGCGACCAAAGTTGCCAACCCCAAAAAAGATACGCTACGTTTGAAAACAAAAGTGGTCGAAGCGCCTAAAGAGCCAAAAAAAGCAAGCTCAGGGTATGCTAACATGTTTCCAAGTATTGATCAAGGAAAAAAGATACTCTGCTACTTTGTGCCCGGTTGCGACCATTGTCGAGAGGCTGCCAAAGAATTAACCCAAATGCGAAAAACGAATTCAAATATGCCCCCAATATCGATTATCTTTATGAATGAAGAAGCCGATTTGATACCGAAGTTTTTTGAAGAAACGGGCGCTACCTATCCCTATCAAATCATCGAAATTATTCCATTTTGGAATCAATTGGGCCGTGGCAAAGATACCCCTGGGGTGAAATACCTTTGGAATGGGAACGAAGTGAAATATTGGTGGGGTATTGACAGCCAACAATTTAAACCGGCCGAATTGCAAACCGTGTTGAAAAAAAGCTATGAAGAATTAAAAAAATCCAATCCTAAGTTATAACGTATGAAAAAAATAATCCCTTTTACGGTGATTTTACTCTCCCTCGTCTCTTGTGCACAAAGCACCCCTCCCACCCAATTTTCGGAGGCTACAAAACAAGAAAAAGTAACCGATTTACAAGGCCAAGAATTATCTTTTGGAGACTTACTCAAACGCCACCGTGGGAAAATTACGGTCATTGAAATCTGGGCGTCTTGGTGCGGCGACTGTGTCAAAGCCATGCCCAAAGTCAAAGAAATGCAAGCGGCACATCCTGAAGTTGATTATGTATTTATCTCGATGGATAAAGGGTTTGACAAATGGAAAGCGGGGATTGAAAAGCACCAACTCACGGGCGATCAATATTGGGTGAACGATGAAAAAGGCATGAAAGGAAGTTTCGGAAAATCCATTGATTTGGACTGGATTCCGCGCTATATCGTTTTGGATGCGCAAGGAAATATTGTGACCTATCGGGCGATTGAAACCGATTTTGAAAAATTGAATGCTACTTTAAAATCTTTAGAATAATGAGAAGAAAAATTGTTGCCGGCAACTGGAAAATGCACAAAAATGCCGAAGAAACGGAAGATTTCTTAAATGAATTAATTGCAGCGCTTCCGGACGATATTGAGGCAGAGGTGGTTGTGGCGCCAACCTTTGTGAATTTAGCTTCGGCGGCCGATCATGTTGAATTTACACCGATTACGGTAGCTGCACAAAATATGCACCAAGCGGAAAGCGGTGCCTTTACCGGCGAAATCTCGGCAGGAATGTTAAAAAGCATTGGGGTGAATACGGTGATCCTTGGGCATTCGGAGCGTCGTGCTTACTTCAACGAAACGGATGCCGCCTTGGCCAACAAAGTAGATACAGCCTTAAAACACGACATGACCGTGATTTTTTGTTTTGGAGAAGAATTGAAAGACCGTCAAAACGGACAGCATTTTAACGTCGTTGAAAATCAGTTACGCGATGGATTGTTCCATATTGAGGATAAAGACTGGGCACAGATTGTTTTGGCTTACGAACCCGTTTGGGCGATTGGCACAGGAGAAACGGCTACCCCAGACCAAGCACAAGAAATGCATGAATTCATTCGCAACACCCTACGTTCACGCTATCCCCAAGTGGCCGAAGACGTTTCGATTTTGTATGGCGGCAGTGTAAAACCCGACAATGCACGTGAAATTTTCTCCAAACCCGACGTGGATGGGGGTTTGATTGGTGGAGCGGCTTTGAAAGTAGCCGATTTTGTAGCGATTGTAGCAGCGATTTAGCCCTCTAACCCCGAAGGGGGAAAAAGTTACTGAGCCGCTGAGCTCCTGAGCTTCTGAGCTAAGCTATTAAAATATGTACGAACGAAACTCCCGATTTTTTAATCGGGAGTTTTTTTGCACTACGGATAGAGGCCTTGGGGAGCTCGGCCGGGGCGTGAGCCCAAGGCCAGCGACGGCCGAAAGCCGGACCCCGACCGGAAAAGTACTTTTGAAAAAGGGACTGGATTCGGGGGAGTGCCCAAAAAAACAAAAAGCGTTGGTAACAAACCGTTTGTTGTTTCGTCTAAAACATAAACCTAACTTTTTATACGCTTGGAAACAATACTATCGATTCGGAATTTAAACAAACGATTTGGCCGCGTGCATGCGGTGAACGATTTGTCATTGGACATTCAAAAAGGCAATGTTTACGGGATATTGGGTCCGAATGGGTCCGGAAAATCAACTACTTTGGGTATCGTGTTGAATGTAGTGAACCGCACCTCGGGCGACTATGCTTGGTTTGATGGAAAATTGCCTACCCATGAAGCTTTGAAGAAAGTGGGCGCCATCATTGAGCGTCCCAATTTTTACCCCTACATGTCGGCGCAGCAAAACTTGGAGTTGGTGTGTAAAATCAAAGGCATCGGATACCACAAAGTGCAAGAGAAATTGGAACTTGTAGGCTTGTGGGAGCGCAAAGACAGTAAATTTCGCACCTTTTCGTTGGGAATGAAACAGCGGTTGGCGATTGCTTCGGCCTTGTTGAATGACCCTGAGATTTTGATTTTGGACGAACCGACGAATGGTTTAGATCCGCAGGGTATTCGCCAGATTCGCGATATTATTCAGTTGATTGCTTCGCAAGGAACGACCATTTTACTGGCTTCCCACTTGTTGGATGAAGTGGAAAAAGTGTGTTCGCACGTTTTGGTTTTGCAATATGGAAAAGTGTTGTATTCGGGTACGGTTGCGGGTATGGGATCGCATCAGAGTTACTGGGAATTACGCGCAGCATCGCTTGAGGCGCTGCAAATGGCATTGGCACAATATCCCGATTTGAGTTCGATTACCCTAGAACATGACACCGTAGTGGTTCAGGCGAAAAGTGGCTTGGATGCAGGTTTGTTGAATAAATTTTTGAGTGAGCGCGGGATTTATGTGTATCACTTGATGGAACGCAAACGCTCGTTGGAACAGCAATTTTTAACCCTAACCGAAACAAAATCCTAAGATATGAAACGTTTATTAGCCATAGAATTACAGAAAATTTGGTTGAATCGCGCGAGTCGCATTTTGACCCTGACCTATTTTGGAATTTTGAGTTTGATTGCATTGATTGCCTCGATTGAGTTTGATTTGGGTCCGTTCCACTTTGATGCTGCTGAGCAAGGCATTTTTAACTTCCCTTACATTTGGCATTTGAACAGTTATATTGGGGCCTTACCGAAGATTTTTTTGGCTTTGGTGATTGTTTCAATGATGGCCAATGAATACACCTACGGTACTTTAAAACAGAACTTGATTGACGGCATGAGTAAGAAAGAGTTTGTATTGTCTAAATTTCTTACTGTCTTGGTTTTTTCAGGTCTTTCGACGTTATTTATTTTTGTGATTTCACTGCTTTTGGGATTGATGTATTCGACCTATGACGAGGTAGGGATTATTTTTTCGGAGATGGATTATTTATTCGCCTTTTTTGTCAAACTTACTGGATTTTTTAGCTTTTGTTTGTTCCTTGGCGTATTGATTAAACGGTCGGCTTTTGCAATTGGATTTTTGTTTGTTTGGTATTTGATCGAAAATATTGGTTTCTTGATTTTTGGAAAATTAATTGTCAATGACTTTGAATTGGCGCGCAGTATTTTCCGATACATGCCTTTGGAGGCGATGTCGGGTGTATTGATTGAACCGTTCACCAAATTGGACATGATTCAAGCCGTTGGAAATCAGGTGGGTGTGCTTGAAATCAAAGACTACGCCGTAGATTACGGTTTGGTAGCGGTTGTATTGGTTTGGACGGCACTTTTCGTGTGGGGTTCGTATGCCATGATTCAAAAAAGAGATTTGTAAGCAACGAGTGTTAAAATCGTCAAAAAATAAATAGTATACACGCCTAATAGCGGGGTATTGTTTATTTTTGGGCTATGAATTCAAAATTTTTAACGAGCCTAGTAACGCTATTAATTTCAGCAATTTGTTTCGCTCAATTTAGTAAAACACATTACATTCCACCGATCTCCAATTCGCAAAACATGCCTATTGGGCCTAAGTTTTTATACATCTCAACGCCGAGCATTACACCTATTCAATTCACCATCAAACAATTGGGTAGTATAAACATTACAGGGACGGTTTCCCGGGATGTGCCCTATGTATTTGATACGGAGAGCAGTGGAGGTCCGTTTCAGTTTGTCGTTGATCAATCGGCGGCAAATACAATTTTACAAGATGCGGGTTACATTATCGAAGCGGAGGATTTGATTTCGGTTTCGGGTCGTATCGTGGATGCCTCAGGGAACCAAGCCGGTTGTGTAGTCTCCAAAGGGATGGCCGCCTTGGGTACCCAATTTCGCATTGGCGGGATGACCAACTTACTTGTTAATAATTACTTTGAATTGCATTACACTTTTGTGAGTGTGATGGCTACCGAAAATAATACGACTGTTACCTTTAGTGATATTGGACCTGGCGCTCAACTGGTGAATAGCACTGGAAATACGCCACCTCCCGTTTTACTTAACAGTGGCGAAACCTTTATCATAGCCGTTCAGGGTCCGTTGGCGGCCAATCGCGATGCGCTCATTGGATCACTAGTAAGTGCTGACAAACCCATTGCCGTGAATTGCGGATCTATTGGAGGAACCAATGGCCAAATGTCGAATATCGATACGGGCTTTGACCAAATTGTTTCCGTAGAGCGAACAGGAAAAGACTACATTTTCATCAAGAGTACAGGAATGGACAATGTGGAGCGCGTGTTATTGATTGCGCACGAAAACAACACGTCCATTTTTCTCAATGGAAATGCAACCCCCAGCTATCAATTAAATGCGGGTGATTACGTTCAACTTACGGGTGCCGATTACAATGTCAATGGGAATTTGTATGTACGCTCTGATAAAAATATTTTTGCGTACCAAGCGGTAGGTGACGGTTCTACGAACAATCAGGCTAATCAAGAAATGTTTTTTGTACCGCCTTTGAGTTGTCAAACCCCAAAATCTATTGATAACATTCCTTTTATTGAAAAAGTCGGCAATCGAAATTTCAACGGACGCGTGACGATCATAACCAAAACGGGTTCAACGCTCAATTTTATTATCAATACGGTACCCTACACCCTAGCTGGATTAGCAGGCGCCTTTGGAGTAAGTGGTCCCTTTGCAGTTATTGGAAATCCTGACTATGAATGTTATATCATCACAGGATTAACAGGTAATGTCTCCGTTTTTTCAACCACCGAACTGTATTTAGCCGCTTATGGAAGTGATGGTGCTGCTACATTTGGAGGCTATTACTCAGGATTTGTATTTAAACCTGAAGTAGTTTTTCAAGAAGTAGATGTTAGCTTAACGAATTGTATCCCCAACGTATCGCTGAATGTCAATGCACAGAGTGGATTTGATACCTACCAATGGTATTTTAACAATGTGCCCATTACCGGTGCAACGACCAACAGTTACTCTCCGACACTACCTGGATATTACAAAGTGAAGGCCGCTCTGGCTACTTGTGGTATTGAAATTTTCTCGGACGAATTCCCTGTCAGTACCTGTCCTAATGATTTGGATGGAGATTTAGTCAACGACAACATTGATGTGGATATGGACAACGACGGGATCGCCAATTGTACCGAATCGTATGGCAACCAGTATTTGAATTTACAAAATCCAAGCACAGGAACGCTGACTGTAGGAGCTTTTAGCCGACCCTATACAGGAACCGTAAGTACGTCTACGACGGCCAGTACGCTTCCGTTTACTTCGGCCAATGATGGCACTATTGTTACGGATGTTCCGCCAGGAAAAACGAATTGGGTGAAATACCAAGTCAATTTCGCACAACCCATCAGTTTGGGATTAGAATACGCTGCTGTGGCCAATACCACGGATTTAATCAATGACAAAGGCGAATACATTATTACCTGTCCTATCAACCAGACCATCACAGTAGACAATCCCGATGATCAATTGTTGATTGATACAAATTACGACGGTTTTTTTGAAAGTGGTGTAACGCGATTTTCTTCCTTTGAAATTCGTTTTCGATTAAATAGCGCTGTTCCATTGGCAGCGGGAAGTGGTACGTTTAAATTTCAAACCTATTTGACGACCTCATTAGCAATTCAGCACAAAAATTTGGTCGATGATGCGCCCAATCGCGCCACATTTCGCTTTTATGCCGTATGCGTCCCCAAAGACAGTGATGCCGACGGTGTCGCTGATGCACTAGACATCGATTCGGATAATGATGGAATTATAGACTTGGTGGAATCGCAAGGACCAACGTTTGTGGCACTTTCTGGAAATGACGCCAACAATGACGGTTTGGATGATATTTTTGGCCCTTCATATGTGCCCAACGACTTTGATGGCGATGGTGTTTTTAATTATTTGGATTTGGATTCAGATAATGATGGAATTTACGATATCACGGAAGCTCAGAGTGGAGCTTTGGATACCAATCTTGATGGAATTATCGATGCGATTCAGGTGGGAAGCAATGGATTACATAACGGTTTAGAAAACCCCCTAGATTCAGGAACGTTGAATTACACATTAGCCGACACCGATGCCGATGGTATTTTTAATTACGTCACTTTGGATGCCGATAACGATTTGTGCGCGGATGTGATTGAGGCTGGTTTTCCCGATCCGGATGCCAATGGTATTTTGGGAACGGGCAGTATCTCGGTGAATGCCAATGGAGTGGTTACTGGCGCTGGAGGGTATACACCACCAAATCCGAATTACAGTATCAGTGCTCCGATCAGTATCACTACAGCGCCCCAAGATGTTACGGTGTGCGAATTGCAAAACGCGGTCTTTACTGTTGTACCTGCCACACCAGTCGATAGTTATCAATGGCAAGTTTCTACCGATAACGGTTCGACTTGGACGTCTTTAACCAATGGTCCGAATTACACGGGAGTGACCTCCAATACACTGACAGCCGTTTCAGTGTCTCCAGCTATGGTGGGCTATCGCTATCGGGTGGTACTTAACCGAAATGGCAACAGCTGTGGACTTAATTCGTTAAGTGCTGTGTTGACAACGTATGCACTACCTGTGGTCACCACACCGCTTACCTTGGTCCAATGTGACAACGACACTGACGGTATTTCGAGTTTCAACCTAACGCAAAAAAACAATCAAATTTCGGCCAATGCCGCCAACGAGACGTTTACCTATTTCACCTCGCAAATTGGAGCCGAAACAAATGATGTATCGCAACAAATTTCAAGCGTTACCGCTTACACAACTACCAATACTTCCGTATGGGTTCGCGTCGAAAATGCCAATCAATGTTTCCGCGTAGCCCGTTTGAATCTCATTGTTTCAGCCACCCAAATCCCCGCTGGAACGAGTTGGCAATTTACCCAATGTGATTTTTATGTAAGTCCCCAAGATACCGACACCGATGGTATTGCGACCTTTAATTTTAGTAGTGTTACGGCGCAAATTCAAGCATTATTACCCAATACGGCAACGTATACGATTTCGTATTACAAAAACGAAGCCGATGCCTTGGCCGAAAATGATAGTAATGGAAATTCTTTAGCTATTCCTAATCCTGCCAGTTATGCCAATATCGGGTATCCCAACACACAACAGATTTGGATTCGCGTCGACAGTAACGTTGATAATGCTTGTTTTGGATTGGGTCCTTACATCACGCTAACGGTACAAGCATTACCATCAATTTTCCCCTTGGGCAATGGCAATGTAATTCGTTCTTGTGATGATGACCAAGATGGTAGTTTTACATTCAATACCGCTACATTAGAAAGTAGCCTTTTACAAGGGCAAACGGGTGTTGTTATCGAATATTTTGCTGGAAATGGAACGCCAATTTCTGCTCCGTTTCCGTCAACTTACACGGTAACGGGTACCGAAACGATTCAAATTAAGGTTTCCAATGCCAATAGTACTCCTGTTGATGGGCCTTGTTTCCGGACCACCACGGTAACTTTTATTGTGGATGATTTGCCTGAATTGTTTGCGGTAGCACCCAATCGATTTGAAGTTTGTGATGATGAAACCGATCCCGCGCTTCAAAACGGCACGGTGGCTTTTGACACTACTTCGCTCACGCAAGATTTAATTCAGGGGCAAACCGGATTTACATTAACCTTTACCTTGGCCAATGGCACGGTATACGCCAATCAACTGCCAAATCCGTTTGTTAGCGGGACACAGACTGTTTTGGTTACCTTAACCAATCCGATTAACACAAGCTGTTCGGCTACATATCCCCTATCGTTTGTGGTGCATCCAAGACCTTTAATCGATATCAATGCCCAAGGATGGGAGGACACCTTGATTTGTTCCAATCTGCCTTTTTTCACGGCAACACTAACAGCCGATGTGGCTCAAAACAATTTGATTCCTACCTACACCTACCAATGGTATTTTGAAGGAACACTCATTCCGGGTGCTACCCAATATAGCCTTACTGTGAATCAGGAGGGCACTTACAGTGTAGAAGTTACCAATCCGCAAGGGTGTACTGCTATTCGTGTCGTTGAAGTGAACACCTCTGTTATTGCAACTATAGATTCGGTAACCGTCGTCGATTTGGTAGATAACAATACCATCACGGTAAATGTTTCTGGTAATGGCGATTATGTGTATAGTATTGATGAATCATATGGCCCGTATCAAACTTCAAATGTTTTCACTCAAGTCCCCATGGGCGTGCATACGGTATATGTAAAAGACTTAAATGGGTGTGGTATTGCTTCCTATTTGGTGACCGTTTTGGGGATACCAGCGTATTTTACACCCAATGGAGATGGATTCAATGATACGTGGAATATTCGTGGCGTGACGAACACTTTCTATCCTAATACTCAAATTTTTATCTACGACCGGTATGGTAAATTATTGAAACAAATCGGTGCGTTGGGTACGGGTTGGGACGGCACTTATAATGGAGCGGTAATGCCCGGTGATGATTACTGGTATGTTATACAACTCGAAGACGGTCGTATTGTTAAAGGAAATTTTGCTTTAAAGCGTTAGTCCTAAAAGCATAAAATAAAAAAGCCATCAACGAAATGATTGATGGCTTTTTTTCTAAGAGTTACGTGTTAGACTATAGCATTTTTGAAACGCTTACGGTCATTTTCACTCAATAATATTTTACGCAAACGAATGGACTTTGGCGTTACTTCTACATACTCATCTTTTTGAATATATTCTAAAGCTTCTTCAAGGGTAAACTTAATAGCGGGAACGATACGCGTTTTATCATCAGCACCTGCGGAACGGAAGTTGGTTAATTGTTTGGTTTTGGTAATATTAATGACCAAATCATCCGCACGTGAGTTTTCACCCACCACTTGTCCTTCGTAGATATCTTCGTTGGGATCTACAAAAAACTTGCCACGATCTTGCAATTTATTTATAGAATACGGAATGGCTTTTCCATTTTCCATAGAAATCAATGAACCGTTGATACGACCCGAAATGTCTCCTTTTAACGGCTCATACCCAATAAAACGGTGCGCCATAATCGCTTCTCCCGCGGTTGCCGTCAACAATTGATTACGCAACCCGATGATGCCACGCGATGGAATATTAAATTTGATAATCATACGCTCACCTCGGGGTTCCATGCTTAACATTTCGCCTTTGCGAACAGTAACAAATTCAACCGCTTTACCCGAAACATTTTCAGGTAAGTCAATGGTCAATTCTTCAATAGGCTCACATTTTTGACCATCAATTTCTTTGATAATAACTTGAGGTTGACCGATTTGCAACTCATACCCTTCGCGACGCATGGTTTCGATCAATACCGACAAGTGCAATACACCTCGGCCGAATACCATAAATTTATCTGCCGAATCGGTTTCACTAACGCGTAATGCCAAGTTTTTCTCTAACTCTTTGGTCAAACGATCTTTGATATGACGTGAAGTGACGAATTTCCCCTCTTTTCCGAAGAAAGGGGAGTCGTTGATGGTAAACAACATACTCATCGTGGGTTCGTCAATCGCAATACTTTTCAAGGCTTCTGGATTTTCAAAATCAGCAATGGTATCCCCGATTTCAAATCCTTCAATACCCACTAAGGCACAAATATCCCCCGCGTGAACTTCAGCCACTTTTTTACGACCCAAACCTTCAAAAGTGTGAAGTTCCTTGATTTTGGATTTGGTGATAGAACCGTCTCTTTTCACTAATGAAACGGGCATATTTTCACGCAAGGTTCCGCGCTCTAATCGACCGATGGCAATACGACCTGTAAACGAAGAAAAATCCAACGAAGTAACCAACATTTGAGGTGTTCCTTCTGAAACTTTGGGATCAGGAACATGATTCACCACCATATCCAATAAAGGTTCGATAGACGTCGTAACGTTTTGCCAGTCTTCGGACATCCAATTATTTTTGGCTGAACCATAAACGGTTGGGAAATCCAACTGCCATTCTTCAGCACCTAATTCAAACATTAAGTCGAAAACTTTTTCATGCACTTCTTCAGGCGTACAGTTTTCTTTATCCACTTTGTTGATCACCACACAAGGTTTTAACCCTAAGTCGATGGCTTTTTGCAATACGAAACGCGTTTGGGGCATCGGACCTTCAAAAGCATCGACCAACAAACAAACGCCATCTGCCATATTCAATACCCGTTCTACTTCCCCACCAAAGTCGGCGTGTCCTGGCGTATCGATAATGTTAATTTTGGTTCCTTTGTATACGACCGAAACGTTTTTGGAGGTAATAGTAATGCCGCGTTCGCGTTCTAAATCATTATTGTCCAAAATTAAATCGCCGGTATTTTCGTTTTCGCGAAACAACTGGCAGTGGTACATAATCTTATCAACCAGAGTGGTTTTCCCGTGGTCAACGTGGGCAATAATGGCAATATTTCGTATTGATTCCATGTGTTTTTTTTGAAGGCGCAAAGGTAGTTTTTATTTTCTGAATTTAGGCATCCTTAAGCTAATAGTTTTTTAGACAACTCGAAGTGAATTAATACTACAACATGTTTTTTATCCTGATTTTTTGTTATTTTTGGAATAATGAAACACACCAGCCTTCGTTTTTTTCTTCCAGTATTCCTCACCTTGTTTGCCTTGATATTTGCAGGGATGATCGTGGTCACCCAATGGAACAATCCAACATGGCAATTGGGAATCGGATTGAGTTTGGCGTTGGGAATTGCCCTTTTTACAACCTACTTTTTAGCCCAAAAAATAGGAACTACTGAGCGCTATATGGCGCAATTTGAATCTGAATTCTCGGAATTATCCATTTCCAACGAACGTTTTGAAATTGTTTCCAAAGCCACGAGCGATACGATTTGGGACTGGGATGTTAAAACCAACAGTTTTATTTGGAACAAAGGAATTCAGGTAGTTTTTGGATATAAAAAAGAACACGTTGGCGATAATTTACAGTGGTGGTTTGACAAAATACACCCGGAAGACAGTTTAAAAATTTCCGTAAAATTGTATTCGTATATCGCTCAACGTTCGGACAAATGGCAAGATGAATACCGATTTATGGCTGCCGATGGGCAATATCGCTATGTCTATGACCGGGGTTTTTTGGTAAAAGACGAAGAAGGCAATGTGGTGCGAATGATTGGTGCCATGCAGGACGTTACCAGACAAAAAGAAGAAGAACAACGATTGCGTTTATTGGAAACGGTGATTATCCAAAACCGCGATACCGTTTTGATTACGGCTGTGGGAGCATCTGAAAATGCCGAAGATCAAATCGTATATGTCAATCCTGCTTTCGAGAAAATGACAGGATACAACCAAACGGAAGTTTTACACCAATCCGCTACCTTCTTTTTCAAACGTATTCAAAATAAAAGGGATGTCAAAAAAATTGCCGATGCCTTAAAAAAGAAAGAAGCCTTTACTTTGGAAACCCTCACCAAACGCAAGGACAACACTAACTATTGGGTGAATTTAAGTTTGATTCCCATCACCAATCATGAAAATCAACACACGCATTGGATTTCCATTCAGCGTGACATAACCGAAGAAAAAGAGCAAGAAAAAGAACGCGAACAGTTGATTAAAGAATTGACACAAAACAACTCCGACTTAAAACAATTCTCCTATATTACTTCACACAATTTACGAGCACCTCTTTCCAACTTGACGGGGCTATTGAATTTGTTGGAGGATATTGAAATTGAGGATTATGAATTAAAAGAAATTCTTCAAGGATATAGCAAATCAACACAACAGCTGAACGACACCGTCAATGATTTGGTAAATATCATCATTATCAAAGATAGTTTAGCCATTGATAAAGAGGCGATTGTTATCCGTGATGTGTTTGAAAATATCTTTAACCAACTCAGCTTTTTAATCAGTAACTTAAATCCAATCATTAAACTGGATGTCGACAAAGTAAATACCTTATTCTTAAATCGTTCGTATTTTGAAAGTATTTTACTAAATTTGACTACGAATGCACTCCGCTATAGCGATCCTTCCCGTCAATTGAAAATTTTGGTGGCAGCCAAAAATTTAGGCACTGAAACACAAATTATATTCAAAGACAACGGTTTGGGTATTGATCTCAAACGCCATCGCGATAAAGTTTTTGGATTATACCAACGTTTTCATGACAATCCCGACAGTAAAGGTTTAGGCTTGTATTTGGTCAAATCACAAGTAGAATCCATGGGAGGAAGTATCACTTTAGATAGTGAGGTAGGCGTAGGAACAACATTCACGATTACCTTTTAAAACAATTAAAATGTACAAAAAGATCCTTTGTGTAGACGATGATCCCATTACATTAATGTTATGTAAAAAAGTCATTCAAAAGTCTGAATTTTCCGAAACCATTGAGATTGGCCACAATGGTGAGGATGCTTTAAAATATTTAGACTCTTTTATACAAGACAGTGTAATTTCGAATGGCGATTTACCCGAACTTCTTTTTTTGGATTTAAACATGCCTGTTATGGGCGGTTGGGAATTTTTGGACATCATTACGGAACGACGTTACAACGAAATTTTCCCTCAACTAAAAGTGATTGTCCTCTCCTCTACTATTGATCCGAAAGACATCGAAAAGTCGAAATCTTACCCAATGGTTTTGAACTTTTTATCCAAACCGATTACCCGGGAAATGCTAGAGGACTTAAAGCAGAACACATAATACAAAAAAGCCTCCTGTTTGGAGGCTTTTTTTCATACTATACTATAAAATAGATTACAGTTTGTTTACGTGTTTCGTTAACTTCGACTTCAAGTTAGAAGCTTTGTTATCGTGAATGATGTTTTTCTTAGCTAACTTATCAATCATAGAAATAACACTTGCCAATTTGGCTGCTGCATCTGATTTATCCGTAGACATACGCAACGCTTTTACTGCATTACGTGTTGTTTTGTGTTGATAACGGTTTAAAACTCTTCGTTTCTCGTTACTTCTAATTCTCTTTAGCGCTGACTTGTGATTTGCCATTGTTTTGTAATTTAATTGTAATAATTATTTATAACTATTAGTTAAAAAAGAAAAACCTCCCACAATTACTCGGTAATCACTTTGGTTTTAACTAATAAAACAACGATTTGAGACACAAAACCCTTGTTTTACAAAACTAATTTACAACTAATTTGTAGCCCGTAGGGGAATCGAACCCCTCTTGCAAGAATGAAAATCTTGAGTCCTAACCGATAGACGAACGGGCCATTTGAGTAACAGTAACACTAAATGTTACTCTAAACTTGTTTTTTTTGTAGCCCGTAGGGGAATCGAACCCCTCTTGCAAGAATGAA
>NZ_JAIXWA010000075.1 GCF_027482425.1 Flavobacterium sp.
AAAAGACAAAAAAAAAAAATCGCTCAAGTGAACTTGGCTCAGTAGGATAGAGGGAATTTTCACGAATTCAGGATTGGCTAGCGCCCATCCTGTGCGCTACGCGCTGAAAATAAAACCTCAAAAAAAAATCGCTCAAGTGAACTTGGCGATTTTTTTTTGAGGTTTTATTTATTCGTGGGGAGAGCAGGATTCGAACCTGCGAAGGTGAAAACCAGCAGATTTACAGTCTGCCCTCGTTGGCCGCTTGAGTATCTCCCCTCCTTAGCGGTTGCAAATATAGCAACTGTTTGAACCTATCCAAACGTTTTTATGCTTTTTATTTAGGGATAGGATTTAGGGTTTTGATTACTAAGGTGTTCCCTAAAATCATTTATTTTAAAAGGGTTTCAATTTTAGAACGAAGGGCTTCCCCGGTCAATCCGCGGGCGACAATGGTCCCTTGGGCATCCAATACTAGGGTAGTGGGGATTTCCTCTACTTTATACTGTACGGCAATCGGGTCTTTCCATCCTTTTAAATTCGAAACTTGCGTCCATGTCAACCCATCTTTCGCAATAGCCTTTTTCCAAGCCTCGGCCGAAGTGTCTAGCGAAACGCCAATAATCGCCAGTCCTTTGGGTTGTAACGCTTCATACATTTTCAACACATTCGGATTCTCCTTACGGCAGGGAGGACACCACGAAGCCCAAAAATCAATTAGGGTCACTTTACCCATGCTCTGTTTTAACGAAATGGTCTTTCCCTCTGGATTTTTGGCCGAAAAGTCTTGTGCTTTAACGGCTGGGGTTGTCGTCTCCTTTTGTTTGTTGAGACGCCTATTTTCAATGGCTTTCAGCCGTTCTTCCACTTGCTTCCCAATGCGTGTTTCCTTTAGTTTCGAATCCAGTTTTTTATACGCATCCCGTAAGGCGATGAAAGCTGTATCACCCGAAAACAAGCGTTGTTGGATTAAAATGACTGACATGAAATGAGAAGAATTCTTTGTTGGATATTCCTTGAAATAATCAAACTTTTTCGTATTGATGGCAGTAACAGCTGCATACAATTTTTTGATTGTTACCGAATCGTTTTCCTTTTGAGCCTTTCTAAATTTATCAAAGTTCTTCTTCTGATAGTTGTAAATGTCCTCATCAAACTGCATATACTTTTCGTTAAAGGCTTGCAATTGATCGTTATAGGGGGTACCTCCAATTTGAGGTTTATCACCTGGCTTTTTAGCAAACTTTATCGAAATTGTACCTGGCTCCAAAATGATGTTCATCGCCATATTTAAATCATCCGCCGAAACCGTGAAAATATCCAAATACGTTGCTTTTCCTACAAACTCAAATTTACCATCTTTCACCTCACAGGAATCCACATCTTTTAAAACGCCTAGCTGATTTTCAAATCGCAAATACACTTTTTTACCGTCATTTTCTTTACCTAAATCTCCTTCAATCGTGAATTTGTCAGGCGATTGACAACCTAAAAAGAGGCTAGAAACAAGCATGACAAAATAAAATCTCTTCATTATTGTAATTTTAAAAATTGAATACAAAAATACATTTATTAATTGGGATTCATCGGATTTAAGTATGAATTAACCCCGTATTCTAAAAATTCAATTTACCTTTGTGTTACAGAATTTAACGAATATGACCTACCGTTTTTGGATGGGGCTGCTGTTTTTCAGTAGCTTAACCGCTATGCACGGCCAAATCGTAATTAACGAATTGGACGCCGATACGCCCGGGACAGACACCCGTGAGTTCATTGAATTAAAAACGGCTACTCCCAATATGCTCTTGGATGGGTATTGTTTGGTGTTTTTCAACGGTGGTTCGGGCGCTCAAAACGCCAGTTATTATGCGATTGATCTCGATGGATTAACCAGTGATGTCAATGCTTTGTTGTTGTTGGGAAATTCTCAAGTCACTCCAGCCCCCGCCTTTATTATACCCAATGCTACGATTCAAAACGGACCTGATGTCGTGGCTATTTACCAAGCCAATGCGACCGATTTTCCTCTAAATTCGTTGGCAACAACCACCAATTTAATCGATGCTTTCGCGTATTCTAATGCCGCGACCACGCAACCCACAGCCCTAATATCGGCTCTTGGATTGACGGTATGTACTAATGAAAATCAAACACAAAACGCTGCCAACCAGTCGATGCAGCGCAACACCAATGGTACTTTTGCAGTGACGACACCAACCCCTGGGGTCAATAATGATGGCAGTGGAGTCATACTCAATGGAATCACAATCACCGCGACACCTTCCCCTATTATTGAGGGACAAACCATGCAGGTCACTTTTACTACCAATACGGCGGTGACAGGAGCCAATCTCATTATCAATTTTGTACTCGTCAATGGGAATTTTACCCTCCTCGATTACAGTGGCAACCAAACGGTTTCTATTCCCGTAGGAAGTACTTCGGCATCGACCGCGATACTTATTGTTGATGATACGGTCAATGAAGGCGATGAAGAATTGTTGATTAAAGTTAATAATGTGCCCATAGGGTATGTACTCAATAACAATTCTATTGTTGTTCGGGTCAATGATAATGATTTTATCGTTTCTCCTTGGGGAACGCCTTTAAATCCTACCTATGGAGTGGTTATACCAACAATACCCAATGGCTATTACGATAGTTTGGAAGGTTTGTCGGGCAATGCGTTGCGCCAAGCTGTACAAGACATTGTTGCCAACCCAGCAGTGGTGCGCGCACATTCGTATGGCGATGTAACCGATATGCTTCTCGAGGCCGATCGTAATCCGCAAAATGGCAGTCAGGTTTGGATGATGTATGTCGAAAGTCCCCGTTCAAAATTGGATTATCAACTTGGTAGCAGCAATGTTGGCGTTTGGAATCGTGAACATATTTGGCCACAATCGCGTGGGGGATTTGCGGACGGGACTTCTTCGTTCTCTGACGGTATTACTATTTGGTTGCCCACAGGACCCGATGATATTTTGGCAGGTCATTCGGATGCCCATCATATTCGTGCCGAAGATGGCTCCGAAAATACGTCGCGAAGCAATCGCGATTACGGTTCGGATTACAATGGACCCACAGGAAATCAAGGCAGTTGGCGAGGTGATGTAGCGCGCGCATTGTTTTACATGGCGGTTCGCTATAACGGCCTTAGTTTGGTCAATGGCAATCCGGTCGATAGTACGGTAGGTCAGATGGGCGATTTAGCTTCCCTGTTGGCTTGGAATCTAGCAGACCCTGCTGATGATTTTGAAATGCACCGCAACAATTACATTGCTACTTGGCAACAAAATCGGAATCCGTTTATTGATTATCCCTTGTTGGCCAATTATATTTTCGGTTCTAATTTTGGTGAGCCTTGGTCATTTGCCCTTCAAAATCCAGAACTAGAAACTTCAGCGCTTTGGGTTTACCCCAATCCAGCCAAAGGACAGGTTCAGGTGCAAAATATAACCGAACCCACGCAATGTTTCCTCTGGGATATGAGCGGTAAGAAAATTTCGGAACATACCCTTGTCACTTCAGGTTTCTTATCCTTGGAAGGAATTGCTCCAGGGTTGTATATTTTACAACTTCAATCGGAAACCCAACAAAAAACAATCAAACTGCAAGTTCATTAATCGGATGCAAATTGAATGGTAAAGGTTGTCCCCACATTGGGTTCGCTTTCCACATTGATTTTGCCCCCCAAAGCTTCGATTTGATTTTTAGTAATAAAAAGACCTAGTCCTTTGGCATCAGCATTTTTATGAAAGGTTTTATACATGCCAAAGATGTTAGCACCGTGTTTCTTTAAGTCAATACCAATGCCATTATCGCCGATGGATAATACTTTTTGCGCGCTATCGTATTTGATTTTTATAAGTGGATTTCGATCGTGCGCGGCATATTTCACTGCATTAGAAATTAAATTCAATAATATACTTTCGAGATAAGCCGCATTGTGTGTTACGGTTGCATTCTCATCTATTTCGACCAAAACTGTAATTTGTTTTCGATGGATTTGTTCACTCAAAGCGTTTAAAGTACTGTCAATGGTATGTTTTAAGGGCAGTAATTCTTTATGTAATCCTAAATTCGATTGGATGTTAATTACCTCACTCAAGTTACCCATAGTCTCTTGAAGAGAGAGCGATACTTTTTTAAGCATTTCCATCAATTCTTCTTGTTCTTCGGGAGACTCGGCTTCATCCATCAAAGTGGCAATAGATTTAATATTGCTTGAGTGGGAGCGTAAATTGTGTGAAACGATATAGGAAAAATTGAGTAAACGCTTGTTCTGTTCATTGACCAAATCAAACGATTTGTGCAATTCGTCTTCCGTATTTTTTTTCAGATCAATATCTTCCAAGATAATGATGCATTGGTGTTGGGTTTCTTCGATTTGACCCAATGGTGCTACCACCAAGTTAACCCATGTTTTACCTCCGTTTTGGGTCAGTATTTCTGTCTCCATTGAGAAATTCTCATCTGGATTTTGCTGTACCTCCTGAATGCCCTGTTGAAGCCGTTCTAAATCCTCTTCCGAAAGTAATTCAGAAAGTTGCTTTGTTTTGAGTTCCTCCTCATTGAACTGAGTAATTTTACACATTTGGGTATTGATTTGTAAAAAAACGCCTGAGTCTACAGCTACATTAGCAATCCCAACGGGGGCTTGCTCAAAAAGTGTTTTAAATTTTACCTCATTCTCTACCAGTATTTTAGCTTGTTCCAAAATCAGCATATGCTGTTCAGCTGGTTTTTTCATAACTGAATACACCCAAAGTCCAAAGATGAGACAAAGTAAAAACCCCAATATAAGTGAAGTATATACTTGATATAACATATTGTCACCTTGACGGGAAACAAGATAAATATTCCAATTACCTTCACTAATGATTTCTTTGATAAAGAATTTATCTTTCGTATTTTCATTTGGGTTTAGATAAAATACTTCTTTACCCGTTCTTGGGTCTGTTTTTGAAAATTGGAAGAAATATTTGGTATCATCTATGTCAGCAATCCCCGATTGGCGTATCAATGTTTCCATGCGAATGACCACGGCTGAAAATCCCCAAAAGGTATTTTTATTGTAAACAGGTAAACGACCGACTATGCCAATTCCACCTTGCTTAAGAGGGAGAGGTCCTGCAAAATAAAAGGTACGGTTTTTCATGGAGAGTAAGGCCTCTTGCCGCACATCAGGCGAATGCAGCACATCATAATTTAAAGCTGGTTCGTTGCCTTTCATTGGATAAATATATCGAATGACCCCACCGGGAAGGAGTTGCACCGCATCGACGGCCGGGTTGGATTCGATCAATTGTTTCCCTATTTTTTCAAAGTCCTCAGGGTTGCCTTGATCATTAATAGTAAAAGCCAAGGTTAAGGTGGTCGTATAGCTGTTTTTATACATCTGAGCGATGTTTCGCTGTACTACGTTTAAAATATTGGACATCTCCCGTTGTTCGTTTTCCTGAATAATTTTATAACGAAGGGAGATAGCAAAATAGACAAAAGGCACTAAAAAAAAGAAAGCTAGTATGCCTGCTAAACGTGGTTTCTGTCCCAACCATGTTGCAATTTTTTTCAAGATTATAGATTGGTTTGAGTTATTGACAGGATTACAATTCGTTAAATGTACGAAAAATAGGGTTTAATAGGTTGAATTATTTTATTCATCTTTAAAAAAATGCCGTTTATCGAAAATAGTAGTGCATAAAAACCCTTATTTTTTTAGCGTATTTTCGTAATCTAAAAGAGCGTTAACGATGGAAGATTGCGAACACGATATGCGAATCTATTGTTTGGAGGGCATGGGCGCTTTGCCGGGCATTTCGGTAGAAACGATTTTGGCACAATGGGCTTTGGATTTTGGGTTGACCAGTATTCACGGTCCTTGTGAGAGTATGGAAATGATGGAGTCGTATTGGCACCATTGGGTGCGCGAAGATCGGCAATCGGGTCGGTACCCTGCGTTGTATTTTGTGGTAGGGGGACAAGGTTCGGTGCTGGAAGTCGATGGCTATCAGTACGATTTATATGAATTGGCCGACGCGTTTGAAGGCAAGTTAACGGGCAAGCGGTTGCATTTTGCCAACACGAAGCAATTGGTTTTAGACGAGGAAACGGCGCAGTATGTCCTCGATGTAACCGGCGCCCAATCCATTTCAGGGTATGCCCACCGTGTACCTTTGTGGAGTTTTGACGTAGACGGGCTGTTTTTTGCCCTATCCCAGCAGTATGCGTCGGTGGTTGAACTGACCGAAGTCCTTCACGAAAAGCAGTATGCGGCTTGTAAAATGTTGGGATTTACGTTGTATTATTAAATCGATTCAAGCGAAATAAAATCCTGCTCATTCCATTGAAAATCGGTCCAATTATTGAGTTGATGAATATAAATTGGCATCTTGATTCTGATTTATGCGGTGATTAAGGTCTTTTTTCTCCACAAGGCTTCCAAGGTGCTCTCAAAGAATCGTGTTTGAGGCGTACGATATTTCGGGATTGGAACTGGTTACAGAACTTATTTTCCGATACAGAAATAATGAGTTATTGATTTTAAAGGGCTTCAATGAAATGAGGTACAAATAAGGTACATCGATTTGATAATTTTTATCTTTTAATAATGATTGCAATACAATTGCAATTATCAATATAAATCATTATTGCGACATGCGGCTGCTTGCGGTGGTTTTGTTTATTTTGAATTTAAAACTTCTTCAATGCTATTGTATGCAGTGACAACATACTCAATATTTGGGTTGTCATTATGGTATAATAAAGAAGTATAAAGTAAGTACGCTTCTCCATTAGCTTCACAATTAATAACGTTATCAATTTTCGTTACAAATTCGTTGAAAGTGCTATTTAAATACCATCTATCAAAT
>NZ_JAIXWA010000072.1 GCF_027482425.1 Flavobacterium sp.
CTTTAAGATGATTGGCAAAATGGTTGGTAATTTTTTGTATGATGCGAGCGGTTATAATTTCCGCTTGTTCTTCGTCGAAATTGGACATTTTTTTGCGTTGCACATTCAATTCGCCTTCCTTAATCGCATTCAACTTAGCTTTCAAAGCATGAATGGTTGGCGCGAATTTACGTTGTTTGGTCCACGCGATAAACTCTTCTTTAATTTCTTCAATAATCGCCTCGGCCGCTGGTATGTATTGTTTGCGATTTTCCAAAGTCTCGTCGGTGATTTGTGCTAATTGATCCATGTGTACTAAGGTTACCCCGGGAATTTCCATCACATTTTCATGCACATTTTTGGGAATGGATAAATCCAAAATCGTCAACGGCTTTTTTAAATTCAAAATTGCGTTGTCTACCGTTGGATTTTGCGCTCCTGTTGCCACGACTAATACATCGGCGTTTTGGATTTCCAATTGTAAATCGGCATAATCTTTCACGATGACATTGAGTTTTCGCGCTAAGCGTTCGGCTTTATCTTTGGTGCGGTTAATTAAGGTAATATGACTGTGTTTGGTGTGTTTCACCAGGTTTTCACAGGTATTTCGCCCAATTTTACCCGTTCCAAAAAGCAAGATGTTTTTGTTGGCGATATCTTCTACATTCTTAAAAATATAGTGCACCGCTGCAAAAGAAACCGAAGTGGCTCCCGTAGAAATTTCAGTTTCCGTTTTTATTTTTTTACTGGCTTGAATTACGGAATTGATCAAACGCTCCAAAAAGGCATTCACCAATTGTTCTTCTTTACTTTGTGCAAAAGCGGTTTTCAACTGACTAATGATCTCAAAATCACCTAAAATTTGGCTATCCAAACCCGTTCCCACACGGAACATGTGGTTTATAGCATCAGCCCCTTTGTAAACGTAAGCTACTTTTTGAAATTCTTCGACGGTTCCGCGGCTGTTCTCACACAACAATTTGATCAATTGAAAGGGATGTTGTGCAAAACCATAAATCTCGGTTCGGTTACAAGTAGACGTTACAATTAACGACTCTATATTTTCTTCTTGTGCTTGTTGTAATAGCTTCGCTTGAGCCACCGCATCCAAACTAAAACGACCACGCGTCTCAGCATCGGCTTTCTTGTAGCTCAATCCAATTGCATAAAAGGAGGAATGTTTAATCTTAATTCCGTTTTCCATGTAGGGGCTCTTTCCTAAAAGTTCAACAAAGTTACGGGGTTACCAAATTTAAAAAATAACGCTCTAAGGACTTTTTGTGTCGCTTGATGTAATTTCTAACGCGATTCGAATTTTTTCCGTTATTTATTTTAAATTTGTACCAATCACGGGGCTTGACAACGACATTATGTAGATTCATTCTAAATAATAAGATTGCCTTCCGTTGGGTATCAAATACGAAAAAATATCGCTATGGGTTCTTTTGAAGAAATAAAAATTGAAGAAGATTTTTTGTTGATTCGTTTTCAAAATGATGGAACGGAAAATTATCCTGTAAAACGTGCTGTTTCACAAGGACTTATTCAGTTTCATTTTGGGTTAAAAGGGAAAGCCAAATTCGTATTCAACGATGGCAATTATGCGTTGGAATTAAAGGAAGAAAAATCATTATTGTTTTATAATCCTCAGAAAGAATTGCCGATTCAACTAGAAGTTTCGCCCAATACGTGGTTGATTTCGATTTTGATTTCGATCAAAAAGCTACACAAATTGTTTTCTTCCGACACTGAAAACATTCCGTTTCTGAGTGAGGAAAACATCGATAAGAAATATTATAAAGAACACAATATTAGTCCGTCGATGGCCATCGTGTTGAGTCAACTGTTTCATTACAATCTCAATCCTTCCATCAAAAATCTCTATTACAAAGGAAAGGGATATGAGTTGCTGAGTTTGTACTTTAACCGCTCGGAAGATCCGAATGCCGAACAATGTCCGTTTTTGATTGATGAGGAGAATGTATTAAAAATCCGCAAGGCCAAAGAACTCGTAATTGCTAACATGGCCGAACCGCCTGGTTTGCAGGAATTGGCCGATCAAGTGGGGTTGAATTTGAAAAAATTAAAAATGGGGTTCAAACAAATCTACGGCGACACGGTGTATGGTTTTTTGTTTGATTACAAAATGGATTATGCCCGAAAACTCTTGGATAGCGGTTCGTATAATGTGAATGAAGTGGGACTCAAAGTGGGGTACAGCACGGGGAGTCACTTTATTGCGGCGTTTAAGAAAAAATTTGGTACCACGCCCAAAAAATACTTGATGAGTTTACAAGTCAATACCTAATGTACAAAATCAAAAAAGAAGTTATATTAATAAAAAAATAAATTGCTACAAATGAAAGGAGTATTATTAGTCAATCTCGGTTCGCCTGAAAGTCCGACCCCAAAAGATGTAAAGCCGTATTTGGATGAATTTTTAATGGATAAATACGTTATTGACGTTCCTTATTTATTAAGAGCTTTGTTGGTTCGCGGTATAATTTTGCAAACGCGCCCAAAAAAATCAGCGGAAGCGTACAGTCAAATTTGGACCAAAGAAGGTTCGCCACTTATTGTAATTTCCAAAAAAATGCACCAAAAGTTGGAAAAACTCGTGGATGTACCGGTAGCTTTGGCCATGCGTTATGGCACCATGACCATTCAAAAAGGGTTACAAGAATTAAAAGACAAAGGGGTGACCGACGTGATGTTGTTGGCCTTATATCCACAATATGCTATGGCTTCTACGACAACGATTTGGGCGTTGGCTGACGAATTGCAACAAAAGCATTTCCCAGAAATGAAGATTACCAAAGTTCCAGCATTTTACAATAAACCTGATTTTATCCAAGCATTAGCCCATTCAATCAAAAAACATTTGGAAGGTTTTGAATATGATCATTTATTGTTTTCATATCATGGTATTCCAAAACGCCATATTCGCAAAACCGATGTGACTAAGTCGCATTGTACCATTGATAACAAATGCTGTGTCACGGCGTCTCCGGCGCATGAATTTTGCTACCGTCATCAGTGTTTTGAAACGACGCGCCAAGTGGTTGAATTATTGGGTATTCCTGAGGGAAAATACAGCCAAACCTTCCAATCGCGTTTAGCAGGTGACAAATGGTTAACACCCTATACCGATGTAGAAATCAATAAAATGCCGAAGAAAGGGGTCAAAAAATTGGCCGTAGTTACCCCTGCATTTGTCTCGGATTGTTTGGAAACTTTGGAGGAAATCGCCATGCGTGCCAACGAAGAATTTATCGAAAACGATGGGGAGGAATTTTTTGCCGTTCCTTGTTTAAACGATGAAGACGAATGGTGTCAAGTGGTGGCCAATTGGGTTAATGAATGGAGTAAAAAATAGGGGTTTTTTGTTTAACAACTTGAAACCTGACATGAGGCTTTAGCCGACTGATGTAGCGAAGCGAAATAAACTTGAAACCAAAATAAATGGATCTCTACAACAACATCAAAGCCTTGCATTTGATTTTTGTGATTACTTGGTTTGCCGGACTCTTTTACATTGTCCGGTTGTTTGTGTACCAAATTGAAGCGCAAAGTAAACCTTCTCCCGAAAAAGAAATCTTGGGGGCGCAATACAAAATCATGACCTATCGCTTGTGGTATATCATCACTTGGCCGAGTGCAGTGTTGGCGACATTATTTGCCCTGACCTTACTTCATTTGAATCCAGAGTGGTTGTACATGCCTTGGATGCAAGTGAAACTTGGATTTGTAGTGCTTCTTTTGGCGTATCATTTAAAATGCCATCAAATTTACAAGCAGTTGCAAAACGATGACACCCGCTATTCTTCCAACTTTATGCGTTTATGGAACGAAGGCGCTACCATTATCCTTTTTGCCGTTGTGTTTTTGGTCATCTTAAAAAATGCCATCGACTGGATTTACGGGGTGGTGGGGATTATCGGATTCTCAATACTCATTATGCTCGGCTTCAAATTTTATAAGAATATTAGAAAGAAAAACAATTCATAATTCATAATTCATAATTCATAATTCATAATTTATAATTTATAATTTATAATTCTACGTGCTGTCAAATTTTAAAATATCCATGCTCTCCCTTCGTATCCGGATTTTCCTGGCGATGATTGTATTGATTTTGATTGCATCGATATTAATGGCGTCGATTTCATTGTTTCAGTTCAAAAGTGAAGCGCGAAATTACCATCAAGAGCGTTTGGAGCGCAAGGAAGATGCGGTTCGGGAGCACATCAATTACATTTTATCCAATACCACTTACCCGTTAACGGAGAAAAATTTACCGTTGATTTTTAAAGATAAAATTCACGAACTCTCCGATATTCACAGTGTCGAAATTAATATTTACAGTTTAAAAGGAAATTTGTTGAAATCGTCCAAAGCTTCCTTTGCCGTCGATAGCATTTCGCCTCCCATTCCAAAATACATACTCAAACTCGTTCAATCCTCGATTGAGAAGCGGTATGTCGACATCAAAAATATGGATGGGTTGAAAATTCGTTCTTCGTTTACCCAAATTAAAGACGATCGGTTTAAACCGCTGGGAATCCTGAATCTTCCCTACGTTGAGGACGACAGTATATACGAGAATGAAATTCAGAATTTCTTGGTGCGGCTTAGTCAGGTGTATTTTTTCATGCTTATTATTGCCTTTGCCTTGGCGTATTTCCTCTCTTCTTATATTACCCAATCGCTCAAAACGATTTCCGACAAAATCAATGAAACGAGTTTGAATCAAAAAAATGAAAAAATCATGATTGAAGACAACAGTCGTGAGATTAACTCTTTGATTAAAGCATACAATGCGATGGTGGATAAACTGGAAGAAAGTGCCTCGATGTTGGCACAATCCGAACGGGAACAAGCCTGGCGCGAAATGGCAAAACAAGTCGCTCATGAAATCAAAAATCCGTTGACCCCGATGCGCTTAACCGTGCAAAGTTTCCAGCGAAAATTTGATGAAAACGACCCGAATTTACGCCAGAAACTCAATGATTACACCAAAACCTTGATTCAGCAAATCGACACGATGACGGCGGTAGCTTCAGCCTTTTCTAACTTTGCCTCGATGCCTGCACAGCAAAATGAAACGCTAAATGTGGTCGAAGTTGTAGAATTTTCCTTGGATATTTTTAATGAAGATTTCATTGAGTTTCAGTCGGCCGAACCAGAAATCATTACGGTTATGGATCGCACGCAACTCATTCGTATTATTACAAATTTGGTCAAAAATGCCATCCAAGCCATTCCTGAAATGCAAGAGGAAAAACGCATTCAAGTTAGTGTATACCAAAATTGGGAAGGGGTGGTTATTTTGGTTAAAGACAACGGGGTTGGAATTGACCCCGATTATCAAGAGCGGATTTTTGAACCGAAATTTACCACCAAAACAAGCGGTATGGGACTCGGGTTGGGGATCATTAAAAATATTATTGAAAATTACAAAGGAACCATTACTTTTGAGTCCGAATCGCACAAAGGCACTACGTTTAAAGTAACATTACCACGCATAAATCCTTAAAAAATATACCTATGACATTTGAAAATATTCTCGTAAGCACCGAAGGTCATTTGGCCACCATCACCATCAATCGCCCGAGCAAACTCAATGCATTGAACAAAGCAACGATTCAAGAATTGCACGATGCTCTAGCGCAATTGGATGCCGAGGAGACTATTAAAGTAATTATATTAACTGGATCCGGTGAAAAAGCCTTTGTAGCGGGCGCCGACATTTCTGAATTTGCACATTTTTCTATTGAAGAAGGCGCGCAATTGGCCGCTTTAGGACAAGAAATTCTATTTGATTTTGTCGAAAACATGAAAACGCCAGTCATTGCAGCAGTCAATGGTTTTGCTTTGGGTGGTGGATTGGAATTGGCCATGTCTTGTCATTTTAGAATTGCTTCCGACAATGCTAAAATGGGCTTACCCGAAGTGACCTTAGGCGTTATTCCAGGTTATGGAGGTACGCAACGTTTACCACAGTTGGTTGGAAAAGGGCGCGCCATGGAAATGATTATGACGGCGGGCATGATAGATGCGGAAACCGCCAAAAATTATGGTCTCGTTAACCATGTAGTGCCACAGGCTTCCTTACTCGAGTTTACCCAAGAAATCGCTGCTAAAATTGCCAAAAATTCGCCCGTAGCCATCAGTTACGCCATCAAAGCGGTCAATGCGGGGTTGATGGATACCAAAGAAGGGTTCAAAACAGAAATTAAATCGTTTGGAAAATGTTTTGGAACCGAAGATTTTAAAGAGGGCACAACCGCTTTCCTAGAAAAACGGAAAGCCACTTTTCCAGGAAAATAATTAACATATAATTTTACAAACATGAAAAAAGTATTATTTTTTACATTTATAGTGGCTTTAGGCTGCGGTAAAGGAAAAAGCGAAAATCCTTTTGAATCTTCATTAAAAGATCACATTATTAAAAGTGCAGATTATCCTAATTCTTATGAGTTTATTTCAGCAACAGTTTCTGATACATTAACTGAAAGTGAGCTTTCTTCAAATAAACTATTAAAGCTTGAAGCTGAAAATTCTGATTTAAGATTAAAAATCCTTGATAATGAATTAAGTATTCAGGAGAACAATTTAAAATCTCATCCCGAGTTATTTAAAGATGTTAATGAAGGTAGACAAAATACAATTAACTCTTTGAAGGCTATTTTAAAAGCTAATTCTTCTGATAGCATTAGGCTATCCAAAATAACCGATAACAAAAATATTGTTGGATTTATTATTAAACATGAATACAAAATCAAAAACAGAAATGGTGATTTGGAAAAGAAAATTGATTTCGGATATTTTGATAAAGAAAATAAATTTTTAGGATCATCAAATATGCTTAATTATGAATCTTTTAATTTAGGAAAAAATCGATAATAGCATATTAGTTTCTTATAGAAACTATATTAACAAATTGGAAATAATAATAGAAACATGAAAAAAATCCTATGCCTTGCCTTTTTGGCATTTACCGTTTTAAGTTGTAGTAAAAATGACAATGATGAAGCCCAAGCACCATCTATTGTGGGTAAATGGCAATTTACCCAAGAAGGCAGTATCGTTAACAATCAAGAAATTTTAGACCCCTACGAGCACTCTCCGGGTTGTGTGAAAGATTTTACAGAAATTGCTGCCAATGGAGCGCTTCGAGATCATTATTATGATTTGGATTGTGACGAAACCATAGATATTGGCGTTTGGACCAAAAACAACAACACCTTCACTGTTACGTATGCCGACAATACTTCGGTTACTGGTGAAATTCTAATTTTGAATTCAACAACACTAAAAGTACGATTTGATATTGGCGGGGTACCTTACCTCTCGGTACTGACCCGTATCCCTTAAACAAATAAAAAAGAGAACTTCATCGGTTCTCTTTTTTTATTTTTCCCCCTCCCATTCGGCATAGAATTGGGCTAAAAAAACTTCCATAAAACGATGGCGGTCTTCGGCCAATTTTTTTCCTGTAGAAGTATTCATTCGGTCTTTTAACAAAAGAAGTTTTTCATAAAAATGATTGAGCGTCGGAGCTTGACTCGCCTTATATTCCTCCTTGGTCATGTGCATGTTGGGTGCAATGGATGGATCATACAACGGGCGGTTTTTAAAACCTCCATAATTGAAAGTTCGAGCAATACCTATTGCACCAATGGCATCCAAACGATCGGCATCTTGTACGATATCGAGTTCTAACGAAGAAAATGTGCGTGTTGTATTTCCGCCTTTAAACGAAATATTTTCAATGATTTTTACCACATGATTAATCGTTGCCGCTTCAACGTTTTGACTTTCTAAGAAAGTACGCGCTGTTTGGGGTCCGATGCTTTCATCACCTCCGTGGAATTTACTATCGGCAATATCGTGCAACAAAGCAGCCAATTGCACTACTTCACGATTGCAATTTTCTTGATCAGCAATATGCAAGGCATTGCGATAAACCCGTTCAATGTGAAACCAATCGTGCCCCGCTTCGGCACCTTCCAGCTGTTGTTTTACAAAAACAACAGTCGCATCAACAATCCCCATTTTAAAGTGTTAAAGCTGGTTGTACCCACTTGAATTTTTTGGTTTCTTCTGGCAAGACCAAACGATCGGAAATCCGTGCCATACGATCGGGTAATTTCATCAAATAATCACGAGCGCGTTCCGCTTCATCGGTCAAACTTGAAATCTTGTCAATTTCCCAAGTGTCAGTTAATTTGCGAAGAATATCCACGTAATCGTTGGCTGTATAAACTCCGATTTTCTGTGCTGAATTCGAAAACTCTTCAAAAGCGGAACTAATTTTTTCTCCCGATTCACGCAAAAAATGGGCAGGCATGGTAATTTTTTGTTTCATCATATATTGAAACGCCAACATCATTTCGCTAGGATCTACTTTAAAAATACGATTTACAAATTCGCTATACGCCAAATGGTGACGCATTTCATCCCCAGCGACCATTTTACACAAACGCGCCAACTTTTTATCTCCAAATTCTTTGGCCAATTGTGACACACGGTTGTGCGAAATATAGGTGGCCAATTCTTGAAAGCTGGTATATACAAAGTTTTTGTACGGGTCTTTTCCAGTGCCGATATCAAAACCGTCATTGATCAAATGTTGCGTTGTAATTTCTACTTCTCGCATATTGACACGGCCCGACAGGTATAAATATTTATTCAAAGCATCCCCATGACGGTTTTCTTCACCGGTCCAATGCCGCACCCATTTCGACCAACCGTTGCGACCTTCATTGTCGACGCCTTCTACTTCCATTAACCAGGATTCATAGGTGGGTAACGCTTCTTCAGTTATGGTATCGCCTACCATCACGACCCAGAAATCATAGGGTAAATCATTAGCAATTTCACGCAATTCGCGCACTTCTTCGATAAAATTCTCTTTCTGAGAATCAGGCAACATATCAGTAGGTTGCCAAATTTTTTCAACGGGAACGAGGTATTCGTCAACAAAGCTATCGATGCTTTTTTCAAGGAATTGCATCACTTCCAATCGGATGTTTTTTATAGACATTATAAATAATTATAAATTATGAGTTATGAATTATGAGTTTAGGATGGCACTGTTAACGGCTTGTTCTGTTTTTTCAAACAGTGTAGCAAAGTCATACTCTTTTACTGCCAAGGGTTCGTGAATCGTATATTTAATGTGATTTCCTAAACCCATGGGAAACAAACCAAATTTGGTCATTTTCCATGAATTGTTGATCGTAATCGGCACAACTACGGCGTTAGGAGCAAACTTGCATAAGATTTTCAAACCATTTTCAGAGAACTTTTTCGTAGCTCCTGTTTTACTTCGGGTTCCTTCAGGAAAAATAACGGCAGATCGGTGGTGCTTTTCAATATATTCGCTCAACCCTTTGATGGTTGGTAAGGCTTGTTTAGGGTCTTTGCGGTCAATTAAAATCGAGCCGCCATGGCGTAAATTGTAGGAAACCGAGGGAATGCCTTTTCCGAGTTCCTTTTTACTAACAAACTTAGCATGATGCGCGCGCAAGTACCAAATAATTCCAATAATATCAAATAAACTTTGATGGTTGGCCACGAAAATAATGGGAACATTTTGGGGAATTTGTGGTCGGTTATAAAATGTCCAACGCGTGCCTAAAACTCGGGTGCAACCAATCAATACCCAATTCAAATAATCGACACTTTTTTTATGCGCTTGATACCCAAGAACGTTAAAACAAATCCACTGTATTGGATGGAAAATCACCAGTGTTAGTCCAAAACAAAGGTAATAGACCACAGAGATGGGATACGAAATCAGTTTTTCCATGTGAAAAAAAAAATTGACTGTAAAAGTACGGCTTCTCGTTGTTTAAAACTACTTTTGAGAAAACTAATTTAGTCCTGAAAAAATAGTTACTTTTACGGCTTTAACAGCCTTTAATTTTTATGTAAAATGAGTTCAGAAAAAGAAGCAAAATTGAAAGCGTTACAGCTGACGTTAGACAAGCTGGACAAAACCTACGGTAAAGGTACCGTAATGAAGATGGGAGACAAAGCGGTGGAAGAAGTCGAAGTGATTCCATCCGGTTCGTTGGGTTTGGACCTTGCCTTAGGGGTGAATGGGTATCCAAAGGGTCGTATTATTGAAATCTATGGACCGGAATCTTCGGGTAAAACTACTTTGACCCTCCATGCCATTGCCGAAGCCCAAAAAGCAGGGGGCATTGCAGCGTTCATTGATGCGGAACATGCGTTTGACCGTCATTACGCGGCCAAATTGGGTGTGGACATTGAAAACTTGATTATTTCACAACCCGATAACGGGGAACAAGCGTTGGAAATCGCTGAGAACCTAATTCGTTCTGGAGCCATTGACATTGTGGTGATCGACTCGGTAGCTGCCTTAACACCCAAGAGTGAAATCGAAGGAGAAATGGGCGATTCCAAGATGGGATTACATGCCCGATTGATGTCGCAAGCCTTACGAAAATTGACGGCAACCATCAGCAAAACCCATTGTACCGTATTCTTCATCAACCAGTTGCGCGAAAAAATCGGAGTGATGTTTGGAAATCCCGAAACGACTACGGGTGGTAATGCGTTGAAGTTTTATGCTTCGGTACGTCTAGACATCCGTCGTTCGTCGCAAATTAAAGATGGAGAAAATGTGTTGGGGAACCGCACCAAAGTAAAAGTGGTAAAAAACAAAGTAGCTCCCCCGTTCAAAACCGCTGAGTTTGACATTATGTATGGCGAGGGCGTCTCCAAAACGGGAGAAATCCTTGATTTAGCCGTCGAGTTTGAAATCATCAAAAAATCAGGCTCATGGTTTAGTTACGGTGACACTAAGTTGGGACAAGGTCGCGATGCGGTGAAATTGTTGATTAAAGACAATCCCGAATTAGCTGAGGAATTGGAACAAAAAATCAAAGACCTCATAAAAGAGCAAGCCGATTAATTTGGCACTTAAGTCCCGGTTTGAAAAAATCGGGATTTTTTTTGAACTTCACGCAACCTTTTTAACATCAGTGCATCCTAATAAAAAATAATATCCATGATTAAAAAAATTCTGTTAACCGTAGTATTCCTTGTTGGACTTGTGTTTACCGGTTGCGACCTTTCCGAAGATGAACCCATCTACATTCAGGTTTCAGCCATTACAGAAGTAACCAATCCGAACCAATATGCCAAAGACAGCATCACGGAAATTCCAGTGAAATTTAAGTTGCCTAGTCAATGTCATGTTTTCCGTAAATTTTACTATGAATCCCATGATTTTGACCGAGTCGTTGCTATTGAAAGTCTAAAAAGCGGCAACAATACGTGTCCCATAGATGAAGAATTGTACACGGCTACATTACGATTTAGACCGACCACTTTGGGTACCTATCATTTTAAATTTTGGTTGGGCGAAGATGCACAAGGGGTAGATCAATATGTAGAATTTGATGCTGTAGTAGATCATTAAAATGAAGCTGGTTGGATTTAGAACAAATCATACAAGGATGTCAAAAAAAAGACATTCAAGCGCAAGAACAATTATACCGGCAGTATGCGGGTAAAATGTTTGCGGTTTGTTTGAAGTATGTTCCCAATCGTGATGAGGCCCAAGACTATTTTCAAGAAGGGTTTTTATTGGTCTTTGACAAAATTGTGCAGTACGAATTTAAAGGTTCCTTTGACGGATGGTTGCATCGGGTTTTTGTAAACTATTTGTTGCAACAATTTCGAAAAAAAAACTACTTAAATGTGGTGGATGAAAATATCCCCGACGAAGTCGAAGTCGAAATTGATGAAGGTATCCCGCCCGAGTTTTTATTTCGTATCGTGCAAGAACTCCCCGAACGCTATCGACTGGTTTTTAACCTGTATGTGTTTGAAGAGTACAGTCACCAAGAAATTGCTGACGCGCTCGGAATTACGGTTGGCACTTCCAAATCCAATTTATCCCGAGCAAAATTAATTTTAAAACAAAAAATCGAACTCCATACCGGAAGTTCAAAAATGCCCAAACTACAATGAAACATCCACACGAATTCAAAAAGCGATTTCAAGAGTCCCTCGAGGACTTCGAGGTGCAGCCCGACGAAGCGTTGTGGTTGAACATCAAAGATAAACTGCAGGAGAAAAAGAAACGACGCGTTATTCCCATCTGGTGGTTTTATTGCGGTATCGCAGCTGCCTTTTTAGTCGGGCTCTTTATCCGTGTCCCGTTTTGGGAAACCGTAACACCCAGTTCTCGCGAAACGAACCCAGTCGTTGTAAACGACCCCGGAAAAGCGAACTCCTCTTCACCTTCTGTTACCAATGGAAAAAATTCGATGGAAGGTTCAGAAGATCAGGAAGCTGTTACAACCTTACCCAATAAAGCAACTAGTGTACCTTCTTCTCCCGTAGTGACTACTTCCGCTCAAGTGAAAAACAAGTTGAGTAATGGGAACACTGAGGTCGCTTTTTCTTCAAAAAAAGAACGAAAAAACAAGGGTTATGTAGTACAAGCGAAAAACTCGTTGGTAGCTCATCAAGCCGCTGTGGGTAATGGCAATTCTAATCAACCGGTCAACAACAACAGTACTGTTATCCCTGAAGAGCAACAACTTCCTCAAGCGGTTCCCACTTCTGGATCTGAACGTTTGGCTGTGAATGCTGAGAATACATTGCATTCCGATACAACTAATCCCGTGACCAATGCTGTCACACCCTCACCCATCGTTTCCAATACCCCTTTACATACGGCCATAGACAGCACTGCTGTGGCCGAAAAATCTAAAAATGCGTTGGAAGAATTGCTACATGAAAAAGAAAAGAAAACCTTTTCCGAACCGAAATTAAATAGGTGGCTAGTTGGCACACAGCTCGCCCCTATTTACTTCAGTTCGTTGTCGCAAGGCTCTCCTTTAGATCCCTCCTTAACGGAAAATGAAAAGCGTTACACCGCAGAGAATTTCAGTTATGGATTGGGTGTTGGTTATGCGTTAAACGATAAACTCACCCTACGATCGGGAGTCAACATGGTTCGTTTGGGCTATGAAACCGATGGTATTATGTATTATATGCGTCCTGAAGTTAGCAGTCGCATTCAAAACATATCATTAAATGCAGTAGGCTCCAACATTGTTATTGAAAGTCTCAACAACGTTCGCCCCTACAACCGAATGACAGAAATGTTTGAAGGATCGATTGTGCAACGTACCGGTTATTTGGAAATTCCTCTAGAATTGGCGTACCAATTTGGATCCAAAAAATGGGGATTACAAGTGTTGGGCGGTATGAGTACGTTTGTGCTCAATCAAAATGAAGTCTATTTGCAATCCAATACATTGAATCTCCTTATTGGAGAGGCGACCAACCTCAACCCGGTTCATTTTAGTGGAAACCTGGGCTTGGGCATGCATTATCGCTTTTTCAAAAATTGGCAAGCAAGGGTAGAACCCACTTTCAAATACCAATTTAATCCCTATCGAAGTGATGCAGGAAATTTCAGACCCTACCTCATGGGATTGTATACGGGAGTGGTGTATACGTTTTAAAAAATAGTAATTAATTTAGTTAAGTGGTGTTACTACTCTCCGGAGTGTAACAAAAAAGAGTGTCTCGGCCGGACACTCTTTTTGTCTGCGTTAAGGATTGCAGTGAAAATCCCGGTGCCGGAGTTTACGGAGGTGCCGGATTGCAACGGAAAGCCTGACCCCGGAAGTATGGAGGGGGAACGCCCTAATTAATTTCTTGCAAATCCGTTAAAATAATTTGTCTTGCCTGATCTTTGAGCTCCTTTTTAGCCTCCAAAAGCAACCCTTGTGTTTCTATAAATGGATGTATTTTTACCCGCATTCTTCCTGGGCTACCACTTAGAAACGTATAGGAAAAACGTTCCTTATTATCAAAGAAGGTCATAGGAACAATTGGAATTTGGTGTTCAATAGCCAATCGGAAAGCGCCGTCTTTAAATTCGTCCAACAACACCCTTTCGTCAGGGACGCCTCCTTCGGGGAAAATACAGATACTCAATCCCATTTGTAAGCGTCTTTGGGCGCGAAGGTATACTTGATGCCGGCTTTTGGGATTGCCACGATCGACCAGAATACTAGTGCGTTTGTAAAAAAACCCAAACAAAGGAATCTTTGCCAACTCTTTTTTGCCGACAAAAACAAAAGGGTTGCGAACCGTAGCCAACATCAACATAATATCAGTCATCGAGGTATGGTTGGCAATAAACATATAGCTCTTTCCGGGTTCAGGCTCTTGCAAGGCTGTAACTTTGTATTGAAATCCCATGCCGAAAAGTATGCATTTGGCCCAAATTCGTGCCAACCTAAAAAAATAAGGATACCAACGTTCTTTTAAAATGGAGACCACTAAAAACGGGAATAATACCAAAATGGGTACCGCTACTACGATGTAAAACCAAATCCGATAAAGGGTCCAAAAAATTATTTTAAACGCACGCATAGCGCCAAAAATAAAGCAATTTTAGTTTACATTTGCGACACAATTGAAAAACTATGGCAAAAATTCTAACGGGCATACAAAGTACGGGCACGCCTCATTTAGGCAATCTTTTGGGCGCCATACTTCCAGCCATTGAAATGTCGCAAACACCAGGCAACGAGACGTTTTTGTTTATCGCCGACTTGCATTCGGTCACCCAGATTAAAGACGGGGAAACCCTTCGGGCGAACACCTATAGCACCGCAGCCGTGTGGTTGGCTTGTGGATTGGATACCGACAAAGTGATTTTTTACCGCCAAAGCGATGTGCCGCAAACGGCAGAATTGTCGTGGTATTTGAGTTGCTTTTTCCCTTTTCAGCGCCTTACTTTAGCGCATTCGTTCAAGGATAAAGCCGATCGTTTGGAAGATGTCAATGCGGGATTGTTTACCTATCCAATGTTGATGGCCGCCGATATTTTATTGTATGATGCCGAATTTGTGCCGGTAGGAAAAGATCAGTTGCAACATTTAGAAATCACGCGTGATGTGGCAGCGCGTTTTAACCATCAAATGGGAGAAACCTTTGTACTGCCCGAAGCGAGCCTAAACGAAGAAACGCAATATATTCCGGGTACCGACGGTCAAAAAATGAGTAAATCTCGGGACAATACCATTACCATTTTTGTAGACGACAAAGCGCTGCGCAAGCAAATCATGCGTATCGAAACCGACAGTACACCGCTTGAAGAACCCAAGAATCCGGACACTTGTAAGGTTTTTGCTTTGTATAATATATTGGGCGATGCGGCTCAAGTGGCGCAAATGCGTCAAAATTATGAAGGAGGAAATTACGGTTATGGACATGCCAAACAGGCCTTGTTTGAATTGATTTGTGAAAAATTCAAAACCGAACGCGAGCGCTACGAATACTATATGAATCACTTGGATGAAGTCGATGCCTTTTTAGCAAAAGGGGCACACAAAGCGGGTGCCATTGCTGAGGGTGTTTTGCAACGGGTACGTCAAAAACTTGGCTTTTCATAAAACAATCACCCCGACCTCAAGTCGGGTTTTTTTATTCGATGACCGCCTTATCTTGTATGGATTGGGCCACCGAGTTACCTCCTTTTTCTGCAAATCGAAGAACTCCTTTTTCTGCCATGAGTTCGATTGTTCCTGTATAAAGGCAATCTTCTTGTATGAGCGCTTTAGCATTGGATGCCAAGACGCTAAATCGGTATTCCACTTCCGAATGATTACCAATAAAATAATGCTTGGATGGATCTTGAAATGAGGCCAACTGTCGTCCAGCGTAAAAGTTCAAAATTCGTTTAGCTTGATCATTCGTATTGAGTTGCAAAGTGGAAAAAGGTTTGATATAATGCGCTTTGGTCGGCATTTTTATACTGTCATAGACCACGATATGTTCCAACACAATCACTTCATAATCCGACTTATTCCGGATGATCTGGAAGGTCTTCATTTCGGCATTTGCCGGAGGATCATTATAAAAAGTGGTGAAGGGATTACTCCCCGTAACCAAACGATCTTTAGGTTTGACTTGCGTAATTTTTGACGGATCAAATTGGGTTAAAAACACCTGAAAACTGTCTATTTTAAAGCGCATTTGAGTGTAATACCGGTCAATCTTTACTTGAGATGAATCTATCGTCAACCCTTCAAATTCGACGGGGGACGAATTGGAATCATTATCACATCGGTTGGATAAAACGGCTATTTTGAATAAGACAAAAACAATGACCAAAAAAACGCGCCAATTGAAACTTGACGTAGATCGAGAGGTAGCGTTCGGATTCCCAAAAACAACATCTCGGTTGTTCCTTAACGTCTCCTCCAATTCTTCGTCAAAAGGCTTATACGCCGCCATAGCCACCATTACCGTATCGGCTGACGAATGCGTTTTGTCATTATATGCATCGACGACAATATTTAAAAGCGTTCGAATTTTGTCATCTAATTCGGGCGTGGTGAAATAATTTAGAAACCGGTAAAAACTACTCGTCTTAATATAAGCAATACGTACGGTATCGGTGCGTGAATTATGAAATTGACTTACTGTAAAATCGATTTTTTGAGTGCATTTTCGCAAAATCCGTTGCTGAAGCTCCTCGGGGAAAAAGGCGTGATAGGCCATTAATTTTAGGAGGTCTTCAAACTTGTTTTCGGCCATTTTTTGCTCTATCGCCAAGGCCAAATCATCCAACAAATAGGCTTGAATTAAGGTATGAATCGCCTCAAAAGCTGTGGGGAGTTCAACGGTCGTAAAATGGGAATCAGGATAGGATGTTCCCGCCCATAAATTATACAATTCGGGCTGTTGTGTAAGGATATAAAAGGCCTCTGGATAACGGCGAAGCGCTTCAATCAAATAGGCCGCTACATTGGAATCAATAGACGCATCCAGTCGCTTGGCGATATTAATTTGCTTTTCAATACGAATGATTTCACTTTCCGAAATAGCATGTAATTGTGATGCATCGAGAGAAAGGCTTTCATACAAACGAATAATATTCATTGCGGCTGGAATTTAATGCGTAAGGCAAAAATAGAATAATCGAGGATTTATCAGAATTGATTGTAGACAAAAAACAATAAATTGTATCTTGCTGACTGAAAATAGTACGCTATGGAAGCCTTAATCAATCAATTTTTTGAAATCGAAAAAAAATCTTTGGAGCATCAACTCCCCCATTTTGAGCGCAACTTTAATCGTATCCATCATGAATTCACCGAAATGGGATACAAAATCGTAAATCCTTTAGGACAACCCTATGATGAACGCGACACGGCACTGGAAGCCAACTTAATGCATCCCGGGGCTAAAAAAATCACCAAAGTCCTCAAACCCATCATCTATCGCGAAGAAGCCAATGGGTATGTATTGATTCAAAAAGGAGTGGTAATTGTAGAATAAATCAACATGAGTAATATCAATTTTGGAATCGACTTGGGCACGACCAACTCGGCCATAGCCCGGTATGAAAACGGGAAAATAACCCTGTATAAAAATCCGGTAGGGTTTAAAGATACGCTGCCTTCTGTGATTTCATTTCGAAAAGGCCGCATTCAAATTGGCGACAAAGCCCGTGAATTAATGCTCACTCAATCCGAAAATGTCTTTGCCTCATTCAAAAGAAAAATGGGGTCAGACAGCACATTTACGGTATCCGATTGGGAAAAACCGCTGACACCCGTGGATCTATCTTCTATGGTGTTGAAAGAGTTGGTCAATTTTACCCAACCCGAACAACCCAAAGCGGCTGTGATTACGATTCCAGCTTCCTTTGATACGATTCAAACCAACGCAACCAAAAAAGCAGGCTATTTGGCAGGCTTTGATGACGTCGTTTTATTACAAGAACCTATCGCAGCCTGTTTGGCCTATTCCAATAGTCAATCGATCGATTTGACCGCAGTGCAACATTGGCTGGTCTATGATTTTGGGGGAGGAACTTTTGATGTCGCTTTAGTACGTATCGATCATCGGGAATTGAAAGTAATGGACCACAAAGGCAATAACTTTTTAGGTGGAGTCGATTTGGATAATCTATTGGTTGAAAAAATTATTTGCCCAAAAATTGAACAAGCAACAGGACAAACCCAATTGTGGAGAAGGATGCTTTCGGGCGAAGAGGCCGATTGTAAAAAACTCTATTTTGAAGTGTTATTCAAAGCTGAAGAGGCCAAAAAAGAGCTTTCGATAAAAACGCAAACCGCGATTGAATTGGATATACCCGTTTGGGATGCCTTCATCGATATTGACCTTAGTCGCGTGGAATTGGAATCTGTGCTTCGGGATAAATTTGAAGAATCCTACCAACTCACGGAAGGCTTGTTGGCCGCTAATATGCTCGCTTTCTCGGCCATCAACCGAATTATTTTGGTGGGAGGTACTACCTATATTCCCTATATCCGAGAGCAATTGGGTTTGCGCAGCGGCATCCCTGTTGACACCAGTGTCGATCCAACGACAGCAGTGGTTATCGGAGCGGCCTATTACGCAGGCGCCAAACCTTTGGAACGTAAAGAAGTCACAACAATGCCTAGCGCAGCGCCGCAAAATGAACCCGCGGTTGAAATTGTTTTTGAACCGCACTCGAAAGACGCTGAAGAGCTAATTGCCGTTTTAATTCAAACGCCATTTCAGGGCTTCTATCGTCTTACACGGGCCGACGGTGGATTTGACACGGGCGTCCTTCGGGCCAGTTCAAAAATTACTGAATTTGTGCCGCTGTTAGAAAAAGCCACCAACCAATTTACACTCTATCTGTTGGATGAACACCAAAATATAGTGTATCAAAACACCTCCATTGCCATTACCAACGGACTCTATAATGTCATGGGGCAACCCTTACCGAATGATATTTGCTTGGAAGTGGATGAAGAGGCTGGAAAAACATTTATGGAACGGATTTTTAAGAAAAATGACATCCTGCCCTTAAAAAAAACCGTGTACAAAACCACGTCCAAAAATATTCTAAAAAACTCCGACGAAAAGTTAATCATCAATATCGTCGAAGGCAATGCCGGGGGTATGATTGGAAGCAACCTCAGTATTGGATACATTGAAATTACAGGTAAAAACCTTCCCATGGATTTGATTAAAGGAATGGATATTGAACTTCATTTCAAAATTTCTGAATCCCGTGATTTGAGTGTTAGTGTCTATATCGGCGCTTTGGATTTAGAAATCAACGAAGTCTTCAACCCACATCAACGCCATGTCGCTCTTGATAAGGTCGCCCTTGAAATCAATGCAGTGATACAAGAAATTGAAGCGGAAATGAACGACTCCGAAGACGAGGAAAACTTTACCTATTTGGCGCAACTCAAACGTATTAAAGACCATCTCATAGTGCTACACCAAGAGGCGCTGGAGGGATCCTTCGACCAATCGACCGATCGGAAATACCAACTCGATGAAATGAAACGTTTGACCATTCAAGCCTATGATGATTTGGTGCGCCACAAACATGTTTTGCAAGAAATCGAAGAATATCAAAACACACGAGAGGCTTTAGAAAATTATTTGGATGTCGCCACGCCCAAACAGAAAGAAGAATTTGAAAAAATTATCCGTAACGAGAAGGAAGTTTTACAATCCAACAATAAATACATGATTCGACAAAAAACAAAAGCCTTAGATGATTTGTACGACAGTATTTATATGAAGCAAGACCAACGTTACTACAATGCGTTCTATTACTACCGCTTTTTGGATGAAAACGAATATTTGGATACCCAAAAATTTATGAAACTGGTGGAATTGGGAGAAACCGCGATTGAACGCGAGAATATTCCTGAACTGAAAGCCATTTGTTATCAATTGTGGGATTTGTTACGGGTAAAACCAAAATCGCGTGATGAGTGGGAAAACTTCGATGGCGATTTGGGATTAAAATAACTAGACTGCTTCAAACCATTTTCCTGGCAAAGGACGGACCACCCCTTTGAGTTCCATGTTCAAAAGGAGCATCGACACTTTGGAAACAGGAAATTGACCGTGTAATGCCAATTCATCCAAAAGCATTTTGCCGTGTTGTTGTAAAATCGTGTACAGCTGCTGTTCTTCGGTTGTTAATTCGACAAACAATTGCTTTTGAACCCCGCGCGAATTGGATTTCGTTTCCAACTCCCAGTTCAAATGGTACATCAAATCGGCTGCATTATTGAGCAAATGAGCGCGCTGAGTTTTAATCAATGTATTACAGCCTTGACTGAATTTATCGGTACAACGCCCTGGAACCGCAAAAACCTCACGATTATATTCGTTGGCCCAGTGCGCAGTTATTAGCGAACCTCCTTTTTCGGCGCTTTCAATAACAATAGTGGCCTCCGACATCCCTGCGACGATGCGGTTACGCCGTACAAAATTTTCCCGATCGGGATTGGCATCACTGCGAAACTCCGTTAAGAATCCGCCGCAAGCTTCCATTCGTGAACGATACTTCTTGTGGGGTTTGGGATATATTTGATTTAATCCATGGGCCAGCACGCCTATGGTTTGAAGCCCCAACTCCATAGCCGTTCGATGGGCAACAATATCGACACCATACGCAAAACCACTGACAATAACAGGGTTAAGTGGGGCCAAATCCTCCAATAATTTTCGGGTAAAATCAATACCGTAGGGCGTAATTTCTCGGGTTCCCACAATGCTTATCATGCGTTTGGGATTCAAATCCATTTGACCTGAACCAAACAACAACACAGGACCATCGTAACAATGCTTAAGTCGTTCGGGATAATCCGACTCCATAAAATAATGTGCAGTATACCCCTTTTGTTCCAAAAAACGGCACTCTTTTTCGGCTTTTACAAACAAATCTGGACTCTTAAAGTGACGAGCTACTTGAGGACCAAGTCCTTCTATAGCTGCAATATGACGAGGTTTTGCATGAAATACTTCGGCAGCCGAACCGAAACGATGAATGAGTTTTTTGGCTAAAACGGAACCGATTCCGTCGACCTGTAGCAAGGCCAAGGTGGCAATTAAATCTGTATGGCGCATAAATTAAATTTGAATGGCAAAAGTATAAAAAGGATTTGAAAAATGTTAACAAAGTTTGTTGATAAAATTTTGTTAGCGTCTCGAAATCTTTAAATTTGCCTTTATGAAGATTGAACCATATATCGCGCAGTTGCTGTACCGTTACCAATGTGTTACGGTGCCTGGATTGGGTGCCTTTCTTACGGAAACCCAGTCCGCTCAGTGGCATGGGGCCGCTCAAACCTTTTTTCCACCCAAAAAAGTAATTTCCTTCAACGCGTATTTAAAAAACAACGATGGCCTATTGGCAAATCACATTGCGCAAACCGAGAAGATTCCTTATGAAGTGGCTGTAAACGGGATTGAACATGCCGTAAATGAATGGAAAATGCGTCTTCAAGAAGCGGGAACGATCACGTTGCGGAATATTGGTGAACTACGCTATACCGCCGATAAAAATGTGGTCTTTACACCCCAAGAGCAGGTCAATTATTTGGCGGAAGCTTTTGGACTCAGTGCGGTAATTTCACCTGCTGTTCAACGGGAAGTTTTGGTCCATATGAAAGCGACTGAACAAGAGGTTGCTGCGGAAGAAACACCGGCCATTCCTTTGGTGGATGAAAAAACGGGCACAACTTGGTTAAAATATGCCGCGATTTTTGTTTTAGGCGCGGGACTTTTAGGATCAGGCGGCTATTTTGGCAATCAATATTACGAAAAACAAGTACAAGATGCCACTTTGGCAATACAACAAAAAGTACAAAACCAAGTGCAACAAAAAATAGCAGAAGCTACATTTCTGTTAGATAACCCTATCGAAACGTTTCCTGCTGTCTCCTTAACGGTACATCAAGAAAAGTTGCCCTACCATGTCGTTGCAGGCGCTTTTCGTTTGGAAGCCAATGCCGATCGTATTTTATATGAACTAAAAAAATTAGGGTTCCCTGCGCGAAAAATAGGGCCGAACAAACATGGGTTATATCCCGTTTTGTATGGCAGTTATGCCCGATACAGCGACGCGCGAAACCAAATGGAAACCGTACAAAAATCGCATAACCCTGAAGCTTGGGTGCTGATTGAAGAACTTTAATGAATCCCATTTTTTGGGATTTTTTTTGCTATTTACCCTGCCGTAAACCTTTGTGGTTTTAGTACCTTTGCGGCAAAATTCATCGTATGACTCCGAAACATCCTGCCGATTCGCTAACCGTTTTAACCGATTTAGTGCTTCCTAGTGAAACCAATCCGTTGAATAACTTATTTGGCGGGGAACTTTTAGCACGTATGGATCGTGCAGCAAGTATTGCAGCTCGTCGGCATTCCCGTCGTATCGTGGTGACGGCTTCCGTTAACCATGTGGCCTTTAATCGTTCGATTCCTCTTGGAAGTGTAGTGACCATTGAAGCTAAAGTGTCTCGTGCCTTTACTTCTTCCATGGAAATCTACCTTGATGTGTGGATTGAAGATCGGGAGTCTGGGATACGCACCAAAGCCAACGAAGCCATTTACACGTTTGTTGCCGTAGATGAAATGGGAAATCCAGTACCGGTACCGCCGTTGGAGCCCCAAACTGAAGAAGAACAAGCCCGTTTTGCTGCCGCTTTGCGTCGGAAACAACTGAGCTTGGTATTGGCAGGAAAAATGAAAGCCAATGATGCTTCGGAGTTAAAAGCATTATTCACTGAAAATTAATTTTTTGTGTTTGCTTAGAATTTACTATTTTTCGAAAAAAAGTTACTTTGTGAAAAATTGTACTGCACTCCTATTTTCCCTATTCGCCTTTACTTCCATTGCCCAAAAAAATCTTGACCCTACTCCAGAAGAGGTTAGCAAAGCCAAAGTTTTACGTGAAAAATACAACAAAGACGACATTGCCGTTTTGAGCAGTGAAGACGATGTTCGTTTTGATTTCAATAATCGGGATGAAAAAGTGACGGTACGTATCGACACCAAAGAACAGCTGATGAACATCAACCATAGAGCTGTTATTCAGAAATACGAGTTTTACGACAGCGAATCGTCCATCAATGATTTTTCATTTAAATTCAGAAATGATAAAAAAGCGGTTTTCTATGTCAATGACGAACTCTATAAAGATTCCGATTTATTTTACAATGATGCGCGGGTAAAGTACAGCACGTTGGATTTCCCGGTTCAAGGGTATACCTACTTTTATGAGTTAACCAAAAATTACCGCGATGTCAAATACTGCACCACGTTTTATTTTCAGGATGAATTTCCTGTAGTTTCCAAAAAAATCGTGTTTACGGTTCCCAACTGGCTCGAGGTTGAGTTAAAAGAATTTAATTTCAACGGATTTGCCATCCAAAAAAATGTGGTTAAACAAGACGACGAAACGGTATACACGTACAGGTTAGAAAATGCTCCTGCTTTGTTCAAAGAAGAGGACAGTCCGGGGCGAACCTATTTGTATCCACATATCATGGTAATTGCCAAAGGGTACCAAAAAAACAATACAAAAACGACTTTGTTTCAATCGCATGAGGACCTTTACCGCTGGTATGCCTCGTTGGTGGGATTGATGAAAAATGACCCTGCTGCTTTAAAAGCTAAAGTAACCGAATTGACCCAGAAAGCCACCACCGATGAAGCCAAAATCAAGGCCATTTATTATTGGGTACAGGACAACATTCGGTACATTGCATTTGAAGACGGTATTGCGGGTTTTAAACCCGATGAAGCCCAAAATGTGTTTGAAAAAAGATATGGCGATTGTAAAGGAATGGCCAATTTGATCAAAGAAATGTTGGTACTGGCCGGATTTGATGCCCGACTGACTTGGATTGGCACCAAACATATCGCCTATGATTATAAAACACCTTCTTTGGCCGTGGATAATCACATGATATGTACCGTGTTTCATAAAGGAAAACGCCTCTTTTTGGATGGAACCGAAAAATACAATGCCTTGGGAGAATATGCAGAGCGCATTCAAAACAAAGAGGTAATGATTGAAGACGGTGCTAAATGTATTATTGATAAGGTTCCTTTGGGTTCGGCAGCGGCCAACAAAGAACTTTTTACCGCACACCTCACCTTGGATGGCGACCGCATGAAAGGGGCGGCGCATCGTTCGTATTTTGGGGAAAGTCGGGTATACTTTCAAAACGTGTACAATCATTTTGAAAGCAATAAAAAGAAGGAATTACTCGATAATTATCTGGCGCGTCAAAATAAAAATATCAAAGTGGATGAGGTAAAAACATCCCATTTAGAAGCCCGCGAAGAAAAGTTAACCATTGATTATTCCATGGAAATTGCCAATAAAGTTTCTTCATTTGATAATGAGATTTATGTTGACTTGGACTTTTTAAATGAATACAAAGGATTTCAATTGACCGATCGAAAAACCGATTATGAATTTGACTATAAAACCCATTACGAATCGTATATTCACCTCACCCTTCCGACAGGATACAAAGTGACAAAGATGCCTGAAAACATTATTGAAAATACGCCCGATTATGACGTTAGTCTTACCTACACCTTGGAAGGCAATGTATTGGTTTACAAAAAGAAATTTTCGTTTAAAAACGCCGTTTTAAAAACAGCTGATTTTGAGCAATGGCGTGCCCTTCAAAAACGTATCGTCGAAGCCTACAATACCCAAGTAATATTAACCCAATAACACGTAAATGAAATTAAAATGCATTGGCTGGTTGCTGTTATGCTGCACCGCCTTAAGTTGGGGACAAACCGCTGACGAAGTTCGTCAAATGATGTGGGGTCCTGAAGACAAATACCAAAAAGCGACAACTTTTCCTGAGAAATGGAACAATGAATCGGCGGTCATTTTGTACAAAAATGAAGTATACGATTACCATAAATTTGGAACCAATGTTACGTATACCCGTTCCATTCGTAAACGGATCAAACTGTTGGATGCTGCTGCGGTGAAGGAGTTTTCGGAATTCTCGTATAGCACCAAATTTTATTCCAACAAAGCAATGGGGTCCTTTTGGCGCAGAGGATCAAATTTTATTGGCGTTCGCGTAATCAAACCCGATGGAAAAGCGTTGGAAATCGATGCCGATAAAGAAGCCAAAGAGGTCAATAATGAGAAAAAATTGGCCATCCCTAACTTGGAAATCGGCGATATTATTGATTTTTATTTTTACTCCGTAGAACCGTTTAAATCGGTGTATGACTATACCTTTGAAGCGGTGGAAACCCCTTTGGGCGACGTTTATCCTACTGTAGATTTGAAAATCACATTACGCACCGAAAACGACTTTTTTGTCAACTTCAACACCTATAATGGGGCCCCCGATTTAAAAGAAATACCCACCGGGAAAAGCAATGATCGGTTGTATGAATTAACCGCTAGTGACTTGGCCAAAAACGAATTTCCACGCTGGTTTTACCCGTTAAACGAACTCCCTTGTTACAAATTTCAGGTGATTTTTGCACGCTCAGGAAAATTTGAACGGTTGTCAGATGGCTTTCTATCGGAAAAAGAAAGTATAATTAAAAAGACCGTCGCTAAAGAAGATATCTTTAATTATTATAATGAAAAGTTCTATCCTGAGGGCGATATGGGGCCCATCAATAAATTCTTAAAAGAAAAGAATTTTTCCTCTGATGAAGAAAAAATACGAGCGGTGTATTACTTCTGCAGGCATGAATTTTTTACCCGATATTTTGAAGGATTCGCCGTCAACGATGCCAATATCATGTACCCTTGGGGCTTGTATAGTAATGTAATTTTCTTTCGCAATGAGGTTCCTTTCGTAAATTACTTCATGCAGTTTTTGAAACGACAAGAAATCAGTTTCGACATTATCATTGCCACTCCGCGCTACAACGGATCCATCGACGACTTACTGATTCAAGAAAACGTGCGCAAACTGATTCGCGTAAACACCAAAACCCCCTTGTATTTGGAGTATTTTAATCCCTATACCGGTGCCGATCAGATTAGTTACACGATTGAAAATTCGAAAGCCTATGTTTTGGAAATTGTAAAAGGCAAACGAGTAACGGATGCTTCCACTGTTACTTTGCCCTCTAGTACGTACAAAGACAACCTTTCCAAAATCAAAACGCAAGTATCGTTGGTGGATTTCAACGGGTATAAAGTTACACGTGATGCCTCATATTATGGACATTTGAAAGAATCGGAACAAGAAGACAAACTGCGTTTTTACGACTTTGTATATGAAGATTACGAAAAATACGGGACACCGAAACTCATGGAATTGGTGCGCAACAATCGCCAACGAACCCAGTACACCAAAGAATTGGAATCGCTCATTTTGAAAATGAAGGAAAAGCAAAAGGAAACCTTTGAAGCCAACGTAGAAGGCGAATACGATGTAAAAGTCGACGATTATGCATTTACGATAAAAAATACTGGGCGTTTTGGCAAAGACAATGCCTTGGAATTAAACGAAACCTTTACCATCAATGCCAATTATGTCAAAAAAGCGGGGGACAAATACTTATTAGAATTGGGGCGTTTTCTCACGTCTCAGATAGAAATTGACAAAAAAGAAATCGAGCGTAAAAACAATATTTACATGGGATTCCCACGCGCGTTTGAAAACGAAATTGTATTCACAATTCCTGAGGGATTCAGCGTTTCGGGCTTGGACAAGTTGAATAAAAAAGTAGAAAACGAAACCGGCGGATTTACTTCTACTGCCGAAGTTCAAGGCAATCAATTGGTGATTAAAACCTTGAAATACTACAAAAATTACTACGAACCCAACACCAACTGGAACAAAATGATTCAGTTTTTGGACGCCGCTTACCAGTTTACCCAAGAAAAGGTATTGCTGAAAAAGAACTAATAGAAAGCGCTCTTCGGGGCGCTTTTTTTATACGGCAGCAAGAACATTGTGCCCCGATACACGCGCGGTCCCGTCATCCATTACAATCTGCTCCGCTGCGCTCCACAGGATTTCCACTCCTACCGGGGCTGTATCGAAACCGTTGTTTTCCAATAGGGGTAAAATCGTTAGTTGCAATAAGCGCTTTTTCAGAGCTGCTATCTATCGTTTTAACCACGGCGAGGGATTGACATAACTCGCGTTTTGAGAAATCATAAACCGCAATACTGCTTTCCCATCGGAGTCGGTTTTTACACGTCCCAACGATTGCTTGGCACTCACATTCTCGCCTTCAGTAACCGATACCGAACTCAAGTTGTGGTAGATGGTAAAATAATCCCCGTGCTTAATCAACACTGCAAATTTGTTTCCAATCTTCTGTATTTGCGCTACTTCACCTTTGAAAACAGCACGTACATTGGCGTTGGCATCGGTAGTAATATCAATACCACTGTTATGCACCACAAGCGATTTGTACACGGGATGCGGTTGGTCTCCAAACCCGAGGCTAATCACCCCACGCTCGACAGGCCATGGTAAACTTCCGCGGTTGGCTTTGAAATTATCGGAAATGATTTTTCCTTCGGGCGTCAACACGATTTTGGTTGAAGACTCGATTTTTTTGGTTTCAGCAGCGGTAGTTGTTTTCGGATTGGCTTTGGCTTTGGCGGCCGCGGCTTTCCGGTTGGATTCAGCGATGGCTTCCCGAATCAATTTTTGAATTTGAGCGTCAATTTTGCGCGACTCTTGTTCTTTTTTACGAATCTCGGCGGCTAATTGTTTTTTATTCTTTTTGAGACTATTGGCTAATTTCTCTTGCTCTTGGCGTTCTTTTTCTAAATCTTCGCGCTGTTTTTGTTGCTCGGCCAACAAGACTTCTTTTTCCTCTTTTTGTTTGTTGAGTTCGGTATAATGGTTGGCCAATTTATCGGTTTTATCCTTGATTTCTTGCCCTTGCATTTTGCGATAACCTGCATATTGTTTCATATACTGCAAGCGTTTGTAGGCCTGAGTAAAGTTTTCTGACGACAATAAAAACATGGCGCGGCTATGCTGGGAGCGGCTTTTATACGATTTGAGAATCATCTCGGCATAGTCCTTTTTAAGAATGTCCAAATCCTTTTTCAAGCGATTGATTTCGAGTTGATTCAGGTAAATATTGTCGTTGAGAATTTTGGTCTGCTTGGTGGTGGTGTTAATCAACTTTTCTTTCAACCCAATCTTTTCCTTTTGGATATCCAACAACTTGGTCACCGACTTTTCTTTGGAACGCACTTCTTGCAACAGGCGTTCTTTTTCGATGATTTCCTGTTGCAACTTGGCTTTGCGCTGTTCCAACTCTTCTTGGGTGAGCTGGGCTGAGGCCAAAACCGTGCATAACAATGCGATAAGAGTACTAAACTTTTGCGACATGGGCTTACTTCTTTTCAATTTCTATACGTTCAAATCCTTCGGGTACTTGATACGGAAACGTGAGCTCCTCGTTGAAGTTGACGTTTTTATATTCTACATCAATAATGGTTTTTTGCTCTTGCAAACGGGCTTCTAACAGCATTTGTAAGGGTAAATACTTTTCGTTTGTTTTGCTGTAATCGGGATAGGTTACTTGTAAGGCACGATCCAATTGAGGCTGGTTGATTTCTTGCTTTTTGATCAAATAATTATCACCTTCTAAATAGAAAGATTTGTCGATACCTTCGGTTTCAAGCGCTTGTAAACGGTACCATTTATCGGCGATGGAAACCTTGTATTTGCCTTTAGAAAAATCATCGATGGATTTGCCTAAAAACAGACTTTGAATCTTGAAAAAGTCCAAATCAGTACCCAGCCAACGGCTTAGCGAAGAATAATCACCTTCAAAATATTTATTGCCAATTTTGTCGTAATAACGCACCGATTCGGGAGTAATCAAGGCTTTGGCCATAGTAATCCCGAGCACACGAATGATAACCATGATTTTTTCATTCTTTTTCATCCGAATTTCTGCCATCACATTTTGGGAAAGATTGGGATCTTCAAACTTGGCGGAGGCTTTGATGTTTAACGTAGTAAAATCAAGAGCGTTGACATTGTACTTATCAATGATTTGAATCGCAGGAATCTCATTGGTCACCGCAGCACTTTCGGCAATAGCTACTGCTTTGGATTTACAGGAAGTCAATCCGAGTAACAAACTCACTGTGAGAAGATAAAAAGGATATATAATCGTACGTTGCATTAGCGTTTTTTGGTTTTTTCTAAAAGCTGATTGGCTTTTTCAAAGTATTCATTTTTCTTTTTCGTGTCGCCCAAACCGGCACAAGCCTCCCCCAATTGTAGCGTAAAATTGATTTCCAAAACCACATCATCTACAATAAAATCGAGTCCCGCTTCAAGTATTTCTTTTGCTTTTTTAAATTGTTGTTGCTGATTGAGTGCCAATCCACGAAAATAGTACAACTGTGGTTGGGTTGGAAAAAGCTCTAATTGTTCTTGTGAAAAACGCCCCACTTGATCAAACTGCAAATGGTCGGTATACGCTTGTAGTAAAAGTAAAATACCTTCCATATCGTCTTGATGAGAGCGATGATGCATTTCGTAGTACTTAATGGCTTTGGGCGCGTTTTTCTTCGTTTGATAAAACTTTCCAATTTCTTTGGCCACAAAGATGGTTTTGTCGTCATCAAAAAAAGCGATGGCACGATCAAGGGCATTTTCGTAGTTGGGATTATTTTTGGTGAAAATCAAAAACTCATTAAGGATACGATGTTTGATTTTTTTATCAATTTTTTCCGAAGCCAAAACGATATTCATCGATTTCACCGCTTTGTCGCCTTCATTGGCATTCAAATGGTATTTAAACAAGCTCACTTGAGCCCACTCAGAAGTGGGAATTTCCTTCTCCAATTGACGGGCTACCTCAAGTGCTTTTTCCTCCTGGTTGCTTTGAGAATAGAGGTAAATCAAAGCGATGTAGTTGGCTTCATCTTTCGGGAATTTTTTTATTTTTTCAACCAAGTCATTCTTCTCTGGACCTTGAAATTTAGCGTCTTGAAGAATTTGTGCTTTATACAACTCGCGTTTCTCCGATTTCCCAACCGTTGCATTTAAGGTGTTGATCAAGTCCAAGGCTTTGTCGTATTGTTGCGTTAACATATACAGTGAACACAAGTCTTCACGGTAATCGGCTTTAAATTCGATCAGTTTTTCTACGATGCCAATAGCCCGATTATAGTCTTTGGTATCGTAGCAAATATCATACATTCCCGCCCAAGCCCAACGATTATTGGAATCCATTTCGGTGACTTTTTTGAACATATCAAAAGCCTCCGGATAGCGTTTCATGAAATACAGGTTTTTCCCTTTTTCAAAATACACTACGGCATTGTTGGGTTGAATTTTTTCACATTGATTCAACGCTTCGATGGCCTTGTCGTAATTTTCTATTCCTTTTTGTGTCAACGCTTCATAATAATGGTTTTGAAACGCATCGGGAGCCAACGCCGTATCCTCAGGCTCTTGTGCCCAAAGCGTGCTGGAAATCAAGAGTGTCCAAAAACCACTATAAAGAATTCGTTGTATCATATTTTATTCTAAAACGGAATAGTCGCCGATGCTAATACTAGTGAAATTTCCATCAAATGAGGCATGATTACCAATCATCGCATTGTCTAATTGCGCGTTTTTGATGTGCGCATGGGTTTGCACCAAACTGTTTTTAATCGTACTGTTAACCACGTGAGTTCCTTTGCCTAGAGAGACATTGGGTCCTACAGTGGCGTTTACCAAAATCACATCCTCAGCAATATGACAGGGAGGAATAATGGTACTGTTTTCCAATTTTACATTGGCCGCCACCAAAGCTTCTACCCCATCTTGATGCAAAAAGTTTAGCATTCGAGAATTAGTTTCCACAGTCACATTTTTATTCCCGCAATCCATCCACTCGTCTACTTTGCCTGGAACAAATTTCATGCCTTTCTGCTTCATGTTTTCCAACGCATCGGTCAATTGGTATTCACCGCCTTTTACAACGTTGTTATCGAGCAGGTATTGCAATTCCGAACGTAAAGTTTCCCCCGACTGAAAATAATAAATCCCAATAATGGCCAAATCGGATACAAATTCTTTGGGTTTTTCAACAAAATCGACAATTTGGTTTTGATCGTTTAATTGCACGACTCCGAAGGCACTTGGATCGTCCACTTGTTTAACCCAAATCACCGCATCGGCCGAAGTATCTAAGGAGAAATCAGCGCGAAATAGGGTATCGGCATAGGCCACAACGATCGGACCCGTCATGCTTTCTTTGGCGCATAAAATCGCATGCGCAGTTCCTAACGCTTCATTTTGATAACAAATAGTCCCGCGTGCGCCTAATTTTTGGGCAATGGCGACCAAATCTTCCTCTACTTTTTTTCCAAAATCTTTATGGATGATAAAGGCAATTTCGTCAATTTTTTGGTTGATGACTTGTGCAATATCCTCTACCAATCGGTGCACGATGGGTTTTCCAGCAATAGGAATTAAGGGTTTTGGTACGGTAAGCGTATGAGGTCGAAGGCGTGATCCGCGTCCGGCCATAGGGACGATAATCTTCATGGTTGTTTTTTGTTTTTAGGGTTCCAATCTGAAAAAAATTCGATTAGAAGAGTGTTATACTATTTTTTTATTTGACTCCAGTGCTTCCAAATCCGCCCGCACCCCGGGAAGTTTCCGACAATGCGTCGACCTCAATCCATTCGGCACGTTCGTGTTTGGCAATGATCAATTGGGCAATACGTTCACCGTTTTCTACCACAAAAGGTTCTTGGGATAAATTTACTAAAATGACCCCAATTTCCCCCCGGTAATCGGCATCGACGGTGCCTGGCGAATTCAGTACGGTAATCCCTTTTTTGGCGGCCAAACCACTTCGGGGACGCACTTGCGCTTCGTACCCAATGGGCAACTCAATAAATAATCCTGTTTTGATGATGGCACGACCTAACGGCTGAAGCATAATGGGTTCGGACAATTGCGCCCGTAAATCCATCCCAGCAGAGGCCAAGGTTTCATACGCGGGTAATTCGTGCTCAGAGGTGTTGATAATTTTAATTTGCATAGCTTGTTATTTACGGCGAAGAATACGCGAAAGCGTCTCTTTTTCACTTTTATAAATAAAGGACAAAAATACGAGTAATAAAAGTACTTTAAGGGGATAGTTATCACGAATATAATCCACATAAAATGCCAAAATAGAAAACCCGATTGAAAGTCCGAGGTAACTGAATATTCGATTAAAATCATACGGAATGGGGTACTTCTTTTTTCCCAACTGATAGGAGATAATCATCATGCTTCCATAGGCTGCGATAGTCGCTAAAGCCGATCCGTAATAGCTGTATTTTGGAATCAACAAATAATTCAGCGCCAACGTTACTAAAGCCCCAACAAAAGAGATATAAGCTCCGAATAAGGTTTTATCAATTAATTTATACCATACCGATAAATTGGTGTAAATGCCCAAAAAGAAATTAGCAAACACTATTAACGGAACCACCTTAATCGCATCCCAATAGGCGGCATTGGGCACCAACGGTTGTTTGAGCAAATCAATAAATGCTATGACCGCTAACGAAATAAAAGAACCGAAAATCACAAAATACTTAGTGATGGTGGCATAGGTTTGTGGTGCATTTTCATTCCCAGCATGGGAGAAAAAGAAGGGTTCGATACCCAACGAATAGGCCGTTCGAAACAACACCATAAACATCCCGATTTTGTAACAAGCAGAATAGGCCCCGATATCGGCTAAGGGAACGTGAAACCAATCCAATAAAATTTTATCAAAATGTTCGTTGATGGCAAAGGCTACACCCGCAAAAAGAATAGGATAGCCATAGCGCATCATTTGTTTCCAAAGCGCAAAATCAAATTGCCAACGGATTTGCGTATAATTGGGAATTAACACCAAAAAAGTCGCCAAACTTGCCATTAAATTGGCGATAAAAATATATCCAATTTGAAAGTTGGGGTAGTAAAGTGTGGCTAAAAAACCGCTTGGATCACTCTTAGCCCATTGGGGAAGAAAGGCTAAAAAGAAAACGCTTAAAAGTATTTGAAGACTAACATTTCCAATTTTTATGACTGCATATTGCATGGGTTTGCGTTCGGCACGAAGTTTTGAAAAGGGAATAATCGCCAAGGCATCAAAAGCTACAATCCAAAGCGCATAGGTAATGTATTCGACGGCAAAACCAGTGGCATGGGCGAGTGTATTTCGAAACAACAACGCAAGAACTAGAAACCCTAGCGTAGACCAAAACAGCGAAATGGTACTGGTGGATATGACCTTGTTTTTATCGGTTTCTTTGTTGAAAAAACGGAAAAAAGCCGTCTCCATGCCATAGGAAAGAAACACGTTACAAAAAACGAGGTAGGAAAAAAGTACCGAAACAATGCCCATCTGACTTTTATCCTCTAGATAATAGATATAAAGTGGATTAAGTAAAAAACTGATAATCCGTGGCAAGACGGTAGCTAGACCATAGATTAAGGTTTGTTTAAAGAGGTTCTTGTACAGACTCAAGGATTGGGAATTTTTAACAAAAATAACGATAAAATAAATGCAAAAAAAAAGAGCCGACAAAGCCGACTCTTTTTTATATCGTTACGAATTATTAACCTTTAAGTGCTTCTGCTCCACCTACAATCTCAAGGATTTCGTTGGTAATCGCTGCCTGACGGGCTTTGTTATACGTTAATTTCAATTGATTACGCAATTCCGTGGCGTTGTCGGTAGCTTTATGCATCGCTGTCATACGCGCACCGTGTTCAGCAGCAAACGAATCGCGAATCGCTTTGTACAACTGTGTTTTCAATGATTTTGGAATCAACGTCAACACGATTTCTTCTTTGGTCGGCTCAAAAATATAGTCTGCGCTACTTGTTTGTGCTGAAGTTCCTGAGGCCAAAGGAAGGAATTGCTCTGTTTTGATGATTTGAGTGGCTGCATTTTTAAACTGATTGTAAACCAATTCAATTTTATCAAATTCGCCTGCTGCAAATTTATCCATTAAATCTTGTGCAATGGAAGCGGCATTTTCAAAGGTGAGTTGATCAAAAATAGCCGTGTTTTCACCCGCAAGCGTATTGGTCTTACGGAAAGCATCACCTGATTTTTTTCCGATGGTATAGATCGTTACTTCTTTACCTTTGTAGCTTTCTTCCAACGCACGAACTTGTTTGATTACGTTGGCGTTGAACGCACCACATAATCCACGATTGGAAGTAATGGCTACAATCAATACCTTTTTTACTTCCCGTTGTTCGGTAAAGCTTCCGCCTAAATCTCCTTCAATGGTAGCGCTAAGGTTTTGAAGTAATTCCGTTAACTTCTCGGCATAAGGACGCATGGCTGTAATAGCATCTTGCGCTTTTTTTAACTTGGCAGCAGAAACCATTTTCATCGCCGATGTAATTTGCATCGTGGATTGTACCGAGGTGATTCTACTGCGAATTTCCTTTAAGTTTGCCATTATTGTATAGTAATTAGTAATTAGTGACTAGTGATTAGCTATTTACTAATCACTAGTTACTGTTCACTTTAAATTAGTATTTTGCTGCGATTTCTTTAGCGGCTTTTTCCAATACATCGGTGATGGTATCGTCAAATTTACCTGCTTTTAAAGCGTTTAATGTATCGCGGTGTTTGTTGTTCAAATAGTCTAAGAAATCTCTTTCGAATTCTTTTACCTTATTCACAGGAACATTACGCAACAAGTTTTTAGACCCTGCATAGATAATCGCTACTTGGTCTTCCACTGTAAACGGATCGTTCACCGATTGCTTCAAAATTTCAACGTTACGTTTTCCTTTTTCAATTACATTCAACGTAGCCGCATCCAAATCGGAACCGAATTTTGCAAACGCTTCCAATTCACGGTATTGCGCTTGGTCTAATTTTAAGGTACCCGCTACTTTTTTCATGGATTTGATTTGTGCATTACCCCCAACACGCGATACAGAAATACCCACGTTGATTGCAGGACGCACCCCTGAGTTGAACAAATCAGATTCCAAGAAAATCTGACCGTCAGTAATCGAAATTACGTTGGTAGGGATATACGCCGAAACGTCACCCGCTTGGGTTTCGATGATCGGAAGTGCTGTTAATGAACCGCCTCCTTTAACAATAGGCTTCAAGGATTCAGGTAAGTCATTCATGTTTTTAGCGATATCATCATCGGCAATTACTTTTGCCGCTCTTTCTAACAAACGAGAGTGCAAGTAGAAAACGTCTCCGGGATAGGCTTCACGTCCTGGTGGACGACGTAACAACAACGACACCTCACGGTAAGCCACCGCTTGTTTTGATAAATCATCATACACAATCAAAGCAGGACGTCCCGTGTCACGGAAGTACTCTCCGATAGCTGCACCAGCCATAGGCGCATATACTTGCATTGGTGCAGGGTCAGACGCATTCGCTGCTACAATGGTAGTGTAAGCCAAGGCTCCTTTTTCTTCTAATGTTTTAGCGATAGCTGCCACAGTAGACGCTTTTTGTCCTACAGCAACGTAGATACAATATACGGGTTGACCTGCGTCAAAAAATTCTTTCTGGTTCAAAATGGTATCGATACAAACCGTTGTTTTCCCAGTTTGACGGTCACCGATAACCAACTCACGCTGTCCACGACCTACTGGAATCATAGCATCAACCGCTTTGATACCCGTTTGAAGGGGTTCGTTAACAGGCTGACGGAAAATTACCCCGGGCGCTTTGCGTTCCAATGGCATTTCATACAACTCACCGCTGATCGGTCCTTTTCCATCGATAGGATTTCCTAGCGTATCCACAACACGACCTACGATTCCCTCTCCGACTTTCAAAGAAGCAATACGTTGGGTACGTTTTACGGTTGAACCTTCTTTGATTCCTGTAGAGGGCCCTAAAAGCACCACCCCAACATTATCTTCCTCAAGGTTCAATACAATCGCTTCAAGTCCGTTATCAAACTGCACTAACTCTCCGTATTGTGCATTAGATAACCCGTAAACGCGTGCGATACCATCTCCTACTTCGAGTACGGTTCCTACTTCTTCCAAAGAAGCTCCCGATTCAAAACCGGTTAGTTGTTTTTTAAGGATTGCTGAAATTTCAGCAGCTTTAATTTCTGCCATTGTAATATATCTTTAATGATGTATTAGTTACTAAACTCTCTTTTTAACTCATTTAAACGACCGGAAACAGAAGCGTTATATTGCATATCGCCGATGCGTAAGATAAAACCACCAATAATCGATGGGTCTACGGTATTTTCTAAGGTAATTTTCTTGGTTGACATTTCCGCAATTTTGGTGCTGATGGTTTTTTCCATTTCGGCCGTCATTGGAATTGCAGTGGTCACTTTGGCAATTTCAACCCCAATACTTTCATCATACAAATGACCGTATTGTTTGGCAATTGCCCCTAATATTTCAAAACGTTTGTTGGTAAATAACAATTGAAATAAACTTTGCGTTTCTTGTTGAACGCCAGCGAAAATTTCAAACAAAGCATTTTTCTTAGCTTCTAAACGAACCACAGGACTGGATAAAAACACTTGTAACTCGTGGCTTTCCGCTAAAGCGGCTATAATCGACTTCATATCGGCATTAACCGCTTCGGATTTACCAGAAGCTGTGGCAATATCTAAAATCGCTTTCGCGTATCGAATCGCTGCTCTTGACATACGTTATTAGTTTAATTTGGAATCCCCCAACATTTTTTCTACCAATTTGGATTGCGCTTCTTTGTTGGATAATTCATCACGCAATAATTTTTCAGCGATTTCTAGAGAAAGTGCCGAAACTTGACTTTTCAATTCAGCCATAGCTGCATTTTTCTCGCCTTCAATCGCTGCTTTTGCTTGGGCAATCATTTTCTCGCCTTGTGCTTGAGCGTCTGCCTTAGCATCGTTGATCATTTTTTCTTTGATCTCACGCGCCTCCTTCAATAGTGTATCGCGTTCTGCACGGGCATCTGCCAATAATTTCTCATTATCAGATTTTAAATTGGCCATTTCTTGACGCGCTTGTTCCGCTGATTGCAACGCATTTTTAATCCCTTCTTCGCGCTCATTTACCGCGTCTAAGATAGGCTTCCATGCAAATTTTTTCAACAACAGAATTAAACCCACAAAAATGAGAATCTGCCAGAAAAACAGACCGAATTCAAACTGATTTATTAATTTTTCCATGAGATATATGTATATAATTTCTGTTAGACGTAAGGAAAGCAACAGGAACAACCAACCGTTATACCTGTTGCTGTTTTTTTAGATTAAGCAGCAAATAATGCAGCGAAACCAATACCTTCAATAAGTGCTGCAGCGATCAACATCGCTGTTTGGATTTTACCTGAAGCTTCGGGCTGACGCGCAATAGCTTCCATAGCTGATCCACCGATTTTACCGATACCTAATCCGGCACCGATAACGATCAAACCTGCACCTACAATGTTTGGAATAGTCATAATGTTTGTATATTAAATTAAACAAATACGTAATTAATGATGCGCCTCCTCATGATGGTGCTCCTCATTGGCAGAACCAAAATAAAGTGCCGACAACATCGTAAATATATAGGCCTGTAAAAAGGCAACTAAAATTTCTAAAATAGAGAGTACAAAAGCCAATCCGAAAGATAGTGGGCTTCCAACCCAGCTTTTGAAAATGAACATCAAACCAATAATACTCATGATTACGATGTGGCCCGCAAAAATATTGGCATACAAACGAATCATCAATGAGAATGGTTTGATAAATACTCCTAATAATTCAATTGGAGCTAATACAATACGCATCAAATAAGGAACTCCTGGCATCCAAAAAATGTGACCCCAGTAATTTTTATTTGCCGTTAAATTGGTGATCAAAAATGTTAAAATAGCCAAGGAAAAAGTAATGGTGAAATTACCTGTTACATTTACTCCAAGCGGCGTCAATCCAAAAATGTTTAAAAACAAGATGAAGAAGAAAATGGTCAACAAATAACTCATATACTTCTTATAATTCTTCTCCCCAATATTAGGAATAGCAATTTCATCCCGAATGAACACAACCAATGGCTCAAAAATACGCACCATACCTTTGGGAATTCCTCCGTTTTTGGCATACGATTTTGCCAAGCGTGTAAACATGAAAAACATCAAAAGTGCCGTAATAATGATGAACAAAACACTTTTGGTAATCGAAAAATCAATCGGACGAACATTGGTAGGGTGACCCGATTTAGCATCTTCTGTCAAGGTTCCTGTAGCATCTGTTCGGTAGATTTTTCCATCGTGATGACTCAACACATAAAACTTGCCTTTGGAGGGGACTACGCCATTTTCGGCATGATGAAATTCCGATGAAGAAAAAATATGAAGGCCTTCGTCCCAAAGAATTACAGGCAACGGAAACCCAAAATGTTTTCCTGTTTTATCATCTGCAAACAAAGTAAAATCGTGTGAATCTAAAACGTGGTGATTAATGTGTTGTTTAATTTCACTACGAATATCGCCTTCTTCATGTCCCTCATGATGACCTTCTTCATGTCCTTTCTCCACAGCAGTCGTTGCTTCTTGGGAAGCCGTCGTTTGCGTATGTGCTTCGTGATTGTCATTCGCGAAAGAAAATAAGGGCATAAAAGCCAGTAGTGCAGCAACAATGAAGTGGCTTGGTTTTCTAGAAATCACCATTTTTATTCACGTAATTTTAAGGTTTCCAAAATTTGGTGCAAAGGTACATCTTTTAGAAAAAAAACAATGGGATTACCGTTCTTTTTTGAATTTTTCGTTAAAAGTGGTCTTCTGAGGCGTATTATTCAATAGTTGAATGGTTAAAACCGTCTCCACAACAAGAAAAAATGCAAAAATGCTGTAAAAATTAATTTTTTCCTGAACACTCGAAAAACCGTAGATAATTTCTTTTCCAAAACCAAAAGCAAGTGCCATTTTTATGGTTGTCACAACCAAAAATAGCATGCCCACTTGATCAAAGTTTTTATGTTTTACGCCTACCAAAAAGGTTAGAATCACGATAGATAAAATTCCAAAAATGAAAAATAAGGATTCCACGGACCAATAATAGCGTTGGGCTAAAGCAAAAGATGGCTCGTGAATGGCAAAAACCAAGCGATTGATCCCGTAGCCAACACACGCAAAAAGCAGCGATTTTACCCAAACGTTACGACATTCACGAATCATGTTTATCAATGTCTTGAACTTGACGGTATACATTATAGAGCGCTACAAAAACACCAAACACGGTGACTCCCTTGGTATACCATTGATTAGAATTGGGATACTTACTATCTAACCATTGTCCTAATAGCGAAAATAAAAAGATAATAATCCCCATTTGAAGGGGAATATTTAACAACGCAATCCAGCGGTTAGGCTGTTTTTTCGGTGACGGGCTCATGTTGTTGTGAAATAGGTTTCACCTGAGGCTTCATCACACAGGTAGCCGAAAACTCTGCACCGGGTTCGACCGCCAATTTTCCACAGACGACTTCCCCTTTGATAACGGCCTTCGATTTTACACTTAATAGGTCTGAAATTTGAAGTTTCCCCTCCACGCGGCCTTCGATATCACAGTTTTTACAAATAATATCACCTTGAACACTTCCCGCGGGACCAATGACTAACTTTCCTTTGGTTTCAAAATTTCCTACTAAGTGTCCATCCAATCGAAAATCGGCTGGAGAAACAATATTCCCTTGAATGGTGGTTCCTTCCACAATTCGGTTGGTCTTTCCTAATAAATCGGTATACGATTTGGTTTTTTTCTCAAACATATTACTTCTTGTTAGGATTAAAGCCTGGTGCTGGAGGTAACGCATTCATCGGTGCGTCTTCTGCCGCATTTGATTTAGTCGTTGGAATAGGGTTTGAGGGATTACCCGTTGGTGTAGAATTTGAACCTTGTGTGCCTTTGGGTGTATCTCCCGCTGGAGCTGAAGGGTCTTCGCCAAACAATTCCTCTTTGGTTACGGTTCCTGAGTTTTTCCCTTTAGGAACTACTTTGGGGATTTCTTTTTCAATTTCAAGAGTACGCTGAATAGGAACAATAGGTTTGTTCAACCAATCGCCCGTCACATAATCCTCAAAATTCTTCATCACTTGCACTACCTTATAATTCTCATTGGAAATAATCGCATACGGTTCGGCGATTTTATAATCTTTGAATTCTTTCAACACTTGAGCAATCCCTCTGGCGTTATCTAAATTTTTGATTCCATGAAGCACCACAAAGTTTTTGTCCAGCATATAAATGTCTTCAGACAAAGTAATGGTTTCGATGGTGCGCTCCTGAATAAATTTTTTCAATTTATCCACCAACTTTTGCGTCGCCGCTGTAGTTGGAAATGCCACGGGATATACAATGTTCCAGGACGTAACAGGTTCTGAATTAAAGGACAATGATTCTAAATAGGGAATTTTTTTCTGAATAAACAGCTCCGTTTTCTTCCCTTCCTCCGAATTAGGATAAGTCAAGGCCACATAATTCAATGCCTTTTTATATTCTGACAATCCTTTTAGTTTCCCTAACAATTGGGCTTTCAACAACTCGTATTTGGGCACCAACTCTTCCCCTGTAAACTGCTCGATGGCTTGTTCGGTTTGGGGTAAAACTTCTCTATACTTGCCCGAATCATAGGCGCGATAAAGCGCATCATACGTTGCCTCGGGTGTTGTGGCTATAGCAGCTGCCGAAGTGTTTCCACCAACGATTTGCGCATAACGGGTATCGGGATATTCATTGAGAATACGATTCTTTATCGCCGCCGCTTTGGTCGGATCAATAATTTGATACACCTTATAAAGGTTATACAAACTAGGCAAGACCAGTCGCTCCTCGGGTTTATTTTTGAGTAACTGTTCAAACTTGCTCGCTGAACGCGTGTACTCTTTAAATTTTTCTTTATATATAACGCCCAACTGGTAATACGCGAAGTTTCGTTCTTTGGCCAACGAATCCAACACTTTTATATCGCTTGGGAGTTGTTTGAGGTAGAATTCAGTCGTATGCATCGGATTGACCGTTTTAACCTCATCTTCTTTTTCCGCATTCGCATTTTCGTCCTCTTTCTCTGGATTAGCCCCTTTACTGACCGTTGCAGACCAACGCCAATTTTCACCATAGGTTCGTTTCCCCCATTTTTTGCCAAATTCAAGTTTTCCTATTTCTACCGTATTAGGATTGTAAAAGTAAAAATTGCTTACTTCGTTGCTAGAGGCTACAGGAGTGATAACACTTTTCTTTCCGCCGCCCAATTTATCTGCCCCTGATGCATCTTTACCTTGGTTGGCATTGGCTTCAGCGGCTGCTTTTTCCTGGGCTATTTTTTCAGCAATGAGTTTCAACGCTGCTTCTTCTTTTTTCAAACGCTCAATATGTTTTTGAAAAAAAGCTTCCCGGTCGGCCAACGACATGCCAGTGAGATTGAGAATACTGTCGTTTCGTTGCGCAATACCTTCAAATTTGATAACGTCTTGAAGATTTTCACGTTTTTTGGTAATCAACCGGAATTCCCGTGTCCGCGGATTCAACACGGTCAACGTACTGTCAAAATATTTACCCGCCACCACATATTTCGCTTCATTGAAATGTAGTTCGGCTAAATTTCGGTAATTGGAAGCCACCAGATACTGATCTTGTGGCTTGGCTTTAAGCGAGGCATTATAGGATAATTTGGCCTGTTTAGGTTTGTTTACTTTTTCATAATATAAGGCCATTTGATGGTGCAATACATCCATAAAAGAACGGTTTTCGCGATCTTCCATCAAGTCCTTGTATTTTTTTAAAAAAGCTACCGTATCGCCTGTTTTGGGATTAAACTGACGGGCTTGTCGGGCATGGGCTTGGATAACATACTGACGGGCCGCTTTGCGATTCATATCAATAACCCGCTGGTACTCGATAAAGGCACTGTCTTTTTGGCCGCGATCTTCATACAGCTGCGCCGTGATAAAGCGGTATCGTGACTTTTCTTCATCGATTTTAGTGAATTCGGTAGCCAAACGCAACTTGGCAATCGCACTGTCGATTTCTTTTAAGTTGATAAACGCTTGGGCAAGGGTGGCGTTGGCATCGGCGTAAACTTGATCTTTAAACTTAATCTCTTTCAACAATTTGCGAAGATTATTGACCGCCAATTCGTCATTTTCCAAGCGCATATTGGTCTTTTCCCGCCAAATTTTAATCAAATTAATTTTATCGCTTTGCGGATACTTATACAAAACATAGTTGAACGCTTCCAACGCAGGGACAAAACGTTGCTCGTAATACCGCGCCTGTCCCAACATTAAATGCGCTTCATCCATTTGGGGGTTGCGTTCTACCCCATCAATATTCATCGAATGCTTTTGAATCGCTTTGATTGCTTTGGTTTCAGCCCGATCAAAATTGGGATTCTTTGTATCGCCTGGTAATGCTTTTTCTTCGGTGACTTGCATGCGCTCCACAGGCAATAGTTCCCAAAAGTTATCTTTGTACTGGTTGCGCAAATCCACAACGCCTTGGTCCATCGCGACTTCACCATTGTATAAAATATTATACTTGGTATTTAACGCGTGAAATTTTCGATTGACAAAGGCATCTTTCTTCGTAGAACACGCCACGAGTACGGCTGCGAATCCGAAAAAAAAGAAATATTTTGGGGTTGAGTTTTTCAAGTCAAAAACGTTTATGTAACTAACTGCAATTTGGCGCTTTTAGTATATCTAACGGGTAAAAATACATTTCTTTTCGTAAAGTGAAAAAAAATAGGGCGGAAATTGAAAATAGTACACCCCAACAGCCGAAACCATTGGGGTGTACTTGAGAAGATATAAAAACGTTATACCGCAAAAAAGGCTTCCAATTCTTGCAACGTCTCTGGGCTGGTTTGAATGTCTTTGACCACCTCACCCAAATGCAACGCCACAATGCGATTACACACCTCAACCGTATGCACCAAATCGTGACTTGATACCAACAAGGTCACGTTGGGGTCTTCAGCCAACTCTTTTAAAATCTTTTTCAAACGATTCACCGTAGTTGGATCTAAATTCGCAAAAGGTTCGTCCAAAATAATCACCTCAGGATTACCAATTAAAGTCGCAATAATTCCCACTTTTTTCTGATTTCCTTTCGACAAATCGCGCAAATATTTTTTCTTGGTCAAAATCTCTCCATTAAAAAAATCTTCATGCTTGGCCAATAAGGCATCGACATCGGCTTTGTTCTGACCTCGAAGTTCACCAATAAAATAAAAGTATTCTTCAGCGGTCAAGTAACCGATTAAAAAACTTTCGTCCAAAAACGCGGCTGTAAACGGTTTCCATGCCTCGCTCGAACTGACTGCGACGCCATTGTTAATCACTTTTCCCGTTGTGGGCTGAATCAAATCGAGCAGCAAACTAAACAACGTGGTTTTCCCTGCACCATTGTTGCCTACCAATCCAAAACTCTGTCCCTTAGGAATTTCCAATTCGTTAATATCTAAAACTTTGACGCCATTAGCGTACATCTTGCTTAATTGTTGTACTTGTATCATGAGGAAGGAAGTTTATCGTTATGCTTTTTGTTTGTATGCGGCCAAGGTAGCATACTTTTCTACTTTGTAAATTTTTTCTATTTGCGTGAAAACGCGATCGCGGAAAGCAAATCCCAATACGCCAGCACCCGCCACCAAAAGCGCTCCTAAATCGGAAGAATGGGTATAATAACCCAACGAATACAATCCCATAGGAAGCAACATTTTGGGTAACGAAATCAACATTGTCTTCGCATTGAAGGCTTGTTTATTGCCAAACGCTTGTTTGCTCGTTGTCAAATCTATCGGGGTTTTAACATACGCACCGCCCAACATGACCAAATGCGAATTGAATCCCATATTGAAAATCGCACCTACAATAATCATTTTGTAGACGTCCCAGCCGAAATACAAATAAAAAGAAGCAATCAACGTAGAGACAAACGTTGCCAACACCATCAACCACCATTTTGACATCAAATAATCGCGGTACTGAATGTTTTGACTCATCATCAACGGATAATAAGCACTGTCCCAACTCGGAATAAATTGGCCAAACACAAACAAAAATCCCCCTGTACAAAAGATTGCCGCAAACATTTGCATCGGCGCCGATTGGTAGACCTCAATCGAATTGGTATAAAACAACAACCCATAGGCAATAAACAACACGCTCATCACCAAGGTTGTTTTGGAACGCTTGTTTCGCTTGAGCAAACGAATATCATTTTTCAAAAACGTCCCCAAGGTGCCAAACTGGTTCAACCACGATAAATTTTCGGTTTGCGCAATTTCAGCTTTCGAAGCCAACTTCTCGTCCAAATGCATGTGTCCCGCAAAATAACGGTACGTGGCATAATACAAAAAAGCTAAAAGCACAACGGGTACAAGCGCTGCAACAGGGGTGTCAAAAAGCGCTTGAAACCACGGATAGGTGTACAGTGTAATGTCAAACCAACCATAGTATTGAGACGCTCCTAAAAACAACACCAATCCCGCCATCGGATAAAAAACAGCATCCTTGTTGTTGAGTAAAATATTGGTAAAATTACAGCTATAAATCAATGCGCTAATGCCCAACCACCAGGCCAACGTCGACCCAATGGGCTCGCCTTTGTAAAGCATCATCACCGTAAAAGGAAGCAGAAAAAAAGCGTGAATGATATTGAAAAACGAAAACCATGTTTTTCCCAACAAAAAGTGAATTACCGTACTTTTTTTGAGCGGCATCACCAACAACGGCCGAATATTCATCACGGGCATTTTTTGCATAAAATACCGTATAAACAAATCGGCCGTCAAATAATAAATCATAATGCGATTAATGGTTTGCACCGGATTGTACCCTTGCTCTTTCAATATCGGATAGACGGCCAATCCAAGAATCGAAAAGCAAACAATAAAGTACAACGCCCCCAAAGCCATCAAAATCTTTAAGGCGAGGTTGGTTTGAAACGAAGCCGAACGGGCAAACGATTTCCATTCCAACGAAAGAAAACGACGTATCATAGGTTTTAAATTTTTCAATTAGTGAACAAGATAATGATTTTGTTACAATCGGGGCGGTCCGGCAAATGAACTGTTTACTACAATCGGTCTTGTTATTGCCGTCGGGTGTTCCGCTGCAAGTCCGCACTCATTCTTCGCTTGCGGGCTTTCCACTGCACCCCCTACCGCAAATTTGTGCCCCAAATAACATCCAACAAACATCGGCCATTTCAACCCCAAACATTTAAAGGAGTCTTCGTACCTTTGCCAAAATTTTAAAGCTATGTCTACTTTTTATAAACTCTTGATAAAAGATGTGCGTCGCGAGACCGAACAATCCGTTTCGTTGGCCTTTCAAATTCCTGTCGAATTACAAGCGGCTTATACGTTTGTAGCCGGGCAATATGTAACCTTAAAACTCACCTTAGACGGACAAGAAATTCGTCGCGCCTATTCCATTTGTGCCTCGCCCAAAAGCGGAGAACTGCGCATCGCTGTAAAAGCAGTTAAATTTGGACTTTTTTCTTCCTTTGCTAACCGAAATTTAAGACCCGGTGATGTCCTTGAAGTGGGCGTTCCCGAGGGAAAATTTACCTTCGAACCCCAAGCCGATCGGCAACGTAACTATGCTGGATTTGCTGCCGGTAGCGGCATCACTCCCGTGCTCTCCATCCTTAAATCGGTTTTGGAAAGCGAACCCCAAAGTACGTTCGTCTTGGTCTATGGGAATAAATCGGTGGCCGAAACTATTTTTCACCACGAATTGCACGAACTGCAACAACAGTATGTGGGTCGCTTTTTTGTGCACTATGTCTTTAGTCAAACCCATGAAAGCGAATTGTTTGGCCGTATTGATAAATCCGTTGTCAATTTTGTATTGAACAACAAGCACAAGGAAAAAGAATTTGATAAATTCTATTTGTGTGGCCCCGAGGAAATGATTACTACCGTTTCCAATACCTTGAAAGAGCACAACATCCCTGAAAAAGCAATTAAATTTGAATTGTTTACATCCTCCAATCAAAGTGGTGCCGCGCCCACAGGAGAAGGACATACAGCGATTACACTCCAAGTCGATGGCGAAGAAACCGCCTTTGAAATGAGCCAAAAACAAACCATTTTGGAAGCCGCTTTAAAACAAGGAATCGACGCACCTTATTCCTGTCAAGGGGGAATTTGCAGCAGTTGTCTCGCGCGAGTGACCAGCGGTGCAGCAACCATGAAGAAAAATGCCATTCTCACCGACAGTGAAATCGCCGAGGGATTAATCCTAACCTGCCAAGCGCATCCGACCACGCCCGAAATTTACGTCGACTTTGATGATGTGTAAAAAAGGAGATAAAGCGTTATAAAGCTCCTACGATACAATACTGTAAATCTTTTGAAGAATTTGTTGCGGTGTTATGGTGCGCATGGCTTGCTCATAGCCCGCAACTTTTTTATTGCCATAAATGGAGGTAGGCAAAAACGGATATTGGGAACGATCGGCGGTGAGACAATAGGCCAACGGTTGTCCATACGGCGCAAATCCCGCATACGGATGGGTTGCGCCCCATATTGTTATTGTTTTTACGCCATATAATGACGCCAAATGCGCATTCCCACTGTCCATCGAAACCATAAGATCTAAGTTGGCAATAAGTTCCAACTCGTGTTCAAAGGAAATTTTATTGGCCATATTCTTAATATTCTCTCCCAAAGAAGTAAGCGTATCCAAAAGTTCCGACTCGCGACGACCGCCACCCAATAAGAAAATGCGATAGGGCCCTTTCGCCAAATCAGCAACGACCTCTTGCAGCAAATCCATCGGATACACTTTGGCCGAATGCTGTGCAAAAGGAGCAATCCCAATCCACAATTGTTGCTTGGGGCCGGTTTGCTCCACAACACTAGGAGACAACACTTCTTTGGGAAGGTAGTATGGCTTATCGAAAGGAAAAGTATACCCCAATTTTTGAAGGGTTTCGACATGTCTAACCGTCATCGGCTTGAGCGGCGCAATGGTTTTTTCCTCAAGTCGGGTCAACTGCTTTTTTTCCAAACGCCCTTTGTCGGTATATGCTGTTTTTTTACCGCTTAATGCAAAAAGAAAGCGCAGTATTTTTGAACGCAATACATTGTGAAAATCGGCGATTTCAGTTACACCCAGCGCTTTCAATTCGCGGTACAAACGAAAAATGCCCCACAATCCTTTATGTTGATGACGGGTATGAACCGAAACAAAATGAATTTGAGGAATCTGTAAAAAAATAGGTTTAAAAAAAGCACGGGAAACGACCGTTATTTTTACATCAGGATTATGATGCATGAAGGCCAAAATAACCGGCACCGTCATCGCAACATCCCCCATGGCTGAGAGGCGAATAAACGCAATATGTCGTGTTTTTTGCGCCAATTATTTTTTTTGCTGATACAAAACCGGATTCAAATCCTCGTCGTTATACATTTTCATCTGTTTGTAGACTTTCATGTACTTGTCGCCATTTTCAATATCGGTCAACAACTCACTTATAGAAGTAAACATATCGTTCTTTTGATCCAAAAGTACATTCAGTTTTTCCTGGCATTTGGCACGGTGCTCGTCGGATGCATCAGGTCGTGTTGCTTCCTCGTGCATGTGGTAAATTTTCAAAGCCAAAATAGACAAGCGGTCGATAGCCCACGCAGGACTCTCGGTATTGATTTTGGCATTGGGCTTCACTGTAACGCCACTGTATTTTTGTAGAAAATAACTGTCAATATATTCTACCATATCCGTGCGTACCTGATTGGAAGCGTCTATTTTACGCTTTAAATCCAAAGCCGCAACAGGGTCAATTTGCGGATCCCGAATAATGTCTTCATAATGCCACTGCACGGTATCAACCCAGTTTTTGGCGTACAATAAATACGCGATACTTCCCTTTTCATAAGGATTCAACGTCGGTTGATATACATCATTGATAACATGATAATCACGAATACATTGTTCAAAAATAGGAAAAGCAAATTCAGCAAACATAGGTGTCGTTTTTTTGCAAAGATAGTTTTTATCCCGTTACTTTGACAGACAAAATCCGCGCGCATGCACATCCACTACATCTCCGAACAAAACAGTATTTTGAATCATTTTTTGGCGCAAATACGGGATATTTCTATTCAAAAAGACAGCATGCGTTTTCGAAAAAATATCGAACGTATCGGTGAAATTATGGCGTATGAATTGAGTAAAACGTTGGATTACATACCGGTGGCGGTACAAACACCGTTGGGCATCAAACAGACTACAACACTAGCCGATCACGTGGTTTTATGTTCGATTTTGCGTGCGGGACTGGCACTACATCAAGGGTTTATGAATTTTTTTGATGAGGCTGAAAACGGATTTGTGTCGGCGTATCGTCATCATTACAACCAAGATGATGCGTTTGAAATTTTGGTCGAATACCAAGCGGCCCCGTCATTTCAAGACAAAAATTTAATCTTAATTGACCCCATGTTGGCTACGGGACAATCCATTGTGGCCGTATTAAACCAACTTCATTTGGAACAAAAACCAAAAGAAATTCACATTGCCGTAGTGATTGCGGCTCCCGAGGGAATTGCTTATTTAGAAGAACATTTACCGAAAGAATGTCACCTTTGGGTAGCGGCCTTGGACGAGCGATTGAATGAAAAAAACTATATCATTCCCGGATTGGGCGACGCAGGTGATTTGGCCTACGGAAGTAAATTATAACTGACTAAAAAACGCAAACAATCCACAGGCTAAGGTGATCCACAAGATTAACTCTTGCTGCAATTTGTTGGTGCTATTTTCAATCATTAACGTAGCTGAAACCGCCAATGGGAAAAACATAAAAACCAACAAATCATTGCTTTTTGGAATAGAAATCGCAAAAAGAAAGCCGCCCAAAACCAGTGCAAAAAGTAATTTCTTGTAAGAAGCTTGAAGGTTTAAAGGGCGATTGGTCACCGTTAAAGCCGCGGGAATAAAAAAGAAAATGATGGCAACGACAAACATGGAAAAGGCAATGTGCGCGTTTTGTCCCGAAAAATAATCCAAAGAATACCCTGTTTTCTCAAGAGCTAGATAGTCGCTCAAAGCCCCTAAATCAAAAAACAAGGAGCAAGCAATTCCGATAATGCCAAAAATAAAAAAGGCAACAAAAGGAATCAACCAATTGCGGTAATCACGAGAAACGTGAAAAATAATCGAAACATAAACCAATACGACGAAAAGAAGCGCCCAAAATTGGAATAAACTCGCAATAAAAATCCACAAACAAGCATCAAATATTTTCTCCTTAGGCGCTTTTAACGTTTGCAATGAAATCAACCGCCGTAATGCCAACAGCACAAAAAAATTAGCCAACATCAACCGCACATTATTCCACAATTCAGGAAAAAAAAGGAGAAAAAGGAGAAAAAAGTACAAGGTATACGAACTGTCTTTGGTCAGTACATTCTTTTTTACAATAAAATTGACCAAAAACAACGAAGCAAAAAGTAAGAACAGGATAAGTCCTTTTTGAAAGTATTCAATCCAACCCAAGCCTGAAAATCCCACATGAATTTGGTATAAAAAATAAAACCCTAACGTAGCCAAAACAATCAAGCTATAATTTATGGGTGTAGATTTCTTAAAAATTGTTGTTATCATGCGGATATTTTATACTTTTGTGCTTGTAAATATAACACTTGATTTAAAAATGAAAGCATTTTTTGAAGCTATACAGTCGCTATTTGTCGATTTCCTTTTTTTACCTCTTGATGCATTACGTCAATTGGAATTAGAAGGCTATTGGGGTTGGTGGGGTGCCAATTTCTTAAATTGGATTGGTATCATCATTTGTGGATACTATGTAGTTTACTGGTGTAAACAATTACAGATTCATCAAGATAATAACGAAGAAAACCAAGATACAACGGCGCATTCGTTCTTAAAATAAGTCGAATCCGATATCTTTTCTAAAATACATCTTATCAAAATGTAGTTTCGCTATGTTTTGGTAAGATTTTTTTATGGCCTCTTGGTACGTATCGCCATACGAGGTTACCGCCAAAACACGGCCTCCATGGGATACAACTTGTCCCTCTTGTAACAATTTTGTTCCTGCGTGAAACACGATTGAATCGTTGACCTGTTCTAAACCGCTAATCGTTTTTCCTTTTTCATAATCTTCTGGATAGCCGCCCGAAACCACCATAATTGTCGTAGCACTTCGCGGATCGATTTCAAGGGTAAATTCATCCAATTTCTGTTCGGCAACCGCTTTAAATATCGCAACTAAATCCGACTGTAAGCGAGGCATCACCACTTCGGTTTCAGGATCGCCCATGCGAACATTGTATTCAATCACAAAAGGATCGTCACCCACTTTGATCAATCCAATAAAAACAAATCCTTTGTATTCAATGTTTTCTTGTTGTAAACCTGCAATCGTGGGTTTTACAATGCGGGTCTCCACTTTTTCCATAAAGGCTGCATCGGCAAAAGGCACTGGAGAAACCGCTCCCATTCCCCCGGTATTCAACCCCGTATCGCCCTCTCCTATGCGTTTGTAGTCTTTGGCAGTGGGTAGCATTTTATAACTTTTTCCATCCGTCAATACAAAACAACTCAACTCAATCCCGCTTAAAAACTCTTCAATAACCACTTTTGCACTGGCCGAACCAAACTTGGCGTGTACCAACATATTCCGCAATTCCGTTTTGGCTTCTTCCAAATTCGAGAGAATTAAAACGCCTTTCCCAGCGGCCAATCCATCAGCTTTCAACACATAGGGCGGTGCGAGGGTTTCCAAAAATGAACATCCTTGTTCAACGGTTGCTGGGGTAAAACTTTCATACCGCGCCGTGGGAATATGGTGTCGAACTAAAAACTGTTTTGCATATTCTTTACTACCTTCTAGTTGTGCCCCTTCTTTGGAGGGTCCAATCACGGGAATGGCATGCAACTGAGAATCATTTTTAAAAAAATCATAGACGCCATTCACCAAAGGATCTTCGGGTCCAACGACCACCATGCCCACTTGGTGCTCCAAACAAAATTGTTTCACCGCATGAAAATCATTCGGATTTAAATCAACATTCGTGGCAATCGCAGCCGTCCCTGCATTACCAGGCGCTACGAATAATTGTGAACAGTGGGAACTTTGAAGCATTTTCCAAGCAAGAGCATGTTCTCTCCCACCGGATCCAAGAAGTAAAATTGTCATGTTGTGTTGTGTTATTTCGAAATCAAAAATCGAAAATCGTTGTGGTGCAAAAATAAGGTGTTTTTGACGTTTGCAAAAGGCAATCTTTTAAAAAGTTTCGCACAGGCATGCGTTGAATTTATTACATTTGAAAAAAATGAATCGGGTGTTTCGACTGTTTGATTTTTCATTGCAAATTCAAGGTTTTCCTATGAAGGAAGCTAAAAAGAAGTATGCTGAAATTCGAAATCTTTCCTCTGAAAAATTTGCCGACTACCTGGCAACGCAGCGACAAGCTATCGTAGCGCATCATGTGCAACACAATCCGTTATACCAACAATTGGTGTCCCAAAAAAATAGTACTGATTGGTCGTCACTGCCTATCATGACTAAAAAACATTTTCAGCAGCCATTAGCCCAGCGGCTTTCCGAAGGTTACACCGTTAAAAATGTGTATGTTAATAAAACCTCGGGGTCAAGTGGCGATCCGTTTATTTTTGCCAAAGATAAATTTTCCCATGCCCTCACTTGGGCCAATATCATTACGCAGTTTGGGCAGTTTGGCATAGATTTTAACACCTCGTATCAAGCGCGATTTTATGGTATTCCGCTGGATACCCTAGGGTATGCAAAAGAACGGCTGAAGGATTTCATAAGCGGTCGGTATCGTTTTCCCATTTTTGATTTGTCCGACAAAGTGCTGGAAGAAGTGCTGGCTACCTTTCGTCGAAAAAAATTTGATAATATCAATGGGTACACGAGTTCTATTGTGTTGTTTGCTAAGTTTTTACAACAAAAAAACATTGTGTTAAAAGACGTGTGTCCTACCTTAAAATGTTGTGTGGTTACCTCAGAAATGTTGTTTCCCGAAGATAAAAGCCTTTTGGAAAAACAATTTGGGATTCCGATTATCAATGAATATGGTGCCTCGGAATTGGATTTGATTGCGTTTCAAAATCCTGATGGGGAATGGCAAGTAAATGCTGAAACTTTGTTTGTTGAGATTTTGGATGAACAGGATAATCCAGTTCCAAAGGGTCGAGAAGGTCGAGTCGTGATTACCTCGTTGTACAACAAAGCCCATCCGTTTATTCGGTATGATATTGGTGACCTAGGTGTTTTGGATGAAAAAAGTACGTTGCAAAAACCCATTCTCAAAAAACTCATTGGGCGCACCAATGATATAGCGGTATTGCCGAGTGGCAAAAAATCGCCGGGACTTACTTTTTACTATGTGACCAAAAGTATCATTGAAGACGATGGAAATGTGCAAGAATTTGTGATAAAACAAACCAAAATAGATACTTTTGAAATCGAATATGTGAGTCGGATTGCCTTGACTGTGCCTCAAATTAAAGCCATTGAAGAGGCCATTGAAACCTATTTGGAGTCGGGATTGACTTTTCATTTTTCTCGAAAAGAAAAGTTAGAACGCAGTAAAAGTGGAAAATTGAAGCAATTTGTTTCCTTGATATAAACCAAAATAATTTTTAAATACAACGCCTATGCAAAATTCTATGCGCCCAAATGAAACCATCTTGGATAAAATTTATGTTATCCGAAACCAAAAAGTACTCTTGGATCGCGATTTGGCCCAATTGTACGGAATTGAAACAAAACGGTTAAATGAAGCGGTAAAACGAAATATATCTCGTTTTCCTGATGATTTTATGTTTCAATTAAATGATGTTGAATTTGAAACTTTGAAGTCGCAATTTGCGACCTCAAGTTGGGGTGGAAATCGAAAGCGCCCTTTCGCCTTTACCGAACATGGCATACTCATGCTTTCGAGTGTGATTCATTCGGAACTGGCTATTTCGGTGAACATTCAAATCATGCGACTGTTCACCCAAATGCGGCAATGGATTATGGAGCATTCCGAAGTACAGGAAAAAATCCATTTATTGGAACAAAAAGTGGAGAACCACGATAAAAATATTGCGTTGGTGTTTTCGTATTTGGATGAATTAAGCGAAGCTAAACCGGTTGAGAATCGAAAACCCATTGGATATAAAAATTAGACTATGAAAATTACTATCGTTGCTGGTGCACGACCCAATTTCATCAAAATTGCTCCTATTATTCGAGCGATTGAACAAAAACAACGGGAGGGTATTCCGCTCACCTATCGTTTGGTGCATACGGGTCAACATTATGATAAAAACCTCAGCGATACGTTTTTTGAAGAGCTAAATATACCCAAACCCGATGCCAATCTTGAGGTAAAAAGCGGTTCCCAATCGGTACAAACGGCCAATATTATGGTGGCTTTTGAACAAGAATTGTTGGAAAATCCTACCGATATGGTTTTGGTCGTAGGCGATGTCAATTCAACAATGGCCTGTGCGCTTGTAGCCAAAAAAATGAACCTCAAAGTAACGCATGTCGAGGCGGGAATTCGTTCGGGTGACATGACTATGCCTGAGGAAATCAACCGTATTGTGACCGATAGCATCACCGATTATTTCTTTACCACCTCACCCTTAGCAACAGAAAATTTAATTCGAAATGGGGCGCACCCTGATGATGTTCATTTTGTGGGTAATGTAATGATTGACACCTTATATCAAAATCAACATCGATTTCAGCAACCTTCTTTTTGGGAAGCATTCGCGCTCGAAAAAGGAAATTATATCGTTCTTACCTTGCACAGGCCGGCCAATGTTGATGCAGCGGATTCGTTACTTCACTTGCTACAAGGGATTGATGCGTTGGCCCATGGTAAAAAGATTATTTTTCCGATTCACCCCCGAACCAAGGCGATTTTAGGCGAACGTCAATTACATACGCAAAATATCGTCTTTATCGAACCTCAGGGATACTTAAATTTCATGTATTTGGTGGCGCATAGCTTTGCCGTTATTACCGATAGTGGTGGGATTTCGGAAGAAACAACCGTGTTGGGAATTCCTTGTTTTACCTTGCGTAACAACACCGAACGTCCCGAAACGATTACCATGGGTACCAATCACTTGGTAGGAACACAAGTAGAAAAGTTGGTGGAAACCTATACTGCTTTTCTTCAAAATGGGATGAAAAAAGCGGGGATTCCTGAGTTGTGGGATGGCAAAGCATCCGAGCGTATTGTCAATATTTTATGGCAAAAAAGAAACTAATGCAAGAAATACTCATTATCTCTACCTATTATCCGCCAGAAAAAGGGGCCGCTGCCAATCGGATTGAGCAAATGGCCTTGCAATTAAATAAAAACAACTATGCAGTTACCGTACTTTGTCCCTTGGGAAATTATCCCAAAGGCGAATTGTTTCCTGAATACCGTGGAAAATTTTCGGTTACGGAAAACCAAAAAGGAATTCGGGTGAAACGCCTTTGGATTTATCCGAGCAACAGTAAGAATATTGCCAAACGAATACTTTCAATCCTTTCATTCTCTTCAGTTTTGGTGTTGTATTTACTTTTTAAAAAAACACCCCAAAAAGTGATTGTGCAGTCGCCTCCCTTGTTATTATCTTTTCTTTCGGTGGCCATTTTATCACTAAAACAAAAAAAGATCATTTTAAATGTCTCCGATTTATGGCCCTTGGCGGCATTGGAACTTAATGCTTTGAAAGCGGGGACTTTTTCGCACAAAGTTTCCCTTTTTATGGAACGTTTTATCTACCAAAAAGCTTCTATAGTTTTGGGGCAATCCCAGGAAATTCTGGATCATGTACATTCGCTTTTTCCTCTCAAAAAAGGATTTTTGTATCGTAACTATCCCGATCATGCGGTGAATCGATTGGAACTCCAAACCTCAGCAGAACCTACTATAAAACTATTTTACGCTGGATTATTGGGAGTTGCGCAAGGAGTGTACGAATTGTGTCGGCAACTTGATTTGGTGGGAACGCGAATTGAATTGCACATTTTTGGTGATGGGGCTGAAAAAAAAGAAATAGAAAGCTATTTGCAAAACCATCCACAGCAACCAATATTTTTCCATGGAATGATGGAACGCAAGGCACTTCATGAAATGCTGAAGACCTTTGATATCGCCATTGTCCCCCTGACTACACGTATCTATGGATCGGTTCCTTCCAAAATTTTTGAATACGGAAGTTTAGGATTTCCGATTCTATACTTTGGCGGAGGTGAGGGTGAAAACATTGTTGCTAATCACAGATTGGGTTGGGTGGTACCCGTGGGTGATTTTACCGCCATGCAACAGCAACTTCAGGAAATAAATAGCTGGGATAAATCCGATTTATCGGCCTTGAAAACTAAGGTTTTTGAACAAGCACAAACGGTTTTTGATATTGAAAAACAAGTAAAAGATTTAATCGCCCAGGAGGTATTCTAGTACGCTTTTTCTTCGCCTTTGATAGCGTTAATTACCGTTAAGAAAATAATTTTTAAGTCTAAAAGCAACGACCAATTTTCTAGGTAAAAAATATCATATTTCACACGATAAATGATGTCCTTTTCGGTCTCAACTTCTCCCCGAAATCCATGAGTTTGCGCTAAGCCGGTAATCCCTGGTTTGACAAAATGCCGCACCATAAATTTATCTACGTTTTGAGCAAACCGTTCAGTTTCACTAATCATATGGGGGCGAGGTCCAACAACTGACATATCCCCAAGCAAAACATTAAAAAATTGAGGGAGTTCGTCTATACTTGTTTTTCTTAAAAAAGATCCAAATTTTGTGATTCGAGGATCATTTTTGGAAACTTGTTTCAAATTAGCTAAATGATTAGGACGCATGGATCGAAATTTAAAACAATCGAATTCCTCATAATTCAATCCGTTTCTTTTCTGTTTAAAAAAAATGGGGCCTTTGGATTCTAGTTTGATTAATAAACCTATAAGAGGTGCGAGCCAAGAAAGTATACCTAGAATTACAATTAAAGAAAAAACAATGTCGAATGATCGTTTAACAAATTTATTTAATGATTCATCTAAAGGAATATTCCGCATAGAGGCCACAGGTATATATCCGTAATATTCAAATTTTAGATTTTTTGTAAAAATCTCATTATTATCTGGTAGGAATTTCACAACTTTTAGGTTGTTATCTGCAAAATCAATTACTTGATTGACATACGTATTGGCTAAATCATGTAACGAGCAATAAATTTCATCAATATTATTTTCTGATACAAACTTTAAACATCTTTCAATCTCAGTCTTTTTATCGCCGTTAAGATCATAGGATTTTTCTAATTTATAACCATAATCCGGATTATTATTAAAAAACTCCTCCAATAATGGAACCGATTTACCATTCCCAATAATTACAACTCGTCTAAAGTTACCACCAAATAATGTCCTATACTTTCTCAATAAATAGAAAATGGAAAGCTTAAAAAAAGTGATTAGTAAAATTGATAGTGAGATATATCTTAACAGTTCTATTGAAGCAGTTGATTTGGCATAATACCCAGAAAAAGCAAAACAGATAACTGTAAATAAGGAAAACTGTTTAACTATTTTATTGAAGATGGAAACTACTTTTGTAAAGCGATATACTTCATAAAAGTCGGTATTGATTGCAATAATAAACCAACATATCGATATAAATAATGAAAAGTAAAGCGATAGAAATTCGTCTGGCAATAAAAAATATGCCAAAACATTGATGACCGCCCAATCAAAGGCATATGTAAAGGGTCGTAAATAACCCGAATATCTACCTACTTTGGGTTTCATTACAAAATATATTTCGAAAAATCTTTGTGGTCTTCACGTAAAAGTTCTTCGCTAGATAAAGATTTAAAATAGTCATACGTGCGTTTCATCCCTTCGGCACGATCAACTTTGGGCTCCCAACCTAAAATTTCTTTAGCTTTTGAAATATTGGGTTGACGCTGTAAAGGATCATTTTCTGGTAATGGCTTGTATACTATTTTTTGGGTAGTGCCCGTTAATTTAATAATCTCTTCAGCGAAATCTTTTATTGTAATTTCGTCTGGATTGCCAATATTGACTGGTAAATTATAATCCGATAATAATAAACGATAGATACCTTCTACCTGATCAGTAACATAACAAAATGAACGGGTTTGAAGTCCATTTCCAAAAATGGTAAGATCTTCTCCCCTTAACGCTTGTCCGATAAAAGCAGGAATAACGCGACCGTCGTTCAGTCGCATACGTGGACCATAGGTATTAAAGATGCGCACAATACGTGTTTCTACACCATGGAATGTATGATACGCCATTGTAATAGATTCCTGAAAACGTTTGGCTTCGTCATAAACGCCACGTGGACCAATCGTATTCACATTGCCATAGTAGTCTTCTGTTTGCGGATGCACCAATGGGTCGCCATACACCTCAGAGGTAGATGCAATAAGAATTCTTGCTTTTTTCACCCGAGCCAAACCCAATAAATTGTGGGTACCTAACGAACCTACTTTTAAAGTTTGAATTGGAATTTTCAAATAATCAATGGGGCTAGCGGGTGAGGCAAAATGTAAAATATAGTCTAAATGTCCTGGAACGTGAACAAACTTGGTGACATCATGATGATAGAACTCAAAATATTGTTCTTTGAATAAGTGTTCAATATTTTTTAAATCGCCAGTGATTAAATTATCCATTCCGATAACATGGTACCCTTCAGCTAAGAAACGATCGCATAAATGTGAGCCTAAAAATCCTGCTGCACCGGTGATTAAAATTCTCTTCATAAACAAACTTTATTTAGAATAATCTAATTATTGTCAAATAGATTACTCAGCCAAAAATACACTTATCCTAAGAATAAAAAAAAAAATGTCTCTAGAATAGAAACATTGCTTAAAAAAAACTGATGAATAATTAACTTAAGTATATTTGCAGAATAATCAATTCAATAATGAAAAAAGCATTAATTACAGGAATTAATGGGCAAGACGGATCCTATTTAGCAGAATTCTTAATAGAAAAAGGTTATGAAGTTCATGGTATAATTCGGCGAAGTTCAACATTTAATACTGAACGTATTGAACATCTATACATTGAGACTTTATTACAAGATTTACACAAAGAAAAAAAAATCAAATTACATTATGGTGACATGACGGACTCAACCAATTTGATCCGTCTTGTTCAACAAATTCAACCTGAGGAAATTTACAATTTAGCCGCACAATCCCATGTAAAAGTTTCTTTTGACATGCCTGAATATACTGCTGAAACCGATGCAGTAGGTACGCTACGTTTACTTGAAGCGGTTCGAATTTGTGGCCTAGAAAAAAAGACTAAAATTTACCAAGCATCCACCTCAGAACTGTTTGGAAAAGTTGTAGAGATACCTCAATCAGAAACAACGCCATTTTATCCTAGGTCACCCTATGGCGTAGCTAAGTTATATGCTTTTTGGATAACAAAAAACTACCGTGAATCCTACAACATATTTGCAGTTAATGGCATACTTTTTAATCATGAATCTGAACGTAGAGGAGAAACTTTTGTGACTCGAAAAATAACTTTAGCTACTGCCAGAATTAAGCATGGTATTCAAGAAAAACTATATTTAGGCAATTTGGATGCACTACGAGATTGGGGATATGCAAAAGATTATGTAGAATGTATGTGGTTAATGCTGCAACAGGATTTGCCTAATGACTATGTCATTGCTACTGGAAAACAATACTCCGTTCGTTATTTTTGTGAATTAGCATTCCGAGAAATTGGGATACAACTTGAATGGAAAGGGAAAAAAAAAAAAAAAAAAGGGTATTGTAAAGAGACAGGAAAAATTTTAATTGAAGTAGATCCAAATTATTACAGACCGGCTGAGGTTGAAACTTTATTGGGTGATCCTACAAAAGCTCGAACAGAATTGGGGTGGGATCCTGGAAAAACATCCATAGAAACGTTAGTAAAAATAATGGTTCAACATGATTTAGAATATGTTAAATATCCCAGGCTATGCTAAAAGATGCTAGAATTTTTGTGGCAGGCTCAAGAGGAATGGTTGGTTCGGCTATAGTTAGGAATTTAATGAGTCATGGATACACCAATTTGCTTACGCCAAGCTCTAAGGATTTAGATTTACGAAACCAGAATGCAGTTAACTCTTATTTCAATGAGAATAAACCAAATTATGTTTTTTTAGCAGCTGCAAAAGTTGGCGGTATTCTAGCAAATAATACATATCCCGCTGATTTCATTTTTGATAACATTATGATACAAACAAATGTTATTCAAGCGGCATATGAAAACAATGTTGAAAAATTACTGTTTTTGGGCAGTTCCTGTATTTATCCAAAACATGCGTCTCAACCTTTAAAAGAAGAATATCTTTTAACGGGTTCCCTTGAACCTACAAATGAAGCATATGCCATTGCTAAAATTGCCGGTTTGAAAATGTGTGAGTATTTTAACAGACAGCACCAAACAAATTTTATATCAGCAATGCCCACTAATTTATATGGTATAAATGATAATTTTAATTTAAAAAATTCTCATGTTTTACCAGCTCTTATTAGGAAGTTTATTGAAGCAAAACAAAATAATGTAAGCAAAGTAGAAATTTGGGGTACTGGTTCCCCTTTAAGAGAGTTCTTATTTGTTGATGATTTAGCCGAAGCTTGCGTTTTCTTGATGATAAACTATAGTGGAAATGAAACGGTGAATGTTGGGACTGGAGAAGAAATAAGTATACTCAGTTTAGCTAACCTAATCAAAGAAACTGTTGGATATTCTGGTGAAATTATTTTTGATACTACAAAACCTGATGGTACACCTAGAAAATTATTGGATGTATCAAAATTAAATGCAATGGGCTGGAGACATCAAGTCAGTTTAAATGAGGGAATAAAAAAAACCATTGCTTGGATTGAAGAAAACAATTTTGAAATGTTTACTTAATGACTAGACTTTTCAACAACCATATCATAATGAGTGGACTTTATAAAGGCATTTCTGGAATGTCTTTATTTGTTTCAATTCGATTGTTAATGTTATTATTAAACAATGAAGGATATGGAATTTGGGTTTTAATTTTCACTGTTTTTCAAATGGTTTTACTAATGGATTTTGGTATTCAAAGTACATTGAAAACTAAAATTCCTGTTTTTATTCATCATAATGAAAGTGAAAAAATAGGACAGTTTATTAATAATACTTATAAGTCAACGGGGTTACTTGCCTTAATTATTTTTATAATTTTCTTCGTAATAAATTATATTGTTGATTTAAAATCAGCTTTTAACATAAATGGACTAAACAAATCTGAAACACAAATACTCTTTTTATTAAATATTGGATTTTTTTGTGTCTCTTTTATAGCAAATATTCATAAATCACTATATGTTGCCTTTTTGAAAGGTAAATATTCTGAACAATCAATTGCCGTAAATCAAATATTATTTTTGACATTCGTGCTTTTATTTTACTATTTTCCGTCAAATAACCTTTCTTTATTTGAAAAGTTGCTTTTTATCTCAATTGGAAATGGATGTGTTACCCTCATTGTCAACTTAATATACACCATTTGTTTTTTTAGAGGCTTACCCCAACGTTTTAATTTTTTTCAGACAAAATTCATCGGTTACATAAAAGATGTTTTACCAATGGGCCTAAAATTTATGATTATCCAGTTAGGATTCTTATTTGTTTTCTCCGCTGATGGCTACATTATTTCTAATGCTTTTAATCCAAAAGAAGTTGTGGCTTATGAAATTGTAAGTAAACTATATCAGTTTCCTTATATGATATTATTTGCTGCGCTTTCCCCGCTTTGGTCAATGTTTGCAAAAGATTATTTGGAAAAAAACAAAATCAAACTCCATAAAGATTTTCAAAAATTTAATTGGTATTTTTTAGGCATTGTTTTGAGTTTACTCCTTCTTTATATAATTACACCCTTTGTTATTTCAATTTGGATTAAAGAACAAATCCATATCCCAAACTATTTAATAGAATTAACGGTTTTGGTGACTTTATTAAAAATATTTGTAAGCTTTTATACTTTTTTCTTAAATGGCGTAGGTAAATTAAATATATATCTTGTACTTTTAGTTGGAAGTGTTCTGGTAAAAATCCCTTTATCGTATTGGTTTATCCAATTAGGAGCTGGGATCAATAGTGTGTTATTTTCTTCATTAATACTTGTTCTGGTTTGGTGTATAATTTTGCCTTTTTATAGTTTAAATTTAGTCAGAAATATTAAATAATTTCTATGCAAAAACTTTCAATAATTATTCCAGCTTATAATTAAGAAAGAACAATTCATCTAATTTTAAACTAAATAAAGGATTTAACATTATAAAATAATCTTCAATTTGACGTTAAAGAATAAGTATATTTGGTGCTATCTAAAACAAAAATAGTTGAAAGTTAATTTAAAAAGATATTTACTTTACAGCTCTGTATTTGCAATATTTACGGAAGCATTTTTCTTCAATTTTATTATTGATTGGAAACTCTTTTACTTAATTATTCTCACCAATTTCATATTAATCGCAAAACATTTTGGATTGCGATATTCCAAACGATTCTTTCTACTATTAGGTGCCATTTCGATGCATGCGATAATTTGTTGTACCACTTTATTAATACCTCCTAACTACTTTTTATCGCAAATTTTAGGGATAACAATTACGTCTCTTTACTTTTATAATGTCATTCCCTTGATTCCAATGGAACACATAAGAAAAGTATATGTAAACTTATGTTTCTATTCTGCAATAATTGGTTATATTTTCTACTTTTTAAAAATTGACACCCTTGCTCATTTTAAGAATGAATTTCGTTTGATGAGTATCTTTAAAGAGCCTGCCCATTATGTCGTTGTCGTAATACCCGCATGTTATTATTATTTTAAAACAAAAAACTATCTTCGTTTTTTTGTGGTTTTCATTTCGATTGTACTTTCTGAATCAAGTCTTGGTTATATTGGGTGTGCACTAATGTTTTTACTGCCTTACATTAATTTTCGTAAACTACTTTATCTAGTTGCAATATCTCCTATTTTAGGTATTATTTTTTATTACACTTATAAAAATGTAGACACCTTTAAACTTCGTGTTGATGAGACAATGGAGAATTTAAATGCTGTAAATAATGGGAAATTTGATGAATATACCAACTTAAGTTCCTATGTGTTTTTATCCAATCTATACATTACAAAACAAAATTTTTCTGAACACCCACTAGGGTCTGGATTGGGGAGTCATCACCATATGTATATCAACCATTATTATAAAAACATGAGAGCTCCTGAATATTTAAAATTCCTTAATCATGATAAAGATAACTCATATGACGCTAATTCACTCATGAATAGAATGGTCTCTGAATTCGGAATTCTGGGTATTTTACTAGTAGTATTTTTATTGATAAAAGCTTATAAAAAATCTTTTAAAACTAATGATTTTTTACTGCAAGGAATATTTATTTACTTTTTATTAAAACTATTTAGAGACGGCACATATTTTCCTCCCGAATTGTATTTTTTCGTATGGCTTTTTATTTTGTCGAATCCCCAAAAACCAGATCAAGAAAAGGTGTTAAAAACTTCTTTATAGAATAATTCTGTTTCCGAGCAACATTTCTCCCAACTGTATTTTTGAGATTGTAAAAACCCTTCGGAAATAAGTTCTTGACGAAAATCTGTATTCTCTATCTTTTCAATAGCTTTATTAAATTCAGAAATGTCCAAATTCTCCAATAAAACTGCGCCTGAGGGAGCTATTTCAGCTATTGAAGAATTATTCATGCTAATTACGGGACAACCCGCTCGCATAGCTTCAATGATAGGTATGCCAAACCCTTCGTAACTTGAAGGATATAACAAGGCTACTGCTTTATTATAAATCCAATTCAATTGAATATCATCAACATTATTCAATTCAATTATTCGATTTAAAATTTCCTGTGGAATGTTCGTCTTCTCTTGTTTACTTAATGTAGAGCCAACGACACATAGGTTATAATTGGGTAAAGTTTTAAGTAACTCTAAAACAAAATTAAAGTTTTTATATCCAGCTCTACTCCCTACAAACAAAAGAAATGGCGTTTCTAAATTATTTTCGACAATAAATTGATACCCTGATGATAACTCCAAATTTACATTTCTAAATTCTGGATTTACGCCATTGTATATCACTTCAATTTTTTTTGCAAAATTAGTTCCGCATTTCTCTTTTAAATCTTTATAGGTATTCTTGGATACACAAATAATTCCTTTAGATCGTTGAATAGAAGAATATTTGAAATAATTATGTAGTTTTTTTTTATGATATGGAAAGAAAAAGTCGTGCGTAAAATCATGTATTGTGGTCACTTCAATTTTATTCTTTGCACCCAATAAATTTCTGTAAAAACTGGAATGATAAATAAATGGTTCTGTTGAAGAATAAAAAATTGGTTTTACGCGCTGTATTATTCCCGGTTTAACAGAGGATATGACTTTTGACGTATATTCTTTTTTTAATAAGTTATTTCTATGATAATTATACTCATTTTCACAGTCAATCATGGTGAGGTTAAATTCAGAATGATTGATAAAATAAGCAATAATTTCACCCCAATAATTTGAGATACCTCCATTATTACTTTTTCCAAAAATGATATTATCAAGAATTAACTTCATGATTTCAAAAAAAAAGAAGTTTATATAAACTTCTTTTTTTGGTTCTTATTTAGTTAATAGTTCTAAAGCTTTTTCGTTACCTACAAATGTTGGTGGGTATTTTTTTGTGTGGTCTAAATTATATCTTGATTTAACAGCATCCCAACTAAAACCATCATCAGTTAAAAAATATTGTGAATGTTTGCCTGAACTTCCGTCCAAAACCACTTTATTATTTTTAATTACTGAAATTGTATTTAAAACCAATGTCTGTTGATCTGGGTTTGTACTGCTAATTAATTTAATATTCTCCAAGGCTACACCAGAGGGAATAATTACTTCTATTCGCTGACTAACAGGATTTCCTTGAACCTTTTGTCCTATAGATTTATCATATTGGTAAAATCCTTTTTCTTGATAAACTACATTGATACTGTCATTTTTCTCGTAAACACCTTCTAATACCAATGAATATTGATCAACTGGTTTTGAATTTGAATCTCCAGAGGTGTCATCGCTAGTTGCTGACTTATCTTTTCCGCAAGAACTAAATAATGTTAATCCAATAAATATAAGGCAAATTTTTTTCATCTTTTGATTCTTTTGAAGACAAATCTACAAAATAAATTAGGATTGCTATTTAATGATAAAAAATTTTTGAATAGTAAATCCTATATTTGCTCAAATAGTCATAATGAAAAAAAATATTACCATTATTACTGCAAATTTTTATCCAGAAGATACTGCAATTGGCTTATATACTACTCAATTCGCAGAATATTTAGCAGTTGATAATCAAGTTACTGTTTTAACAGGATTCCCTTATTATCCCCAATGGAAAATTTACACGGAATATCAACAAAAAGAGAATATTGTAATTGAATACCTCAACGGTATAAAAATTATTCGATCTAAACAATATGTCCCATCAAAAGTAACTCTTATCAAACGATTGAAGATGATATTTTCTTTTGTTTTGGGAATTTCGAAAAATAAAAACAAAGTAAAAGAATGTGATGTTGTCATTTGCCTGGTTCCTTTTACATTTTCAATATTTACAGCTTATAAACTCGCTAAACAGACCAATGCTAAACTTTGGATTCACATTCAAGACTTTGAATTTGATTTAGCCTTTGAATCCGGGATTTTTAAAAAAAGCAGTCTCATTAGTTTTATGACTCAAAAAACGGTCTATACCATTGAAAGATTTTTGTTGAATAAAGCCAATGTTATCAGTACTATCAGTAATCAAATGATGCTGAAAGTTTCTGAAAAATCGAATAATAAAGATGTATTTTACTTTCCTAATTGGATTTCTAAAGAAAAAATTAATCCTGAAGTTGCGCAAAAGCACGCTTTTTTTAAAGATAACAAGTTCTCTCTTTTGTATTCCGGTAATATTGGAGAAAAACAAGATTGGAATTTGTTTTTATCCGTAGCTGAACGATTACAAAACAATACAAACATTGAAATCATCATCGTGGGTAATGGAGGGTATTTAAACACATTAAAGGAACGTTGTAAAATGTTAAACAATGTGACTTTTCATGATTTAGTTCCCTACGAAGAATTAAATAATTTGCTTTGTAGTGCTTCTTTACATTTTTTATTTCAAAAAAACGAAGTGCTAGACACCCTCATGCCTTCAAAATTACTAGGTATGATGGCCAGTACTCGCCCTTGCCTTGTAACTGGAAACCCTAAATCTGAAGTCGCAAAAGTATTAACTGAAGATTGTGGATACTACATCGCGAATCCATCAACCGAAACCATCTATGAAATCATCAACCGTATTTCACAAAACGAAATTGATAGTTCAAAATTGGGAATTAAAGCTCGAGAAAAAATAATTAATCAATTTTCAGATTCAAAGGTATTAGCGCGATTTAAAGAAAAAATAAATGAAATTAGCAATGCATAAAATTAGAATAGATGCTATTCATTCGTATTTAATTTATCCATTATTGGCATTTCCATTATGGAAAGAAAACATTACTATGTTATTTTTTGTTTTGTTTTCCGTTTTTAATATCCGGTCATTTATCATAACAAAAAAAGTGACTGGGATCCATAAAGTTGAAGGCTGGGTGCTATTTATCCCTTTTCTAATTGTCCTTTTTTCTAGTTTTTTAAGAAATGAAATTCACGAAAACAAAGATGCTCTAAATCATGCAGGTTTATTCGTCGCATTACCTTTGTCCTTCATAATGGCTCCAGATTATCTTTTTGATAAAAAAAAGATTTCGGGTTATTTGAATTTCTTACTATATTCTTCACTTATTTTAATACTCGCTTATTTACTTTTATTTTTTTATCATAATCCTGTAAATGATTTTTTCGGAACAAAGTATAACAGTTCATTATTTAGAGACTTTGTTTATGAAAAAACAATAATATTCTCTATACACCCAGCCTACTTTAGCAGTGTTTTATTTCTAGGTATGGCATTTTGTGTTGAAAAAATAAAACACACATTTTCATTAAAATACCTTAGTTTTATTGTTGTTTTTTATGTATTTACTTTTCTACTATTGTCAAAATTGAACATACTTTTAATGCATATTTTATTAATTTATGCCTTATATTCTACTAAAACAATAACTAAAAAATCAAAGTTAATTTCTGGATTTGTATTTGGAATTTTAATGTCCCTTTTTGTAGTATTTACCCCAGGAATGTTCAAGCGAATTGAAGAAATTTATAAAAGTTTTAATACTGTCCCAAGCGGTCTGGCCTTTGATTCTACGAACATAAGAAGGGCAATTTACACGTGTGATTTTGAATTAATTCAAAGTAACTATTTAAGTGGGATTGGATATTCAAATATTGTAAACGATATACAACGCTGTTTTCAATCAAAGTATGATTCAAGTTTTTTCGAAGGAGCCAATTATATGAGTCATAACTTTTTTATCTATACGCTCTTAGGTTCAGGAATAGTTGGACTTATTCTATTCCTATTTTTTATCTTCAAAACAACCTTTTTTCTATTTCGTTTTCATAGCATAACCTTTCAAGCATTTGCTGTAAATACAATTGCAATGTGTTTGATAGAAGATTATTTCTACCGTCAAAATGGTGCTTTCTTTTTTCTTTTATGGTATTTGATATTATTACGCTTTGGAGCAAAAAATAACAAAATTGAAAATCCTATTCTGTAATTTTCAATAATGCTGTTTTCCAATCTGAAATTTGAATATTAAATGCTTGTTTTATTTTGCCTTTCGATAAAACACTATAGGCTGGTCGGCGTGCAGGTGTGGGAAATTGATCCGTTGAAATCGGTTGAACAGGAATAGCAATTGAATTTTTTCTAAAAATGGCTTTTGCAAATTCATACCAGCTGCATTGTCCTTCATTGCTATAATGATAAATTCCATAGGGATGGACATCCATTACGCAGTCTTTTTGGATCAAATCGACCAATAAAACCGACAAATCCAACGCATTGGTTGGCGATCCAATTTGATCATTGACTACAGACAATCGGTCTCGTTCATGCGCTAATCGCAACATTGTCTTCATAAAGTTATTGCCGAAAGGAGAATAAACCCAAGACGTTCGGATAATATAATATGCACTCGAATAATTTTGAATGGCTTGTTCTCCAGCCAACTTGCTCGCACCGTAAACGCCGAGTGGAGCCGTAGTGTCGGTTTCCGTATAGGGCGTGTTTTGGGTGCCATCGAAAACGAAATCCGTGGATATGTGGACTAAAGTGGTCCCAAATTCGGAACATACGTTAGCCAAATACTCCGGGCCCGTAGCATTAATTAAATAGGCTTTTTCTGGTTCGGATTCAGCTTTATCTACTGCCGTATAAGCCGCAGCATTGATACAATAATGGGGTCTAACTTTAGAAAAAAGCGCTGTAATCGACGCTAATGAGGTAATATCAAGTTGCGTTGAGTCGCAAAATATCCATTTAATTGAGGTGTTTTTAGGTACACTATGTTGCAACGATTGCCCCAACTGCCCTCCTGCTCCAGTAACTAAAACTACCATACTTTTCGAGCATTAATTAAATTGGGTAGTGTTTTGTCTTTATCTGAAATAAGTAACGATTCTTTATCCATTGGCCAATCGATTCCTAATTCGGGATCGTTATAGGCGATTCCGCCTTCGCTTTCTCTATGATAAAAATTGTCGCATTTATAAAAAAAGGTGGCAGTATCACTCAATACTAAAAAACCATGAGCAAATCCGCGAGGAATAAAAAACTGTCTTTGATTTTCACCGCTTAAATATACGCCCACATGTTTTCCAAAGGTGGGAGAATTAGGACGAATATCTACCGCAACATCCCAAACTTCACCATATAAAACCCGTACTAATTTAGCTTGAGACTGTTCGCCGCATTGGTAGTGTAAGCCGCGTAAAACTCCTTTAGATGAATAGGATTGATTGTCTTGTACAAATTGAACTGAAAGACCTGTTTTTTCTTTAAACTCATTTGCGTTGAAACTCTCCATGAAATAGCCCCGTTCATCTTGTATGATTTTAGGTTCGATTACCAAAGCTCCGCTCAACTCCGTTTCAAAACACTTCATACTACCGCTCTAATAAAGACATTAAATGCACACCATATCCGCTTTTTAACAGCGGTTGTGCAATTGTTTCCAATTGGTTAGCATCGATATAACCCATTTTGAGCGCCGCTTCTTCAATCGAACCAATTTTTAATCCTTGGCGTTCTTCAATTACTTGAACGAACTGTCCTGCCTGCATTAATGATGGAAATGTCCCTGTATCCAACCAAGCAGTTCCTCGGTCTAAAATACTGACTTTTAATTTTCCTTGTTTAAGGTATTCTTTATTTATATCCGTAATTTCTAATTCTCCCCTTAGACTGGGTTGTATGTTAGCGGCAATTTCTATGACTGAATTGTCATAAAAATAAATTCCCGGAACAGCATAGTTGGATTTGGGTTGTACCGGTTTTTCTTCAATTGAAAGTACGTTCCCTTCTTTGTCAAAATCAACAACACCATAACGCTCAGGATCTTGCACATGATAGGCATAAATAATTCCGCCATCAGGATTGTTATTGGCTTGCAATAATTCAGCTAATCCAGTGCCGTAAAAAATATTGTCGCCCAATATCAAAGCTACTTTATCATCTCCGACAAATTCTTTACCAATAATGAACGCTTCTGCTAATCCATTAGGGTGTTCTTGAACGGCATATTCAAAACGACAACCCAAACGCGATCCATCGCCTAACAATTGTCGAAATAATGGTAAATCATGTGGCGTTGAAATGATTAAAATTTCGCGAATCCCCGACCACATCAAAGTAGAAAGCGGATAATAAATCATCGGCTTATCATAAATGGGCATGAGCTGTTTGGAAACGGCCAACGTTAAAGGGTGTAGTCTTGTACCAGATCCCCCGGCGAGAATTATACCTTTCATTTTAAATCAGTTTTTTTGCTTTTTTTATTCTTGTATATCTGTAAAATAAAATAAAACAAAAATAAAAAAATAAGGGAAATGCTATTTTTGCAGAAATCAGTGAATCATCTTTAATATTAGATACTATAGAATTTTCTTTAATTACTTTATCAAGACTTACCAGCTCTACTTTAAAATTTCCATTTTCCTTTATTAAAGCTTCTTTTGTCTTTATGATGTCATTCAATTGTGTATTTTCATTGTAATAAACCAGACTACTATTTCTTTGATTCCCATTTGATGTGTTCTTAAAACCATTCAAAATACCATTTATTTGATTTATTATTGAATCATTTTGAGCCATTTTTAAGTAAACATTTTTGAGGTTCTCCTCTTGTATTTTCTTATAAAAATCAGAATTGTTCAAATAATTCAATATCGGTGTAATTGTTTTTTTATCTTCTGTAAGTCCTTTTGTGTTAAATGAAATTACGTGAAATGGGTAGTTTTTACTTGTTATCTCATCTTCCACTATTTTTTTTGCATCACTGTCTTCAGAAAACAATTTAATTAACTCAAAATTCTGTGGGTTACTAACGATAAATTTGTAAACGTCTGAAATTGGTTTTATAGTTATCTTGCCTATCTTTTTAGGTGATTGGATTCCAACAGTGTTTTTTAAGAAAGCAGTATCATTATCTTTTATTCTAGAATTAATTAATTCAATTTTAGAATATAAATAATCAACAGATGTAAAATTTGGAATTACAATAATATCATGACGGTATATTTTCTCCTTTTCATAAAAATATCCTAACACTACACCAACTAGAGTTAATATTACAAAGACTACTATTTTACGTCTAATAAATGAAATCATTTTAAAAATTGCATTGAAAAAACTTTGTCCAATTTTCTTAAAAAAATTAGAAATACTCCCTAGGTCTATTTCTTGTCCATCTGTAAATTGTGGTGTTGTACTCATGCGGTTATTGATTAAAAAGTTGTTCTAAAATTTTAATGGTAATCAAATACGTGGGTTTCACCCCTGTGGTCCCCAATCCGCCCGAAGCTAGTGTGCTTCCCGTTTCTAAGGGATTATCGGAGGCGTAATACGCGTATCGAACTCTTACATTGGGATTAATGCTTTTGCGAATGCGCGATGCCGACTGAACGGCTTTTTGGTAATAGGCGCCCTCCATTTCTAAACCGATAGCGCCCCACGTAGATTCGTGGAAAAACTTCAATAAATCTTTATTCTGCAAGGAAGTTCCCAAAACGGTGATCATCGGACCTGCATACACCGGTATACCGTGTCCTTCAAACAATTCCTTAGTCAATTCATTGTCAAAAGGATAGTTATCCGCCGTACCTTCGTTGATGTGGGCATTCGGAATCATAATGTCGCCTTTGCCGCCTTCCAATATTCCGGCTTTTCCCATAATTGAAACCGATTCTACATTTAAAAAAAGCTTCTCTTTTGCGGATTTATAGGGCTTCAACAACTCGTCAATGGTTTCAAAAGCTTGCTCGCCAAAAGCATAATCCATAACAACAATCACGGGCGCTTCGCCTTTAATATTCACGTTCGGGAAATTGGATTTTTTCCAGTCTATTTTTGCCGTATCAAATACCTGCACATCAATGTTGGTTCCTGACGAATCGGGCAGCGAAATCATTCCGTTTTTCAGGGCATATTCTTCTACTTTTTTTCGCAGTTCCTTGTTTTCGGAAGCACTCAAATCTTCATAAATAGCATATTCCGATTGCTCTTTGTACTTACTTCCGATAACCGTTTGTGCATAAATCGAATTCATTACACTGTGCATGTTGGCACTGATAATATGGATAGGCCGCTGAATCAATCCGTTGTCATCCAACGTTTGTTTGATGGTATTGGCCCAAATCTCTCCGTGAATGTGGTGCCCCAAACGTTCCCGCAAAATAGGACTAAACGTAATCGTACGCTTGTTATTGTCTACCGATTCTTCGATGGCTAACTTTCCCAACCAATAAATCACATGTAGAAACCGATCGGGTTTTTCGGGAATGGCAAAAGAATCATAAATGGCCAATACCTCCGAAAAACTGCGACCTAAAATATTGGCCGCATGGGAAATGGCGACTTCTTTTTCAATTTGAGTTAATTTCTTTCCCTGAAGTACTGCTTGTTCTAATTTCTTCCAATCGCGGGTAACCTCTACTTCAAACTCGTCCAACAAGACGCGGTCTTTGATTTTATGCGATTCGATAAAAATAAAGGTCAAATGGGTGAGAATATCATAAATATCAGAACGTCCTCGGGTGATTTCCACATTCATTTGTTCGGCGTCAATGCGGTAACAATTGCGACGCCTTTTTGGAGGAATGATGACTTTAAAATGCGATTTGGAATACCCTTCATCGGAGGTTAAATTGATGTACCGGCACTCTTCAATTCCAATCGGCAAGCGCTCAATAACATACAATAATCCGTTTAATTCTACTTTTTCTTCGGCAATACTGCCATAAATTTCGGGGCGAAGTTGAAGCAATGCTTCGCGTAAGGTGTCACCCGATACGCCCATCGGTTTGTAGAAACCCCGGTTAAAAAGGTGACGCATGGTAATGTACAGTCGCTCGATAGCTGCCGAGGACTCTTGCGCTCTAGAGCGCGAAATGTTTTTAATTTCATTCATTCAATAGGTTTTACTAACCCGCAAAGGTAATAATTTTGGATTTAGTTGGACAGAATTAGGGAAATGGATGGTTCAAGAATCATAAGGGTCGCTGTCGGATCATTCGTGTCGGCGGAAGCCTTCTTCTGCCACTCACCTTCTTGGTAGGTCCATTGAAAATTGGCTTCAACATAAGCATACAACAAAAAAGGATAATATTTTCGCTGTACTCGAGTCGTGCCTGAATTGGGATCGGCAATGGTTTTTTCCTCTTTATTTCGTTCGATCAACAATTTTTCAAACCCGACAAAGAGTCCGTTTTTGGGCATCACCAAATTCCAATCGGATAAATCGACCGTAGTGTGCATGACCCCTTTTTTTACTGTAACAAGGATGTCTTTCTTGAGCAGCTCAGCGCCTGGTGCTCCTTTTTCATCTACGGCAAAAAAATGAAGTTTAACTAACGCATCTTCCAAACGGCAATCGGTTTGGATGCGAACTTTTTTAATATATTTTGTTTTTGTATAGGCTTGCAAATACGGAAAAAACTTGGTTTCAATTTTGGGTCCGTTATCAAAAGCTTGATAAATAGAATTTTTTCGAATGCCTATTTCAAGAAGCTTCGTGTTTTTTTGGCCCGCAATAACGACTTCCTCCAAAATATATTCCTCGGGCGACAAAAGAACCGTTTTGGCTTGATCGGCAGTCACTCTTTTTTTGGTATAACCGACCGAAGAAAACACAATGGTTTTTCCCGAATCGAGAGCCGGTAATTCATACGTTCCTTCAAATTCAGTGGTCGCTGCCATTTGCTCCCCTTCAACCCAAATGGTTACATACGGAATAGGCTGCCCCGAAAGGCTGTCTTTGACCACGCCTTTGATTTGGGCAATGGCAACTACTGGAATGACGAGTAATAAAAGTATTTTTTTCATAACAAAGGCAATTGATCGGCAATAGTGCGATCGTTACTTAGACGCGGAAGTTTGTTTTGACCTCCCAATTTCCCAATCGACTTCATATAGGCTTGAAAACCGTTGGGCGCTACTAGCGTGATAACCACCGTTCGCAAAACATTCCCAGCGATTAAATCGTCATAATATACATTTTGTTGGCGCATGGCATTGTCGATTTTTAACGCAAATTCGGTTAAATTGTCGGGAGCTTGTTCAAATTCTATCAACCATTCGTGATACGGCAATCCTTCTTGAGGTGTTATTTGCGGTGCTACGGTAAATTCATTGATACGAATCGAAGTGCCTTCCACCGCTTGACGCAGGGCCTCCTCTACTTCTTTCCCAATAACGTGTTCCCCAAAAGCTGAAATGAAATGTTTCAAACGACCCGAGACGATAACGCGATAGGGTTGTAAACAGGTAAATTGAACCGTGTCGCCAATATTGTAAGCCCATAACCCTGCATTGGTGGAGAGTAAAAGCACATAATTTATACCCAATTCGACCTCACCAATGGTGTAGCGCTTAGGATTTGGGGTAAAAAATTCATCGGCCTTCACAAACTCATAAAAGATGCCTGAATTCAAAAGCAACAACATCCCTTTTTCGGTTTGCGAATCTTGGTAAGCAAAAAATCCTTCCGAAGCGGGAAAAAGTTCGATGGAGTCCACTTTTCTCCCCATTAATTGTTCAAATTTAGCCCGGTACGGTTCATAATTGACACCACCATAAATAAACAAATTAAAATGGGGAAACAGGGTTCCGACAGGCTTTCCTGAGACTTGAACCAGTTTTTCAAAATACATTTGTACCCAACTCGGAATCCCCGAAATTACGGTCATGTTTTGCGTAATCGTTTCCTGAACAATCGCATCTACTTTGGTTTCCCAATCGTCAATACAGTTGGTTTCCCAGCTGGGCAAACGGTTACGTTGCAAATATTGGGGCACATAATGGGCAACAATCCCTGAAAGTCGGCCCAATTGAATGCCGTTTTTGGACTCCAATTCTGGACTTCCTTGCAGAAAAATCATTTTTCCATCGACAAAATCGGCTATACCCGTTTCGTGGATATAACTCAAAATAGCATTTCGAGCCGCTTGAATATGAAACGGCATAGATTCCTTGGTTAAAGGAATATATTTGGCACCCGAAGTTGTCCCAGAGGTTTTGGCAAAATAAAGGGGTTTCCCCTTCCAAAGGACGTGCTCCTCCCCTTGCACAACGCGATCAACATAAGGTTTTAATTGTTCATAGTCGCGAATGGGAACGTACTTGACAAAATCGGCATGGGAGTGAATGGCGTCAAAATGGTGGTCTTTTCCAAAAGCCGTGTGTTGTGCTTGAGCAATCAATTGACGGAAAACGTTTTGCTGGGTTTCTATCGGATTTTGGGCCCATTTTTGGGTGTCGTGATGCACTTTGTAGGCCAAAAGTCGGGCGGCAAATGATTTTAACGACATTATCTTTTTCCTTTTAGAAACGGTTTAGCCGGCGATTTTTGTTCTTCCTTTTCAATTTCACGGCGCAGCTCCATTTCCTTTTCAGAAGGCGTCAATTCCAAATCAGGAAGGGTATCAACGGCGATAGCTAAAATCGAATCTTTATTGACTTTGGCATATTCTAAATTCCCGTTCAGCACCTTCTGAATTGACTGTAAGTAGGCTTCGTTTTTTTTGATGGCAAATTCCAACGAGTCGGATTTCAAGGCCAATTCGGTAGCATTGCGCTTTAACTCGGTGGAGGGATACCCTGGAATATACTCGCGAAGCGGGGTAAAAGCAATGATAAAAGTGGTGACAAAAATGATCAAAATAGCACCCACCCCAGCGACCACAAACACATTCATCAACGTAAGCCGAAGTGAAAAAATCTCCTCAAACGTATCGTCATTTAATATCACGAGCCTGTTTTTGGTAAACAGGTGCTTTTTAAGCCGTTCTTTTTTTAATTTTTTGGCTGACATACGGAGCGTTTGATGCAACAAATATAACCAAATTCAGCGGTGAAATGGGGATACTTTAACGTGAAATCTTTGTTAGAAAATATTCATCGTTTTATTTTTTACGTACCTTTGTACCGTAAACAAATATGAATAACTGCGAAAGCATTAATTAAATACGTTATGGGAAGATTAGGAATGCCCGAAATTATTGTCATCCTTGTGATTGTTTTGTTATTATTCGGAGGTCGTAAAATTCCGGAATTAATGAAAGGATTGGGCTCGGGAATAAATGAATTTAAGAAAGCATCAAAAGGAGAAGAGCAACCAGCAAATTCTAAAAAAGAAGAAGATAAAAAATAATTATTAGTTATGGGTAGATTAGGTATTCCTGAAATAATAATATTATTTTTAATAGTCGCAATACCGGTAATTGTAATCCTGACGATACTTTTTCTGAGAAGAAATAAGAAAAATAAAATATAAAACCACTGTAGAGTGGTTTTTTTATAACACCATGGTCAGTTGAATACGTTTTCGAACCTCATCAACCTCCAAGACTTTTACCTGAACATGTTGGTGCATTTTGACGACTTCATTGACATCGGAGACAAAGCCGTCTTTCAATTGGGAAATATGCACTAAACCACTCTCTTTAATACCAATATCGACAAAACAACCAAAGGCAGTAATGTTGTTTACAATTCCGGGTAAAATCATTCCAGAACGCAAATCGTGTAGCGTTTTAACATGGGGATCAAATTCAAAAACCTTTGCGGCTTTTCGCGGATCCAATCCGGGTTTTTCTAATTCTTTTAAAATATCTTTAACCCCAAGAATTCCAACAGTATCGTTGACGTAATTCTCAGGCTTAATCTGGGCAATTTTGGTTTTGTTTGCAATCAACTCGCCTACTTGAATCCCTAAATCTTTAGCCATTTTCTCGACCACTTTATACGATTCGGGATGCACCGCCGAATTATCCAAGGGATTTTTCCCGTCTTTGATGCGAATAAAGGCTGCGGCTTGTTGAAACGCTTTGTCGCCCAAACGAGGGACTTTTTTTAATTGATTACGATCTTGAAAGGGTCCGTTTTCGGAGCGGAATTTGACAATATTTTCGGCCATTTTTTCACCGATACCGCTCACATAACTCAGCAACGATTTGCTCGCCGTATTAATATTGATTCCTACCGCATTAACACATCGCATGACGGTGTTGTCGAGTTCTTCCTTTAACTTCATTTGATCTACATCGTGTTGGTATTGCCCCACGCCAATGGACTTAGGGTCGATCTTAACCAACTCGGCCAAGGGATCGCACAAACGGCGCCCGATGGAAACCGAACCCCGCACGGTGACGTCGTAATTTGGAAACTCTTCGCGGGCTATTTTACTCGCTGAATACACCGATGCCCCCGCTTCGGAAACCACAAAAACCTGAACAGACTTATCGAAGGCAATTTTCTTGATAAAAAACTCCGTTTCCCGACTCGCCGTTCCGTTACCGATGGAAATCGCTTCAATGTTGTACGCATTGACCATGGATTTTATTTTTTTCATGGCCATGGCGGTTTCATGTTGGGGCGCATGCGGATAAATCGTTTCGTTGTATAACAAGTCGCCTTTTTCATCCAAACAAACGACTTTACAACCCGTTCGGAAACCTGGATCGATCGCCAAAACGCGTTTTTCTCCCAAGGGAGAAGCGAGTAACAACTGCCGTAAATTTTCGGAGAAAACGGCAATCGCTTTAGCATCGGCTTTTTGCTTGGCTTCTTGTAAAGTTTCGTTGGAAATGGCGGGTTCCAACAAGCGCTTGTAACTGTCTTTTATGGCTAATTTTAAGTGGGGTGTCGTATCGTTATTACGTTTGATAATGGCTTCTTCTACCATGGCGATAGCTTCGTCTTTGTCGAGGGTGACTGAAAACTTGATACACCCTTCGGCTTCAGCACGCAACATGGCCAATAACCGATGGGAAGGTGCTTTTAATAAGGGTTCAGACCAATCAAAATACTGGGCAAACTTTTGGGCGTTCTCGTCGGTATCTTTTCCTTTAACGACTTTTGTTGTAATTACCGATTGTCGTTGAAATTGACGCCGAAGTTGTTTTCGAACAAACAGGTTTTCGTTGATCCATTCGGCGATAATATCGCGCGCGCCTTGTAGAGCATCGTCTTCGTTGACCACATTTTTATTCAAATATTTGGAAGCCAAATAGTCAATGTCGTCGGAGTTTTGCGCCATGATTATTTTGGCCAAGGGCTCCAAACCGTTTTCTCGTGCGATATCTGCTTTGGTTTTCTTCTTCTTTTTATACGGCAAATACAAATCTTCGATTTCACTTGCGTCAAAACTCTTTTCAATTTTTGCTTGAAGTTCGGGATGCAATTGCCCTTGTTCGGCTATACTGGCCAAAATACTTTCCTTGCGTTTGAGAAGTTCGTCAAACTGCTTTTTGAATTTGGCAATTTTTTCAAGCACGACCTCATCGAGGTTGCCTGTTTTGTCTTTTCGATAGCGGGCAATAAAAGGAATTGTACAATCTTCTGAGAGCAATTGGAGTGCTGCTTCAATGTTTTTGGCCGCGACTTCAGGAAGTTGTAATTGACTTTGAATAAAAGAAATACTGTTCATATGAATACGAATAAACGCCTTTCTGCATTTGAAAAAAAATACAAATTGATTGGCTAAATGTACATAAAAAAGCGAGGTATAAAAACGAAAATCCAAAGGATAAAAAGAAGCTTTATCTTAGGTAGACTGCGTTAGGGGGTGAGGGATTGTTGGAGCTCTCCCAAAGGTAGGGTTACTGTAGAAAAACAAAAATAGCTATTGGGAAGCGACTCCCGAACACCCGGCCCCGAAGTTGGAAGCATGATAACGTAAGGCAACTTTCATTGCGGGGAAACGCCCAAAAAATTATACTGGAGAAGACGTTTGATAGATATGTAATCCCAATTGAATGTAAAAATATCCGACGGGAATATTAGTGAGTAAAAGTACTATTGCGCCGGCTACAGCTTGACGGAATTCGGGTTCGGTAAACATAAGTTGTAACAATCGAATACCAAAATAACTGTTTAAAAACAGCATACTAATGATGTAAAATAAACTTAGATAAATCACCTCACCGCAGGGGTTATAATAATACCAAACCATCAAACCGGTTCCCAAAAAAAAAGTGAGTATTACCACAAATCGGGTAGCTCGAATAATGTCGGGAGTGGTTTTTAGCGAATTGAACATGGTTTAAGAACAGGCTATTTTTTGAACGCGGTTTTGATGTCGACCGCCTTCAAATGGGGTTTCGAGAAACGTAGCCACCATTTCGATCGCTTGAGGAATAGCGGTGAATCGAGCGGGAATACTAATGATATTCGCATCGTTATGTTGACGCGCTAAAGCAGCAATTTCTTTGGTCCAACAAAGGGCTGAGCGAATCGCTTGGTGTTTGTTGACCGTCATATTGATTCCGTTACCTGAACCACAAATGACGATGCCTAAATCAGCACGCCCTTCAGCGACATCTAAGGCTACAGGATGGCCAAAATCGGGATAATCTACACTCGAATCGGTATCGGTTCCGTGATTGATAACTTCATAGCCTTGAGCCTGTAACCAACTTACAATAGCTTTTTTGTAATCGGGTCCGGCGTGATCGTTTCCTATTGAAATGCGCATTGGGTAAGGATTGAATTTTGGTCTTATAAATCGTTGAACAAAGTTAGGGAATAAATGCGCGCTACGGGCTATATTTGTTAAAAAATTTACGACATGGAATTCGAAGCATTTTTGGAAACGTTTAAGGATCACGCGATTGGCTACGGACCACACTTTCAAATTCCAAATGAAGTTTATTTTAAGATGCTCAAAAAATGCAAAGACAAACGCGTGATTTGTACAATTAATCATACTGTGACGCTTCATTCGGCCCTGCTACAAAAATCGGGCTTATATTTTATATTACTCAACCAGCCTTTGGTGAAAAAGCAAAATTGGAATATAGGAGATTAATTAATGATCCATTTAGCGCCCGATGAATCAACTTATGGTATGCCTATTTCGGAAGAATTTCAGGAAGTTTTAGCGAGCGATCCTGAGGGGAGTGATTGGTTTCATCAATTGACGCCAGGAAAACAACGATCGCTACTTCATGTGATTAATAAAATTAAAAGTTCACAGCTTAAAATTCAGCGAAGTTTTGTGATTTTGGAGCATCTTAAACGGCAGCAAGGGAAGTTGGATTATCAAATTCTAAATCAGGACATTAAAGCGTTTAATGAAAAAATGAGTTTATAATAAATAATTGATAATCAATATTTTAAAAGATTTTTTTTGAACGATGTTAATATCATTTTACAATAGCCTGATTTTCAGTTAACTTTAAATTAACATTTATTGTTGATAATTTTGAAAAGAAAATCAGAAGTTTTTTTAAAGGGAAACCTAATTTTTATAAGCAAAAATTTCTAGGAGAAATCCAATGAAAGTTTTGCTTTTTTTTTGGAAAATTATTGACATCAAAAAATAGGTTTTCAACAGTTTTTGGTATAAAAAGTTATGCGAAAAAAAGAAGTAAATTTAATTATTGACAGTTGTTAATAAAATCTGTAATTTTCTTTATTTTAAAAGGATTAGGTTTTTAAAAAGCTGTTTATAAAACGGTATAATTTTCTATAAGTTTTTGAAAAAATAAAAAGCGAAAAAGTTTTACCCTTTATCAACACCCTATTATAACCATCATAATTTTTAAGAAATTTTAAAAATGAATTTGTTGTTTTTAAAAAGTGTTGAAAACTTCAATCTTTTGAAAATAATTTTAAACGATATGAAGCGGGTTGTTGAGATCGTTAATTAATTGTTGGGTTCGTTCTTGATCGTTGGGATGTACTTTGAGTCGTATGCCGCCTAAGGCAATACTAGCAAAAGGATCTACGGAAACAATCGTTTCGTTTTCGAAAAAATGAGGAATGTTTTCTCGATCCAAGAGGGTTTTTAAAATATAGGTTTCTTGAGGTAAATGAAAGATGGCAACGGTAATAAAATCTTTCATAAGCGAATGATTTTGCGTACTCAAAGGTAGTTTTTTTCAACTGTAATATGTTATTTTCCTATTAAATGTTGGCTTTTTTCCTAGCAACTGAATTGGATTTCGTAATTTTCAACCGTAAAAGAAAAATGAAGTATGCCAAGAAACCGAAAAAATCTTGGGAAAAAGAATAAAACCTTTTCCGAGAAAATCTTTAAAATCCTATCTAAAAGTCCGAATAAACCGTTTAACTACAAACAGATTGCCGCTATTTTAGAGCTAGATGATACCAAAAGCCGTAATGAAATCATCAAGGACTTGAAAATTCTTGCTTCGCAAAAAGTTATCACTGAAATTGAGCCTGGAAAATATCTCATTCCTTCCGACCATCAGGAATATTACGAAGGAACTATCGATATGACTACGCGAAAAACAGCGTATTTTATTTGTGATGAATTAGAAGACGATGTTTTTATTCCGTTTATCAATTTAAATCACGCTTTGCATGGAGATCGAGTAAAAGTGTATGTGTACAACAAACGTGCTTCACGAAAACCGGAAGCAGAAGTAGTAGAGATTCTTGAGCGTGCAAAATTGGAGTTTGTGGGTGTCGTCGATGTACAAAAGAATTTTGGTTTTGTAACGACGGCCAATCCAAAAATGTATACCGATATTTTTATTCCAAAAAATAAATTAAATGAAGCGCAACATGGTGATGTGGTGTTGGTTCGCTTGGAAGATTGGCCTCAAAAAGCCGATTCTCCTTTTGGTTCGGTGATTAAAGTTTTAGGTAAACCTGGAGAACACGATACAGAAATTCATGCCATTTTAGCCGAATACGGGCTACCTTACGATTTTCCGATTGAAGTAGAAGCTTTTGCTAATAAAATTGATACTTCGATTACAGCTGATGAAATAGCAAAACGCAGGGATATGCGCGGTATACTTACCTTTACTATTGACCCACGCGATGCGAAAGACTTTGATGATGCATTGTCGTTTCAGGTTTTAGACAATGGAAATTACGAAATTGGTGTTCATATCGCCGATGTTTCGCACTATGTAAAAGAAGGAACAATTTTAGATGAAGAAGCCTATAAACGAGCGACTTCAGTCTACTTGGTCGATCGTGTGGTTCCGATGTTGCCCGAAGTTTTATCCAACTTTGCCTGTTCGTTGCGTCCTCATGAAGAAAAATTTACGTTTTCAGCCGTTTTTGAATTGAATAACAAAGCCGAATTGGTCCATCAATGGTTTGGTCGAACGGTGATTTATTCTGATCAGCGATTTGCCTACGAAGAAGCCCAACATATTATTGAAACAAAATCAGATATAATTCCAGCGAAAACATCGTTAACTGGAAAAGATTATCAAGTGCCATCTCCCATTGTTGATGCGGTTTTAACTATGCATGAATTGGCTAAAATTTTACGTCAAAAACGGATGGCAGCTGGAGCGATTTCATTTGATAAAGTAGAAGTAAAGTTTAATTTGGATGAAAATGACGAACCGACAGGCGTGTATTTTAAAGTTTCCAAAGAAGCCAATTTCTTGATTGAAGAATTCATGTTACTGGCCAATCGAAAAGTGGCTGAATTTATTGGCAAACAAAAGAAAACTTTTATTTATCGGATTCACGATGAACCCAATGAAGATAAATTAATTGGACTTCAATCGGTGATTTCAAAGTTTGGGTATTCGATTAATTTCAAAAGCAAACAAACGATTTCCAAGTCGTTGAATGATTTATTGGCCGAAGTCAACGGTAGAAAAGAACAAAATTTAGTCGATACTTTGGCCATTCGTGCGATGAGCAAGGCTCGTTATTCTACAGAAAATATTGGTCATTACGGACTTGCGTTTGAAAATTACAGTCATTTTACTTCACCTATTCGACGCTATCCTGATGTGATGGCGCATCGTTTATTGCAACATTATTTAGACGGTGGAAAAAGTGCCGATGAAGAAGCTTTTGAAGAAAAATGTGAACATTCCACCGATATGGAAATTTTAGCTGCCAATGCAGAACGCGATTCGGTGAAATATATGCAGGTTAAATACATGAAAGACCATATGGATCAAGAGTTTTTGGGTGTTATTTCAGGGGTAACTGAATGGGGAATTTACGTTGAAATTATTGAAAACAAATGTGAAGGAATGGTTCGAATTCGCGATATCAAAGAGGATTATTATGTATTTGATGAGAAACAATATGCATACATCGGCGAGCAATACAAAGGCATGTTGCAGTTAGGCGATGAAGTTTTTGTGAAAGTGAAAAACGCCGATTTGGTAAAAAAACAATTGGATTTTACGTATTTGCGAAAAAAGGAATAATTCTTGCGAAGATTGGTTTTTAAATAAATGTTTACTATGATGAAAAAGTTGATTTTTTTCGCTTTCGTATGTACGTCGCTAGCGAGTGCGCAAATTGAGAAGAAAGTGGGGGATTTTACCAAGTTGACCGCTTTTGATCAAATTGATGTTTTATTAGTTCCCGGAAAAGAGGATAAAGTGGTACTTACAGGCAAAGAAGCATCTTCAGTGGAAGTTGTTAATCGTAATGGCGAGTTAAAAATACGAATGCCTTTGACTAAAATGCTCTCAGGTGAATCGGTCTCAGCGACCGTTTATTATACCCATTTAGAAGCCGTTGAAGCCAATGAGGGTTCGCATATCGGCGGTGATACTGTCATAAAAACAACTTTTTTTGAGGTAATTGCCAAAGAAGGTTCACAAGTAAAATTAAAGTTAGAGGTTTCCAAATTAACTGCGCGCATAGCCAATGGTTCGATAGTAGAGTTACAAGGTTTTGCCAAAACCCAAGAGGTGATTGTTAATTCAGGCGGACAATACGAAGCTAAAGATTTACGCACAGAGCAAACCACCATTACAGGAAATGCAGGTGGAGACGCTGAGATTTATGCTTCCGAGTGGGTAGATGCCAAAATTCGAGCTGGCGGGAATATTGTAATTTACGGCAATCCGAAGCAAATTAACGAGAAAACCATCGCTGGAGGGAGCATTCGTCAAGCGAAATAGGTGGGGAATTTGCTTTTTCTTGGAAAAAGAATACCTTTACTTTTTAAGTTAATTATGCCATGCTCAACGATATTTTAGCGGCCATACCTTGGGGATTTTTACTTGCCTTTACCATTGGGCCTGTTTTCTTTGTTTTATTAGAAACGAGTATCACCAAGGGTTTTCGTGCGGCTATGGTGTTTGATGCTGGAGTGGTTTTTGGTGATTTTATTTTTATTTTAATCGCTTATTTTAGTACTAATCAAATCCTTGAACGGCTCAAAGATGATCCTGGTTTATTTATTTTTGGTGGGGTAATTATGCTTACGTATGGTATTATTTCATTCATCAAAGAGAAAAAGAATTTCTTAAAAAAACGAGATGAAGAGCAGGTTGAAGAGGATAATATTCCCAAAAACAATTACTTAGGTTTATTTTTCAAAGGCTTCTTTTTGAATTTTATCAATATTGGGGTTTTGGCCTTCTGGATGGGAATTATCATCGTATTTGGTCCCAAATTAAATATGGAAACCGATCGAATTATTTTATTTATTACGGTAATTATTCTAACTTATTTTGCCGTCGATATTTTAAAAATAATGGTGGCCAAACAATTGAAATCCAGACTTACCCCCAATAATATTTATAAGATAAAGCGGGTAATTAGCGTTATCCTAATGATATTCGGTAGTTTTTTAATCGTTCAAGGGTTTTTCCCCAACGAAAAAAAGATGATCGAACAACAATTAGGAATTGGTAAAACGCTTGAAAATGCCACGAATTCTCCATAGCTTTTTTCTTTTTATATCCTTTTTTAGTCTTGCTCAAAAGGATACGTTAGCTACTATTAAACACAAATCTGACTGGATAGTAAACCAAGATATTCGTGTAGTTTATCGCGGGATGCCTAATACATTTAGTATCGAAGTTCCCAATTCGTTGTCATTTTCTGTTTCTGGATTAGGAGTAAAATCAATTTCAAAAAACACATTTGAAATTAACCCAGGTGCTGGTACAGAACTCAATGTTTCCGTTCAAATAGTTTTAAAAAATAAAACCAAAAAAGAAGAAGTTTTTGTATTTAAAATTAGGAATATTGCTGTTCCATTAACTTCATTAAACTATAATAAAGATCCTATTTTACGGATGAGTAAGAACAATTTGAAAGGTGCAGTTGTTCGTATATTTTTTGAAGATAAAAACTTGGATTTTAAGTTCAATGTTCTTGAATTTACCTTAAGGATACCTGGTCAAAAAGCAATTGTGGTTCAAGGAAATACCATAACAAGTTCCGTTTTTGATCAAATCAATAGATATGCAAGGAAAGGAGATCAACTCACAATTTGTGATATAAAAACAAGAGTAGGAATTCATAATAATAGAATTTCCATTTGTAAAATTACACCGGTAATAATTACTATTCTATAATTTTTTAAAAAAACCTCCCATTTCAGAGCCGTTTTAAGTAAGAGTCGCCCGTCCCGAAGCTTCGGGAGAACCGAGTGTGCGGTTTTGAAGTTATTATTTTCAATAAAAAAAACCTCCCATTTCTGAGAGGTTTTAAGTAAGAGGCATCGCCCGGATTCGAACCGGGGTACGCGGTTTTGCAGACCGATGCCTAGCCACTCGGCCACGACGCCTTTTTAGTAAGGGTAGCAAAGATAAAGTAAAAAAAAATCAATATCCAAATTCCCGACTTCAATTTATAGTGTAAAAACAAACTTATTTACCACTAACTTCGGTACTCTTCCATGACGATGGTAACTGCTTCAACATCGCCACCAATAGGAGGATTACGTTTGGAAACTTCCAAAATGATACGCGAAACCGATGGAATTTCTCTAAAAATGCGCTCAATAATGCGTTGCGCTACATGTTCCAATAATTTCGAACGAATCGCCATTTCTTCAACAACGATGCGATTAAGCAACACATAATCAACAGTATCGGTTAATTCATCGGTTTGGGCTGATTTGCGTAAATCGGTTTTTACTTCTAAATCTACCCGATAATCACTTCCAATTTTTGCTTCTTCCGGTAAACAACCGTGAAAAGAAAATGTGCGGATGTTTTGTAATTTAATTGTTCCCATTTTTATTTCGGTGCCAATTTTCAAATTGACGAATTAAACATATCTTTGCTAAAATTAAGAAATTTCTATGTCTACCGAGGAAAAATCACTCAATTTTATCGAGCAAATCATTGAAGACGATTTAAACAACGGCTTATCAAAAGATAAACTTCGTTTTCGTTTTCCACCCGAACCCAATGGCTATTTGCATGTGGGGCATGCCAGTGCGATTTGTTTGAATTTTGGCTTAGGTTTGGACTATAATGCGCCGGTTAATTTACGTTTTGATGATACCAATCCTTCCAAAGAGGAACAAGAATATGTAGATGCCATCAAGCGCGATGTGCAATGGCTTGGATTCCAATGGGATCGCGAGTGTTACGCCTCTGATTATTTCCAACAATTGTATGATTGGGCGGTAGCTTTAATACAAAATGGGAAAGCCTATGTCGATAGCCAAACTTCGGAAGAAATGGCCAAACAAAAAGGTACACCCACACAACCCGGTACAGATTCTCCTTTCCGAAATCGTTCGATCGAAGAGAATTTGGACTTATTTACACGAATGAAACAAGGCGTATTTCCGAAAGGAACGCATGTGCTTCGTGCCAAAATCGATATGACTTCCTCCAATATGTTGATGCGTGATCCGATTATTTACCGCATTATGCATGAACATCACCACCGTACAGGTAACGATTGGTGTATTTATCCTATGTATGATTGGGCGCATGGGGAAAGTGACTATTTAGAGCAAATTTCCCATTCGTTATGCACCCTAGAATTTTTACCGCATCGCGAATTATACGATTGGTTTTTGGATCAAATTTATGATGAATCAAAAGTACGTCCAAAACAACGTGAATTTGCCCGAAGAAATCTATCACATACTGTGGTTTCTAAACGGAAGTTACTCCAATTGGTTGAAGAAAAACACGTTTCAGGCTGGGATGATCCTCGCATGAGTACCATTTCAGGAATGCGTCGTCGCGGTTATCCTCCAATGGCTATTCGAAACTTTGCCAAAACCATTGGAATTGCCAAACGTACCAATCTTATCGATGTATCCTTATTAGAATTTTGTGTTCGTGAAGAGTTGAATAAAACTTCCGATCGCGTTATGGCTGTCCTCAATCCAGTAAAGTTGGTGATTACCAATTATCCTGAAGGTCAAGAAGAATGGTTGGATGCTGAAAACAATCCAGAAGCTGACCCGATGACCTATCGTAAAGTTCCTTTTACAAGAGAGTTATATATTGAAAGAGAGGACTTTAAAGAGGAAGCCGATAAGAAGTTTTTCCGTCTTACCCTAGGAACAGAAGTACGTTTAAAGAACGCATTCATCATAAAAGGCGAAAAAGTAATTAAAGATGCCAATGGTGAAATAACTGAAATTCACTGTACGTATGATGCCGATAGTAAATCGGGAAGTGGAACAGAAGCGAGTATGCGTAAAGTAAAAGGAACCATTCATTGGGTGTCTATTCAACACGCTTTACAGGCAGAAGTTCGCATTTACGATCGTCTTTTTACCCATGAAAACCCAGATGGCGATAAGGAAGTGGATTTTAAAACTTACATCAATCCCAATTCGTTGCAATTTATCACTGGATATTTGGAACCGAGTTTGCAACAAGCCCAACCGGGAACGTCGTATCAATTTCAACGCTTAGGGTATTTTTGTGTGGATACCGATTCAACCCCTGAAAAATTAATTTTTAACAAAACGGTGGGCCTTCGAGACACATGGGCAAAAATTGAAAGCAAAGAATAATTTTTATATTCAAAAGCAATACAAAACCCGATACAACATCGGGTTTTTTTATTATTGTTAAAACTTATGTTATTATGAAACAATATCAGTAATTATTATTAAAAACAGCTTTAATACGTTCGATTTCCGCTTGTTTTAAAAATAGCCAATCTACTTTATTCACTAGAGATGAGAAAGTGTTTTAAATCGTTTAAATTAAAGTTTTCACTTAAATCACCTTTTTTTTGCTGCGATTTTTTATTTCAAAAAAAAGAGGCCTGTAAAAGCCTCTTCTTATGTTCAAAATTTTACTCCGGTTGCGATGTATCGTTTGGATTATAGTCCAACGAGGTTTTATCATCACTATTTTTCAACCGTTTGTTTTGTCTTTTCATTTGTTCACCAATTTGATTGCTGGCGGCAAAACTCGCTACCATATTATTCAACATATCGGTTGCCGCTTGTGGAGAATTGGGTAATAGAATTAAATTAGAATTCGAATCGGCACCAATGGCTTGCAGCGTATCATAATGTTGCGTGACCACGATCAATGAAGAAGCTTCTTGTGAGTTAATGCCCACATTGTTCAACACTTCCACACTTTCGACCAATCCTTTGGCAATTTCTCGTCGTTGGTCGGCGATACCTTGTCCTTGCAAACGCTTGCTTTCGGCTTCAGCTTTGGCTTTGGCAACAATACGAATACGTTGTGCTTCACTTTCAAATTCAGCAGCCACCTTTTCGCGTTCAGCGGCATTGATACGGTTCATCGCATTTTTCACTTGAATATCGGGATCAATATCAGTAACCAACGTATTGATAATGTCGTATCCGTAGGCCATCATCGCTTCGTTTAATTCGCGTTTTACAGCAATGGCAATATCGTCTTTTCGCACAAATACATCATCCAGAATAAGTTTTGGTACTTCGGCACGAACAACGTCAAAAACATAGGCCGTAATTTGGTCGTGCGGATATTCGAGTTTGTAAAAAGCTTCGTACACATTTTCCTGAATCACTTTAAATTGAACAGAAACTTTCATTTTCACAAACACATTGTCTTTGGTTTGTGTTTCAATAATAACATCCAATTGTTGAATACGCAGATTTACGCGACCTGCAATACGATCAATGACCGGAATCTTCAATTGAAGTCCCGAGTTACGAATGCTTTGGAATTTTCCAAAACGTTCGATTACGACAGAGGTTTGTTGTTTCACCGTAAAAAAACAAGCCAAGAATAAAAACAGTCCGAAGACCAGCACAATAATTAAAATAGGATCCATGAATAAATTTTTTGGATTAGACACTTGTTATACGGGAATAGTGTATGTTTGTTACATAATTCCCTTTTTCATGAAAAAATTAATAGTGTTAGGAGCCGTAATGTGTAGCTTTATAACTTTTGCTCAGTATGGGTATCGCGATGGAAATCGCATTGGTATTGCGGCTGGAGTCTCTCATTGTACCATTTTTACCTCAAGTTTTGATGCCAAATCCGGAATAGGTTTTGCAGGCGGAATGTCTGTTCGTGGTAATTATTACAACGATTGGAGCATGATTTATGGCATGCAGTTTTTTAATAGCCAATTTTCATTAGGGAAAAGCAGTCTTTATACACGTGAAACAGAATTTAGTTTACAAGGGGTGCAAATTCGATTGTTGTTTAGTTATAATATTGTACAAGATCATGTTTCGCTAGATTTTGGTCCCGTTCTTCAAGTCAATGGAAAATTGGCTGTAAATGCTTCCTCCAAAACGAATGTGATCAAATACGATGAAGTTTCTAAACAAGCGATTCGTGCTGAAGACATATTAGATGTATCCAATATAGGCGGTGCTTTTTATTTGGGTTTTTCAGCCGGGAGTAAAACCGTTCGTGCCCAAGTATTTTACCAATATGGTTTTACCAATCTTTTCAATAAACTCAATAAAAATACTGATCTAACCGCCTTAAATTCCAATGAAAATTTCAAAGGAAATTTAGGCACTATCAACGGTCAAATTGTCTTTAATTTATAAGATAAAGCCCCGATAATGTGTCGGGGCTTTTTTTATAAAGTAGCGTTTGCTTTTTGGATTCGTTTTTGAACTTCTTCTTTGCCCAAGAGTTCGATGATATCAAACAAGTGTGGTCCTTTTAAAGCGCCCACTAGTGCCAAACGTAAAGGCTGCATAATTTTACCCATACCAATTTCTTGGGCGGTCATCCACGATTTTAAGGCGTTTTCAATAGTTACCGATTCAAAAGGCTCGACAGCGCTCATTACCGAAAACGCTTGTTCCAAAAGGGAAGGCGTATCTTCTTTCCAGTTTTTGGACGCCTTTTCATCATATGCCGTGGGTGCCTCAAAGAAATAATCGGCCAATTCCCAAAACTCCGATACAAAGTGTGCGCGTTCCTTGATGAGCGCAACTATTCGTTCCAAATCGAAGGAATATGAAACATTTCTAGAGGCCAAATCTTTTGCAAATAAATCGGCCAAAACGGTATTGGATTGATGTTGAAGATACTGATGGTTAAACCATTTATTTTTTTCAGGATCAAATTTAGCCCCTGACTTGTGTACGCGATTTAAATCAAATTTTTGACATAATTCGTCCAAAGAAAACAATTCTTGTTCCGTGCCGTCATTCCAACCCAATAAAGCTAAAAAGTTGACCACCGCTTCAGGAAAGAACCCTTTTTCACGATAGCTAGCAGAAACTTCTCCCGTTGATGGATCGGTCCAATTCAATGGAAAAACAGGGAAGCCCATTTTATCTCCATCGCGTTTTGATAATTTACCGTTTCCAATAGGTTTTAATATTAAAGGCAAATGAGCAAATTCTGGCGCTTCCCAACCAAAAGCTTTGTACAATAAATGATGCAAAGGAAGTGATGGCAGCCACTCCTCTCCGCGAATCACATGTGACGTTTCCATCAAATGGTCATCCACGATATTGGCCAAATGGTACGTTGGCATCCCGTCACTTTTAAACAGTACTTTATCATCGAGTAGGTTGGCATCAAATTTTAAATCACCCCGAATAATGTCATGTAATTCCAAAATTTGATCTACAGGCGTTTTAAAACGAATAACATAAGCTTCTCCCGAAGCAATGCGTTTTTCAGTAGCTTCTTGGGTGAGCACAAGGGAGGTATCTAATTTTTCGCGATTATGCCAATTGTAAATAAACGTTTTTCCTTGTGCTTCGTGGTTTTTACGATGTTGGTCCAAGGATTCGGCGGTATCAAAGGCATAGTAAGCCCATCCCGATAGAATCAATTGATCGGCATATTGCTTGTACAATGCTTTGCGTTCACTTTGACGGTAGGGTCCAAATTTTTCATTTTTTCCTACGGTTTCATCAGGGGCAATACCCAACCACTCTAGCGCCTCAAAAATGTAAGCTTCCGCTCCAGGAACGAAACGATTTTGATCGGTATCTTCAATACGAAGGTAAAACGTACCTTGATTTTTTTTAGCAAATAAATAGTTGAATAAAGCCGTTCGAACACCGCCAATATGTAGTGGTCCGGTGGGGCTAGGGGCAAAGCGCACGCGTACTGGTCGAGCCATGGTAAAAATTTTTGGCAAAGATAACGCAGTTTTTCAATTCTTGACTTGGCAATTATTTAACTTTTGATGTAGCCCATTTTTTGTATTTTTAGCGGTTATTAACCATAGATTCACTATGACCGACGCATCGGCACTTATTTACCAGAAGCTGGAAGATTTTATTCGCAAGTATTACACCAATGCATTAGTACGTGGTATGTTGCTGTTTACAGGGCTTGGTTTGCTTTATTTTTTATTCACGCTTTTTGTGGAGTACTTTTTATGGCTGCAACCCGGTGCTCGAACTGTTTTATTTTGGGTGTTTGTTGGGGTAGAAATTTTTCTGCTTTCACGCTACATTCTTTTTCCTTTATTTAAATTGTTTAAGCTTCAAAAAGGAATCGATTACACACAAGCTTCTCAAATTATTGGCAACCATTTTCAAGAGGTTGGCGATAAACTAACCAATTTTTTACAGCTGGCCAACGATTCAAAAACTTCCGAGTTACTTTTGGCGTCTATTGAACAGAAAGCAGCCAATCTTCAGCCAATCCCTTTTTCCAAGGCTATTGATTTTTCGGCCAATAAAAAATACATTCCTTTGGCCGCCATTCCTGTTTTGTTGGTGTTATTTTTTATGTTAAGTGGGAAAAGTGAGGTGTTGACACAAAGCTTCAACCGTGTAGTGCATTATCAGGAACAATTTACACCACCTGCTCCCTTTGCATTTTTTATTACCAACAGCTCTTTGCAAACAGAACAAAACAAAGATTTTATTCTTCAGGTAGAAACCAAAGGAAAGGTCGTTCCCGAAAATGTGATGATTTTTTGGGATGATGAAAGTTATTTTATGGAAGCCACGGCCCCGGGGAAATTTCAATTTATTATCCCGAAACCCAAAGAAAACATCGAATTTCATCTAGAAGCGAATACCGTGCGTTCCAAAACGTATACGCTTGACATTGTCACCGTTCCTACGATTGCTAATTTTCAAATGGTGCTGAAGTTTCCTTCGTATTTAAAAAAACCGTCAACCACAATCAAAGGAACTGGAAACGCCATTGTTCCTGAAGGAACCACCGTTGTTTGGCAAATGCAAACGGTGGCTACGCAACAAGTGGTTTGGACCAATGGTCAACAGAAAGCCAATTTTATGCGAGATAATAATGCTTTTACATGGGCTAAATCAATTACTCAAAATACCGATTATCAGATTCTAACTTCAAATGCGAAAATACCCAATTACGAACGACTAACGTATCGTATAGCAGTAGTATCCGATCAATATCCCACAATTTCAGTAGGAAACGCCCCTGATAGTTTAAAGGTTGAAAAAAACTTCTTGTTAGGTCAAGTTAGTGATGATTACGGACTTACCAAGTTACAAGTCGTTTATTACCCCAAAAACAAACCTGAAACAGTTAAAAAGGCAATGCTTCCCGTGAAGAAGGATGTTTATGACCGCTTTATTTTTTCATTTCCAGGCAATTTAAGTATTGAAGCCGGTGTACCTTATGAGTATTATTTTGAAGTTTTCGATAATGATGCGCTACACAATTATAAATCAGCCAAATCCTCCGTTTTCAGTCATCGTGAAAGTACTGAATCAGAGAAGGCAGACCAATTATTGCAAGAGCAAAACAGTACCATCAATTCGTTAGAAAAGTCTCTGAAAACGCAAGAAAAACAGTTTAACGAAATGGATAAATTGCAAAAACTAGGCAAAGAAAAAGAGAGCCTAGAGTTTAAGGAGCAGCAAAAAGTAAATGATTTTCTTCAACGTCAAAAAAAGCAAGATGAGTTGATGAAGTCGTTCGCTGAAAAAATGAAAGAAAATTTGGAAAAAGTCAAGACCGATAAGAAAGACGAAACCAAAGAACTCTTGAAAGACCGCTTAGAAAAGGCCGATAAGGAATTTGATAAGAACAAAAAGTTGTTAGAAGAATTAGAACGTTTGAATGAAAAAATTCAAAAAGAGGAGTTGTTTGAAAAAATGGACCAGCTAAAACAACAGTCCAAAAACCAATCCAAAAACCTGCAGCAATTGGTTGAATTAACCAAGAAGTATTACGTTGAAAAAAAGGCGGAACAGATTGCAGACAAACTGGACAAACTCAGTGATAAGCAAGAAAAATTAGCTGAAAACGAGAAGGAAAATTCAGCGAATAAACAAGAGGATATCAACAAAGAATTTGACGAGGTTCAAAAAGAATTAGACGAATTGCAAAAAGAGAACAAAGAGCTAAAATCGCCTTTAGAATTGCCTAACATCGAAGCGGGTGAGAAGAATATTGAAAAGGATTTGCAACAGGCTAAAGAACAGTTAGACAAGAATTCCAAAGCGGGTGCTAAACCTAAACAAAAAAGTGCAGCTCAAAAAATGAAGCAAATGAGTATGGATATGGGCGCTTCTATGGAATCAGGCGAAATGGAGCAAATGGATGAAGATGTCGCGATGCTACGTCAAATCATTGATAATTTAGTGGCGTATTCTTTTTCACAAGAGGACGTAATGAAGCAATTTAAAGGGATGAAGCGTGGTTCCCCATCGTATAATAAATACCTAAAACAACAACAAGATTTGAAGCTTCAATTCAAACACGTTGACGACAGCTTGTTTGCCTTGTCTTTACGCAATCCAAAAATTGCAGAAGACATCACCAAAGAAGTGGGTAATGTACAATATAACATAGAGAAAGCACTCTCAACACTTGCAGATGCCAATGTCATGAAAGGGGCATCTCATCAACAATTTGCCGTTTCATCTTCCAATAAATTGGCGGATATGTTGGCGAGTATTCTCAATGGCATGCAAATGTCAATGTCGATGGCGGGTGCTGGAAAAGGAAAACCCAAACCAGGCCAAGGTTCGGGGATGCAACTGCCCGATATTATTCAAAAGCAAGAAGGCTTAGGCGAAAAAATGAAGCAAGGGATGAAGAAAGGGCAAAAGCCTGGCGAGGGAAAAGAAGGTGGTCAAGGAGAAAAAGAAGGCGGAAAAGAGGGTCAGCCCAAGTCGGGTCAACAAGGCAATAAACCCGGACAAGGCAAACAAGGCTCCTCAGGAAAACCAAACGGATCGGGTCAAAACGGTCAAGGCGAAGGCGAGGAAGGCGAAGATGGTGAGGGTAATGCGCGTGCTATTATGGAAATCTACAAGGAGCAACAGCAGTTACGAGACGCTCTGGAAAAAGAACTGAACAAACAAGGGTTAGGTTCACAAGGTCAAAACACTTTAAATCAAATGAAAGCAATTGAAAAACAGTTGCTCAATAAAGGTTTTGACAATGAAGTTTTGCAACGCATTTTAAATGTGAAATACGAGATGCTTAAACTTCAAAAAGCGATTCAACAACAAGGTGAAGAAAAGAAACGGCAATCTGAAACTAATTCTAAGGAGTATACTAATCCTTCAACTCCTTTGCCAAAGCGCCTTCAAGAATATTTAAATAGTATAGAAGTTTTAAATCGTCAAACCTTACCTTTGCGCGCTAATTATAGTCGTAAGGTGCAAGAATATTTGAAAAGCAATGATTAGTTTCAATTATGAATCTGACTTCTCTCTCGAAAACGAGTCGCAATTTGAGGCTTGGATTCAACAAATAATTCTTTCTGAGCAAAAATCAGAAGGTGAGATAAATTATATTTTCTGTGATGACGAATATTTGTTGGGAATCAACCAAAAATATCTTGATCACGACTATTATACCGATATAATTAGCTTTGATTATTCTGTAGCAAATGAACTACACGGCGATATATTTATTTCTACGGATAGAGTAGCTGAAAATGCCTTAACATACAACGTTACTTTTCAGCATGAATTGCTACGTGTTATGGCGCATGGCATCCTTCATTATTGTGGGTATAAAGACAAATCCGATGTAGAATCGCAGTTAATGCGCAATAAAGAGGATGAAAAAATAGCTTTGTTCCACGTGGAACATTGAATTTAAAGAACAGTAAAAAATAAATAACGTTCCACGTGGAACATTGTGAATTATGTTTTCAACGTATGATGTAATTGTGGTGGGTGCGGGTCATGCGGGCTGTGAGGCAGCTGCGGCTGCAGCCAATCTCGGGTCAAAGACGCTCCTTGTGACCATGAGCCTTCAGAATATTGCGCAAATGTCTTGCAATCCTGCGATGGGCGGTATTGCTAAAGGACAGATTGTTCGTGAAATAGACGCGCTCGGTGGGTATTCGGGCATAGTTTCAGACAAAACAGCAATTCAATTCAAAATGTTGAATAAGTCGAAAGGTCCCGCCATGTGGTCTCCGCGTGTGCAATCTGACCGTATGCGTTTTTCGGAAGAATGGCGCTTAATGCTTGAAAACACCCCTAATTTGGACTTCTATCAAGAAATGATTCGTGGACTTATCGTAAAGAATGGTAAAGTTATGGGCGTACGAACAGCCTTAGGTATAGAAATACATGCCAAAGCGGTTGTACTGACCAACGGAACCTTTTTAAATGGATTGATTCATATTGGAGAAAAACAATACGGTGGAGGTAGAGCAGGGGAGAGCGCCGCTACAGGAATTACGGAAGAGTTGGTTCAACTCGGGTTTGAAGCGGGACGCATGAAAACAGGAACGCCACCAAGAGTAGACGGACGTTCGTTGGATTATTCTAAAATGCGTGAGGAACCCGGAGACGATCATCCAGATAAATTCTCATATGCCGCTATAACACGACCGTTAACACATCAAAAACTCTGTCATGTGACCTATACTTCTCCTGAAGTACATAGTATTTTACGAGAAGGGTTTGACCGTTCTCCGATGTTCAACGGACGTATTCAAAGTATCGGACCTCGTTATTGTCCTTCTATCGAAGATAAAATTAACCGTTTTGCTGATAAGGATCGACATCAATTGTTTGTGGAACCCGAGGGATGGAATACCGTTGAAGTGTATGTGAATGGATTCTCTACATCGCTACCCGAAGACGTGCAATTTAAAGCTTTGCGAACCGTTGAAGGTTTTGAAAACGTAAAATTCTTCCGTCCAGGCTATGCGATTGAATACGATTATTTCCCCCCAACGCAATTAAAACACACCTTAGAAACCAAATTGGTAGAGAATTTATATTTTGCGGGACAAATCAATGGAACCACAGGTTACGAAGAAGCGGCCTCCCAAGGCATAATGGCTGGGATTAATGCCCATTTGAAAATTCATGAACAAGACCCCTTAATTCTCAAGCGCGATGAAGCGTATATTGGGGTGTTAATTGATGATTTGATTACCAAAGGAACTGAGGAACCCTATCGTATGTTTACTTCGAGAGCTGAATATCGTACGTTGCTTCGTCAAGACAATGCCGATTTCCGTCTTACCCCTAAAGCCTATGCTATCGGTTTGGCCGACGAGAGCCGTTATGTTCGAATGCAAGAAAAGTATTCAAAGAGTGACGCGTTATTAGACTATTTTAAAGAAACAAGTGTTACACCCGAAGAAGCTAACCCAATTTTGATTGAAAAAGGAAGCTCGCCGATGATTCAAACCGACCGGATGTTTAAAGTTTTCTCACGACCTCAAATTGATTTGAGTGACATTGTTCGTTTTGAAAAAGTGAAAACGTATATTGAAACCCATCAGTTGGATGCTGAAATTGTAGAACAAGCCGAAATACAATTGAAATATTCGGGCTATATTGAAAAGGAACGAAATAATGCTGAAAAACTTACCCGTTTGGAAGAAATGAAAATCCCAGACGATTTTGATTTTTATAAAGTTCATTCCTTGTCTATAGAAGCCAAACAGAAATTAACGGCCATTCGTCCAGTAACAATTTCTCAAGCTTCGCGAATTAGTGGTGTTTCACCGGCTGATATTTCAATCTTATTAATTTACATGGGGCGCTAATGTTTCACGTGAAACAAAAGGCTTTAACCCTTATCAATACTGGTATTGCATGAGTTTTTCTAAAGATAAATTTGTTTTTAAAGTTAAAGATCATTCTGTTTCTGGAGAGGAATTTGAATTGTGGATGGATAGGCAATGGGAGCTTTTAGTGACCCATCCTCAACCCACTCCAGAACAACTGCCTGCCTATTATGAAAGTGCCGATTATATTTCTCATACCGATGGGAAACGAACGCTTTTTGAAAAGGCATATCAATTCGTCAAAGGCATTGCTTTGGCTAACAAGTTGCAATTGATTAATTCGATGAGCCCGAAAGGGACCATTTTAGACATTGGTGCGGGTACCGGTGATTTTTTATTAACATGTAAAAATGACGGTTGGCAGGCAACTGGAATTGAACCTAGTGCTAAAGCAAAATCGATTGCAGAGTCCAAAGGAATTACCATGACCGCATCACAAAACGATTTGCCCGATCGTTCCTTTGATGTGATTACTATGTGGCATGTGTTGGAACATGTACCTGATTTGGAAGCACAACTACAATCGTTAAAGCGTTTGCTCAAACCCGAAGGCACGGTGATTGTTGCAGTGCCCAATTTTAAATCCTACGACGCCCAACATTACCAATCGTATTGGGCTGCATACGATGTGCCCATCCATTTGTGGCATTTTTCAAAAACAGCTATCGAAAAATTATTTGCGCAACAGACGATGCAACTCGTAAAGGTACTCCCCATGAAATTTGATTCCTATTATGTGAGTTTACTTTCTGAAAAGTATAAAACAGGAAAAATGAATTATGTGAAGGCTGTATGGATCGGATGGCGCTCGAATGTGAGAGCGAAACAAACTAAAGAGTATTCATCACACATTTATGTCCTAAAAAACATGAAAAACGTCAAATAAAAACGTATTTTCAACTTTTATTATCGTTTCCAAAGCACAAGGCACGCGATTTTTAAAACGCGCTTAAAACGGCTAAAACGAGGCCGTTTTTAATCAAGTAACCGTATAAATACGCCGGCAGCTATAAATATTACTTATATTTCAATCTCAAGGGAATAATGTTAAATATATCGAACGAAATATTTACTTTTGAGGCCAAATGAAAAAAACCATGATTATGAAAAAATTGTTTGTAGGAGTTATTTTGGTATTCGCCATGATTTCTTGCGAAAAAGCAACCGAAGCGAAAGAATTTAAAACAGCGTACATTGATACCAGTAAATTATTAGACGAATCAACAGAAGCGAATGATATCAAAGCTAAATATGAAGGAATAGCCAAAGAAAAAGGTTCGCGCATTAAAGTCGAAATCGATCGTTTAGAAGCCGAACAAAAAAGCTTTTCTATCAATGCACAAAAAAATGGACAAGCTTGGGCACAACAAAAATATGGTGAACTTCAGCAACGCGGTCAAGAAATTCAATATGCCGAGCAAATGTTGACGCGTCAGTTGCAAGGAGAAATGGGGATTGAAATGGATTCTTTAGTCAACACCTATCGTAAATCCATCAAAGATTACGGTAAAGAAAAAGGGTACGACTATATTTATGGAACAGGCGAATCAGCTACTGTTTTATATGCCAAAGACGCCTATGATATCACCAAAGAAGTAGTAAAACTTGTCAATGATAAATATAAATCAGGAGCAAAGTCAGATAAAAAAGCAGCGACTAAAGAAAAAACAGATAAAAAGTAATCCATGAATACTTTAAAGATAAAGCCCTATTTTTCAGGGCTTTTTTTGTTTGTCCTCAGAAGATTTCTATCTTTGTCTTTTAGTTTATAAGCCATGGAATCATTATCTACCGAAGCACACTACGCGCTCCAATTCATCAACCAAACCAATCGATCTGTATTTTTAACAGGAAAAGCAGGGACAGGAAAGACCACGTTGTTGCGTGAAATAATTACCAAAACCTACAAAAACACCGTCGTCGTTGCCCCTACAGGAATTGCTGCTTTAAACGCAGGAGGTGTTACGATTCATTCTTTTTTTCAATTGCCTTTTTCCGCTTTTATTCCGGATTATTCGATCCCAACGACCCAGCCTTTTTTAAAATTAGAGTCTCGAACAAGCTTAAAGCGTCATTTTAAATGGAATGGAACACGCATAGCACTTCTTCGTAACCTCGAATTGTTGATTATAGATGAAGTTAGTATGCTTCGTCCCGATATTTTAGATGCTATCGATTTTGTATTGCAATCGGTTCGACGTAACAATAAACCATTTGGTGGTGTTCAAGTACTCTTTATTGGTGATTTAATGCAGCTACCACCTATAGTTAAGGAAGTAGAATGGACCTATTTAAAAAAGTATTACCACGGAAAATACTTTTTTCACGCCCAAGTGTTAAAGCATTTTCCACCGCTGTATATTGAACTCCCTAAAATATTTAGACAAACCGATACAACCTTTATTAATTTGCTTAATCAACTGAGGAACAACACAATAACTAAAGACGATCTGTCGGTTTTAGCCCCATATATTCAACCTAATTTTCAACCTGAAAACCACTTAGGATACATTACCTTAACCACCCATAATGCCAAAGCCGATCGAATAAATACCCAAGCTTTGTCAAAAATTACCATCGAACCCAACGTGTATCATGCCGAAATAATTGGTGATTTTCCTGAAAAAGCCTATCCATTAGACCCCAACTTGATCTTAAAGGTCGGCGCACAAGTAATGTTTGTCAAAAATGATTTGTCTCAAGAGAAACGTTTTTTCAATGGTAAAATGGGCGTCGTAAAAGCATTATCAACTCATGAGATTATCGTTGAATTTCCTGAGGAAAAACGAACCATTGAAGTCGAAAAATACGAATGGCAAAACATCCGCTACACGCTCAATGAAAGTACCAAAGATATTGAAGAAGAAGTATTGGGAACATTTACCCATTATCCCCTAAAATTAGCTTGGGCTATTACCGTACACAAAAGCCAAGGATTAACTTTTGATAAAGCCGTTTTAGATGTCTCCGATGTGTTTTTACCCGGTCAAGCTTATGTTGCTTTTTCGCGTTTACGCAGTTTACAAGGTTTAGTTTTAAAAGCGCCCATCCAGTTGCAAGGCATTCATAATGACCCTGATGTGCTTGATTATGTAAGTCAAAAGTCGGAACCCGATCAACTTGAAGTTACTTTATCCCTTGAAAGCCAATCTTACCTCAAAAATTATGTGCTGCAAGCCTTTGATTGGGAGGAATGGCACCGTGTGGTAAAAGCACATCAATTATCGTATTTAGAATTGACCGATAAATCCCCCAAAGTAGCTTTTAAAATGTGGGCTCAAGAATTTGAACGTTCTTTATTGGCCATAAAAGTTCAAGCCCAAAAATTCCAACTTCAATTACGGCGAATTTTCGATGGCCAATGGGATTATCCGTTTCTCAAAGAGCGCCTCGATGCTGCAGTTGACTATTTTTATCCTACCTGGGAATCCATGGTTTATGGGCTTCTTTTGAAAATGGAGGAGGTTAGAACTCTTAAAAAAGTCAAAGAATTTCATGAAGAACTACTTCATTTAGAAACGGTTTCTCTTCAAACCATTCTACAAGCGTTCAAAGTACAACAATTTGTCACTTTAACCCTTCAAAACCAACCTGTAACGAAGGAAAACTTGGTGACCGAACGGCAAAAAGAGTTTAAACGTACCTTGCGCAAAAGAGTGTTGGAGGATTTCAAATCGTCTGGTTTTCAACCAGCTGAATTAGAAGAGGATGAACCGATTTATACACGAAAAAAATCGCCTAAAGTTGCCAAAAAATCAACCTATCTTATCACTTTTGAACTTTGGAAGCAATCCCTGTCTATGGAACAAATAGCGGCCGAACGCAAACTTACCCTCAATACCATTCAAGGGCACATTGCGAAGTTAATTGAACAAAAGGAGATTCAAATAGAAGAAGTCTTACCGAAAGATCGATTTCTTGGTATTATTGACTTGTTTCGACAACATCCCAACAGCACTTTATCTGAATTAAAGGAATTGGTGGGCGAAACAATCGGCTGGGAAGAATTGAAGTGGGCCAGAGCGGCATGGGTTAGCTAAGCCAATACACCCCAATAATCGCGGGAATAAAATACAGGGTAATATTTCTTGCCCCGTCATAATCTTTGGCCAAACGCTGGCCGATAAGCATTTCTAATAAGGCAATGCAACTAAATACAGCGCCCCAAAAGCCAAAGTTGCGTTCGCCATTGATATACAATTGCAAACAACCAATCGCGGCAAGAATACCCGCAATCAATTCGGTGACTAATAAAACACCCATTAATAACGCTACTTTATCTTTTACAGGACTGTTGGCAAAATAACTTTGCATCCCTTGTAAAGTGGTTTTCCAATGAAAAACTTTTTCATGTGACGACATTAAAAAGGTAATCGCCAAAAACAACAAAACGAAAAATGAAGCGGGATTGGTCATGGTTACGAATGTTTGTGAATGAGACGCGTAAGTTTTATCGACAAATCGGTGAGCACGATTTTGGCATTTCCATTTCGTTCGATTAAATAGGTCGCTTGTTCAAGTTCATGCGCTATTTCAACAATATTGTTGCCTGTAACAAAGGGCGCAAATTTTTCCAAAGCAAACCCTTGAACTTCAGGTTCCATATAAACTAAATCGTTTGCTTGGTAATTGAATACCAAGGCTTGACGAAACATTTCTAGGCAAAATAGTAAAAACCGCTTCTGGGTTTCACGACCCAAACCGGCAATTTCTTCACTCCAAGCAATCAAATCATGGATGGCTGTAGCATTTCCTTTGGCTCGAAAAGCGGCTCTCACCCATTGTACAAACCATTGTTCAAAGGGAAGATCTTCATCCTCTTTTCGCATTAATTTTAATGCTTTGGCATAATTACCCTGGGCTTGATGGGCAATTTTTTTGGCCGTTGATTCATCACATGATTCCTGTGAAATCAATGCTTCTTGAATCACAGCATCGGTCAGCGCGTTAAAATGTAATACTTGACACCGTGATCGAATGGTTTGTAAAACATCTTCTTCATGCTCCGCAATTAAAAGAAAAACCGTTTTATCGGTGGGTTCTTCCAACAATTTTAAGAGTTTGTTGGACGCTTCAATATTCATTTTATCAGCACTCCAAATAATCATCACTTTATAGCCCCCTTCATGCGCTTTTAAGGATAATAAACGAACAATTTCATGCGCATCTTCTACGCGAATAAATCCCTGCTTGTTTTTTACATCCAGTACAGCATACCAATCAAATAAGGTGCCGTAGGGGTTTTCAGTTACAAACTGCCTCCATTCACGCAAAAAATCTAAACTTTTGGGTTTTGATTTGACATCATCGGTAGTTACGGTAGGGTAGATAAAATGCAAATCAGGATGCCCCAACTGTTCAAATTTCAACTGACAAGCCGCTCGACTGGATTCATTTGAAGTGGATAGCGCCTGACAAATAATGTGTCGTGCATACGCAATCGCCATAGGTAAAATACCACATCCTTCAGGCCCAGTAAAAAGTTGCGCATGGGGAATACGACCCGAATCGGCACTTTTAAGTAAATGATTTTTAAGGTGTTCGTGCCCTAAAATTTCTGAAAACAACATAAGCAAATATAACTCAAATCTCGTTTTCTTCCCTTTTGTTGCCTAAAAAAATACAATATACAAACATAAAAACACCTTGTATGTGTAAGAAATTACAGTAATATAATAATAAAAAGTAATTTATAACGACAAAAGTATACACTTTATCGATATTTGTATATAATTTTGTCTTGTTGTTTTTCATGTTCAAAAAAGCAACCCCAAAAAAAGTGACCATGGATCAATTGTCAACATCCCTAAAAAAAATAATGCTACTTGGCTTTTTGTGCTCAGGTACTTTAGGCTACGCGCAATTGATGGTTCCGTTTAAATCACGTTTTGAAAAACATTTAAAGGGCGATTTAGTGGTCATTGCGAACAACATCGTAAACCGTAGTGATTTTAACAACCATGCCAACGATGCGTACTACAACCACACCAACCAAGCGTTGTTGAACGATGAGTTCTATATGGATTACATTGATATTGACAAAGAAGAAGCTACGTTTTCGTCCAGTAGTGCCGAATTGTATGTAGAAAATCCTTCGGGGAAGAAAATTGTTTTTGCGGGATTGTATTGGGCAGCCAACTACAAATATGAAGAAGGAGCCCAAAAAGGTTCAGAAAAGTATATTCCCGTCAATCCACAACGCAATGCTTTTACATCCGTCTTGTTGAAACTGCCTGGTTCAAAACAATATACTTCGGTTCAAGGGCAATTATTGTTTGATGGAATCAATTCCAAAGCAACCCAAGATATGGCTCCTTATGCCGTATTTGCCGATGTTACAAGTTTGGTTCAATCTTTATCCAATCCGTTTGGGGTATATACGGTGGCCAATATCAGAGCAACATTGGGAACGCTTTCAGGAGGTTCTGCGGCAGGATGGTCATTGTTTGTGGTGTATGAAGATGCCTCGTTGTCTGAAAAGTTTATTTCCCTCAATGATGGGTTTCTTTCGCTGAATCAACAACCGATTGATTTCACCTACATGGGATTCCATACGCCTGCTTCGGGAGAGGTTCGGGTGAAATTAGCCTTTGCCAATTTAGAAGGCGATAACACTTTAATTGGTGACCAAGTTTTGCTTGGAAATGCCAAAACAGGAAGCTTTTTACCGATTACCGATTCCCGTCGGAAACCCAATAATTTTTTCAACAGTAGTATTACCCTAGACGGGCAGTACATGATGAACCGATTTCCCGACAGTAAAAATACACTGGGATATGATACCTGTTTGTTTTCCATTTTTAATTCCAACAATCAATTGGTGCCCAACGATGCTCGAGAGGCTACGTTGCGATTGTTGTCTTCGGGCGATCAAAGTTTTGTTTATGTTACCGGAATGGTCGTCGATTCAGACAATCAACCGAAAGCAATCGAGAAAAAAGGACTCACGCAAATCCCGAATAAAAACGAGTACAAACTCACAGGAACGCAAAGGACCTTAAAATTTATCCCCGCAAATATTGATTTATTATCCGAAAACAACGCCAAAACAACTTCATCGTTTAACCGTTTTTGCCGTGATCAAGCGGTAGAAAGTCAGAAATCAACCGACATTCAAATGCTTAAAATATCTGGCGCCGAAGCCGCGTATTATTTGGTTACTGGTATTTTCAAAACGGAAGGCGCTGCCAACGAATACTATCGTTTTTTAAAATCTAAGGAGTTTGAACCGGTTGAGTTTACCAATCCGCTCAATCAATACCGTTACATTGCAATTTTAAAAACCCAAAGTCAAGAACAGGCAGTGATTAAGTTACTCAACAAAATGGAGGGAACGTATAAAGAGTGTATTCAAATTGTGGCTGTGAACAAAAATATTAACCAACTGTATGCTGACGCCGCTTGGAATATCAAACGCTTGGAAACCTCGAGAGTGACACAACAAGAAGAGGAGTCTGTAAAGATTCAATGGGCCAAGATTCCCAATGAAGACCAAGGATATTATATCATTGCCAATGTATTTGCCATTTCAGAGAATACCGATAATTTCATGAACGCCCTTAAAAAGAAAGGATTCCACCCCAAAAAAATGGTGAATACGCAAAACAAGTTTCAATACGTATACCTTAAAAAAGTTGCCTCCCAACAAGAAGCTCAAATTTGGGTGCAATCGCAAATGAATGGCCAATACCACGATAAGCTTTGGGTGCTTTCTGTCAATAATAGTAACGAAACCATTACCGATAATGATCATTAATTTTATTCTCTTCGGCTCGGTGCTTTCGATTAAAAATCGCCGTAACATGTTCCCCGAAATGTTTAAAAAAGTTCGGGAAAAAGTACGGTTTTAAGTCTATCGTAACCCTTCTTTTTATCCGATGAAAAGCGTTAAAAAATCGACCAATGCTTTTTGTCCTTTCCCCAACACGTTTATTTCGTTATATTTGCCACAAAATTTCTAAGTGTAGCATAAGCTGATGAAAACAATTAACGACTTCAATTTTCAGGGAAAAAAAGCTTTAATCCGGGTAGATTTTAATGTTCCTTTGGACAAACAATTTAACGTAACAGATACCAATCGTATCGAGGCGGCGCAACCCACCATTGCCAAAATTTTAGCCGATGGCGGTAGTGTGATTTTAATGTCGCATTTGGGACGACCTAAAGGAAAAGAAGCGAAATATTCTCTAGAACACATTGTAGCGACCACAGCAAAAGTATTAGGTGTTCCTGTGCAATTTGCCTCCGATTGTCGTGGAGCTATTGCGCAACAAGCGGCCGCTCAACTTCAACCCGGACAAGTGTTATTGTTGGAAAATTTACGTTTTTACCCAGAAGAAGAAGCAGGCGACGTTGCTTTTGCTCAAGAATTGGCTTCTCTAGGCGATATTTTCGTGAATGACGCTTTCGGAACGGCTCACCGCGCCCACGCTTCTACAACCATTATTGCGCAGTTTTTTCCTGAGGCCAAATGTTTCGGTAGCTTGTTGGCCAAAGAAATTGAGAGTTTAAATCGCGTATTAAAACAATCCGTAAAACCCGTAACTGCCGTCTTAGGAGGTTCAAAAGTTTCCTCTAAAATTACAGTTATTGAAAATATTTTAGACAAAGTCGACCACATGATCATAGGCGGTGGGATGACCTTCACCTTTATCAAAGCGCTTGGTGGAAACGTAGGCGATTCTATTTGTGAAATGGACAAACTCGATTTAGCGCTCGAAATTTTACACCAAGCGAAAATCAAAAATGTACACATTCATCTTCCCGTTGATGTGGTAGCGGCCAATGCATTTGCCAATGATGCTGCAACTCAAATTGTAGACGTTCGTCAAATTCCCGAAGGATGGCAAGGTTTGGACGCCGGACCGAAGTCGTTGGAGAATTTTAAATCCATCATCATGCAATCCAAAACAATATTGTGGAACGGTCCCCTAGGCGTTTTTGAAATGGAAAACTTTGCAAAAGGAACGATATCCTTGGGGGAATTTATTGCTGAATCGACGGCTCAAGGCGCTTTCTCACTCGTGGGAGGCGGAGATTCTGTGGCGGCCGTGAAGCAGTTTGGTTTGGAACCCAAAATGAGCTATGTATCCACTGGTGGCGGTGCTATGTTGGAAATGTTGGAGGGCAGAACCCTTCCAGGAATTCAAGCGATTTTGGACTAAATACCTGATTTTAACAATAAATAAGTAAATATTAACGTTATACGGTTTAGTTTTGCAAAACCTTAAGAGGTTGATAAATACACTATTAAAATTGATTTCATGACTTTAAAAAACCGAATAGCAACGCTTTTCTTTTGTGCTTCTGCCAGTATTTTTGCGCAAGAAACACAGGCGCCTCAAGCCAAACAAGATAGCGTTGTAAAACAAGAAATTAAAGTTTCCTTTCTCGATTCGATTAAAGCAACCTTTGTTCATGACGAAATGGCTTCCTGCATCGACAGCATGTGGATGAAAGAATTAACGTCATTGGATTTATACAACACCATGTTGGAAGATATCAAAACGGTTGATATTGACCAACCGGTGGATTATGAGTTGCCAACGGAGTTGCTGAAAGAGCGTCTTCGTCGTTTGGATGAAAAATCACCCTTCAATATTGAGTATAATCCTGGCCTTGAAAATATCATCAAGTCTTTTTTGAAAAACAGAAAAAAGCACTTTGAACGGTTGATGGGCGTTTCTCAATTTTACTTCCCCATTTTTGAAGAAGAATTGGCGAAAAACAATATTCCTCTCGAAATTAAATACTTAGCTATTGTAGAATCTGCGTTAAATCCGTTGGCGGTTTCTCGTGTAGGGGCTACAGGGTTGTGGCAGTTTATGTACCAAACCGGAAAGCAATACGGCTTGTCGATTACTACTTATGTAGACGAACGAAGTGATTCAATGAAAGCGAGTAAAGCCGCATCGCAATACATGAAAAACATGTATCAAATTTTTGGCGATTGGGATTTGGTCCTGGCGTCGTACAATTCAGGCCCAGGAAATGTTGCTAAAGCAATCCGTCGCTCGGGAGGGCAGCAAAATTATTGGAACATTCGTAAACATTTACCCAAAGAAACGCAAGGCTATGTTCCTGCATTTTTGGCCACTATGTATATTTTTGAATACCACAAAGAACATGGCATCACACCAAGTAAAGCAATTGCCAATCACTTTGCTACTGACACCATCCAGATTAAGCACCACATGACGTTTAAGCAAATTTCGGATTTGTTGGATATTCCTGTCAATGAAATTTCGTTTTACAATCCTTCCTACAAACGCAAAGAAGTTCCTGCCATTACTGGAGAAACGCATTACTTACGTTTGCCTAAAGACAAAATAGCGCTCTTTACTTCCAATGAAGAAAAAGTGTATGCCTATGTGAAATATGAGGAAAGCAAACGCGAGAAACCTTTTGAACGTTTACAACCACAGCGGGCCAAAGACACAAGCGCCATTGCTGCTTTAAACCGTGATTTTATTGCCCGAACACGATACCACAAAGTGCGTCGCGGCGATAATCTCACCGAAATTGCAGCCAAATATGACGTAACCGTTACCGACATCAAACGATGGAACCATTTAAAAAGCAATCGTGCACCTTTGGGACGAAACTTAAAAATTAAGATGCCGGAGGAGATTATCGTGAAGAATGTGAAAAACGAAGCGGTGAAAGATTCCACTCAAAAAGCCGTTGCCGTTCAAAACAACACCGCTGAGCCTAAGTATACCCTCACCTACAAAACCGAAAAAGTGGTAGTCAACAAAGACGTTATCAAATACCACAAAGTGAAGAGTGGTGATGTTTTGGGGGAAATTGCTTCCAAATACGACGTTTCGGTAGCCGACCTTAAAAAATGGAATAAATTACGCGGCACCAACATTGGCATTGGCGATCAGTTGAAAATTGTAAAAAATGAACGTGTAGTTACTACCGTTCGTAAGGAAGTTAAAGTTCCTGTAACCGAACGCACAGAAGATATTGCAGTACAAGAGAAAGTGGCAAAAATCGAGAAAATGCGAACCACAGGGATCAAAGATTCTACCCAATTGGTGAACTATTATGTGGTAGCCAAAGGCGATAATCTTTTTGGTATTGCCAAGAAAAACAATATATCTGTCGATAACTTAAAAGCGTGGAATAATTTGAAAGACAACGCGGTAAAAGTGGGAAGCCAACTCATTATTTCGGGTGAAGTAGCCGAAGTTCCAGTGGATGAAACACCCAAAAAAGAGTTCCGTACAGAAGAGTACGTTGTAGCACGTGGGGATAATTTGGGTGCAATTGCCAAAAAACACCGCACCACTGTTGATCAGCTAAAAGCGTGGAACGGAATCGCGGATAATAGTATTCAAGTGGGAATGAAATTGGTGGTCCAGAAAACAGAAATCAATAATGAAGAGACGCAATCGCGTGTGGCATCGTCAAAATCAAAATCAAAAGAGAAATTGTATCATGTACGCAAAGGGGATTCGTTATTCAGCATTTCTCAAAAATTCCCAGGCGTAACCATTGCCGATATCAAACGTTGGAACAACATCAAAGGCGAAAGTTTACGCCCCGGAATGAAGTTAAAAATCAACGGATAAATTTAAAATCTTACTACCTTTGGGGCTTTATTTCACACTATGAATAAAGCCCTTTTTTTTGGTTTTTTGGTTTCCTTGTTAGGCGTGTCGTGTACAGGAAAGCAATCCAAAAATGTTGCTGCAACAGTCACTAAGCCCAATCAAGTTTCGGTTTTAATTGACGACCAACTTTGGAATGGTGAAGTGGGCGACACCCTACGCAACAAACTCGCGACTCCGTTTTTGGGATTGCCCCAAGAGGAGCCGGTACTCACGTTGAATCAGTATCCCGTCAAATTATTGGAAGGGTTTACCTCCAACAGCCGCAATATTATTATCATCAAACGCGAGCCTAAGAGTCAGTTTCGGATAGAAGAAAATGAATACGTTAATCCGCAAATGGTGGTTCATATTTCCGGGCGAACGGTGCAAGAGCTGCTGGATTCCATTCAAAAAAATGATTCCCTAATCATTCAACGCATCAAAACCTCCGAAGTTCGGGTATACCAACAAGCCTTAAAAAACGATACCCTTCAAAATTTAACGCCGTTGCAAGAACGTTTTGGCATTACCATGGACGTGCCCGCGCGCTACAAAATGGTGATGAGTGGCAAACGTTTTTTTTGGTTAAAAAAAGAGATTACTAGCGGCAATTTAAGTTTGATCGTCTACCAATTGCCTTTATCCAAATTCAAATCGTCCAAAATCAGCACCCGTCGTATCATCAAAATTCGCGATTCCATTGGCCGCATTTATATTCATGGGGCTGTGCCGCGAACGTATATGATGACCGAAAAAGCGTTTACGCCCTACCAATTTGAAACCGAAGTAGCTGGGGTAAAAGCGATTGAAACCCGAGGAAGTTGGGAGTTGTCGCGCGAATTTATGGGCGGTCCGTTTTTGAATTATGCACTTATTGATAAGGCCAACAACCGCGTGGTGTTTATCGAAGGATTTTGTTATGCCCCCTCCAAAAAGAAACGCGACTTGATGTTTGAACTCGAGGCCATTATTCGTTCCACCCGATTTGTAAAAAAGTAGTATGGCATTAGCATTTAAAATAAAGCGATTTAACAAACTTTCTTTAGACGAACTATATGAATCTCTAAAACTCCGCTCTATTGTCTTTGTCGTCGAGCAAAATTGCGTCTATTTGGATATTGACAGCAAAGATCAAAAAGCATGGCATGTTTTAGGCTACGAAGGCGACACGTTGGTGGCCTATGCGCGGTTGTTTGCGCCAGGCGATTATTTTACCGAATCTTCGATTGGTCGTGTAGTGGTGCATCCTGACTTTCGGGGTATTCAAGCGGGACATGCTTTGATGAAAGCAGCTATGGCGGCGCTATATGATTTGATGGGGCCGCAACCCATTACGATTTCGGCCCAGTGCTATCTCGAGAAATTTTATGAATCGCACGGATTTGAAAGCATCAGCGAGCCGTATCTCGAAGACGATATTCCCCATGTGCGTATGCGCAAAAACTAAATTTTGGTAATCACGAGTTCCACTCTACGGTCATACTGAGGGTCTTTGCCCAACGGCTTGGTGTTTCCGTAGCCTTTGAAGGTCATACGATTTTTAGGCACGCGCCGAAAAACCAAATATTTGTATACCGCCATGGCTCGATTTTCAGAGAGTTTTCGTTTGCGGGTATCTTTGTCAATGGCTTCTTTTTGATTGGGCGGTGTACAGCACACATGGCCTTGAATTTCAAATTGTAAATTGCTATACCGCAACGTCAACAAAGCCACTTTATCCAATTCTTGTTTGGCTTTCGAAGTCAATCGGCTGCTTCCCTTTTCAAACAAAATATTATCCAAAATGATGTGATCGCCTACCACATGGTTTTTTTGCAAAATATTGTAATACCCTGGTAATACGAGTTTGGGCAACTCTCGTAGGTTGATTACGATGTCCACTCGTCGGTTTTTGGAACGTTTCTCAGGTAAATTAGCTACGATATCATCATCGATCAATACCTTTCCTTTACCTTCAATGGTCACAATAATCTTGTTGGTAATCCCGTTTTCGACCAATTTGGTTTGAATCGTTCCAGCACGTTTGTTAGAGAGTTTAAAATTGTAATCTTCTTTTCCCACATCGTCGGTATACCCAAAAATTTGGATGGATTCAATGCGTGTCGAATCGGTTCCTTTAACAAAAGCCACCATATCCTTTACTTGCTTATCATTGACCTCGGCTTTGTCAAAATCAAAATACACCGAATGCACAATTTCTTCTTGCGCCAATCCTTTTCCCCAAGAAAAAAAGAGCAATAAGACTAAATAACGAGTCATCATTGTAATATTTTTTGATATTCCGAAGGATTAGCGAGCAATTGGGTAGCGCGTGCAATTTCACTGTTGTTTTTCACATAGTATTGGTACAACCCTTCTTTGTATTGGTAACGGCGAATCAATTCGTCTAAAATCAACCGTTTGATTTCTTTTCGGTGTTTATCGAGCAAGGCTTCTTCACTTTTTTGCAAAGCGGCAAATAAGACATCGTATTGGGCTTTGATTGATTCGTCGATTTTCTCTTTTTTAGCTTTCTCCAACGTCGCTTTTAGGGCCAATTCGGTTTCGGTATCAAAGCTAATTTTCTCTTTTTTCAAAAACGCTTTAAAGTCGACATAATCGGCATCTGTGAGCGCAGGAATAGCATTTCCCACGTTGGGATTACGGTAATAATACGCCGTGGCATAGTTGAAAATGGCATCATTTTTTTGTAAAACCTCGGCAATGGTGCTCATTTTGGTTTCCTCCATTTCAATATCGGGTTGGATACCCCCGCCATCATACACGGTACGTCCCTTTTTGGTTTTAAACGCATTGTATTTTTCGGCTTTTTGTGCTTTCCCATCTTTGTCTTTACGACCGTAATCCAACGCTTGAATACAGCGTCCCGAAGGCGTGTAATAGCGTGAAATGGTCACTTTCACTTGGGTTCCATAGGTCATATCCAACGGACGTTGCACCAATCCTTTTCCAAAACTACGACTGCCAATAACCACCGCACGGTCCAAATCTTGTAGGGCACCCGAAACAATTTCAGAAGCCGAGGCACTTTTTCCATCGACAATAATCGCCAAGGGAATGGAAAGATCTACGGGTTCCCGCGTGGTTTTGTAGGTCGCGTTGTATTTCTCGTTTTTCGATTTGGTGGTCACAATGGTTTCGCCTTTGGGGACAAACAAACTGCAAATATTGACCGCTTCATTCAACAATCCCCCGGGGTTGCCGCGCAAGTCTAGAATAATTCGCTCAGCGCCTTGGGCTTTCAATTTCTCCAGCGCTTCTTTGGTTTCCGTTGTGGTTTTGCGGTTAAATGCCGATAACACGATATAACCCGTTTTGGCATCGACCATCCCAAAGTAGGGCACGGCGTTGATTTCGACTTCATCCAATACAATCGTGGTCTCCATGGTTTTTCCTTGGCGCAGATATTTGACAGCCACTTTTGTGTTTTTGGCGCCTTTCAACAACTGCGAAGCATCGTCTTTAAAGTCGGCCAACAACACATCGCCAATTTGAATAATAGCATCCCCCGCTTTGAGTCCCGCTTTATCGGCGGGATAGCCTTTGTAGGGCTCCTTGATGATTAACTTATCTTCTTTGCGCGAAATCATTGCCCCAATACCCGTGTATTCTCCGGTATTGTTGATTTTGAACTTCACCACATCTTGTTCGTTGAAATAGTTGGTATACGGATCCAAATCGGCCAACATGCTTTTGATGGCTTTGTCCATTAACTCGGCGGGATTGACCTCATCCACATAGTTTTGGTTGACCGTTTTAAACAGTGTAGTAAAGATTTCAATCTGTTTGGCAATTTCAAAAAAATCGTCTTTAAAACTGCTGCCCACAAACAACATACCGGCAGCAACAACGGGCAGGACATACCTTTTTTTATACTTTTTAAACATCTTTTTCATTTTTTTGGGTGCTTTGGACTTTCTCCCATTTGGCAAATAAAAGTTGCGTTTTTTCTTCAATTTCTGCAAACGGCAAACGGTCGCGGGTTTGGTAAAAAAACAACATCACTTGGGGTTCCACGAGCTGTTCTTTGATTTGGTGTTGGTGTTTACGATAACATTCGCGCAATACCCGTTTGAAATAGTTGCGATCGACGGCTTTTTTGAAATATTTTTTAGAAACCGAAACGGCTATTTGCAACGGCACTTTATTCTCGGGCACCGAGAGAAACACTAGGCGCAACGGATATTGTCCCACGCTTTGTCCCTCCGTAAAAAGCCGTTCAATTAGTTTTTGCCGCTTGAGTTTTTCCGATTTGGGATAACTAGCCGTCTTTTGTGTTTCCAAAAGTTATTTCGAATTATAGACGTTATACACCATTTTTAAATCGCGGTAATTGATGTAAAATTGCATGCGTCCCCCTTCGTCTTTACGGGTTACCAACAAAACCACACACATTTCCCCATTATTATCTAAACATTCAAACCCAAGGGTTTCTTCTTTATCGTTGGCAATTTTATCATAATAAGCGGTGATGCGGTACAATTGCAAGTCTTTGGAATGCACCACAATCCGGTCTTTATCACCATCGAGGGTAATAACCACATCGGCGGGTTTAAATTCTGACCATTCCGACCACTGCCCTTTTTTATCCCGATCCATAATACTTAAACTGCTGGCTTTAAAGCGGTATTTCTGTGCCGAAACCGGTTGCATTACCGCCAACAAAAGCCCTAAAAGCAAGAGAAGTCGTAAATATTTCATCCTGAAAAAATTATACGGTGTAAAACTACAAATTCTAATTTAGAAAATATGTCTTTACTAAAACGATAAGACCATAGTTTTATTTTTCTAAAAACGCTCTTTTCAAAGTATAATTATTACCATTCGTTTCTAAAAAAAAGAAATCTTTGCTTCTATTCGTTACTTAATTCTCATATTTAATGTTTTTGTTATTTTTTTTCCCAAAGTCAGGAGACTGTTGCTTCAGCATAATATATTGAAGAACACTTATGATGGTAAAGGGGTTTTACATTTCCCTGTGAAAGGACGCGCTGTGACTATATAAAGCGAAGCAGAGTTAACTTCAAAATTTAAACTTTAAACCAATAAAATGAATCAAGCCTGCTTAAAAATAGCGCATGACCGGGTTTTATGATGAAGACTAAGCGATTGGAATCGTTTGGTAGCGGGTCCTAAATCGTACTATCGAGGTATTATCAATTTTAAAAAGATAAAACATTTAAAAAAGGTTTACCACCTGATCTGAATAGAATAAAATTAACCATTTCATAAACCATAAATTTATGGATATGTTTAATTTTGAAAGTTAAAACCTACTAAATGACTAAAATTTATTTTATTGCAATATTTTTTTTGGGAATAGGATTCAATTATGCACAAATAGGGATTGGTACAACAACACCGCAAGGCGCCTTGGATGTTACCTCAACCTCCGATGGTTTGTTGATACCGAGAGTTGCTTTAGTAGATACTGTAACTCCAGTGGTAGAAACGCCTACACAATCGGAGCTGGTTTTTAATACGGCTACTAGTGGAATAGCCCCCAATCAAGTTTCTCCCGGATTTTATTATTGGAATGGCACTCTTTGGGTAAAATTATTATCTGAAAGTTCGGCAATAGTTGGATGGGATTTAGTTGGAAATTCTGGCACAAATGATAATATCAATTTTATTGGAACGACCGACAATGTCCCTTTAAATTTTAGAATAAATGACCAAAAATCGGGACGTTTAACCTCTACAGGCGAAACTTTTTTTGGGTATCAAGCAGGTTTTGCCAATACAGAAGTTTATAATTCAGGATTAGGTTATCAATCGTTGTTTGCAAATAGTACAGGAAATTGGAACACTGCTACGGGTTATCGTTCTTTGTTTTCAAATACTACGGGATCTTTAAATTCCGCTACGGGTAGTTTTGCCTTACAAAACAACACCACGGGTTTTCAAAATACGGCCATCGGTAGTTTTGCATTGAATTTGAATACAACCGGATATGATAATGCTGCAACCGGAAGTTATTCTTTGAATTTTAACACAACCGGATATGGCAATACAGCCAATGGGAGCTATTCGTTGTTTGTTAACAGTACTGGAATTTTCAATACAGCCACTGGAGGTTATAGTTTACATAACAACACCATCGGAAATAATAATACATCTAATGGATATTATTCATTATTCTCAAACACGACCGGAATCGAGCATTCAGCATTTGGATCGTATAGTTTACAAAAAAACACTACAGGGAGTCGAAATACCGCATTTGGATCAAATGCATTACGCGAAACGACTACAGGTTCAAATAATGTAGCAATTGGCACGTTTTGTTTACAAAATGCTACCACTGCAATTGGAAATACGGCTATAGGTTTTCAAACAGGTGTTGCAGGAACATCAATTCTAACGGGTAGTTTTAATACACTTGTGGGTTATACCGCAAGTTCGGATAGTTCAGTAAGGAGAAATTGTATTGCATTGGCGGGAAATGGGAATCTAAATTTTGGAGGAGATAATCGTGTACGCATAGGTAATAACGCGATGACGTCAATAGGTGGTCAAGTAAGCTGGACAACGATCTCTGATCAGCGGGTGAAACAAAACGTGCAGCAGGATGTTAAGGTGTTGGATTTTATTTTAAAATTAAAACCGGTAACTTATAATTATAGTATTGAACAATCCAATCAAATTCAAAAAGTCAATTCTTCCGATGATTGGGCTGGGAAATACAATATTGAAAAAATGCGATTTAGTGGTTTTTTAGCCCAAGAAGTTCTAAATTCGGCTCGAGAAGTGGGTTATGATTTTAGCGGGGTTGACCAGCCCGAAGACGCCAATGGATTGTGGGGTTTGCGCTATGCTGAGTTTACGGTTCCCTTGGTTAAAGCTGTTCAAGAACTTCATGAAAAAAATGAATTGCTAATGCAACAAAACGATTTATTACAACAACAGATTCAGTTGTTAACTACTCGGCTACAAAAACTCGAACAGCAAGTAAAACCATAATAAAGATCCTCTTTTTTTAAAATAACCCATAGTTCTATTGTTCTAGTTAAAGTCTCATGACATTTAGCAAGGCAATAAAAACGCTTTGCGGCGCTCGATGTATTAGTTTTCGTATTGGTTATTATTTCCTTTCACATCGGCCATCAATCCCATTGGGTCAATGACAATGCTTTTGATCGTAGCCAACGGTTTTTCGATGCGGAACTGATAACGGGGATTGCCCCAAGTCCAGTCCGTTAAAATTTTACGCGGTAATTCCGGGTCGGGATTGGGTTTGATATAATGCAACATCCGCAACGGAATATAGAAATTCTCTTTCGATCCGTCGGTGTAGGTCACCTGCAAGTCAATTGGCATCGGCATGCGGCCCAAACGCTCTAGATTAACGACAGCGGCCCCCTCTTTTTCCTCCACCGAGGCAATGCTGTAGTCAATCGTGTTGGTGGTTTGGGTAAAATCGATCAAATACCAATCCAACACCGCGCCCGAAACCCGCTCGGCTGTGCGTTTAATGTCGTTCGGAGTTGGGTGTTTGAACTTGAAGTCTTGGTAATAACGGCGTAAGATTTTATCAAGGTTCACACGCCCTAAAAGGTATTCCAATTGTGCCAAAAACACTTCTCCTTTGCTGTACGAAGCAATACTGTAACTGCGGTTCTCATCATAGCGGTCGGCATGCGTTGATAAGGGCTGTTCTTTACCGCTGTTGGCCAAATTGATATAGGCTTTGTAAGCTCCCGCATACGGATTGGCCACAGGTTGCGGTGATAACGTGTTCATTGCACGGTCTTCGATATACGACGTAAATCCTTCATCCATCCAAGGGTGTTTACTTTCGTTGGTAGCCAAGATATGCTGAAACCAAGAATGGCCCATTTCGTGTGCAATTAAACCCGTTAAGCCGTTCAATTCGCCTTCGCCTAAAATCAAGGTACACATGGCATATTCCATACCACCATCGCCGCCTTGAATAACACTATATTGCTTGTACGGATAAGGTCCCACCCAATAATTGAACAAATCCATGATAGTAACCACTTTGGGTTGTACCGCCTTCCAGGTGAGCGCTATTTCAGGTTTGTTTTTGTATAAAAAATGAAGCGCGACTCCGTTCGGACCCTTTGCTATGTCATGCACATAATCGGGGTCGGCCGCCCAGGTAAAATCGTGAACCTGCGGGGCCACAAAATGCCAAGTCAGCGTTTTTTGCTTCTTTGGAATAGTCACTTTTACCCCCGAATCTTGATAGTTGTATCCGATTTCATTTCCGTTTTGCAAATACCCTGTACCGCCGAGAATATACGATTTGTCAATGGTGATTTTCACATCAAAATTACCCCAAACACCCTGAAATTCTCGGGCAATGTACGGATCCACATGCCAGCCTTCAAAATCAAATTCGGCCATTTTAGGATACCACTGACTCATCGAAAGGGCAACCCCTTCGCGATTGTTTCGTCCCGAGCGTCGAATTTGCAGTGGAACTTGACCTTCAAAGTTAAGCGTAAGCATGGTTGATTTGCCCGGAAGCAAAGGCGCGGCTAGGGGTACTTTGAGTAAGGTTCCGCTCATGGTGGTTTCGAGTAGCGCTCCGGCTTGACGTACATTGCTAACGTTCAAATACCCTATTTCATCTGGCTTGAGTTGCGCAATGCGACTCTGTTTGATTTCTTTATCGCCCTCTTTGATTTTGTTGACCATACGGCTGTCAGGATCCTTGATGTGTTGAATGCGCATGTCCATCTCACTTCCCGGTTGAAAAGCGTTGTTGTACAAATGATAGTATACCGTTTGTAAGGTGTCGGGCGAATTATTGGTGTAAGTGAGTTCTTGGGTTCCCGTGTAGCGATAGGTGGTAACATCCATGGAGACTTCCATTTTGTAATCAACATGTTGTTGCCAATATCCATTTTGTGCCTGACACAAGAGGGAACAAAAGAAGGTTCCAAAAATCAAAAGTGGTTTCATAGTCTTGAATTACAAGGGTTCATTTTTTGTAACAAATCATGCCACAAACTACGGGGTAACTTGTGGCATGTTTGCTATTTTCGGGTTTTTATTTCATCCAAAAGAGTGGCGAAAATACCCTATTTATTCAGCGGTAAAGGAGTATACTCGCTTAGTTTTTTGCCGCACGTACCATTTGATCCGCCATTAGCAACGCATTGTAGGCATTTACAATTTTGCCCGATACGCAAGTGGCGCTAAAAGGAATTTGTACTTTTTCTTCGCCAACACCCACATTGGTTGCAATAGCAATTCCTGAATCCATCAAAATGTGTTTCACCTGTGAAGCAGTCAAAGAAGGGTAATACGAACGGATTAACGCTGCAACGCCCGCCGCGTTAGGGGAAGCCATCGAGGTGCCTTGCTCGTATTTGTATTTGTTGTTGGGATAGGTAGCGTAGATTTTTACCCCAGGAGCAAAAACGTCGACATTTTTCTGACCGTAGTTGGAGAAGTCAGCGACCATTTTAGTACCCGTCGCGGTATTTAAGGCTCCGATGGTAATAAGGTTGTCGGCAATTTCCTTTCCGTTGACTTCATCGGTGGGGAAATTCGGTTCCACATCAATGTCTTTGCTGTCGTTTCCTGCCGCATGAACAATAAGTACATCTTTACTTTCGGCATATTTAATAGCATCCCACACCCATTCTCTGTGTGGAGAATAATCTTTACCAAAACTGCCGTTGATGACTTTGGCGCCATTATCCACCGCATAACGAATCGCCAAGGCAATGTCTTTATCGTATTCATCACCGTTGGGCACCGCACGAATCGCCATGATTTCAACATTTTTAGCCATCACACCATCGCCGCCGATGCCGTTGCCTCTCACTTGTGCAATGATTCCCGCAACGTGCGTGCCGTGCGACGCATCCGCTACATCGGGGCCTTTTACATTCCCGTTACCGTAGTTGCGATCATTCAAATCTTCAGGATTATCCCCTACCGCTTTTCGACCGTCAAATTCTACGTTGAGGTTGTAATTGAGTTGGTCATAAATATAATCCACATACGATTTGATTTCCTCTTGAAATTCGTCACCCGCTTGGGCCGCAATACTCATCATAATCATTTTACTGCGGTTGAGATTGGCATCTGTGGTGCTTATTCCTTTGAGGTCTTCTTTCGTGTACGTTTCTTTTTTCAAGAAGGTTCGAATGTCTTTATCGGCCTTCGCAATCATATCGACTTGTGGCTTTTGCTGTTTCATTTCCTGCAACTTTTGGTCCAGTTCAGCTTTAGCACGTTTGTACGTATCTGAACCGTCATCGCCTTTTTTCACGATACGGGTGAGCTCCAAATTCATGGCCGTAGCCTCACCCAAAAAGTTCCACCCATGGACATCATCGACAAATCCATTTTTGTCGTCATCGATATTGTTGTTGGGAATTTCTTTGGCATTCGTCCAAATCCGGCCTTTCAAATCGGGATGATCGATATCAACCCCCGAATCGATAACGCCTACGATGATTTTCGTTCCTTTACGCTTTTTCAACAATTCGGCATACGCGCGATCCACACTCATCCCCGGAACCGTGTCTTTAATTAAGTCCAAGTGACTCCATCGTTTTAAGTCGGATTCCTTAATCGGCGTTGTTTTTAAAACAGTTTTGTCAATTTTTGCGGGATCGGTGCTTACAAACGGCGCATTAGACGACCCACAACCGGTGAGCAAGGAGGCAGTAACAAGCGCAATCCATGCTGATTTTTCAAAATTCAAGTGCAACATAATTTTCATTTCTAGGGAATTTGCCATAATTGGGTTTAAAAATATTCGCTTTTGCAGTAAAAGCCTTAGCGATTAACATTAGATTAAGATATCTTCCAAACGATACACCTGATCGAGTCGGATGCCTTTTTCGGTGTGCTGCACGGTCACAATAGGATTGTGCGCATCGTGTTCCAACCACAAATAGTATCCCAGGTCGGCGGCATCGGTCAAGAATTTTGTTTTTTCATCCAAGGTCAACAGCGGTCGCGTATCATAACCCATCACATAGGGAATAGGAATATGGCCTGCTGTAGCCAACAAATCGGCACAAAATACAAGGGTTTTATTGCCGTATTGAATGTGAGGCAACATTTGCTTTTCGGTATGTCCGTCGGCGAAGAAGATGTTGAATCCCATTTCGTTGGAAAAGCCAAAATCACTTTCAGGACGGTTGATAAAATGCAATTGTCCACTCTCTTGCATCGGGATAATATTTTCGTGTAAAAATGACGCTTTTTCCCGTGCATTGGGTTGTGTGGCCCACTGCCAATGGTTTTCGTTGGTCCAAAATTTAGCATTTTTAAACGCAACTTCATAGCCTTCTCCCGACGATTTACGGTTTACACTTCCCCCACAATGGTCAAAATGCAAGTGGGTCATAAACACATCAGTAACATCATCGCGGTGAAAGCCATGTTTAGCCAACGAAGCATCGAGCGAATGATCGCCCCAAAGGGAATAATAACTAAAGAATTTTTCCGACTGTTTGTTGCCCATACCCGTGTCAATCAAGGTCAATCGATTTCCCTCTTCAATCAACAAACAACGCGCGGCAATATCAATGAGATTGTTGGCATCTGCTGGATTGGTTTTGTGCCAAATGGTTTTGGGAACGACCCCAAACATAGCGCCACCGTCCAATTTAAAATTACCGGCTTCAATAGCATAGAGTTTCTTCATATAAATCCTTGTAAACGTTCACTATTTTGGGTGGACAAGGTACAAAATCCAAACGGTAACTTTTGATAAACTTTATTTATAAGAATTCGACTAAAAAATATGTTAAATCGACGAGTGAAAAGCTTTAAGGTGTATCTTTGCAACAATTTAGACAAAATTAAAATAAGCTATGATTAAAGTGTCCGAATCAGCCAGTAAAAAAATTGTCGAAATGATGCATGACGACGGTTTTGATGCCTCTCACGACTATGTTCGTGTTGGAGTAAAAAGCGGTGGATGTTCTGGTTTGTCCTATGAGCTAAAATTTGATAAGTCGATCGGTGAAAACGATAAAGTTTTTGAGGACAACAACGTTCGCATCGCCGTGGAGAAAAAGTCCTTTTTGTATTTAGCGGGAACTGTTTTAGAATATTCAGGCGGTTTGAATGGAAAAGGCTTTGTTTTTAATAATCCCAATGCGAGTCGCACGTGTGGATGTGGGGAGAGTTTTTCGCTCTAAAAAGCGCAAGCTAATTATGTTGCATTGCAATAATTTTTAAATCAAAACCATGGCAAAATATACCGAAGACGATTTAAAAGTCGAACTCGAGAATAAAGAATACGAATACGGCTTTTACACTGATATCGAAAGTGAGACTTTCCCAGCCGGATTGAACGAAGACATTGTGCGCGCGATTTCAAAAAAGAAAGGTGAACCCGAGTGGATGACCGAGTGGCGTTTGGAAGCCTTCCGAGCTTGGTGCGAAATGGTTGAACCCGAATGGGCTAATGTACATTACGAAAAACCCGATTTTCAAGCGATTTCCTATTATTCGGCGCCCAAGAAAAAGGACAAATACGCTTCCCTTGACGAGGTGGATCCCGAGTTGTTGGATACCTTCAAAAAGTTGGGAATCTCGTTAGACGAACAAAAGAAATTGGCAGGAGTAGCCGTAGACATTGTGATGGACTCCGTTTCGGTGGCCACTACGTTCAAAAAGACCTTGGCAGAAAAAGGAATTATCTTCTGTTCCATCTCGGAAGCCATTCAAGAGCATCCCGAATTGGTTCAAAAATACATCGGTTCGGTTGTACCCCAGAAAGACAACTTTTATGCGGCTTTGAACTCGGCCGTGTTCTCTGATGGCAGTTTTTGTTATATTCCCAAAGGCGTTCGGTGTCCGATGGAATTGTCTACCTATTTCCGCATCAATCAAGGAGGAACAGGACAGTTTGAGCGCACGTTGGTGATTGCAGACGAAGGCAGTTATGTGTCGTACCTAGAAGGGTGTACCGCACCGAGTCGCGATGAAAATCAATTGCATGCGGCAGTGGTCGAATTAATCGCGTTGGATAATGCCGAAATCAAATATTCAACCGTTCAAAACTGGTATCCCGGAAATAAAGAAGGAAAAGGCGGTGTGTACAACTTTGTGACCAAACGTGGGTTGTGCGAAACCAATGCTAAAATTTCGTGGACGCAGGTAGAAACCGGTTCGGCAGTTACCTGGAAGTATCCAAGTTGTGTGTTGAAAGGCGATAATTCAATCGGAGAATTTTACTCCATTGCGGTTACCAACAACTTCCAACAAGCCGACACGGGAACGAAGATGATTCATTTAGGGAAAAATACTCGTTCGACCATTATCTCCAAGGGAATCTCTGCGGGGAAATCACAGAATAGTTACCGAGGATTAGTTCAAATTGGTGCGCGTGCCGAAAATGCGCGTAATTTCTCGCAATGTGACTCGTTGTTGATGGGGAACCAATGTGGGGCGCATACTTTTCCGTATATCGAAAGTAAAAACGTGACGGCTCGAATTGAGCACGAAGCCACCACGTCTAAAATTGGTGAAGATCAAGTATTCTATTGCAACCAACGCGGGATTCCCACGGAAAAGGCGATTGCATTAATCGTGAACGGATTCAGTAAAGAAGTCTTAAACAAATTACCAATGGAATTTGCGGTTGAAGCCCAGAAATTGTTGGAGATTTCGTTGGAGGGAAGCGTAGGATAGTTTTAGACATTTTGAAATTTAAATTCTAAATGATTCTAGTTGACGAAAATCATATAAAAAAACACACTATTTAAATAAAAGTTTCAAGAGTGCACTTAGCTAACCTGAAACTTTAAACTTTAAACCTGAAACTTAAAAAAATGTTACGTATAAAAAATTTACATGCTTCAGTAGAAGATAAAGACATCTTAAAAGGCATTAATTTAGAAATTAAAGCGGGAGAAGTACACGCGATTATGGGGCCAAATGGTGCCGGTAAGAGCACGTTGTCTTCCATCATTGCTGGCAATGAAAATTATGAAGTTTCGGAAGGGGAAATTATTTTGGATGGGGAAGATATTTCTGAATTGGCTCCTGAAGAACGCGCACACAAAGGGGTGTTTTTATCGTTTCAATATCCGGTTGAAATTCCAGGGGTTTCGGTGACCAATTTTATCAAAACCGCCATCAATGAAAAGCGCAAAGCCAATGGAGAAGAGGAAATGCCTGCCAATGAAATGTTGAAGAAAATCCGTGAGAAATCGGAGTTGTTGGAGATGGATCGTAAATTCTTATCCCGTTCCTTAAACGAAGGGTTTTCTGGAGGTGAGAAAAAACGTAACGAGATCTTTCAAATGGCGATGCTGGAACCCAAATTGGCCATTCTCGATGAGACCGATTCAGGGTTGGATATTGACGCCTTGCGTATCGTAGCCAACGGCGTGAACAAGTTGAAAAACGAAAACAATGCCGTTTTGGTAATTACCCACTACCAACGTCTTTTGGATTATATCATCCCCGATTATGTGCACGTCTTGATGGACGGTAAAATCGTGAAAACCGGTGGCGCTGATCTTGCCTTGGCTTTGGAAGAAAAAGGGTACGATTGGATTAAGAGTGAGATGAATTAGTAAGCAGTCGCAGTCGCAGTCGCAGTAATCAGTAAGCTGACTGTAACCTTAAACTTGAAACTTTACACAATGGAATTGAAAGAAAAGCTTATTTCCTCATTCATGGCCTTTGAAGGGCAAATCGATGTGAATTCCGATTTGTACGATGTGCGCACTTCGGCGATTAAGAATTTTGAACAAAAAGGGTTTCCTTCCAAAAAGGAAGAGGCCTGGAAATATACCTCGTTGAATACCGTGTTGAAGCATGATTTTACCGTGTTTCCAAAGCATGATTCGGCTATTGAGTTTAAAGACGTCAAGAAGTATTTTTTGCATGAAATTGACACGTATAAAGTCATTTTTATCGATGGAAAATACAGCTCGTTTTTATCGCAAACCACGCATGAAGGACTGGATGTTTGTTTGATGTCGTCCGCCTTTACCAAGCCTAAGTACAAAATGGTGATGGATACTTATTTCAATCAAATCGCCAACAAAGACGAAACCTTAACCTCCCTAAACACGGCCTTTGCAGCGGAAGGGGCCTACATCAATGTCCCCAAGAGTAAGGTGGTCGACAAACCTATCGAAATCATTTACTTCTCTACAGGCCAAGAAAACGCCTTGATGGTTCAACCGCGTAATTTGATTGTGGTGGGCGAAAATGCCCATGTGCAAATCATTGAGCGCCATCAAAGTTTGAATGAAAATCCTGTATTGACCAATGCCGTAACAGAGGTATTTGCTCAAAAACGCGCTATTGTAGATTATTATAAAATTCAAAACGATTTGGGGTCAGCCAATTTGATTGACAACACCTATATCGCTCAAAAACAAGAAAGTCACGTTTCGGTGCATACCTTCTCTTTTGGAGGTAATGTGACACGCAACAATTTGAATTTCTACCACCAAGGCGAACGCATTGACTCTACCTTAAAAGGAATTACCATTATCGGTGGAAAACAACATGTGGATCATTACACCTTGGTACACCACGCGCAACCCAACTGCGAAAGCCATCAAAACTACAAATGCATTGTCAATGACAGCGCAACCGGAGTTTTCAACGGAAAGATTTTTGTGGAAAAAGAAGCGCAAAAAACCGATGCTTTTCAGCAAAACAACAACATCTTGTTGAGTGAAAAAGCGGTGATTAATGCCAAGCCTCAATTGGAAATTTTTGCCGATGATGTCAAATGTTCCCACGGCTGTACGATTGGTCAATTGGACGAAAGCGCCATGTTTTATATGCAACAACGCGGTATTCCCAAAAAAGAAGCCAAGGCCTTATTGATGTATGCTTTTTCCAATGAGGTGATTGAAAGTATCAAAATCCCCGAATTGAAACAGCGTATCACTAAAATCATTGCTCAGAAATTGGGTGTGAATTTGGGATTTGATTTGTAAAAATTCTTTTTGATATACGAAAGACGCAGGTTGAACGACCTGCGTTATTTTTTGATACTCTTCACAATCCCACGCAACAAACCATTAAAATCAAAGCCGGGATCTTCTTTTAATCCCATGCGCACCACGACCAAATCATGGCTGGGGAAAATGGCTACCATTTGCCCTTGATACCCGCTGCAGTAAAACATATCGCGCGGAACATCGGGAAATTTACCCCCTGCATTCAACCAAAATTGTGCGCCATAACGTCCCTCCGAGGTTGGGGTGGGCGTGGCGACATAGTTTGCCCAATCTTCAGCAAAGATACGCGCTCCATTCCACAACCCTTTTTGCAAGTACAACTGACCAAATCGAGCCCAATCTCTAGGGGTGGCCCAACCGTAGGACGACCCCACAAAGTTGCCCGCCATATCGGTTTCTACAAGGGCCGAATGCATGCCAATTTTATCCAACAAACTGGTATACCAAAAGTCGAGATACTCTTGGTGCGATTTAAACTGTTGCCGTAAAATACCACTCAATAAGTTGGTCGTCCCCGAGGAGTAGTTCCAACTCGCATTGGGTTTTCCCACCAAGGGTTTGTCGCGTTGTACCGCTGGCATATCGCGCGCTTGGAAAAGCATTTGCGTGGCATCACAAATTTTGTCGTACTGTTCTTCCCATTCCAAACCCGAATTCATTTGCAACAAGTTGTGAAGGGTAATCTTTTTGCGTTCATCGTTTTGCCATGCCGCGATGGGTGCGGGTTTGCGAACGTCGATTTTTCCTTGGTACTGAAGAATTCCGAAATAGGTTCCGGTTAAACTCTTCGTCATTGACCATCCTAGTAACCTCGAATCTTTGGTAAACCCGTCGGCGTAGTGTTCATAAACCAAGTGGCCTTTGTACAATACAACTACCGCACGAGTACGTTTATTTTTTTCACCCTTGGCATCAAACGCTTGGGCCACTGTCTTTTTTAGTAAGGCATAGTCGATAGTAGCAAACGCACTGTCTTTGGGCGCTCCCGCTCCAAAAGGATACGGAAGCGATGTATTGGGTTTTAGCGTTCGCCGCGGTACTAGATAGGGTTGCGAAACATCAAAATCATCATCAATCAAAGTGGCACCCAGTCCAGGACGGTAAATGGCTTTGCGTTCTTTGATTCCATAGACACTGGAAAGGGCAAATTGTTCCGTTTTATTGACCGAATTTCGGGCCAAATCCACCAACGAGATATCATTATCGCCCGATTCAATTACCTCCAACGAACGGTTGTCGATGAATGTTCCCGAGGCAACACTTTTGGCTGAAAATCCTGAGATTAAATCCAGTTTTGGGTATACGGTAAGATAAAAAATAAGGACAAGAAGCGTGAGGAGTATAGCAACGTATTTCAGGAATTTTTTCATGGGAATAGCTTGGTTTTAGATGTTCTAAAGTACAGAAAAATTAGATTCAAAAAACAGCGTAAAATGGACAAGTGATAAGGAAAAGTTAATTGACCGAAATGCCTGTAGAAAGGCGAAAGTTTTAATATCTTTGTATTTAGAAAAATTCTAAATAAAATGCTAGACCTACACAAAATTCGCGCGGATTTTCCCATTTTAACACAGCAAGTGAATGGCAAACCGTTGGTCTATTTTGATAACGGCGCTACGGCCCAAAAGCCCCAAGTAGTGCTCGATGCCATCACGAAGTATTATAGCGAAATTAATGCTAATATTCATCGTGGTGTGCACACCTTGAGTCAGCTCGCCACCGATGCATACGAAGAATCCCGCGGCAAGATTCAGCGTCATTTGAATGCCAAACACGCGCATGAAATTATATTTACCTCGGGCACAACCCATGGCATCAATGCGATAGCGAATGGATTTGCAACTTTATTACAACCCCATGACGAGATTTTAGTCTCGGCGATGGAGCACCACAGCAATATAGTCCCTTGGCAAATGTTGTGCGAACGTACAGGAGCCGTGTTGAAAGTCATCCCCATGAATGAAAAAGGGGAATTAATTCTATCGGAATACGAGGCTTTATTGTCGGAGAAAACTAAAATCGTAACCGTTAATCATATTTCCAATGCGTTAGGTACGATTAATCCGGTAGAATATATTATTCAAAAAGCGCATGAAGTTGGCGCTGCCGTACTAATTGATGGCGCACAAGCCACCCCACACTTAAAACCGGATGTACAGGCTATGAACTGCGATTTTTATGTTTTTTCGGGACATAAAGTATGTGGTCCAACGGGAACTGGAATTTTGTATGGCAAAGAAGCATGGTTGAATAAGTTGCCACCGTATCAAGGTGGTGGGGAAATGATTGCCACCGTGAGTTTTGAAAAGACTACCTATGCCGATTTACCGCATAAATTTGAAGCCGGAACACCCAATATTGCTGGAGGTATTGTATTGGGAACGGCCATTGATTATTTGAACGAAATTGGTTTTGAGGCTATCGCAACCTACGAACACGAATTGTTGGAATACGCGACTCAAAAGTTGCAACAAATAGAGGGATTGCGAATTTATGGTACCGCTGCCCATAAAACCTCAGTAATCTCATTTAACGTAGGTACCATTCACCCCTATGATATTGGCACGATTGTCGATAAGTTAGGCATAGCGGTGCGCACCGGACACCATTGTGCCCAACCCGTCATGGATTTCTTCGGAATTCCCGGAACGGTTCGCGCTAGTTTTGCTTTTTACAATACCAAACAAGAAATTGATACTTTTGTAGAAGCACTGCACAAGGCCGTGATGATGTTATCTTAAAAGTTTCGTTTATGAAAGCACTAGTTCTCGTTTTATTTACCCTTTTGATGGGGAAAGGTTGTACCCAAAGCAACGCTGATTTGGCTTCGGCCAAACTTACGTACACGGCACACAGTCGCGGCATACACAAAGTGATTGTCTTGGAAAATAAAGAATTAACCTATGAAAATGGCCGTGGTAATGACGGGACAATTACGGCTTCCACTCTTTCTGACTCAGAATGGGATGCCTTAGTGCGTCAGTTTAAGACGATTTCTTTGGAGCAATTGAGCACCTATGCCGACCCTACGCAAGCCCGCTTCTACGATGGGGCTGCTATTGCCAATTTGACCATAGAATACAAAGGCAACACCTACCGTACCAAAGATTTTGATCACGGAACACCTCCTGTAGAGATACAACCGTTGATCACCTCTTTGTTGGCCTTAATCAAAGAATAAACGTTTATGACAACGCAAGAAATACAAGAAGCAATTGTAGATGAGTTCTCCATGTTTGACGACTGGATGCAGCGCTATGAATACATTATTGAATTAGGGAAATCGTTACCGATCATCGCTGCCCAATACAAAACCGAGGATAATATTATCAAAGGCTGTCAATCGAAAGTATGGGTTCATGCAGAGGAAGAGGGAGGAAAAATTTGGTTTACAGCCGATAGCGATGCCATTTTAACCAAAGGAATCATTGCGTTGTTAATTCGCGTGTTTTCTGGGCAAGAACCAAAGGTGATCTTAGAAACCGACACCACTTTTGTGGATGAAATTGGACTAAAAGAACATTTATCGCCTACACGGGCTAACGGTTTGGTATCGATGATCAAACAAATCAAGATGTACGCGTTGGCATTTCAATCAAAAAATATAAACTAACGATAGTTTTATGGAAGAATTTAACGACACCATCAATTTAGGTGAAAATGTAGTCAAAGTGCTGAAAGGCATTTATGACCCTGAGATTCCTGTGGATATTTATGAATTAGGATTAATTTACGATGTCATGATTAATGAAGATCATGAAGTAAAAGTACTCATGACGTTGACATCACCCAATTGTCCTGTAGCGGAAACCTTACCCGCTGAGGTGGAAGAAAAAATCAGAAAAATTGAGCATGTGAAATCCTGTGAGGTCGAGATTACCTTTGATCCGCCTTGGAGCAAGGATTTGATGAGTGAAGAAGCCAAGTTAGAACTAGGAATGCTGTAACTACGCCATGGACGAAATTGTAAATCGCGTAGCCCAGTCGGCTTTGATGGTTTTTGACTTGGAGGATTACTATCCAAAACAAGTCAAGTCAAGTGTAGACATCGCACAATGGCTTGAGGAAGGATTTTTGTTGAAAGAAAAAGACTTTCGAGAGGCGCTAAAGAACTACGATTGGACACAATACCACGAACACCTATGCGCAGTTTATTGTAGTACCGACGCTATTTTGCCCGCATGGGCACCAATTTTGGTGAGTTCCCATCTCGCTTCGGAAGCGTATTGGGTTGTATTGGGTTCACCAGAAACCTTGGATGACCACTATTACCAGTATATTTTAGAGCAATTGGATTATTCCTCTTACGCCGATAAGCCCGTGATATTAAAAGGTTGTTCCAAAAAACCTGTGCCTGAAAGTGCTTATGTGGCTGCGATTCAAAAACTGCAAAAAGTAGCTAAAAGCATCATGTATGGTGAAGCTTGTTCGGCAGTTCCTCTATTTAAAAAAAGCACTACAAAATTGTAGAAGTCTCTCGTTATTTTCAATTTGGAAATCACAGAAGTATCGCTATTTTTGCGCCGAATTTATAACCCGAAATTCCGTGAAAAAACAGTTAATTTTCCTTGCCATATGCAGTGTGAGTCTTGTTCAAGCCCAATTGAGCGAGAAAGAACTTTTGAAGAAAACTGAAGAAGTCGTCAAAAACATCACCCAAGAAAAACCCAATGGATGGTCGCGTAAAGGGTTGGCCACATTTATAGCAAACCAAGCTATTTTTAATAATTGGTTGGCTGGGGGACAAACCAGTTTCTCAGGAAATATTTCGTTAAGCTACGATTTTAATTACAAAAGTGATACTTGGAACTGGGATAATAAATTGACCGCTGGATATGGTATTACTAAGATTAAAAAGCAAGAACTTCAAAAAACGGATGACCGCGTACAATTCAATTCGCTGTTAGGAAAAAAATTTACTGAGGTTTGGTACTATTCGATGTTTTTCAATTTTCGGTCTCAATTTGATGCAGGATTTGAAAAAGGAATAAAAACCTCCAAATTACTTTCTCCCGTTTTCTTACAATTTGGCCCTGGGGTTTTGTGGAAACGCAGTGATAGTTTTAAAATAAACGTTGCTCCTGCGACCTCAAAAGTAGTGCTTGTTGATGCCGATTTTACCCGAACAAGTGGTTCTTTTGGGGTTTTACAAGGCGAAACAGTTCGGTATGAGTTTGGTGCCGCAGTAAGTGGGTATTACAAATGTTTATTGATGGAAAATGTAACTATGGAAAACATTTTAAACCTATACTCCAATTACAATGAAGATGCTCAAAATGTGGACTTGGATTACACGTTAAATGTCAATATGAAAGTAAATAAGTATTTAACGACTACATTCGCTTTTCAAACCATCTATGACGACAATGCCTTTGCAGGATTTCAAACGCGACAAATAATTGGTTTAGGGGTGAATTACAATTTTTAAACCACTGATAATCAACTTTTAATACTTAGTCGAAGTTAATCATTTTCAACAGCGTCTTTGTAGTCGGGATATAAGAATTTGTTATAGGGAAAACGGGTGATGTGAATTTTCCGAACCGCTTCATACACCTTTTCTCTAAACTCTTCAAAATTGGCTTTCTCAGTAGCAGAAATAAAAATGGTGTGATCTTCTCCCAAATGACTCATCCACGTTTGCTTCCATTCCTCCAAGGTATAATGTTTTCGGGTTCGTTCGGTGGTTAAATCGTCTTCGGCAATTACATCGTGTTGGTAGGCGTCAATTTTATTAAAAATCATCAAGGTAGGTTTGTCGCTACTTTTTATGTCAGATAAAATTTGATTCACCGATTCAATATGTTCTTCAAAATCAGGATGCGAAATATCGACAACATGCAAGAGAAGATCGGCTTCTCTAACTTCGTCTAACGTACTTTTGAAGGATTCGATCAGTTGTGTAGGGAGTTTTCGAATAAAACCTACGGTATCGGAGAGTAAAAAGGGCAAGTTCTTCACTACAACTTTTCGAACAGTAGTGTCAAGGGTGGCAAAAAGTTTATTTTCAACAAAAACATCACTTTTCCCTACAGCATTCATTAAGGTTGATTTCCCTACATTGGTGTATCCGACTAAGGCAACACGAACCATAGCGCCGCGGTTGCTTCGTTGCACCGCCATTTGTTTGTCAATGGTGCGAATTTTATCTTTTAACAAAGCGATTCGGTCCCTTACAATTCGACGGTCGGTTTCAATCTCGGTTTCCCCCGGGCCTCTCAAACCAATTCCTCCTTTTTGACGTTCCAAGTGCGTCCACATACCCGAAAGACGAGGGAGTAGGTATTGGCATTGTGCTAGTTCAACTTGGGTTCGCGCATACGATGTCTCCGCCCTTTGCGCAAAAATATCCAGGATGAGGTTAGTTCGGTCCAAGACCTTACAATCGAGTATTTTGGAAATATTTTTTTGTTGGGAAGGAGATAGTTCGTCGTCAAAAATGACGGTAGAAATTGCATTTTCTTTAACAAATAAATGAATTTCATCCATTTTTCCTGTTCCCAAAAAGGTCTTTGGATTGGGTCGATCAAGTTTTTGCCAAAACCGCTTAACAACCTCGCCACCTGCCGTATAGGTTAGAAACGCTAATTCATCCAAATATTCTTTTAATTTATCTTCATTTTGAAATTGTGTAACGATACCAACTAGTACCGTCCTTTCAAAATTTATTTTTTCCTTTTCCAGCATAACTTCAAAAACAGACTACAAAAATAGGCAATAATGTTTACTTTTTTTTTCAAATACCCAATCAAACCCATCGAATATGTCTTAAAATTGAGTTTTTCCGCTGAGATTCAGATTTTTTTTTAAATTTGGAGATTAAATCATTCGAACACTATACTTTAATTAACTTAATCTCCATTGTAAATGAAGAAAATTACTTTCGTTCTTGCTTTACTGTGTACTTTTTTTGGGTTTGCCCAATTTCCGACCCCAGGGGTTGAGGGATTTGAGAATACGACCGGTCCGGACGTAGCTACAAATCCATCGCCTTGGACTTTGGGAACGGGAGCCACGGGTAACCAGTGGGCTGTTTTTGA
>NZ_JAIXWA010000034.1 GCF_027482425.1 Flavobacterium sp.
AAAACACATTATTTTCATATAACTTATTTTGTGATTCCATGAACCAATAAGTTTTTGTGCATTATTTAAATGGTTTAGCGCCTCATTATAGTTTGATTCACTAAAATATTTTTCTGCATCTTCAAATTCAATTCGTGCTTTAATTTCATTGCTTTGAGAGAAAAGTAATTGGGTTGATAATATGGTCAGTAGGTAAAGAATATTTTTCATAGTATGCTTTTTAATCATTCCAAAAATCAGTCTTATGTTTTTTCGCTGTATTTTGTTTTTGTTTTTCTTTATTTTTAGTCTCCCAAAAATCTGTATCAGCATTCGATTTACTAGAATTACTCGATCTTTTTTTGCCTAAAAAAGTGAATAGTTGAATATTAATATTTGATTTGGTTGCAAAATCAATAAATGCTTTTTGCATTTCAATAGCCTTTGTTTCGTCTGTGTAATAACCAACTATATTCATTTTTTGATTGCATTTAGCACAGTTTTTCTTGATTTCTTGTGATACTGCATTTTTATAGGGCCAAGTATCATCATTTAATTTGTTAATAGGAAATACGTTTGATACAAATGAAGTTGCTTTTTCATTTTGAATACCATTAGAATCTAAAGCATAGGCAAAACAATAAACCGTATTGGTATTTAATTTATGTGATGACAAAGGCAACCCCCCCTCAGGAAAACTTTTAAGCAAGTGCATTCGCATTTTAAGAGTTGCTTCCCATTTTTTTTCCTTAATTTCTTTCTCAATACGTTCTCTTTCAGCTTTTAATTTTTCCTTAGCCTCCCTAGCTTCTCTCTCTGCTTTTGCATCTGCAATTAATGAATTAACTCCAACCGCTAGATCTTTTAATGCTTTTCCACTTTCATCTGCATCTCTGAAATAGTAGTCAGCGTTAGATTGAAAAGCGGCTTTACTGTTATCACTGACAATTAAAGATTGATTACTAATTGCATTATATTGAATTTGAAATGCTTGATTAAGCTCTTCTAACGATTCATAACTCCCATTTAGTTTAGATAAATTTTGTAATTCTTCTTTTGAATTTGTATATGCCTGAGCAGTATAGTAACTGGTTAGCATTAAATTTCCGTCACGTTCAATTTTTTTATTTCGCTCTTCAGTCGCGTTAAAAAAATCTTCGTCTTGTTTTTTTAGGTTATTAATTACTTGTTGCTTTTTGTCATTGAATGCATCTTGTGAATTTATACTATTCGATTTTGAGTTTTCAATTGTGACTGTTTTTGAATTAGAACTTGATTTATTACTGTTTGAGTTTTGAGATTGATTGGTATTTGAATTATTATTAGGTTTAGTTGTGCTAGTACCATTTAATTCCTTAATTTTCTTTTCAATATTTAATTTTTCAAACGCATTAATCTTAACACTCACACTAGATAGCTTTATATTACATTCTTTATTTGCGTCTTGCCGAACAATAACTTTTTGAATAGCACCTATATTCCGGAAGGGTAAGACTTTTGTGCCAGAATTATTACATTGATAACTTACCACTACAATTACCTCTTCAAATTTTTGGGGATTACAAACATTTCCTAACTCAGCATATGAGTAATAACGCGATTTTCCATTATATTCAAAAAAATACCCTTTAGAATCGGGTGACACACTCACAAGTTTAATTTCCCATCCACCCGAATTTAAGGCGCTATTGCGTTCAATTTTTGTGACGCTTACAGTTACGTTGTATGAACTTCCAGCACCCATTGCTTTCCCGTCATGGTAGCCACTTAAATTTTGACTAAATGCTACAAGATTAAAGAAATTGAGTAAAAAAAGAATTATAATAAATTTTGTTTTTAATTTAGTACGTTTCAATATATATGTCAGCATTTTCTTTGTATTTAATAAGAATATTCATTCAAGATTTAAATCAAAAATAATTAAAATTACTTATTGATACATGTATTATAACAAAATTAATATCCACAATATAAACAACTTAGAGTTAATAATATGTTCAGTTATATAGAGGCCGTTTAATAAGCTTAGTATTGAAATAAATGAAATGTTTGATTTCTTGGAATTTTAATACAATGAATTAAATGTATTTGCAATTGTCAATAGTGGGTTTGTTATTAAATTATTTTGGTAATTAATGTTAAAGTTTTCAGAAATATTTTTTTTCTATATCATCTAAAAAGGGCTTTGTTTTTTATTCTTCCTAATTTTATTACACACAATCCATCGTGGGCTTGCTGATTTTTTGTGTAGTTTTGTACATACAAATGGCAACGCCTTGAAAAAGTTTTGGACGTATTTATCTTGGGGGATTTATGGATTCCTATTGCCCTTTTCGCTGCAAGCGCAAGAGGAGCAACCGCTTGAACCTGAAATTAAAGTGGTGGATTCATTGTATCGCGAGGATCAGTTCTATTTTACCTTTACCTACAATAGTGCTGGAAATTTGGACGGCCTGTCTCAAAAAAAATTCTCTCCTGGGATTGGAATTGGATTTTTACGGGATATGCCGATTAATAAAGCGCGAACGTATGCAGTTGCGTTGGGATTAGGGTATAGCTTGGCAGTGTATAATCACAATTTGTACCAGTATCCAAATCTTACACCCAACAGCTCTGCCTATACGTATGAACTTATTTCTGGCGATACTTTTTTTCAACGCAATCGCCTTACACAGCATTTTATTGAAGTCCCTTTGGAATTTCGTTGGCGTGCTTCTACCTTGAGTAGTCACAAATTTTGGCGCATTTACACGGGCTTTAAAGTGAGTTATCTTTTAGCCGATACGTACCGTTTTCAAAACGATGTGCAATCGGTAACGTTTCGCAATAATCCCGATTTAAACAAACTTTTGTACGGCTGTTACGTAACTGCAGGCTGGAATACATGGAATCTATACCTTTATTATGGCCTAAATGCCTTGTATAAAAATGCAGAAGTTAATGGTGCGCCTATGAATTTGCGGAATTTGAATATCGGACTTCAATTTTATATCTTATAACCACGCATACCAAAGCGCCACTTGCGGGACAATACCACAGGCATACCCGATCATCAGCTCCAAAGTGGTATGCGCTTTCATATACAAACGTGAGGAAGCAATTAGTCCCGTGAGTAAAAATAGACTCGCTATCGGATACATGAGATTGATTTGAAAATGGACACTGAGTCCGATCACAAAAAAAGTCAGTGCACTAATCGCGACCATGTGAATACTTGCCTTGAATCGGATGTACAATAAAAGAAAGACAATAAACGTACTAACAAAACCGCCCAGAAAGAAAAAGTAAAGTTCGGGGAAGCGCTCTATCGTAATGCTTTTGTGAATTAAAATAAAGGTGAGTACCATTTGCATTACCAAAGGGATTTTTCGTTGCTGAACCTCCGACATCATGATGGAATCTACTTTCCCAAAGGTGCGCAATAGATAAAAGAACGATAGCGGCAATAAAAAGGTAATAATAACCACCTGAAACAACAATAGAAAGTACTGCTCTTGGGAATAAAATCGTTCGCTAAAGGCAATGTAAACTAGGCTTCCCAAAAGCGGAATGAAAATGGGGTGGAAGAGATAGGAAAAAAAAGGGAGCGTTTTTTTCACAAGTCGGTTGTCATTAGTTAGTTACCCTAAATTTTCTTTCGCATACGTGCCACAGGAATGTCCAATTGTTCCCGGTATTTGGCAATGGTGCGACGGGCAATTGGATACCCTTTTTCTTTTAAAATTTCAGCCAATTGATCATCAGGTAAGGGCTTACTTTTGTCCTCTTCTTCAATAACTGTTTTCAGAATTTTTTTGATTTCCAAAGTAGAAACATCTTCTCCTTGGTCGTTTTTCATGGCCTCTGAAAAGAATTCTTTGATCAATTTGGTTCCATAAGGCGTTTCCACATATTTGCTATTGGCTACACGCGAAACCGTAGAAATATCCAAGCCCACCATATCGGCAATGTCTTTTAAAATCATGGGTTTGATTTTCAATTCATCGCCTTCCAAAAAGTAATCGTATTGAAAATGCATGATGGCATTCATCGTGACAAACAAGGTTTCTTGCCGCTGTTTAATGGCATCGATAAACCATTTGGCCGAATCCAATTTTTGTTTGATAAACTGCACAGCGTCTTTTTGTGCCGCTGATTTATCCCGAGAATCCTTATACGTTTGCAACATTTCTTGATAGTCGCGGGAAACATGAAGCGTAGGTGCATTTCTACCGTTTAAAGTCAATTCGAGTTCGCCATCGACCACGCGAATCATAAAGTCGGGCACAATATTTTCAGTAACTCGGCTGCCTGAAAAGCTCCCTCCAGGTTTAGGATTTAATTTCTCGATTTCGGAAATAGCTTTTTTTAATTGCTCCTGACTGATGCTGTATTTTATGAGTAACTTTTCGTAATGTTTTTTGGTGAAAGCGTCAAACTGCTCGTCGATGATACGCGTGGCCAAAGCAATGGACTCTGTAGGGGTTTTGTGTTTCAACTGCAATAACAAACATTCTTGTAAATCACGCGCTCCCACTCCTGAAGGTTCCAACTCGTGAATGATGGATTTAAGGATCCGCTCTACTGTTTTTTCATCAGTGTAAATACCTTGCGTAAAGGCCATATCGTCGACCATGTCTTGGATACTTCGGCGAAGGTACCCATCGTCGTCTATCGACCCTACAACAAACTCGGCCACCTCCATTTCGGTATTATTCAAAATGAAGGTTTGCAATTGATTGAGTAAATCTTGGTGAAAACTAACCGCAGCAGCCAAGGGAGATTCGCGATCGTCATCGTCGTCACTGTAGTTGTTGGCCGTCAATTTATAATCGGGAATTTCATCGTCGCTGAGGTATTCATCAATATTGATATCGTCGGCTTCAATGGATTCATTTCCGTCGTATTCGTCGTATTCGTCTTGCGGATCAAACTCCTCTTTTTCATACAATTCCTCCTGCTCCGTGCTCCCTTCTAAAGCCGGATTTTCAACTAACTCTTCTTTCAAACGTTGTTCAAAAGCTTGGGTCGGCAACTGAATCAATTTCATCAACTGAATCTGCTGTGGAGAGAGTTTTTGAGAGAGTTTAAATTGTAGGTTTTGTTTTAACATCTAATTTTATTTTTGCCACAAAGTCACGAAGACCATAAGGTATTTTAATTAACAAATCGCTTAATTCCTTGTTTGATAATCGGCACATTAAAATTAATCAAAAAACCAATTTTTTTATTGGTTAATTTCAAATGACTAATGATTTGCGTATCCCAAACAGGGTTTGAAATTTCAACTGCTTTAACTTCTATTATAATGGAATCATTCACTAATACATCTAAGCGTAAGCTTTCCGTAAATTCAATTCCTTTGTAATTGATAGGAACTTTTGTTTGTCTTTTAACATCATAACCACAATTTTTCAACTCAAATTCAAGACATATTTCATATACTTTTTCCAATAGTCCTGGGCCTAATTGTTTGTGGATTAGATAGGCGCAGTGAACTACATCTTTTGCGATTTTTTCCAAATCTTCCATGGCTAATATTCAATTTTAAGGCGTTATACATTTTTCTGAATTTTCATTGGTGTCTTAATGTCTTGGTGGCCAATAAATTTCTGGGTTACGACTTAGAACTCGGCATTTTGTGGTGTACGTGGAAAAGGAATTACGTCACGAATGTTGGTCATCCCCGTAACGAATAATACCAATCGTTCAAATCCTAAGCCAAAGCCCGAGTGGATTGCGGTTCCGAAACGTCGGGTGTCCAAATACCACCACAATTCTTCTTCGGGAATACCTAACGCGTTCATTTTTTCGACCAATACATCCAAACGTTCTTCCCGTTGCGATCCTCCAACGATTTCACCAATACCTGGGAATAATATATCCATAGCACGCACCGTTTGTCCGTCTTCATTCAAACGCATGTAGAAAGCTTTTATTTTGGCGGGATAATCAAACAAAATTACCGGCGATTTGAAATGTTTTTCTACCAAATAACGCTCGTGTTCACTTTGCAAATCTGCTCCCCATTCTTCAATGATATATTGGAACTTCTTGTTTTTGTTGGGTTTTGAATTTTTCAAAATATCAATGGCTTCGGTGTAGGATATTCGAATGAAATTATTTTCCAATACAAAGTTCAATTTCTCCAACAAAGCCATTTCACTGCGTTCGACTTGGGGTTTGTTTTTCTCCTCCTCGATCAAACGTTGCTCCAAGAATTTCAGGTCATCCGCACAGTTTTCCATCGTATATTTAATCACATAACGAATGAAATCCTCGGCCAAATCCATGTTGTCGTTCAAGTCATTAAAAGCGACTTCGGGTTCGATCATCCAAAATTCTGCCAAGTGACGAGAGGTATTTGAATTCTCCGCACGGAATGTGGGTCCAAAAGTATACACCTGACCCAAGGCCATCGCATAAGTTTCGGCCTCCAATTGACCCGAAACGGTTAAATTGGTTTCACGACCAAAGAAATCTTCTTTGAAGTTCACTTTACCATCCTCAGTTCGCGGTGTGCCGTCAAAAGGTAAGGCAGAAACACGGAACATTTCACCGGCACCTTCGGCATCACTTCCCGTGATAATGGGCGCGTTGAAGTAGAAAAATCCTTTTTCATTGAAATATTTATGAACGGCATACGCCAACACTGAACGTACACGCATTACAGCACTAAAGGTGTTGGTGCGCACGCGTAAGTGGGCATTCTCACGTAAAAACTCAAGGGAATGTTTTTTGGGTTGAATCGGATATTTCTCCGCATCCGAATCGCCTAAAATTTCTAATTTAGTGACTTGGATTTCGTATTTCTGACCCGAACCTTGGCTCTCCACCAATATTCCTTGTATATCCAAAGCGGCGGAGGTAGTAATGCGTTTTAAAACAGCTTCAGGGGTGTTTTCAAAATCAACCACACATTGAATATTATGTATCGTCGAACCGTCGTTCAAGGCGATAAATTGCTTGTTGCGAAAGGTTCTAACCCAACCACGAGTGGCTACTTCCATGCCGCCTTTTTCACTTTCTAATAAGGCCTTAATCTTTGAATATTTCATGATGATTTCTTGATTTTCGAGTAAGACAAATATACTTTAATTCTTTTTTTCTTCGAGGGCATCCAATTCTTCATCGGAATGTTCCAAAATGTCAATGGTGGGTTCGATAAACTCTTGCTCGTTGGCCAAGGTTTTGTTTAGCGATAACACCAAGGAGGGCAGCAGCACCAAATTGGATAACATCCCAAAACAAAGGGTAATAGCGACTAATCCACCCAAGGCTACAGTGCCTCCAAAACCTGAGAGCATGAAGACTGAAAACCCGAAAAACAGGACAATCGAAGTATAAAACATGCTGATTCCGGCATCATCAAAAGTCGCAAACACCGATTTTTTAATCTTCCAATCGTTGCGCGATAATTCCAAACGGTATTGCGCCAAAAAGCGTAAGGTGTCATCGACCGACATCCCAAAGGCTATTCCAAATACCAATAATGTAGATGGTTTCAAAGGAATGCCCAAAAAGCCCATCAACCCAGCTGTCATTAACAAAGGAAGAAGATTAGGGATAATGGCCACCAACACCATTTTGACCGAACGGAACATGATAGCCACCAATCCTCCGGTAAGGAAAAAGGCAAACAACAAGGACGATAGAAGGTTGTCTAACAGGTAGTTGGTCCCCTTTTGAAACACCGAAGCCCGTCCTGTAATCACTACATTGTATCGTTCTTTGGGGAAAAGTTTGTCGGTTTTTTGACGAATCTGCTGTTCGATTCCCGGCATTTTTTCACCCGTTTCGTCTTTAATAAACGTTGTAATACGCGCAATCGATTTGTCGTCACTCAAGTAACTTTTAAAGAGATTTTCATTTTTACCTTTGGCGGTGTTTTTGATGTAGGTCGCTATAAAAGGTTCTTCTTGTGCGGTAGGCAATTGAAAATAATCGGGATTTCCATTGTAATAGGCTTGTTTGGCATACTTTGCTACACTGACAATCGAAAGTGGTTTGGACAAATCAGGGATGTCGGTGAGTGTTTTTTCCAATTCCTCAAGGCGACGGAGATTGGTCGAACGCAACGCACCATTTTTCCGTTTGGTGTCAATCATAATCTCCAACGGCATCACGCCATCAAATTCTTTTTCAAAAAAACGTATATCCTCAAAGAAGGCTGTTTTCTTGGGCATGTCTTCGATGATACTTCCCGAAATTTTGATTTCATAAATCCCGATAATGCCAAAAATCAAAAGGATGATCGAAACCATGTAAACACTCAGTCGGTTGTACTTGACGGTGTTGACAATCCACACAAAAAAGCCGGTAAGGTATTCGCGTTCCAGGTGCCCTAAGTGTCTTGGAATAGGGGCAGGGATGTAGCTAAAGAAGATGGGAATCAACAACAAACTCAGCACATACACCGCAATGATGTTGATCGTTGTAAGTACACCAAACTCCTGTAAGAGGACATTGTTGGTGGCCATAAACGTGGCAAATCCAACGGCAGTGGTAATATTGGTCATCAAAGTGGCGGTTCCCGTTTTGGTGATTACCCGTTGCAATGCCTTGGCTTTATTGGCGTGTTTATAATATTCTTGGTGGTATTTATTGATGAAGAAAATGCAATTGGGAATCCCAATCACAATCATTAATGTGGGAACCAAGGCTGTGAGCACAGTGATTTCGTAGCCCATCGCGCCCATGATGCCAAACGACCACATTACGCCGATAATCACAATAATCATAGAGATTAACGTCGCCCGAAACGATCGGAAAAAGAAGAAGAAAATCAATGAAGTAATCAACAAAGCCGCTCCGATGAACAGTCCAATTTCATCCGTAATGGTTTTGGAATTGTACGAGCGAATATAAGGCATTCCCGACACCCGAAGATCGACGCCTGTAGCTTGTTCAAACTGTTTAATCTTATCCGAAAAACGTCCGAGAATGTAGTCTTTACGCGCTTTGGTGTTGACCAATTCTTTTTTCATGTACACGACCGATCGCAGTGTGCTTTTATCTTTGCTGTACAATAATCCTTCGTAAAAAGGCAAACGTTGCGTCAATTCGGCACGCGCTTGTTTCAAATACGCTTCGTCTTGCAGCTGGACTTTATTCACAAAGGGCGCCAACTCAAATTGGGCCAAGGAATCATTTTTCCGCAGGACTTTAAGGTTCTCCAACGAAAGTACAAGTCCGATTTCGGGGTCTTTCGCCAAATTCCCCATCAAAGTCGTATACGCCTCAAAAACTTTGGGAGTAAATAATTTATAGTCTTTGGAACCGATGACAATCACATTCCCTTCTTCGCCAAAAACCTTTAGAAATTGGTTGTAATCCAAATTGACTTGGTCGGTGGCAGGAATCAGGTTGGCCTCGGTATTGGAAAATCGAATGTGTTTCCATTGCATAGCCAATCCGACCGTCAATAAGACAATCCCAAAAATAAATCCCAAACGGTTTCTCAGGATGATGCGAGCAATAATTTCCCAAAATCCAATGCCGAGTAATTTTTTCATAGGCGCAAAAAAGGTGTGCAAAGGTAGTGAAAACCGTTGAAAACAAACGGAGAAGGATGGAATCTTTTCCTTCAAATAAGGGATCACTTTTTTTGTTTTTTGAAATAGAATCTTATTCTTTACTAATAACAAACTTCAAGAAATTAACATACTTTTGTTCTCCAAGCGACAAAACAAGTTTACCCTTATGAAAAATCTCAAAAATTCATTGTTTTATTTAGGTGTAACAGGGGGATTTACCGCCCTTATGTTTTGGATTATTACCCAAGGGAAACAGTTGGAAATTGGCCGAAGAATCATTTCAAATGCTTCTAAAGACACCTTTTTCAATCAGTTTTTAGATGCGATTATTCACAATCTAAAACACCCTTTGGCGATTTTATTATTGCAAATCATCACCATCGTTATTGTAGCTCGTTTTTTTGGTTGGATTTTCCGAAAAATTGGACAGCCTACGGTGATAGGTGAAATCATAGCAGGAATTTTTCTCGGTCCTTCTGTGGTGGGGATGTATCTACCTGAATATTCAGCGATGCTCTTTCCTGTAGAATCTTTAGGGAATCTACAGTTTCTAAGTCAGATTGGCCTGATTCTTTTCATGTTTGTCATCGGGATGGAACTCGATTTGAAAGTGTTGAAAAATAAGGCCAACGACGCGGTAGTGATTAGCCATGCCAGTATTGTGTTTCCTTTTGCGTTAGGGATCGGACTCTCGTATTTCATTTACCATCGATTTGCGCCAGCCGGGGTGGAGTTTTTGGCGTTCAGTTTGTTTATGGGAATTGCCATGAGCATTACCGCTTTCCCTGTTTTAGCCCGTATCGTACAAGAACGCGGTATTCATAAAACGCGCCTCGGAACCATTGTCATCACCTGTGCTGCAGCCGATGATATCACAGCCTGGTGTTTGCTAGCGGCGGTAATTGCCATTGTCAAAGCGGGAACATTTATGAGTTCGTTGTACGTGATTGGAGGTGCCACGCTCTATGTATTGATGATGCTTTTTGTGGTGAAACCCTTTTTGAAAAAAGTCGGCGATTTGTATGCCAACCGCAATGAATTAAGTAAGCCAATTGTAGCTATTTTTTTACTTACCCTTATTATTTCATCATATTTGACTGAAGTGATCGGAATTCATGCGCTTTTTGGCGCGTTTATGACAGGGGCCATTATGCCCGATAGCACTAAATTCCGAAATATTTTTATTGAAAAAGTAGAAGATGTTGCCTTGATTTTATTACTGCCACTCTTCTTTGTTTTTACGGGATTACGAACGCAGATCGGACTCATTAGCGATCCGGAGTTGATGAAAATAACAGGCTATATCATCTTGGTAGCAGTAGCCGGTAAGTTCGTCGGATCGGCTTTGGCGGCTCGATTTGTGGGTCAAAATTGGCGCGATAGTCTTACCATTGGAGCCCTTATGAACACACGCGGTTTGATGGAATTGGTAGTGCTAAACATCGGGTTTGATTTAGGTGTTTTGTCGCCTGAGATCTTTACAATGATGGTGATTATGGCATTGGTAACTACTTTTATGACGGGACCGGCAATCGATATTATCAATTTCATTTTTAAACGAAAAGCGGCTATTTTACCTCAAGAAATTGTTTCCGAAGGGAAATTCAAAATTCTTATTTCTTTTGGGAACAATGAAAAAGGGAAATCCCTACTTCGTCTAGCGCACAGTTTTGTTAAAAAGCAAAAGGACCATTCGCAAGTCACAGCACTCCATTTATCGTTGAGTGATGAAATTCATTCCTATAACCTCGAAGAATACGAGCAAGAAACGTTTGCTCCCATTTTGGCCGAATCCAAGGCCTTGAATCAGGAGGTTACGCCGGTGCTCAAATCAACAGTCGACATCGAAACAGATATTGCCGAAATTGCCAATGAAGGAAATTTTGATTTGGTATTAATCGGTCTCGGGAAATCCATTTTTGAAGGTTCTTTGTTAGGGAAAGTACTCGGATTTACTACCCGAATCATCAATCCCGATCGCTTGCTGGATAAGTTTACAGGTAAAGAAGGGTTGTTTGAAAATTCACCCTTTGATGATCGAACGCGTTTTATCATTTCCAAAAGTAAAAAGCCCTTAGGAATCTTGGTGGATAAAGACCTTTCTAACGTCGATAATGTATTTGTTCCCATAGTAACCCCCGAAGACGTTTTTCTCTTGGATTATGCTCAAAAATTGATTTATAACAGCCAAGCCACAGTTACCTTTTTGGATGTAAATAATCATGTAAAGTCCAATTTTGTTATGGAAAAAGCCATCGCTGCGCTGCAACAGTCCTACGGTGTTGACAAAGTTACCGTGATACGTGAAGACGAAATGAAAGCGGGACTAATGGCCAAACAAGATTTAATGATGGTGAGTTTAGAAAGTTGGAAACAACTTGTCGATGCCCAGTCTTTGTGGTTGAGTACCGTGCCTTCGGTTTTAATTTTAAAACCCTAAATCGAGGTTGTAACTGACTTTCAACGAAAGGTTGTCTTCAAATTTAGGTAAACCATACGGGCCATAACGGGTAAAAAAGGTAATTCCAAAGCCTTTGAAGAGTTGGTTGACTTCAACACCACTCTCAAAATAGCCTTCCTCCAATGTCTTGTAGGCAAAACCTAAATGGCGTTCCCGATTTTCCATCGTACCAAAAGCCATCCTAGTGACCACTGAGATTTCAGGTTTGATGCGGTACGCAATTTTTACTTTGTTAAAAGTGTGACGGGCTTGAAAACTAATGTATCGACTGGAGAAAAATTCATTGAAAAACATGGTTTCAAAACTGTTTTTCCCCGCAATAGTAATTCGCCTTAACAACGCATCTCGGTTGAGGTTGTTGGGGGCAATACTGTACAAATGGGTCAGCGGCGCTTCACCAAACACCAAACCGCTTTGTAAAATAAACCCGGTTTCTTGTCCCGATAAATACTTGATTTCGTGATTGATGCGAAAATCAATCTTCGAAAACTGAAAATCAGCACCCAACAATTGATCGAACGCTTGGGTCAATTGCAAGGTAAATTTGGGATACCTTTTGTTGATTTCCAAACGCCCCGTAGACGTTTGCATATACGAACTAAACGGATTCCATTGCACTGCCAATTGCAAGGTCGTTAAGGTGTATTCACTGAGCAATCGATCGCCTTGTTGGTATTGGTAATCAAAGCGGGGAGCGATGGCACTACGGCTGATTCCGGCGTAAAGATCGGTTTTGGGGATGTATTTGCTTTCCCAATACGCTGACGCCGTTTTGTGGTTGTAAAAGGTTGAAATATTGATGGGACGTGGGTCGTAAATACGAAAACGTCGGCTTTCAGTGGCAAATTGTATTTGACCGATTTCAGCCACATCATCCGTGTAGGAAACAGACACCCAACTGTTGGTTTCGGCATCCAACAACAGCGAAGGAGCGATGTGGTATTTGAAGGCATCGTCTTTTAATCCGTAGGCGACATAGGCTCCAATTTTATATTGTTCAGAAAATCGGGTATTGGTTGTTCCCCCGAAACCAAGTCGGAACCCTTCATAATTGTTGTATTTTAAAACACTGCGAAGGTCCAAATCAAATTTTCCCAAAGGCAAATACCCGTTAAAAATTTTCCGCCCTAGAAAAATTTTATGCTCAATTTTTTCGGCGGTAGCCAGACTGTCAATGTTGATATACGTTGGCATTTTTCGACGGTCAATCGTATCCAGTTGCATGGTTCGCCAATAACCATCGGGTTTGCTCATGCTAGACTCGGGGACATCAATACGAATGGCATGTTGTCGCGTCACCACATTTTGATTGATTTTAACATCAAACGGTTTAGACTCCAATTTCAAATACATTCGATCGGAGGCATTTTGTTCCAATCCTTCAATGCTGGAATTGAACATAATCGTACCGCCAAACAATTTTAAGTCCTCCGAATTATCTCCTTTAACAACAATCAACTTGCGTTTCTCGGGAAACCAAATATTTTGTTTTGGCAGCCAATTGAAGGTATACGTGGCATTAATGTTTACCATTCCATATACCCGAAAAAAGGCTTTGGCAATCGCAAAATTTTCTGCGTCGATATACAATAAACCCCGTAATTTATTGGAGTTTAATTTTTTGGGTTGAAAATAAATTCGGTAAACGGTTCGGTCTTGAATTTTTAAGGTGTCGACCATTTTAAAGACAAACATTTTTCGCCCGTAGGAAGAAATCGGATTCTGTACGGTAACTTCCAAAATATCCAAATACCGATCGTACAATGAATACGAAATCAAGTTTAATCCCAAGTACTCGTAAAGCGGTTTTTTAAATCCCGCCATTCGAGAGGCCAGTACGGTTTCCTTGGTACCGTAATTGTTGAACTGAATTAAATTAACCTTTTCGGTTTGGTATAAATGCTGTTTTTCGACCAATTTTTTGAATTTGTAATTGGAAGAGTCCAAGACCATTTTGGGTTTGCCAAACCAACGAGGTTTGTAGGTGGTATCTATTTTGGTGGAAATAGAATCGGGATTGGCCGTCACCAAAAGGGTTTCATAATTTTTGTATTCGTAGGTTTGGAGGACCTTTTCCGGCTGATTTTTAGTGCGGTTATCGATCACTTTTTTTATAATCGCATTGGTTTCGCTATCCGTGTAAATTTCAACCGATTTTTGTGATAAGTCGGAAACCATTTTAATTAAAATGAAGGTTGCGCCTACACTGAGGTAATGATTTTTGTCGTGATAGCCCTTGTAACTCACCTGAATTGGCTTGGTATCTTTGTCAATGACCAATGAAAAACGCCCCTCCCAATTGGTATACACCGTTTGGTTTTGGTAGGTAACCATCGCAAATGCAATTGGGATTGTCGTGTCGTAATCGATCACTTGTCCCTGCATTGGTTTTTGCGCAATCAGGATTTGGGTTAGCCAAAGAAACCCGAAAATCCAACTGTTTTTCATGTATGTTTGTTTAGTTTGATGGGTACAAAAGTAGGAATAAAAAAATCCGTTAGCGGTAAGGATAACGGATTTTATAGTACGAACGTATTGGTTCGTTATACTTTCATAATTTCAGCTTCTTTGACAGCAAGATGTTCCTCAATTTTTTTGATAAAATTGTCGGTTAATTTTTGTACATCATCTTCTGCTTTTTTACACAAATCTTCCGAAACGCCCTCTTTTTCCAATTTCTTTATTTCTGTATTGGCATCTTTTCGGTGGTTGCGAATCCCGATTTTAGCTTCTTCTGCTTCGTTTTTGGCTTGCTTTACCAAATCGCGACGTCGTTCTTCTGTAAGCGGTGGAACACTAATGATGATAACATCCCCGTTGTTCATCGGATTAAATCCAAGGTTGGCATTCATGATGGCTTTTTCAATCGGCGTCAACATACTTTTTTCATAGGGTTGAATTGTCAAAGTGCGTGCATCAGGAACATTGACATTAGAAACTTGTGAAAGTGGTGTCATCGACCCGTAATAATCCACAAATACACTGCCCAACATTTGTGGGGAGGCTTTACCAGCACGGATGTTTAAAAACGATTTTTCAAGGTGGGCTACCGAAGCATTCATCGCATCTTTTGCTTCTTCCAAAATCAATTCAATATCTTCCATAATTCAGTATTAACAAAGTTAGATAGTTACAACAGTTCCTATGGTTTCGCCTTGGCAAATTTTCAATAAGTTCCCTGCTTTGTTCATGTCAAAAACCACAATAGGCAATTGGTTTTCTTGACTTAACGTGAAAGCCGTGGTATCCATTACATTGAGGCCTTTTTGAAGCACTTCTTCAAAGGAAATAAAATCAAATTTAACAGCATTTTTATCTTTTTCAGGATCGGCGGTGTATACGCCATCGACTCTAGTTCCTTTTAGAATAACATCTGCTCCCACTTCTACACCGCGAAGCACGGCTGCAGTATCGGTTGTAAAATAAGGGTTTCCTGTACCCGCACCAAAAATAACAATACGTCCTTTTTCTAAGTGACGCACCGCGCGACGTTTGATATAAGGTTCAGCAATCGACTCAATTTTTAAAGCCGTCTGTAAACGGGTTTGCATCCCTTTATCTTCCAAAGCGCCTTGCAATGCCATTCCATTAATTACAGTGGCCAACATGCCCATATAATCGCCTTGTACACGATCCATGCCGTTGCTTGCCCCTGCTACTCCTCTAAAAATATTACCGCCACCAATCACAATGGCAATTTGAACACCTTGATCATGGACTTGTTTGATTTCGTCGGCATATTCGGCCAAACGTTTCGGGTCAATGCCGTATTGACGGTCACCCATCAACGCTTCACCGCTTAACTTCAAGAGAATTCGGTTATATTTCATAAGAAGGTTTTGCTATTTTCTATTTTGCAATGCAAATATAGCGATATTCTAATGTTGTAAAAGTGCCCTGAAAAAAATTATCCCAAGACCTCCTGATATCGTTTTTGGGCTTCATCGTACCCAATTTGGAAAATTTCCTCCATTTTATGTTTGTTGGTTTCAAAGGTGCTGTAATTACACAGCGCTTCGGGTTCGATGATTAAATCGCAATTGCTGAATTTTTGTAAATGGGAGTGCGCATACAGCAAATCAAACGCTCTGCTGGTTACCGCTTTAATCGATCGCAATTGGTCGGCTTGAATTTTTTCAATCGGACTCACATAAATGCCAATAATATAATCGCATTCGTCGGCAATCAAGTCGGCGGGAAAATGATTTAAAATGCCGCCATCACTGTAAATATTTCCTTCAATAACATGCGGTGAAATGACACCCGGAAATGCCGATGAAGCCAAAACAGCATCGCTGATGGGCACATTTGCCTCAAAAACACAGAGTTTTCCTTGCACCATATCGGTAGCGGTGATGTACATTGGTAATGGAAAATCACCAATAGTTGCTTTCCCAAATATTTGGTCAAAATATTTTTTAAACGAATCCGAGTCAATTAATCCTGGTTTTTTTATGGTAAAATGGGTCCAATGAAAAAAATAAATCGATTGAAAAAACTCTAAAATTTCAATGGGACTTTTTCCCCAAGCATACAAGGAACCCACAATCGAACCCGCACTGGTGCCTGAAATAATCGCAGGACGAAGGCCTTGTTTTTCCAAAAAATGAAGGGCTCCTGCATGGGCCAAGCCTTTGGTGCCACCACCAGACAAAACATAGCCAATTCGTTGGGAAGTTAGGGTTTTCATAGGCGTGTAATTTAGGTTACTAACCAAATATACGAAATGCATTACCTTTGCCCAAACAAATTACTAAACCCATGAATTCAATTATTCAAGACAGTTTAAAAAATAGTTACACCTATGCCGCGTATCGGAACTTGATGCAAACCTATGCGCAAGAGGGAAAAACTACGGGGGAGCAAACGGAAGCTCATGTTCATTACACCCACTTAAACGAAGCGCGGATGCACCGTTTGGATAAAACGATCACTTTAACGCCTGAGGTCAGTCATTTCTTTGACCATTTGCAAAACGAGTTACTCTGGATTGTTTTGGCGGAAACGTGGTGTGGCGATGCGGCTCAAGTACTTCCTGTTTTGGACAAAATGGCTTCGCATACCCCAAAAATTGAGATGCATGTGGTGCTTCGCGATGAACACCCTGCATTGATGGATTTGTTTTTGACCAACGGCACCCGTTCCATTCCTAAATTAATAATGGTGGATAAAGTTTCTGGTGAAGTCATTGGGGATTTTGGACCCCGACCACAAGGTGCAAAACAGTTAATCGTGGATTATAAAGCCGCACACGGAGTGGTCGACGATGAAGCCAAAGCGGCACTGCAAAAATGGTATTTACAAGATAAAGGAGTCAGTATTCAAAAGGAGGTTGTAGCCTTATTGCAACCCGTAAAAGTATAAGGCAAAGGAGTTCATTCGGACTCCTTTTTTGATACTAATGCAACAAAGTCATCTGGAGTGAGTGCTTCATTGACCGAATACTCTCCAATTTTGGTGCGACGCAAAGCAGTTAAATGACCGCCCGATTGGAGCGCTTTTCCAAAATCAAACGCAAGCGAACGAATGTACGTACCTTTGCTGCAGGTAACCCGAAAGTCAATTTCTGGTAAGGCGATTCGGGTGATTTCAAATTCGTAAATGGTGGTTTTTCGGGCTTCAATTTCGACCTCTTCTCCCGCACGTGCGTGTTCGTACAAACGTTTTCCGTCTTTTTTTATTGCCGAAAAAACAGGCGGTTTCTGCATGATTTCGCCTTCAAAAGTTTGGGCTGTTGCTCGAATCAAATCTTCCGTAATGTGATTAACGGGAAAAGTAGCATCGACTTCGGTTTCTAAATCATAAGAAGGCGTGGTCGCTCCCACGGTTATCGTACCGGTATATTCTTTGGTTTGCCCTTGAATTTCGGGTATTTTTTTGGTGAATTTCCCCGTACAAATAATTAACAATCCCGTAGCCAAAGGGTCCAATGTTCCCGCATGTCCAATTTTAAAGGTTTTCGAAAATTGATAACGTCGCTTTAAGGCATACTTCAGTTTGTTGACCGCTTGAAAAGAACTCCACGTGAGCGGTTTGTCAATGAGTAGGACTTGTCCGTCTTTAAATGTTTCAGCCGTCCAACTCATGGTTTTACCAAGGTAAAGTACAATAACAAAGCGGTTCCTGCGATGATTCGGTAGTAGCCCCAGGGTTTGAAGCCATATTTTTTGATGATGCCGATGAAGAATTTTATCGCAAGAATAGCGACTACAAAAGCTACCGCATTACCCATTAAAAACAATTTTAGATGTTCGCTATTTTGCGTCAGCAATTCATAACCTTTCAGTCCCGTATTCTCGTACGTTTTTAAAAAAATCGAATACGTTGTCACCGCCAACATCGTAGGAACGGCCAAGAAAAATGAAAACTCAGCGGCTGCCGCTCGTGTAAGCCCTTGTTGCATTCCGCCAATGATAGAAGCGGCCGACCGACTCGTGCCTGGCATCATCGCCAAACACTGCCAGAGGCCAATAAAAAATCCTTTTTTATAAGTGATTTCTTCCTCAGAGGTAACCGTTGGATTTTGAAAACGGGTGTCTACAAAAAGCAAAACAATTCCCCCAACAATCAAAACAATAGCAATGGGAATAGGGTCGCCCAAAACCGCTTCAATTTTGTCGTCAAACAATTTTCCCAAAACCAAGGCAGGAATCACAGCGAAAGCCAATTTGAGGTAAAAACCGATTCTTTTAAAATCAAAAAACTTACGCCAATATAGCACAACTACGGCCAAGATGGCGCCAAATTGAATGGCTACTTGGAAGAGTTTTACAAAATCATCGTTTTGAATGCCAAAATAAGCACTGGTAAAAATCATGTGGGCCGTAGAAGAAACCGGTAAATATTCGGTCAATCCTTCTACAATGGCAATGAGAAGCGCTTGAAGTAAGTCCATGGTGTATTGTTAAGTCTCCCTTGAGCCGTTTATTCGGATTTTCCTTTACGAAAAATGGAATAAATCACAATTCCAAAACCCGCGAGCACTACCGTGGGTGCCAAACGAATACGGCGGAAACTCATGATGTCAGCATTCCATTCGGCAGGATTGTCATTGCTGCTGCCCGACATAAGGATAAATCCCAACGCGATTACGGCTAAACCGATGATTAAAACGGTATAGTTTTCTTTTTTAAAAAGGAAATCTGGTTTGTTTTCTGGTGCACTCATAAGGCCGTACGGAATTAATATAAATCGTCTGTTCGTAAATTTAAGAAGCGTTGGGTTGCAAAATAAGTGCTAATCCAAGTAATCAACACTCCCATGCCCAAAACGCCAACCAACACAATAATGGTGAGCTCCAACTGATTAAAAATGTCTAATCCAGGGTAATTGTTGGCAATATAAATTAGTAAAGAAATCAATGCAACAATCGCTAAAACACCACCAATAAGTCCAAGTAACATGCTTCGAAGAATAAAAGGCTTGCGGATAAACGACTTCGTTGCACCTACCATTTGCATGGTTTTAATGATAAAACGATTGGCATAAATGGACAAACGCATTGAACTGTTGATCAATAAAACGGAAATGACCATGAATACGCCCGATACGATTAAAACCCAGAAACTGATGTTTTTTACGTTATCATTCACCAAAGTAATCAACTGCTTATCGTAGACTACATCGGCTACAAAAGGATTTTTGCGAAGGGTTCGCTCCATAGTTGTAAACCCAGGGTTGGTCACATATTCGGCTTTCAAGTGAATGTCATAGGAATTTTGCAACGGATTCATTCCCAAAAACTGCATAAAATCTTCCCCAACCACTTCTTTGTGGGCTTTGGCAGCGGCTTCTTTGGAAACAAATTTGAAATCTTTGGCGTATTTCCCCGATTGAATCGTTTTTTCAAAGGCTTTGAATACGGTATCGTTGGCTTCGTTTTTGAAGAAAACGGTCATTACAATATCTTCCTTAAAATTATCGGATAATCGTTTGGAGTTCAGGATAAAAAGTCCCAAAGAACCCAACAGAAACAACACCAAAAAAACACTCAAAACGACCGAAAAGTAAGAGGAAATTAATCTGCGTTTCTGATATTGATCAAACGATGAGGCCATAGCTTTTGTTTTATGCCGTAAAAATAAAAAAGAAAATCATTTTACTCCTTTAATAACGCTCAAAGTTTTCTCTTCTTGTGTGAAAGGTGTAAATTTGCCTCTAATTTTTTTGTAATGCCTGAACATCCGTAGCTTATTCCGGATTCATGCATCAACCTTTTTTCGTTTACCGATGAAATATTTTCACGATCAAATAGAAGCCAAATGGCAAAAATATTGGGCCGAACACCACACGTTTGCAGCCTCCAATTCTTCCGACAAACCGAAGTATTACGTGTTGGATATGTTTCCGTATCCTTCGGGTGCCGGATTGCATGTTGGACATCCGTTAGGGTATATTGCCTCCGATATTGTGGCCCGTTACAAACGCCACCAAGGGTTCAATGTGTTGCATCCGCAAGGCTATGATTCATTCGGGTTGCCTGCAGAACAATATGCCATTCAAACGGGTCAACATCCAGAGAAAACTACCCGTGAAAATATTGCGCGGTACCGCGAACAGTTGGATAAAATTGGTTTTTCATTTGATTGGAACCGTGAAGTGCGTACATCCAATCCGGAATATTATAAATGGACGCAGTGGATATTCATTCAATTGTTTGAATCCTATTATTGTTATGAGGCGAACCAAGCGTTGCCCATCAGCAATTTGGTTGCTCTTTTTGAAAAAGAAGGGAATACCAATATTAATGTGGCTTGTGATGATGAGGTCCCCGTTTTTTCAGCTGGGGAATGGAACGGATTTTCTGAGGACGAAAAAGCACGTATGTTGTTGAAATACCGTCTAACCTATTTGGCAGAAACGGAAGTGAACTGGTGTCCGGCCTTAGGAACGGTTTTGGCGAATGATGAAATTGTCAATGGCGTTTCGGAACGCGGCGGCCATCCTGTGATTCGTAAAAAAATGACCCAATGGTCTATGCGTATTTCAGCCTATGCCGAGCGTTTGTTGGAAGGGTTGGAGGCCATCGATTGGACGGAATCCTTGAAAGAATCGCAACGCAACTGGATTGGAAAATCGGTAGGAGCTTCAGTGAAGTTTCAAGTTTCAGGTTCCAAGTTTCAAGTTGAAGTATTCACTACCCGTCCTGATACCATTTTCGGAGTTACCTTTATGACGTTGGCACCCGAACATGATTTGGTAGCACAAATTACAACACCTGAACAAAAAGCAGCCGTCGAAGCCTATATCGAAGCTACCGCCAAACGCTCGGAACGCGATCGTATGGCCGATGTGAAAACCATTTCAGGGGTGTTTACAGGAGCGTATGCCGAACATCCCTTCACGAAAGAACCGATTCCGGTTTGGATTGGCGATTATGTGTTGGCAGGGTATGGAACGGGAGCTGTAATGGCGGTTCCATGTGGCGATGAGCGTGATTATGCGTTTGCCAACTATTTCAAAGGAACGTTGGGCATGCCCGAAATTAAAAATATATTCAGCCCCCTAACCCCCGATGGGGGAATTGATGCTTCTGATGCGTGTATCGCTATGGAAGCCTTTTCTAAAAAAGATGGATTTCAATTTAAAAATTCCGATTTCTTAAACGGATTGGATTATAAAGCCGGTACGAAAAAAGTAATAGAGGAGTTGGAAAAAATCGTTGCCGGTAAAGCCAAAGTGAATTACCGTTTGCGTGATGCCGTTTTTTCACGTCAGCGCTATTGGGGCGAACCTTTCCCGGTGTATTATGTGAATGGCTTGCCACAAATGATTGACGCCCAACACTTGCCGATCGTATTGCCTGAAGTGGAGAAGTATTTGCCTACGGAAGACGGGCAGCCGCCTTTGGGGAATGCTAGCGTTTGGGCGTGGGATACAAAACAGTGTACAGTGGTCAGTAATCAGTTAATCGACCACATTACTGTTTTTCCTTTAGAATTGAATACCATGCCCGGTTGGGCCGGAAGTTCGTGGTACTGGATGCGCTATATGGATGCACAAAATCCAACTGCGTTTGCTTCTGAAAACGCCTTGAACTATTGGCAAAATGTCGATTTGTACATTGGCGGGAGCGAACATGCTACCGGTCACTTGTTGTATGCCCGTTTTTGGAACAAATTCTTGAAAGACCGCGGTTTTGCGCCTACGGAAGAGCCCTTTAAGAAATTGATCAACCAAGGGATGATTTTGGGGATGAGTGCGTTTGTGTACCGCTCGGAAGATTCTAAAAAATTGTATTCTAAAGGATTAATTTCAGGACTAAATGTTCACCCTATTCATGTCGATTTGTCTGTAATTAACGATATTACTAATGAATTAGATATTGAAAAATTCAAAGCACATCCGTTATACTCTGATTATGATAATGCCGAATTAATTTTGGAAGACGGCAAATATATTGTGGGCCGCGAAGTCGAAAAAATGTCCAAGTCCAAATACAATGTAGTCAACCCCGACGACATTTGCAACGAATACGGTGCCGATACCTTGCGTTTGTATGAAATGTTCTTGGGTCCGCTCGAACAAGCCAAACCTTGGAACACGGCCGGAATTACTGGGGTGTACGGTTTCTTGAAGAAATTGTGGCGTTTGTATTTTGATGATAACGGTTTGGTTGTAATTAATGACGAACCCACCGCGGATATGTACAAAACCTTACATAAAACGATCAAGAAAGTAACGGAAGATATCGAGAACTTCTCGTTCAACACTTCGGTATCGCAGTTTATGATTTGTGTGAATGAATTGGCGCAACAAAAATGCCGTCACCGAGCGATTCTCGAACCTTTAGCGGTGTTGATTTCCCCCTATGCGCCGCACATTGCCGAAGAACTTTGGAGTCAGTTGGGCCATGAGGGTTCAATTGCTACGGCAGCTTTTCCAGCGTTTGAAGCCCACTATTTGGTAGAAAGTGAGAAAGAATATCCGGTTTCTTTCAACGGAAAAATGCGTTTTACGATTAAATTACCGTTGGATTTGAGTGTCGCCGAAATCGAAGCAATTGTGATGGCCGACGAACGCACCCAACAGCAATTGCAAGGCCGCACACCCAATAAAGTGATTATTGTACCGGGGAAGATTATTAATTTGGTAGGGTGATTTATATGTCAATGTGGCAATGAGCCAGTAAAAAGGAATCCGTGGAGTGAATACTTCACGGATTTTTTTTAACAAAACGTTAAATCCAAAATCAAGTTGAGAATTGTCGCTTAATTTTATAAAAAAACAATCATATGAAAAAAATTGTACTTGTTTTAGGAATGGTATTTCCTGTGTTGATGAGCGCGCAGGACGTGGCTAAAGATTCGATCAAAAAGAAACCCGATGTCGACTTTTACATTGGTGTTTCGTTTAATGCAAATCAGTCCTTGAATTTGAATCAAAAATTAAGAGCCGGAAATTTACCCGAAATGCGTGATGTGGCACCGGAGTTGACTTTTGGGTTAAATATTTTGGGCGAAAAGTACTCCGGGGATATTGAGTTTGGGACTTCATTTATTGAAAATAAAAAAGGCGATAATACGCTCAAATACTTGGGATTTAACACACGGGCTCGTTTTCATTATAACTTAATTCACAAACCCAAAGTGACTTTTGCTGGTGGTTTGTCGTTGGCCTACCAAACCAATCGCTACGATATTTATAGCAATAATAATACCACCGATTTAAATGTGTTGGATCCTGCGCTCAATAGCGGACATGTTAATTTAGACAACCGTATGTTGTATGCCGGACCCAATGTGATGTTGTACTTGTTTAAAAAATCGTCGTTCAAAATTCGTATAAACGCCGGCTACGAGTTGGCTTTAACCCGAGGAAGATACCGCTCTGAATACGGTAGCATCACCAACAATATCCAAGAAAACGGTAACAACCGCTTTGTGTTTGGAATTGCCTTTCTGTAATGCCACTTTGTCAGCGTTTCAATTTTGGCCTTTAATTTGAAGTGGTTAGATAAAAATTTCTGAAAAAAATGGGATCAGGTTATATGATTTTGGCACTCCTCATTATGGGAGCCAGTTGGTTGGTCAGTAGTCGTTTGAAAAGTAAATTTGAACACTACTCCAAATTGCATTTAAACAACGGCATGAGCGGACGAGAAATTGCCGAACAAATGTTGCACGATCACGGGATTTATGATGTAAAAGTGATTTCTACTACAGGAATGTTGACCGATCATTACAATCCCGTCGATAAAACGGTGAATTTAAGTGAAGGCGTGTACCATCAACGGAATGCTGCCGCTGCTGCCGTAGCCGCGCACGAATGTGGTCATGCGGTACAACATGCTATCGGCTACAAATGGCTTACGATGCGTTCACAACTCGTTCCTGTAGTGTCTTTTGCTTCGAATATTGTGCAATGGATATTACTCGCAGGGATTTTGATGATTAAAGCGTTTCCCTCGTTATTGTTGGTGGGTATCGTGTTGTTTGCGGCCACAACCCTTTTTTCCATCATTACCTTGCCTGTGGAATATGATGCTAGTCACCGAGCTTTGACTTGGTTGCGCGACAAACGCATAGTCAATCAAGCAGAGTATGCAGGAGCGGAAGATGCTTTAAAATGGGCGGCGCGAACCTATTTGGTAGCCGCCATTGGATCGATTGCCACGTTATTGTATTACGTGTCTATTTTTATGGGTAGTCGGGAGCGGGAGTAATGGGGCAACCTGTCTGCCGTTAGGTAGGTGTGTCAATGAGCCGATGTGTCAATTAGACAATGAAATAGGAATCCGTGGAGGGAATGCTTCACGGATTTTATTTTTTACCCGAGGAAAATAAAAACAGGAGAACAAATAAAGCGACCCATGCAACGCCGTGAATCAACATGCATTTGGCGTAATTTTTTTTACCAAAAAGTTGCCGTATAAGATGATTCATAAAATAAATCAAGCTAATGGGAATAAACAAATACATCAGTGCGATGCCCATATTGGGATTTTCAGCATCGCCCGGGAAAAGTTCGTAGCAAATACCAGCCGCTAAAAAGTAGAGGATGTAAAAACCTAAAGCAATATTTTCTTTGGAGAATTTGTTGAGCATCAGAGTTGAATTTGTCGTTCGATTTGTTGTTCCAAGGAGATAAACGTTTCCGTACGTGAAACCCCTTCAATAGGTTGGATTTTTTTATTGAGCAATTGCATCAAATGCTCGTTGTCTTTGCAAATGATTTTCACCAAAATACTCCAATTCCCTGTAGTATAGTGGCATTCCAATACTTCAGGGATTTTCCGCAGTTCCCGCACTGCTTCCGAGTTACTCGAGGCTTTGTCCAAATAAATGCCCACAAAGGCCATCGTGCGGTATCCCAAAACTTTGGTGTTGAGGATGAATTTGGAGCCCGAAATCACCTGCGCTTCTTCCAGTTTTTTTAACCGTTGGTGGATAGCAGCCCCAGAAATCCCAATGCTGTGGGCAATTTGCAATATCGGTTTACGCGCATCTTCCATCAAATGGCGTAAAATCTCTTTGTCGATACCGTCGATTTCAATTTGTAACTGATTTGCCTTCATTATAAAAAAATATACAGCAAAAATAGAAATTACAATTTTATATTTTCCATAAAAACACCTTAAGGCTTATGTTTTAGCATTTGTTATGGGGTGCCAATAATTTTATCGGGATTGTAGCCAATGTACGGCAACTTAGTTTCTTTAAACACGACGCCATATTCCTCCAATTCGGCCAAAATCGGTTCATACACTTCTTTTCGAATCGGTAGTTGTACCCCTGGAGTGGTAATTGTTCCATTTAAAATATGCAAAGTCGCCATAGCCACCGGTAAGCCTACTGTTTTGGCCATTGCGGTATAGGTTTGGTCGTCACCGATACAGACCATCTTGGAATCAATTTGCTCTTCTTTCCCATTCAAACGGTAGCCAAATTTATGATACATTACAATCATGTCTTTGTCATGGGGGGCTAACGTCCATTTTTGGGTAAGAATGTGCTCTAGAATCTGAGCCGGGGTAGCGTTTTTGAGTCCAATTTTCTTATCGCTATTAAACAAATCCAGTTCAATGAGTTTTTCCCACATCACATCATCTTGTTCAATGCCCAATTGCAAACGCATTTTGATCTCTACCGAATCGGAGGGGTGGTAGGGGAGGAAGGAATTTATATAATCGCGGTAACTCATGTGTTCGGAGTTTTCCATCACATAGGTGTCATCGGTCATTCCGAGTTGCACAAACATATTCCAAGCGCGCGAATACCCTACACGACGAATGGTGCCGCGGTATAGCGTTAGCACATCATCCAACCCATACACACTGCGGTATTTCAAAGAATCCCGATTGGCATAAGCTTCAAATTTGCCATAGCCTTCAACGTGTAAAAACTCCGTGCGTCGGAACAAACGATGGTAAGGAATGTACTTGTATTTTCCTTCTTGAATAAATTTTGCTGCGCCGCCTTGTCCTGCCAAGACCACATTGCGAGGCGCCCAAGTGAATTTATAATTCCACAAATTCGTATCGGATTCAGGGGCCACTAAGCCACCACAAAACGATTCAAAAAGCAACATTTCACCGCCTTGTTCCCGTATGGCATCAATTACTTGCATGGCACTCATGTGATCAATGCCTGGGTCCAAACCAATTTCATTCATAAAAATCAAATTATGGGCTTTGGCTTCCCCGTCTAAAGCTTGCATCGCCTCCGAAATGTAGGAAGCGGTTACCATGTGTTTTTTAAAAAGAATACAGTCTTTGGCGACTTCGATATGCATGTGAGCAGGCAGCATCGAAATCACAAGGTCTGCTTTGGCTACTTCTGATTGACGCTGTGCCGTATTTTGAATATCCAATTGAATCGCCGTTGCATTGGGATGGTTTCGGGTTTTGCGTTGCGCTAATTCCAAAGACAAATCCCCAATAGTTAAATGAAGTTGTTGCGATTGGGATTTTTCCAATAAATAATTGATTAAGGAAGAGGCAGAGCGCCCAGCTCCGATGATGAGTACGTTTCTCATGACGTTAGTTTGTTGTGCGACAAATGTATAAAAAGCCCCACGTTAAAAACAAAAAAGTCTGCGTAAATGCAGACTTCAATTATTCAAGCTCTTTTTCTAAGTCTTCCAACTCTTGTTGGGCTTCTTGTTTCGCTTCCACTTTCTGTTGTTCAAACGCCGCATCTTTTTCAACGGTTTCCTCAATTAAAAAGGTTTTCCCCAACACGCCTAAAGCACAAATATAAGTCACAATAAACAAACGCTTTGGCCATTTTCGCTCCAAAGGCGAAGATTTCCAAAAGGCCAAACTGATGCACAAAAGCGCGGGAACGATAGCGACAAAGGCTAACGTATCTAGGGGCAAAATCGAAAACAGTATACTCAATACCGTAAACACATAAGCCAAAACCATGAAAACTTTTCTCATATTAAAGTCCCGTTGCTGAGGTTAGTTTTAATTCTCCTGTGCCTACTGGAATGCTGAATTTCATCAATGCGGGAACTTTATGTGCATCGGCAGTTAACCAAATGAGGTTTTTGTCTTTACCGCGGAGCGCATTGGTTTTGGCGCCAATGGATAATTTGTAGCACGATTTGGTGCCTAGATTTCCAGCGGCTATAGATTCAGTTCCCATAAACTTCAAGGTAACCGGAATCTCTTTTTCGTCAAAAACAATGGTAAACGATTTGGTTTGTCCCGATTTCATTTTTGAAAAATCAACCGTACGTAATTTGTACAACAGCGTAATCGCATCGACGGTATTTGCGCCTACAGTAAACGTGCGCGTCGTTTCAGGGCGTTTGCGTTTTTGAACGGTACTTGTAACCTGATTTCCTTTGAATACGTATTTTTCTTTTTTGGTATACCCCCCTTCATCAATGTTACGTTTGTACAAATTGGGTTTTAGACTACCAGGAGTTACATACGTTTCATAAAGGTCACGTATTTTAAAGAATTTGTCCCATTTACTAAAGGTAGACAACTCACAGCTTAAATGTAAGTATTGATTTTTGGATGTATTCACGTTTTCCGTACTCATCGTCACTTGTGCGATATGTGTCATGAGTCCGCTCATATTGTACGAGCCGGCATAGACCAATTTTTCACCCGCATCAATTCCATTTCCCTCATCCGCTTTAAAGGATACAAGGAACAATAAAAAAAAGGGCAACAATAGTATTTTTTTCATAATTAAAAATTGTTTGCAAATATAAAACTTCTTACACCGTTTTGCGTGAAAGAAAAGTCAAAATCCAATTGGTAATCGGGGAGATAACCGGTATTTTTGTAAAATATTGTTTGCGATATGGATAAAAAAATACTTTCTGCTGCAGGATTTTTCGGAATGACGGGCATTCTATTAGGGGCTTTTGGTGCCCATGGTTTAAAAACGTTACTTTCTGAAGAAGCATTGGTAACTTTCGAAACGGGGGTAAAATACCAAATGTACCATGCTTTGTTTTTACTTTTTGTGGGTTTGAATTCCCATTTGACTTCAACGATGCGAACCCTTTTGTTTCGATTAATTGTCTTCGGAATTATTTTGTTCTCGGGGTCTATTTATTTACTGGCTACCAAGAGTTTAACGGGTTTGGAGTTAAAGATTTTAGGTCCAATTACACCGGTTGGAGGACTTTGTTTTGCTGGGGCTTGGGGCGTGCTGATGTTTACCTATTTAAAGAAAAAAGCATAAAATTTCACTCAACTACAACGTTGTAATAATTAATTTTTACCTTTGTAGTCTAATTGAGGTTAACACAACAAACGCATTGTCAATGGATAACTACACCCCAACTACGAAATCGATTTCGTTGGAAAAATATGGGATTACAAATGTTCAAGAAATTGTCTATAATCCTAGCTATGAACAATTGTATCATGAAGAATTAAGTCCAGAGCTTTCTGGGTACGAACGCGGTCAAATGTCGGAGTTAGGGGCAGTTAATGTGATGACGGGAGAATTTACAGGACGCTCCCCAAAAGACAAGTATATTGTAAAGGATGCCGTGACCGAAAACACCATTTGGTGGAATTCAGACAAAGCGGCCAACGATAACAAACCGATTTCTCCAGCTACTTGGGATGCTTTAAAAGAAACAACGGTGCAGCAATTGTCAGGAAAACGATTGTTTGTCGTGGATGCGTTTTGTGGCGCCAACGAAAATACCCGTTTGAAAGTTCGCTTTATCATGGAAGTCGCTTGGCAAGCGCATTTTGTAAAAAATATGTTCATTCGTCCTACTGATGAGGAACTCGATCAGTTTGGAGAGCCCGATTTTGTGGTGATGAACGGTTCCAAGACTTCCTTTAAAGATTATGCTGCTCACGGGTTGAATTCAGAAGTATATATCGCCTTTAACCTTACCGAGAAAATGCAACTTATCGGAGGCACTTGGTATGGTGGTGAAATGAAAAAAGGCATGTTTGCCATGATGAATTATTACCTTCCTTTGCAAGGAATGGCTTCGATGCATTGTTCGGCCAATAAAGGAAAAGACGGGGATGTTGCCGTTTTCTTTGGGTTGTCGGGTACCGGGAAAACAACCTTGTCAACCGACCCGAAGCGTGAATTGATTGGTGATGATGAACACGGCTGGGACAATGAAGGTGTCTTCAACTTTGAAGGCGGTTGTTATGCCAAAACGATTGACTTAAGCAAAGAAAACGAACCCGATATTTTTGGGGCCATCAAACGCGATGCGCTTCTCGAAAATGTAACCTTAGATGCTCAAGGTATTATCGATTTTAAAGATGGTTCAGTTACCCAAAACACCCGAGTATCGTATCCGATTTACCATATTCATAATATCGTTACCCCGGTGTCTAAAGCGGGACATGCCACTAAGGTTATCTTTTTAACGGCCGATGCTTTTGGTGTTATGCCTCCGGTTTCTAAGTTAACACCCGAGCAAACCAAGTACTACTTTTTGTCTGGATTTACTGCAAAATTAGCAGGAACAGAGCGCGGTGTAACGCAACCCGAACCTACTTTCTCTGCATGTTTTGGGAAGGCATTCTTAACGCTTCATCCTACCAAATATGGAGAAGAGTTGGTTAAAAAAATGGATGCACACAAAGCCACTGCGTATATGGTTAATACAGGTTGGAACGGTTCAGGGAAACGAATTTCTATCAAAGATACCCGTGCTATAATTGACGCGATCTTAGATGGTTCGATTGAAAATACACCTACTAAAATGATTCCTATTTTCAATTTTGAAGTGCCAACTGCGCTTCATGATGTTAACGCTGCCATTTTAGATCCGCGCGATACGTATACAGATGCTCAAGAATGGGAAACGAAAGCTGAAGATTTAGCCGGCCGATTCATCAAAAACTTTGTGCAATACACCGATAATGAAGAGGGCACGCGATTAGTATTGGCGGGACCGCAATTGTAAATAAAAACAAACAAACTAAACTAACCAACGAAAAAGTCCAACATTAAGGTGTTGGGCTTTTTTTATGAGCAAAAAAAATCCCAAATGCAATTGAATTTGGGATAAAATGATAAAATTTATGAGAATTATTTTCCTTTATTGACTTCAGCGACATATTTTTCAAGCGCCATAGTCATGGAAGGAGTGTCGGGAGTTGGCGCCAGAATATCGATGCGTAACCCGTGTTCCAAAGCCTCTTTTTGCGTTGTGCTTCCGAAAACCGCAATACGCGTGTTGTTTTGCTTGAAGTCAGGGAAGTTTTTGAAAAGCGACTTAATTCCTGTAGGACTGAAAAACGCTAAGATATCATAGTAAACATCGGCCAAATCCGATAAATCACTCATCACGGTTTTGTAAAACGTTCCCGCTGTCCAATCAATTTTCAAATTGTTGAGCGTTTGAGGGATATCGGCATTCAATTGATCGGATGAAGGCAATAAAAACTTTTCGTCTTTATATTTTTTGAATAGCGAAGACATATCAGCAAAGTCTTTTTGACCCACATAGATTTTACGTTTGCGGTATACCACGTATTTCTGTAAGTAATAGGCAATAGCTTCCGATTGACAAAAATAACGTAAATCTTCAGGTACTTTATACCGCATTTCTTCAGCGACACGGAAAAAATGATCCACGGCATTTTTGCTGGTTAAAATGATTGCGGTAAACTGACTGAGATCAATTTTCTGAGCTCGGACATCTTTTGCACTCACACCTTCAACATGAATAAAAGAGCGAAAATCAACTTTCACTTTATGCTTTTGCATCAAATCATGATAAGGTGAATTCTCAACTTTTGGTTCGGGTTGGGATACCAAAATGGTTCTCACTTTTAGACTAGACATCGTTTGCTCTAATTTTTGGTAATCAAATAATATATGAAATAATAGGGCGCTATTTCAAGTGCGCAAAGATACAAAATAAAATAAAACAACTTTCCTGTTATAATATTTTGATGATTTTTTAAAGAAAACAGATAAGTTAATATGTTTATGGCGAGAATAGTGATAATAATTATAGAAATGAGTGTGTTTGTTGTGAAATCTCCATAAAACAAAATCAAAGAAATAGGGAAAAGCAGTAGTCCGATGTAGGTTCTGAAGTTAACTTTCTGTAAATTAAACTCATCGATAAGTTCTTCAACATCAAACGTAACTGCAATTATCTTTTCAATCAAAAACTTGGAAAGGATGAATACAAACAATCCGGTAAATACGCGAATGAAGAGTAGCCAATCTGTTTTTTCGCCCCATCCATTGTGTGCCAAAACGATTTGAATAAAAAAGGAGAGGGAAATTAAATTGACGACAAACAATAATATATTAAATCCACTCCATAAATGCGAGCTTTCGCGATATATTTTGGTGTATTTGTCCGATACCAAAAGACGGATATAGTCATTGAACCGACTTTCAAAAGCTGTTCGTGCAATGACAACCAAACCCAGCGCAACCACAAAAATGAGGGTTGCCCAATCGTAGGGTAAGACAATACGGGGTTGAAATTCGCAGGCTATCATGGGGTACAAAAGTAATGATTTTTTTACCCTTTTGTATTATGAAATTATTAGCGTTATGGGATTTAATTTTGACTATTTTTGCAAAAATATCACTTCATGGAGCAACGCATAATTATCATTCCCACCTATAATGAAATCGAAAATATTGAAGCCATTATTCGTGCTGTTTTTGCGCTCTCGATGCCCTTTCACGTGCTGATTGTTGATGACAATTCTCCCGACGGAACTGCGGATAAAGTTCGGGAATTGCAAGGTGAATTTTCTTCGCAATTGTTTTTGGAAGTTCGTACTAAAAAAGCAGGTCTTGGCACGGCCTATGTTCACGGTTTTCAATGGGCCTTACGTCAGCAGTACACATTTATTTTTGAAATGGATGCCGACTTTTCTCACAACCCAGAGGACTTACCGCGATTGTGGGAGGCTTGTGCTGTAGGTGGTGCCGATATCGCGGTGGGATCGCGGTATGTTACGGGCGTAAATGTCGTCAATTGGCCTTTGAGTCGTGTGTTGCTTTCCTATTTTGCATCGGTTTATGTCCGTTTAATTACAGGGATGAAAATCATGGACACCACGGCCGGATATGTATGTTATCGGCGTAAGGTACTAGAGACTATACCCCTACATGCTATCAAATTCGTGGGGTATGCGTTTCAAATTGAAATGAAATACCGTGCATGGGCCAAACGATTTATCATTAAAGAAGTTCCGGTCATCTTCACTGATCGTACCAAAGGACAATCCAAAATGAGTGGTTCTATTATTAAAGAAGCGGTTTTTGGGGTTTTGTCGTTACGCATAAAAAAACTATTTAACCAGTTGTAATCATGGAATCAACGCTCATAAAAAACGCAACGCTTGTCAATGAAGGACAAATTACCATAGCCGATGTTCTTATTGAAGGGGAACGTATTGTAAAAATAGGATCCGATTTATCGGCTAGTGGCGCACGCGTTATCAATGCTGAAGGACACTATTTGTTGCCGGGTATTATTGACGATCAAGTTCATTTTCGCGATCCGGGTCTCACCCACAAAGGCGATATTGAATCGGAAAGTCGGGCGGCAATAGCGGGCGGTATCACTTCCTATATTGATCAACCAAATACGGTTCCGCATGCGGTGACACAAGAGTTGTTGGCTCAAAAATACCAAAATGCCATGGGCCGTTCGTATGCCAATTATTCTTTCATGATGGGCGGTACCAATGACAATCTGGAGGAAATTTTAAAAACAAATCCACGCGATGTGGCCGGGTTGAAACTCTTTTTGGGTTCTTCAACAGGCGATATGTTGGTCGATAGTTCAGCAGCTATTGAAGCGATTTTTGAAGCGACACCCCTTTTGATCGCGGTGCATTGTGAAGATGAAACCACGGTGAAAACCAATTTAGCGCACTACAAAGAACAATTTGGGGAGGATATCCCCGTTCATTATCATCCTTTGATTCGAACGGAGGAAGCCTGTTATCTTTCTTCTTCGAAAACCGTGGCTTTAGCCAAAAAAACAGGGGCACGATTGCATGTGTTTCATATTTCTACCGCCAAAGAGCTCGACTTATTCGACAATACTTTGCCCTTGGAAGCCAAAAAAATTACAGCTGAAGTTTGTATCCATCATCTTTGGTTTACCGATGCTGATTACGCCACTCGTGGGAGTTTAATCAAGTGGAATCCAGCGGTGAAAACGGCAGCCGATCGAGAAGCCCTATGGAAAGCCTTGATTGACGGACGTATCGATGTAGTAGCCACCGACCACGCTCCACATACCCTAGAAGAGAAAAGTCAGGTTTACACCAAAGCGCCATCGGGTGGCCCCTTAGTACAACACGCGTTAACGGCGATGTTGGAAGCGGTACATAAGGGGAAAATTACCTTGGAAAAAGTCGTAGAAAAAATGGCACATAATCCAGCGGTATTGTTCAAAATTGAAGATCGCGGTTTTGTTCGGGAAGGGTATTACGCCGATTTAGTGTTGGTAAATCCAAAAGCTTCTTGGACGGTTACGAAAGAAAATGTGCTGTACAAGTGCGGTTGGTCACCGATGGAAGGCACGACTTTTCACCACCAAGTTACCCATACTTTTGTCAATGGAACGTTGGCCTATGAAAAGGGTACGGTGCACCCCATTCCGGCTGGAAAACGTTTATTGTTTAACCGCTAATCCTAAAGTTCCATGAAAAAAGGGATGTTCTTTCTCGCGTTATCCATACTGTTGTTTTCTTGTAAAGAGGATGTTTTACCTCCGCCCAAAAAGAAAGTGGATCGGGAAACCATGATTAATATATTGTATGATTTGGCGGTTTTAGAAGCAGCCCGCTCACAGTCCTTTTCCACACAAGTAAATTATCCTACCGCAGTCGTATTTGTCAAAGAAAAGTACAAAATTGACAGTTTAACGCTGGCCGAGAATACCAAGTATTATGCGTCTGATTTGAAGGATTATAAAAAAATGTATGAGGAAGTTCGAAAACGATTGGATCAAAATCGAAACATGGGTTCGTCTCCACCGCCTTCTTCAATACCAGATGCAGGAGGTGTGGTAAAATAATTATCGAAACGCCTCAATGATTTGGTCGATGTATGCGTCAATCGGTTGAAAGGTATAATCGAACGTGCGTTTAACTTTCTCGTTTGAAATCTGTTCTATACTACACAACGATGCCGCACTTTGACGGGATAATTTTCTGGATCGGCCGGAAAGTAAGGAGAGCAGTTTATCCAAGCGCCATCCCAAAGCAAGCATCCAAGGTTTGGCCTCAAAGCCAGGTTTTTTGACACCGAGTTTATCGGCAATGGTAAACTGAATGTCTTTAAAACTCCGATTCTCGGCCACCAAAGCGAACCGTTCCCCGTGGATAGGGGCTTCCATCACTTTTTTCATCAAAATCACTACATCTTGAACACTAATGTAAGCACTGAAACCTTGGGTGTAAAACGGTAATCCTTTTTTAATTGACGTAAATAAACTGCCACTGCCTTTGTGCGCGTCCCAATTTGAAGGATACGGGCCTAAAATTATTCCCGGATTGACAATAACCACTTGCAATCCCTCTTGTTGTCCACGCCATACTTCCATTTCGGCACCGTATTTTGTAAGGGCATAATCACTATGGAGTACTTCAGGATTCCATTCGGTTTCTTCATCGATAACCGTTTGATTTTGCAACGAGTCGCCTAAAGCTGCAATCGAACTGACATGACAAAGTTTTTGGATGTTTTTGTCGATGCATACATTAACTATATTGGCGGTGCCTTCGATGTTTATTTTTCGCAGCGCTGATTCATCATTAGGATTGAACGAAATTTGAGCCGCACAATGATAGACATGGGTTACCTTTTCAAAAGCGATTTCCAATGAAGGAATATTTGTGATGTCCCCCTCGACCCAATCAATGTGATCAAACAAAGTCTCTTTTTGGTACCAAGCAAATACACTGCGCGTTTTTTCGATTTGTTGGGTATCACGGTAAATGGCCCGCACAGGGGATTCACCCTCTTGTATCAAATGCAACAAAAGGTGAGCGCCCACTAATCCGGTACCTCCAGTAACCAAAATCATAGGTGTAAAAGTACATCAAATTCCTCACAAAAGTTGTTGTGTTAACAGGCTTCTTAAGAAACTAAACACAAAATAAAGTAGACGAGAACCGCAAACAATGCATAAACCGCAAATACTTTTAGAAATAATTTTTTCATGGCGAATAAAATAGCGTTTGAACTTAGTTTCAAAGATAGCGTCTCATTTTAGCATTTTGGTATGCAAAAAGTGTCGTCTTTGTTAAAATTTTTCTCTGTTTTTTGAAGCATCCAATGTATGGGTTGGCACGAAAAAAAGATTATTTTCACCTATCTTTGCGCAAATTTTTTTACCCATGAACAATTTAGTAGCCGAATTACAATGGCGGGGATTGGTGCACGATATGATGCCCGGCACCGAGGAGCAATTGATGAAAGAGCCCACATCGGTGTACATCGGATTTGACCCTACCAGTGATTCTTTGCATATTGGGAGTTTAGTCCCTATCATTTTATTGGTTCATTTGAAAAATTTTGGCCATCGTCCCATTGCTTTGGTAGGGGGTGCGACAGGAATGATTGGCGATCCTTCTGGGAAATCCGATGAGCGAAACCTGTTGGATGAAGCTACGTTACAAAAAAATGTGGACGGCATCAAAGGGGTGTTGTCACGTTTTTTGGATTTCAATGCCGAAGGCCCTACCGCTCCTGTTTTGGTCAACAATTACGATTGGATGAAGGAGTTTTCATTTATCGCTTTTGCCCGTGATGTAGGGAAACGAATTACGGTAAACTATATGATGGCGAAGGATTCGGTGAAAAAAAGGCTAAGTGGTGAAGCGGCTGCGGGGATGAGTTTTACCGAGTTCACCTATCAGTTAATTCAAGGGTATGATTTTTATTATTTGCACAAGCATTACCATTGTTTGTTGCAAATGGGTGGCTCTGATCAGTGGGGCAATATTACTACGGGAACTGAATTGGTGCGTCGTATGAATGATGAACATGCGAAAGCGTATGCGATGACTTGTCCCTTAATTACCAAAGCCGACGGTTCAAAATTTGGTAAAAGTGAAGGGGGCAATGTTTGGTTGACTGCTGATAAAACTTCGGTGTATAAATTTTACCAATTTTGGTTGAACACGACCGATGCGGATGCGGAGAAATACATCAAAATATTTACGTTTTTAGATCAAGAAACGGTGGCAGCATTAATTGAAGAGCATCTACAAGCTCCCCATCTTCGGGTATTGCAAAAGCGTTTGGCCGAAGAAGTGACGGTTTTTGTGCATGGCCGTGAGGAATACGATAAAGCGGTATTTGCTTCGGCAGCCTTTTTTAGTCCCACGATGGAAGAACTAAAGCAGCTCGATCAACAAACCTTTTTGGAGGTGTTTGAAGGGGTTCCAGTGGCCAATTTACCAACATCGGCGATTGCAGATAACGGTTTGGATATGGTAGGCGCTTTAGCCGCAAAAACCAATTTTTTAAGCTCCAATAGTGAAGCGATGCGCGAATTAAAACAGCATGCCATTTCTTTGAATAAAGTCAAAGTGACTCAGGAGCATAAAATTACTTCCCAAGATTTAATCCATGGCAAATATGTATTACTTCAAAAAGGGAAAAAGAATTATTACTTGATTGTTGTCGAATAAATGAGAAGGTCCGAAAGGGCCTTTTTTTAGAACGAAAAGACAATATTTTACCATTTATCCCTATTTGATGCTTTATCTATGCTCTTGAGAAGGCTTTGGACTGTCTTAAATTGACTTATAATTTTCCATCAACTTCGCAGGATAGAAAACTTTTAACATCATATACAACCGATTTCTTTTTTAAGTAGAGAATGGGGTCAAAAGTTTTGAATTCATCATGCTTTACTGCAAGAACTGCGACGTGATACTTTTGATTTTTTGGAATTTGCTTCAAGAGATTAATGTTAAGCGTCTTTTTAACTTCAATTTTATCGGCAATGGGGTCGTATACATCTACTAAAAATCCAAATTCTACCAAGGATTTATATAGATCAATCACTTTCGTATTTCGAATATCATTGCAGTTTTCCTTAAATGTTATTCCTAACAGCAATAATCTAGCATTTTTAATTTTAATCTTCTTCTCAAGAGCAATTTTTACGACTTCGTAGGCAATATATGTACTCATACTATCATTCATTCTTCGGCCTGAGAGAATAATTTCGGGATGATATCCGAGTTCTTGTGCTTTATGGGCTAAGTAATACGGATCAACGCCTATACAATGTCCACCCACCATTCCAGGTCTAAAATTGATAAAGTTCCATTTTGTAGAAGCAGCATCTAGGACTTCATTGGTATTAATTGCCAAGAGATTAAATATTTTAGCCAATTCATTTACAAAAGCAATATTGATGTCTCTTTGCGCATTTTCGATGACTTTGGAAGCTTCGGCCACTTTAATGCTTGATACAGGGAACGTTCCGGCTGTAATTATAGATTTGTATAAATTGTCAATTTTTAAAGCAGTTTCTGGTGTTGAACCAGAAGTAATCTTAACAATATTTTCAAGGGTATTTACTTTGTCACCAGGATTAATTCGTTCTGGAGAATACCCTACGAAAAAGTCTTTATTGTAATGAAGAGAACTGTTTTTTTCAATTACAGGAACACAAATTTCTTCGGTAGCACCGGGATAAACAGTAGATTCAAAAATTACAATAGCTCCTTTATCTATTACTTTACCCACAGTTTCACTCGCTTTTATAAGTGGCGTAAAATCAGGGTTATTAAATTTATCAACTGGAGTTGGAACAGTTACGATGTAAATGTCTGCTTTTCGAATATCATCGATTTTACTTGTGAAGAAAATTCCTTGTGATGCATCTAAACTTTGTTTTGTTACGCATTTTAAATCATTTGCCGTAACTTCATTTGTTTTGTCGTTGAACTGACCTAATTCAACTATTCTTTTTCTATTAATATCAAATCCAATGACATTATATTTTTGAGCAAAAAGAACACCCAAAGGCAGGCCAACATAACCTAAACCAATAACTACAATTTTCATTTTATCGATGCGAGTGAAAGTCTTCTAAATGGTTTAAAACTAATTAAGTTTAAAAATTACTCTTCGTACTAGTTTTCGGGCTTCAGAAGCATTGACGTCAACAGTTTGATCCATGCCTCCAGAAATTGCGGTTATACGATTGGATTCAATCCCCGATTTTTCTAATATATCTTTTACATTGTTGGCTCGAGCCAAAGCAAGTCTTTTATTGTATTCTTTGTCGCCTTTTGCGTCAGCATAACCAACAATTGTGATATTTGCTGAGGGGTTTTGTTTCAAATAATTCAAGACAAAATAAATACCATCATAGGATATAGCATTTGGGGTTGCACTATCAATATCAAACAATATTGAAATGTAGCCCTCATCAATCGATCGTTTGAAGAACTCAGCAGATTCTGGATCATTATTTTTTGCTATTGTTTTGGATTGTTCTACACTTCCATACTTCGTTTCTAAATAACGCTCTAATTCATCCGGCACACCGTTTTTGTTTACATCAATCATTACTCCTCTCGTATCAACGGCTACACCAGCGACTGAATTATTTTCGATATCAAGATAATCAGGTACGCCATCTTTATCAGCATCATTCATTTTTATTTCCAAGTCTTCAACACGTTTTTTTAACGCATTATTTTTTGCTTCTAGGTCAACGATTTCTTTGTTATCAGATTTCCATTTTAATTGTTTTCCAAAAGAGTATGAAAAACCAAGAGACACATTAATCATGTGTCCATATAAATTCTGATCTGGATTTGAATACACACCATCCCAAGTATAATGTTGTCTAAAGTTATGAATTGTAACCAAGTCCAAATGAACAAAGCCTTGTTTGGTGATGCGATACATAGGCATCAATCCTAAGACAACCCCACCATTGAGTTCGCGTCTTCCTGAAATAGGGTTTTTATCGGAAGTAACTTCCTGAAATGTTGATAAAACAATACCCGAATGAAGCATAAATTTAAAACGTGAATCTTCACTATTAAACTTTAGGAAAGAATTCAAGTCAACCATAGCTTCAATCCCTAAACGAAACTGAGCGGTTTCAAAGGGTTTGCTTTTATTTTCCTTTTCTCGAAAGCGATCAAAAGCAAAGGTGCCTCGGATACCGATAGTTCTATTTAAGGTATATGTTGCTCCAATAGTGTAGGAGTTTATGTCAAGGACACCGAATTTCTTCTTATTATTCGTTGAAAAGTAATTTTCTGAATAAGGCGTAATTCCTTTACTCTCGCCGACTGAAAATTCAAATCGCCAACGATAATTATTTAGTTTTGAAATAGTGGAGTCAATTTCTTTTCCATTTACACTGTCTAACATCGCTACATTTTCTTGAGCGGATGCCCATTGAAAAATTAAGGACAAGAATAAGAATTTGAAGGTAGTTTTCATGAATTTAAAATGAATTTAGCGACAAATATAGTAGTTAAACCTTACGGATATAAATGAAACAAATTACATAATATATAAGAAACATTTTGTTAACAAAAAAAGTAGTTTTTATGGTTTTTTACCCGCTTGTTTTTTTGTAAGTAAATCAAAATCAATAATATACATAAATTTTAACACATTAAAAAATGTTAATTTTCAGTTAACTTTTATTTTTTCTTATTGTTCTTATTTTGGGCAATTAAAATTTAATTATGAGAACAATTTTAGTTTTTTTGTTTACTCTTTTAAGTTCGATAGCGGTTGCTCAAAATGGTTCGATCAAAGGAACCCTTATCGATGCTAAGAACGCAACGACTTTAGTTGGCGTTAATGTTATAATAAAAGGAGCAAATAAAAGCACCATTTCAGATGGTGAAGGAAAATTTGTCATCACAGGATTAGCCCCTGGAACGTATGAAGTTGAATTTTCGATGATTGGTTATTTGCCCAAGCAAGTGAGTGAGGTAGTCATTAATGCTAATGAGGTTACGAATTTAGATGTAACTTTAGAAGAGCAAAAGAATACACTTGAAGAAGTAGTCATTACCAAAACAAGGGCCAAAGCAGAATCCGTAAAATCACTTTTGACACAGCAAAAGAATAATGCAAGTGTGTCTGATGGTATTTCGGCTGAGACAATAAAAAAGACCCCTGATAGAACGACTTCAGATGTGCTAAAACGAATTAGTGGAGCGAGTGTACAAGATAATAAGTTTGTTGTTATTCGTGGACTTAATGACCGATACAATGTAGCCTTTTTGAATGGAGCACCCTTACCCAGTTCAGAATCAGATCGAAAAGCCTTTTCGTTTGATATTTTCCCCTCCAATTTGTTGGATAACTTAGTCATTACTAAAACTGCCACCCCCGATCTGCCCTCTGATTTTGCTGGAGGAGTTGTACAAATCAATACCAAATCTGTTCCAGATCGTAATTTTCAGACGCTTTCCATTGGTAGTGGTTTTAATACCATTACTACTTTTCAAGAACAACGAACCTATCAAGGAAGTGGTACAGATTGGTTAGGTTATGACAATGGTGTAAGAGCTTTTCCTTCTACGTTGCCTAGCACCGAGGTTTTTAATGTACTTACTTTTCAAGAAAAAGCTGAATTAGCCAAGACCTTCGAATATGACTGGGGTATTCAATCGCAAAAGTTTGCACCTAATTATAATTTCCAGTACAGTATTGGAAGAAGTATCAAATTGGGAGAGAAAACTTTAGGGATGATATTTTCGGTATCCAATACTAAAACAAATAATTTTAATGACGTAGAACGTTTTGATTATGATAATCCAGATCCCACATCAACGCTTTTGGTGTCAAGTTTTAAAGACAATAATTATACGCAACAAGTATTAACCGCAGGCTTGGCCAACGTATCCTTCAAGTTCAATGAAAACCACACTGTATTTTTTAAGAATATTTACAGTATAAATTCAACGGATTTAGTTGTGGAACGAAGAGGACAGCGAGATGTTAACGACACGCGTTTTCTTTTAGCCGATGTGCGGTGGTTTACTAGTAATAAAATTTATTCTGGACAATTGGGCGGGGATCATACGTTCCAAAATAAAAAAATCAAGTTAAGTTGGAATGCATTTTTAAGTGATATTCAAAGAAGTATTCCTAATTTAAGACGTAATATTTATTCGATTGCTGACCCTAATAGTAGTGATCCTACTCAAAATAGTCCTCGCGCCGAGATAGCATTCAATAATGGTGGGCCTGATTATGGAGGTGGTATGTTTTTTTCAGAAACTAATGAAGATATTAAAGGAGGAAAGTTAGATTTAAGTAAAAAATTTAATTTAGGTAAAGATTTAATCAATGAAGTGAAGATTGGTGGAATGTATCAAACGAGAGCAAGAGATTTTTTTGCACGTCAGATGCAATATAACGCACTTACTTTAGGGGGTTCATTTGATTCTAGTTTGTTGAGTTTGCCTAATGAGCAGATTTTTAATGTGGCCAACATGGGTGTAATATCTCCCGGTGTTAATGGGTTTACGATTGCTGATTTCACCAAGTTTACCGATGCTTACACCGCAGGTTCAGATTTAAAAGCGGCTTATGTTATGTTCGATAATCGATACAAGTTCATCCGATTTGTTTGGGGTGTTCGATTTGAAGAATATACACAGCGTATTAATGCTCGTCTAACAGAGCTTGATTTTTTGGCATTAGAGGATGTTCAGGATAAATTATTGCCATCGGCTAATTTAATTTTGTCTTTAAGTTCCAAACAAAATTTGCGTTTCAGTTATTCCAAAACGTTGAACAGACCAGAGTTCAGGGAGTTGGCTCCTTTTGGTTTTTACGATTTTACCAATCAGTTCTTTACGCAAGGAAATCCCGACTTAAAACCTGGAGAAATCACCAATTTTGATATTCGATATGAGTTTTATCCCGGTAAAAACCAATTATTATCGGTTTCTTATTTTAGAAAGAACTTTATCAATCCTATCGAGATTCAGCAACAAGTGAACAATAAAACGATTACCTATGTCAATGCAAATGCTGCCGTGAATAGTGGGATTGAGTTGGAGTTTAGAGCGATGTTGAGTAGTTTGTTGAATTTTCCTGGATTGCCCTTTTTGGAAGATATTACGGTATTCTCAAATCTAGCGGTAATCAATTCAGAAGTTGATATTTCCAATTTGAATACGGCCAATATTGATACTAAACGACCTTTGCAAGGGCAATCACCCTATGTGGTCAATGCGGGTATTCAATATTTAAACAATGACAACGGATGGTCTGTTTCAACCAATTTAAACAGAACCGGAAATCGTATTGCATTTACCGAAAGTGAGGTTCGCCCTGCAATCTGGGAGAAGGGGAGAACTTTTATTGATATGCAAATTTCAAAAACCATCAAAAAGAAGATGGAGATTAAACTCAATATTCAAAATCTTCTTGCGCAAGATTTGATTTTTTACCAAAATAATTATAAGAACTCTGTTCGTTATGGTACGCTTGAAACCCTTGCAAATCAAATTTTTACAGGGGATTATCATTATCAAGACGGATTTAACGCCAAAGAGGATGATGTAATATGGAGGACTCGATTTGGACAAAGCTTTTCATTGACATTTACGTATAACTTTTAGACAAAATACTATTTACTATAGTCTAAACGGCATTCTGTAAAGAATGCCGTTTTTTTTAACATTTAATTTAAGTTTCATTAACTAATTGATGACAATATCGTAATGCAAAATTTTCAAAGGCTAACCCCTTTAAAATTAGTTTTGTATATCAAATAAACCTAAAATATTAATTATGAAAAAAAATTATTTTTTGCCACTTTTGTTGCTTTTTGTAAGCTTCATTAATGCGCAAATTGACCAAACCTCGTACCGAGGTGCATTTGCTCCGGCTCCAACGCCAATGTGGACCGATTCTTGGACCAATTTTGATCCAAAAAATGAACCTTATCCTGATGGGACAGTGGTTAATGTTGCTACAGACATTACTGCCAACACTACTTGGACCACTGGAAAAACGTATTATCTTACAGGATTGATTTATGTGCGTAACAATGCTACGTTAACTATTCAGCCAGGTGTAGTGGTAAAAGGGAACTTTACCAACTCAGGAACGGCTTTGATTGTAACTCGTGGGGCAAAGCTTAATGCTGTAGGAACTGCTTTAAATCCAATTGTTTTTACCTCTGCTAAAACAGTAGCACAAGGAAGACAACCTGGTGATTGGGGTGGAATTGTGCTTTTAGGGCGTGCAAAATTTAATATCAACAATGGAGTAAACAACATTGAAGGAATCACCGCTTCTGTAAATACTGAATACGGAGGAGGTACATCTCCAATCGATAATGATAATTCAGGTACATTAAAATATGTACGTATCGAGTTCGGTGGATATGTGTTTTCACCAAATAACGAAATCAACGGTTTAACCATGGGTGCAGTGGGAAGCGGAACGACGATTGACTATGTTCAGGTTTCTTATGCTAATGATGATGCATTTGAATGGTTTGGTGGATCTGTAAATTGTAAGCACTTGGTTGCTATGAACAATTTAGATGACGATTTAGATGCTGATAACGGATTTAAAGGTGCCGTTCAGTATGTATTGTGTGTGAAAGATCCTGCTTTAGCAGATAATCCAGCTGTTTCAACTTCTGAAGGTTTTGAGGTGGATAACAATCCAGCTGGAACAACGGTTTCTGCACCAAATGACAATACTTCGGCAATTTTCACCAACGTGACAATGATTGGGCCTGCTGTAAGAGCTACATTGTCACCTGCAACTTCTTTGGCTTCAGGTCATGAGCGTGCGCTTCGTTTGAGAAGAGCATGTCAAATTAAAATTTACAACTCCATCTTTATGGATTTCAAAAACAACTTCGTATTTATCGATGGTTCAGCTACGGTTGCCAATGCAAACTCTGGGTTGTTGAAATTCAAGAACAACATTATTGCGGGTACACCTAACGCTTCTTTTGCTGCTGGGATTAATCCTACTTCATTAAACTCTTGGTTTACTTCAAATGCGAATACATTCTTATCTTCTAGTAATGGTTTATTAGCGTTACCTTACAGCACCACCAATACCTATTTAGGATTGGATTACCGTCCAACAGGTGTTGCCGCTTCAGGGGCTGATTTTACAGATAGTTCATTAGCTCCATTTGTTACCATTGTTGCAGGTTCCACTCCTGTTGCCAATAATGTATCTTATTGTAAAGGTGCTTTAGCATCGCCTTTAACAGCGACTTTGACTACTACTGGTGTTTCATTACGTTGGTATACGTTGGCTACTGGAGGTACAGCATCAACTACAGCACCAACTCCTACTACAACTGTTGTTGGTACGAAAACTTTTTATGTATCACAAGTGGATACTAATGGAGTTGAGAGTGCAAGAGTTCCTTTGGTTGTGACTACTTTAGCATTGCCAACAGAAGTTTTGGGTTCTATTACTGGTGTAGGGCCTGTAGGTTCAACTTCTGCAACAGCAGTAGGATTTTATATTGGAACAACGGATCAATTTACTTATTCAATTCCATCGTTTGTTGATTCCTCTTTAACGTATTTATGGACCGTTCCTAATGGAGTAAACATTGTTTCTGGTCAAGGAACTAACTCAATTGTTGTTAATTACAATAACGTTCCTCCAGGAAGAGGTAATGTTGGTTCTATTCAAGTTCAAGCCGTAAATGCTAATGGATGTAGAACATTGGCCAAAGCATTACTTATTACAAAGGCTTTACCTGCTGCTCCAACTACAATGAATTTCTTCGACAGAGCAAGTACGACACCTACTACGGCATTAACTTCTTATGCACGTTATATGGGGTCAAATACTCCTATTACAGTTGTTGCAAGTACAGTAGAAACAGCAAGAAATTACGAATGGGAATTGCCTGCTGGGGTAAATTTAGTATTACCCGCTGGAACTCCTGCGCCTGTGGTAACTACAGTAACATACACTGCAGAACCTTTCTTTGCACCATCATCAACTCCTACACAGTCAGGAAATAAGTATTGGGTAGTTACATTCAATACCTATACTGTAGATGTGAATGGTGAATCTACTCAAATTGTAGTGTCAACGTGTCAACAACGCATCTTTGGTAATGCTGCTTATGGGGGTATTACATCGCAAAACTATCCAAGATATGGGACAAAAATTGTTTCTAACAAGCCTTCTATTTTGGTTAACTTCTCAGGGGTAACAAATCCTGCTACTACAGCGTTGTACTTTGGTGTGAAATCAGTAAATGGCGTTGGAAGTTCTTCAACTTCAAACACCAGTAATGCTGATGTTGTTGCGGGTAATATTATTCCTGGCTTGTATTATACATCTTACAATGAGGTGTATACTCCAATTGTACCACCAAGTACCAATGCTACTTCCGTATTTTCTGTTGCAAGTACAATGGAAATTAAAAATTCATATTTGAAAAAGTTAGTAGCTGCTATTCCAGCGGCTCCAACAACAATTAAGTTATTCAACGATGCCGTGAGCACAACAACTGCTGTAACTGTTGTAAGTCGATTAATTGGTACAACAACACCATTGCGTTTGTCGGCTGCTGTATCACCTACTGCATCCTCGTATCAGTGGGAATTACCAGCGGGTGTAAACCAAATCAGTGGTGGAAACTCTAACGAAATTATAATTAATTTTGCTGGTGTTGCTCCAGGAACAACTTCGTTATACCTTGGGGTAAAAGCGGTAAATGGAATCGGTTCTTCAATTACCAATAATGCGGCTTTGACTCCTGCAACTTCTTCTCAAGCTAAGTTATTGAAAGTTACAGCTACTGTCCCTGCAGCAGTTACTGCTATAACAGGTCAAATTGCTGGTATCTGTGCTGATCAAACGTATACTTATAATTTCCCCGCCTCTCCATTGGCAAATTCTTATGTAATTACAGGTCCTGCTGGTTCAGTAGTTACTTCGCCAAGTAATGCATCAAATACAGGCAATGTATTATCAACTAGTGATTTGTCATTTACTGTATTAATGCCTTCTAACTTTGCTTCGGTTACTCCAAAAACAATTGTAATCAGTTCAGTAAATGGTGTAGGTTCAAGTACCACTACTCGTTCAGTGACCTTGTCAACTGCTGTTGCCGCTATAGGTACACCAACAAGTCCAACTGGCGTTACAACATTCAACCGTTGTGATACTAAAACGATTACTGTTCCTGCAGTTGTGGGTGCTACTTCGTATACTTGGACTACAGTGGCAGGTGCTGAGATTGTGAGCGGTCAAGGAACTAACACAGCGGTTATCAGTTTTGCCAATGTTGCTAGTACAGTAACTTCAAACTTAGTAACTGTTGTGGCTACAAATGCTTGTGGTGTTTCTAGTACAGCACGCAGAATTACATTAACAAGTTCTTTATGTGCTCGTGAAGCAGAGTTTGTTGAAGAAACCCCGGTACAAGAAGTAGCTATCGTTCGTTCTGAAATTTATCCTAACCCAACTTCTGGAGTTATTACAATAGCTGTTGAAAACGAATTGAAAGGTTCGGTTGAGTTAGCTATTTACTCTATGGATGGATATTTAGTTGCTGCTTCAAAAACTATTCAATTAGAAGAAGGACTTAACTCAATCACAGAAGACTTAAGTCGTTTAGAAAAAGGAATTTATATTGTGAAATTAATTTCTACTTCTAATAAAGAAGTGGTGGTTAAAAAAGTAATCAAACAATAAGTTCCCACTAGTTTAAATTAAGTTTAGGTCACCTTTTCAGGTGACCTTTCTTATTTATAGAGAGGTTTTAATCAATAAAAGTCTTACTTTTATACAAAGAAAAAAGAATGAGTAAAAAGATATTGGCATTAGGATTAGGACAAAATAATTTTTTATCCTATCTCTACGCTGTCTTAAAACTAAAGTATCCTGATTATACTGTTGCGGCTCCTCTAATTAAAGATTTAAACGAAGAAAAAAAGGACGAATCTTGGATGTATAATAATCAACAGGTGCGTTTAAAACCGTATTTTTTTCATTATGTATTAGCAAGCGGTTCCATTTTTTTTAATCGATATCTATACATTTTTTTTCATTACATCTTGTTGGTAGAAAAAAAACCCTTTAAAGCCTTCCATTTTGCAGTCTCATTTTTTAAAGAGTATGCTTTTTTGATCGCTAATAAAGATTTCAAAACGTTTGATGTTTTACATTTTCATTTTATGCAATACAGCTACCTAAGGTCGCTTTTTTTATTGTCCAAGGAAGCAAAAGTTATCTGTTCTTTTTGGGGTTCTGATTTATTACGCACCGCCGATTCCTTTAATCATTTTGTTGTTTATCGAGCTATGCATAGAGCTTATCTAATTACTTGTCAGACGCCTGAGATGAAAGAAATTATTTTGGCCAAATTTGGTAGAGATTTGGAGCCAAAAATTAGAATATGTTTGTTTCCTCTTGACCGAATTACCTATGAACACATTGACCAATACAGAAATGATGAAAATGAAATAAAACGGTTTAAAGAAAATTTTGGCTTTCATTCTACCAAAAAAAATGTATTGATTGGGCATAATGGAAACCCTGCCAATCAACAGATTAAAACACTTCAATGTCTAGCAGCATTTGCGCAATATGAAGAATATCACTTTGTCATCAATTTGAATTACGGTTGTCCTCCGAATGAACTTGTGGCATTTAAGCAGGAATTAATTCAACATTTAGATTGCTTGAAAGGAAGTTACTTCATAAACGAATTTTATTATTCAAAAAAAGAATTAGCCCTATCTCGTTTAGCAACCGATATTTTTATACATGTACCCATTTCAGATGCGTTAAGCGGAAGTGTACTTGAAATGCTTTATGCAGAGACAACAGTTATTACAGGATCATGGTTGAATTATAAAACATTTAAAAAAGCGGGCCTACAGTATCTTGAAGTAGAAACCCTTGATGATATCCCCAATCTTTTCAGGAATCCTGACTTGATAAACTCCATGACCAAAAACCAACATGATAATCAATCACCAATAAATACCCATTTTAGCAATGATAAAATTATTGTTAACTGGCATGAAGCTTATCAAGAATTATGAGCCTAAAACAGAAAGTTAAAAAAAGTTTATTTTGGACTTTTTCGGATCAAATCGTGGTTCAATTCGCCAATTTATTTTTTGGTTTATTTATTGCGCGTTTATTAGGTCCTGAATCTTTTGGCATAGTAGGTGTCGTGTTGATGTTTACAAATTTTGCTCAGTTATTTGTAGATATGGGTTTTGGGGCCGCAATTGTTCAAAATCAACAATTGACTTCCCAGCAATATGCTTCTGTTTTTTGGCTAAATTGTATTATGGCAAGTTTTATTTATTTGCTATTGTATTTTTTGTCCGATTTTGCAGCTCTTTTTTTTAATCAACCCATACTTTCCTCAGTAATCAAGGTGAGTAGTCTCACCATTATTCTTAATGCAACCTCCATTGTACAATTTAATGTATTAATTAAGTCATTAAATTTTAAAAAGAAGGTGATCATCAATTGGGGATCTTTATTTTTAGGGTATGTTACTGCTATTGTTATGGCATTGAATGATTATGGTGTGTGGGCCATTGTAGCCATGTATTTAGTAAACAGTATTGTGCAAGTATTTATGGTGTGGGTGGATTCAAAATGGTATCCAACCTTGCGTTTTGAAATGGCTGTTATTCGTTCAATTTGGCACTTTGGACTGCCAGCTTTTGGGGATAATGTATTGAATTATTGGTCAAGAAATTTTGATAATTTTATCATTGGTAAATGTCTTGGCACAACGCAACTAGGTATATATAGCCGCGCCTATTCCTTAATGTTATTGCCTGTAAAGAATTTGTCATCGGTAGTTTCTAAAGTTTTTTTTCCCGCTTTTTCCCAACGACAAGATGACCTAAGCATACTAGCCGATAATTATTTAAAATTAATCAAATATATAGCTGTACTTACCTTCCCTATGCTTTTTGGATTGTCTTTGGTTTCAAAAGAATTTGTCCTTTTATTTTTGGGCGAAAAATGGTTGTCAATGATTCCTGTTTTATCTATTTTATCGATAGTAGGTGCTTTACAGTCTATTGTTACCTTAAATGGTGTGATTTATTATTCTTTGGGAAAAACCAAAATTGCTTTTCGAATATCGTTATTGGTCAACTTTGTTCTTTTAGTAAGCTTTTTTGTAGGAGTTCAGTATGGAATCAAGGGCGTTGCTTGGAGTTATCTACTGGCCAATATTTTACTTTTTTATCCGGTGTACACCACGGCTATAAGTTTGTTGAACTTGAAAATTTCAAGAATATTTACCACGTTGAAGTCGGTTATTGCCGCAACCTTTGCTATGGCTGTAGGGGTTTATTTGATAGCACTTATCTTAAATGTAACGCTTCTTCACGCTTTTATATTAAAAGTTAGTTTTGGATTGTTTATCTATTTGTGGGTGCTGTATCAATTAGAACCCAAGTTTATTGAAACAGTACTTTTGCAAATTCAAATGCAAATCAAAAGGGTCAGAAATGAAGATAATTAGATTGACAACACTTTTAGATTTTGGGGGGCAAGAACGAAAGTATTTGTCCTTTACGCTGCATAAAGAATGGTTGCAGCACGAATTTATTTTTGCGGCTATTGGTACCGGAGGTTACACTTCGCAAGAGCTAATCCGTAGAGGATATTCTGTAAAAATTTTAAATTTAAATATTCATTTGATTCGTTGGAAGACCTTATGGGAAGTTTACAAATGGATTAAAAAAGAAAAACCAGATGTAGTTCATACAGCAGCTGTTGAAGCCAATTTTTATGGAGTACTTGCTGCAAAGTTAGCAGGCGTTCCCGTAATTATTGCAGAAGAAATTGGTATTCCCAAGCATTCTCGAAAGACGCAATGGCTGATGCGTTTTATTTACCGATTTACAAAAACAGTAATTTGTGTGTCAAAAGCCGTTCATGAGTATTTGGTTCAAATTCAAGAAATTCCTTATTCCAAAGGGACCGTTTTATATAATCCAGTCGATGAAAAACCTCGGATTAAATCATCAAATTCGAAAAAAACAATTGTAAGTGTTGGTCGTTTGGAAAAAGTTAAAAATCAAAAGCTTTTACTAGAAGTTTTACCCCAATTGAAAGACCCTACCCTACATTTAATTTTAGTTGGGGAGGGAAGAGAACGTCATATTTTAGAACAATTAATAGATTCGTTAAAAATTCAAAATCGCGTTACAATTACGGGCTTTGTTTCCAATCCTGAACATTATTTAGCCCAAGCTAATTTATTTGTTCTTCCATCCTTGTCGGAGGGGTTTGGTATTGCCGTACTTGAAGCCATGCAGCAAGGTATTCCGTGTTTGTGCACACGAGTGGGTGGAATTCCTGAGTTTATTGAAGATAATGAAAATGGTTGGTTGTTTGATCCAACAGATAAAACGGAGTTAATTCATAAAATCAACTTTTTCTTCGATTTGCCTGTTGATATTCAGGAGTCTATGGGTGAGCGCGGGAGAACGTCCGTTTTGAATCGTTTTTCAGTTGAGGAATACGTGACTCAGTTACAAAATCTTTATACCCGTTGGCAATGATTCGAATCCTTCATATTGTTGAGACCATTGGTTCTGGGGGTGTTGAACGAAGACGCTTATTGCTGTGTAAAAATTTGGACCCTCAAAAGTATAAACAGCTTGTGGTATGCACACAAGCCTACGGTACATTTAAAGAGGAGTTTTTGAAATATGGTGTGGAGGTCATTGAAGTCGGAGTCCTAAAGTCACCATTGGATTTTAAAATTCACAGAAAAGTGCAACGTATCATTCGGCAGTTTCAACCCGATATAATACATGGAGCCGTTTTTGAAGGGGTAACGCTAGCGGCCCTTAATGGATTTATTTGTAGGGTGCCGTATCGAATTATTGAGGAGACTTCTGCGCCTACAAATCGAAGTAAAAAGGCCAATTTATTGATGCAATTATTTGCCTTTCTCTCCCATCGTATCGTAGCCGTATCTCCTGCCACGCAAGGGTATCTTACGCAGCAGCTTCAGCTGCCTCAACGTAAATGTGTATTAATTAACAATGGTGTAGCAATGCCTACTTTTTTATCGAATGAGCAAAAATTGCATTTAAGGAATCAGTTATCTCTAACTTCAGAAGATTTTGTTATTGGAAGTGTAGGTCGAATGCACGATGATTCGGTAAAACGATTCTCTGATTGTATTCGTGTAACTGCTCTTTTGAAAGCTCAAGGTGTCTCTGTAAAGTTGTTGTTGGTTGGCGGTGGTCGAGAGAAAAAAAGATATGAAGCTTTAGTTGAAGAATTAAGTCTATTCAATGAGGTGATTTTTACTGATTATCAAAATGATGTTCAGCCCTATTATGAGATTATGGATTTATTTCTGTTGTTGTCGTCTACTGAGTCATTTGGGTTAGTTTTAGCAGAAGCAATGCTTCATAAATTACCTGTTGTTGCCACTAATGTTGGCGGAATTCCGTATTTAGTTGATGATAATCATACCGGAATACTAATTAAAAATTATTCCCTAGAAACGATAGCAAGCCAAATCATTACCTTACAAGCCAATGTTTTCACAAGGAAAGAAATGGGTGAAAATGGGTTTCAAAAAGCGATGTCGAATTATACCGAAACTGCTTATAGTCAGTCTGTTGAGCGATTGTATTTAAGCTTAATGGAAACTTTGAGTTAATAAATTATTATTATTTTAATACCGAGAATTTACCTACTATTTTCATTTTATTTTTGAGAAAAAAATGAATTTTCTCTTTTATAAAGTACTAGGTAAATTATTTAATTTCAGAAATGAGGAAGTACCTTCTTTTCTGTTACATGAATTGGTGCATCAAGGAGAAAACTTTCTACCTTTTACTACATCTAGCCTAAAGTTTCGCGCATTAGCATGTATTTGCAACGATTTAGTGGTAAATCAAAGAAAAAATTATCTGGAATTTGGCGCTGGTTTATCCACCATACTTATAGCCCGATTAATTAAAAAAAACGGATTAGAAGCGCATGTTTATTCCCTTGAGGAAGATAAAGGTTGGATTGAGTACATTCAACACATCATCGATATAGAAGGACTGACGCAATTTGTTACTCTTTTTCATCTTCCCACACATCCTTCTTCATCACTTTCTCAGGCGTATATATATGATTTTGAAATACTTAAATCGCAACTAGATCCGTCAACACATTTTGACATCATCCTTGTTGATGGTCCTGCCGCATGGGAAAAACACAAAGTAAACAGTCGGTTAGGGAATGCTCAATTTATTGCAAATGCTATTGCTCCTGAGGCGACCGTCTTTATTGATAATGCCAATCGTGAAGGGGAGAAAAAATTAGTAGCGAAGCTATCCCAAGATTGTCAAGTAAAGCCAATATACATCGATCCTACTTTTGCCGTTTTAGTAAAAGGAAAACATTACAATTTTATTGTTTAATCCATGAGTAAGGCAATTTATTTTTCAGGATTAAATGGAATACGAACAATTGCAGCTTTAGCTGTCGTGTTTAGTCACATCAATAATCGACTGCATTATTTTGGAGTGCCCAATTTACCCTTATTGGATATCGCCAATTTTGGGGTTACCATTTTTTTTACTTTAAGCGGATTTTTAATCACCTATTTATTATTAGAGGAAAAAGAGAAAACCGGTACGATAGCCCTTAAAAAATTTTACTGGAGAAGAGTTTTACGCATTTGGCCACTTTACTTTTTTTATTTGATACTTGTTATCTTATTAAATGACCCAAATACATTACAATGGGCTATTCTCTTTTTTGTTTTTATGGTTCCAAACTTTAGAAACTCATTTAAAGAAACGATAAATACGGTGCCGGGGAGTCATAATTTGACCTATATGATTGGCCATTATTGGTCGTTAGGTGTTGAAGAACAGTTTTATCTCTTTTGGCCACTGCTTGTTAAAAAGCTTAAAAGTATTTTGATTTTTGCCTGTGTTTTCCCCCTTATTTTTATTGTGTTTAAGCTTATTTTAAAAGTAACACAAGCACCCGAAGGATGGCTTACCTTTTTCCATTACACTCGATTTGGGTGTTTAGTCATTGGGGCGTTAGGGGCCTATTGGGTAAAGTATCAATATCAATCGATCCTTACATTTTTTACAAAACCCATAGTAGACTTGAGTTGCTGGTTGTTTTTATTGTTTTTGTCGTTGAATCAATTTCATATCGCTTCGATCATTGATCATGAAATTGTAGCCATAATAACACTTGGAATAATTTTTAATCAAGTGGTCAACCCGCGTCCATTGATAAATTTGGAACAGCCCTGGTTGGATTTTTTAGGTAAAATTTCCTTTGGCTTATATGTTTACAACCCTTTGGTGATTTATCTCGTCGCTTTGGGTCTTAAAGATTTTGATTTTGGGTCAATCTACCTTCGCTATGCTTTGATTTATGGGACTACAATTACAGTATTAATCGCAGTATCTTTTATTTCGTATCAATTTTTAGAAAAAAGGTTTTTAAAACTCAAATCAAAGTTCACAGTTGTTCCTAGTTTCTCGAGTAAATTACAATAATTAGAATGAAAAAAATATTATTTATAAGTTGGGATGGTGCAGAGACCAATTACATGGAAGGCTTGTTTTTACCTATATTTCATGCTATTCAATCCAAAAGCGATTATCAATTTCACGTTATTCAATTTTCATGGAGCGATCCGTATAAAATAAGCAAGATTAAGGAGACAGCTTCAACGTATCAGATTTCCTACCAACATTTACCCGTTTATAAAAAACCTACGAACTTAATTGGTAGCGTTTATTCATTATTTAAAGGGAGAAAATTTGTCGAATCCTATATCATTAATAACGCTATCGATATTGTAATGCCTCGAAGTGTAATGCCTGCTTTTTTGGTAAATAAACTCCGAATTAGAGGATTTAAATTGGTTTTTGATGCCGATGGATTGCCATTAGAAGAACGTATCGATTTTGGGGGATTAAATATGAATAGCCGCCATTATCGTTTTTTAAAGAAACAAGAGGATAAAATTTTAAGCCATTCCGATTTGGTGATCACGCGTTCAAAAAAATCGATTAATATTCATGCAGAGACCATAGGCGGAAAATCGTTGGAGAAGTTTTCAAGAGTAATTAATGGTAGGGATGTTAATTTTTTTAAACCCAATAAAGAGGCAAGAAAAAAGATTCGGGAAGAGTTAGGTGTTTCATCAAAAGATAAAGTTTTTGTCTATTGTGGCTCGCTTGGACCCCAATATTGTGTGGAGGAAATGATTGAAATTTTTCGCCAATATTATGATAAAACAAAGTCTGGATATTTTTTGGTGTTAACCCCTAATGTAAATTTTATTCAAGAACGAATTCCACAGGAATTAAAAAGAATAATAATTGCAAAACAAATAAATTACCAAGATGTGCCCGCCTATCTTTCGGCAGCAGATATCGCCTTTTCCTTGCGTATTCCACGGTATAGCATGCGCGGAGTTTTTCCGATAAAGTTAGCGGAGTATTTGTTGATGGGATTGCCTACGATCACCTCCAAAGGTATTGGCGATACGGAAGACCTACTGAAAGATGCTCCAGGGTGCTATATATTCAATCATTTTTCACGGAAGTCGATGATTTTGGTTGCTGATTTTGTAGAGAAATCGGAAACATTTGATAAGAATAAGATTAGAGATTTTGCCGAGAAAAATTTTTCAATAGAAAAAAGTGCAAAACAGTATATAAAAACCTTAGATAAACTGGTATGAACATAATTTATTTAACCAAATATTCGCGCTTAGGAGCGAGTAGTAGATTGCGTAGTTATCAGTTTGAAGATTTGTTTTCTGATTGCAATATAGAAGCAAGCTATGCCCCTTTTTTTGATGATGCGTATTTAAATTCGCTATATTTTAAAAAGCGAGTTGCCGTTCCTAAATTGTTGTTCTATTACATCCGACGTTTTTTGTTGTTATTCAAACTTTTTCAGTACGATAAAGTAGTTATTGAAAAAGAATTGTTTCCCTATTTACCTCCGGTTTTTGAAAGGCTAATCCGTTTTTTGGGTATTCATTATGTTGTCGATTATGACGATGCTATTTTTCATAATTACGATTTGCATCCCAGTAAATTAGTACGATTTTTACTTAAAGATAAAATAGCAGCGGTAATGAGAAATAGCAGTTTGGTCATGGTGGGAAATGACTATCTTAAACAATATGCGCTCCAAAGTGGTGCAAAAAATGTGATAACATTGCCTACTGTAATTGACCTAGATCGCTATACAATGCCGAGTTTCAAGGATGAAAAATCTAAAGTTGTTATTGGTTGGATGGGAAGCCCTACAACGTTTAAATATTTTAAATCACTGGAAAATGTCATTGTAAAACTCAATCGGAAATATGATCATCTTGAGTGGCATATTGTAGGGTCAAAATGGGATGATATGCCTAGTGATATGCAGTCCATTTATTGCTATGATTGGTCTGAAGCGTCAGAAGTGACTCAGTTAAATCGAATGGATATTGGCGTGATGCCATTATTTGAAACTCCTTGGGAAAAAGGAAAATGTGCCTATAAATTAATTCAATATATGGGTGCAGGATTACCTGTTATTGCTTCACCTGTGGGTAAAAATAACGAAGTAGTATATGAAGGGATGAATGGATTTTTGGCCGAAACAGAAACGGATTGGTTAAACTACTTGGAAGTTTTAATCCTCAATCAAAAGTTAAGAACTGAACTTGGAGCCAAAGGGCGATCAATAGTAGAGCAACACTATTCAAAAGAAATCAACTTTAGAACGCTTTTTGAAATTGTTACATTGCACAAAAATGTCCCTATACATTGCGTTAAATTTCAGTAACTCATGACCAATGATAAACTTCATGTTTTACAAAGCTTTAGAGGAATAGCAGCTTCAATGGTTGTTGTTCATCACGCTTTAAACGCCATGTTGTATTATCATCCTATTCGTTCTAATTTTTTACTTTTTTTATGTCATTTAGGTAAGTATGGTGTCGACTTTTTTTTCGTTTTATCAGGGTTTATCTTAACCTATGCCTATTCGCAAAAAAAACAAAATCCAATGCCTTGGCATCGGTTTATAACTGCTCGATTTATTCGTGTTTATATTCCTTTTTTACCGATTAGTTTAGCACTATACTTCTTTTATACCTATTATCCACAATTTTCTAACGGTTCAAGGGATCTAAGTTTGTGGACATCTTTGACTTTATTTCCTGCTGGAAAGCCATCCTTGTCAGTGGCATGGACATTAAGTCATGAAATGCTTTTTTACCTTTTATTTAGTATAATGTATATTGGCGAGAAGTATTGGAAAATTCTTTGTGCTATCTGGGTCATTGGAATTGGCATTGTGTATGTTGCTTTTTATGAAAGTACCAAGAATACTTTCTTTAGTTTTCTTTTTTCACCCTATACTATTGAATTTCTTGTCGGTTATGGCGCGGCCAAGTTCTATCTTCAAGGGAAATCGATTGCTAAAGAAATTTATCTTGTTTTGCTTGTATTGTTTTTTTCTTTGGTTGTTTATTTTCTTTGGAATCATTGGTATCCGATTCGGTTTTTAACCAATTTTCTCGTTGCCCTTATGAGTGCCATGTTGATTTTAAAATACATTAATAGTAAGAGGTCACCGTATCGAATATTTCTATTTTCTGGCACGATTTCTTATTCTATTTATTTGATTCATAATCCAATACAGATTTTTATTATCCGTTTTTTCCCTGAGATTAATTCTATGACTTTAGTTTTTTTAGTGTTGTTGCTAATCCTATTCGTCGTACATTTGATGGCTTGGGTATATTTTCAAATTTTTGAGAATAAAGCCACAAGCATGATTAAAAAGTGGCTATAAATGGATATACTTTTTTTGATACTACTTGCTGTAGCAAGTTATATTTACTTCTATAAAGTACAAAAAAATTTAAGTAAGACTAATTTTATCAATTTAGTCTACCTCTATTTCTATCATTTACTTTTTGGTTTGTATTACTATTTTTTTGTTTTTGGCGACTCTATAGGCTTTTGGAATCAATCCTCAATTTTAAGTTTTGAAACCTTTGTTTATTGTCTAACCGAGCAAAAAGGAACTTTATTTATTTATGCACTGAATTACATTCCCGCCAATTTATTAGGATTAAGTTATTTTACGGGAACTATGATTTACACTTTTATTGGGTTTTTAGGAGTTAGTTATTTCTACAGATTGAGTATCGTTTTGATTCCTCAAAACCCCAGAATCAATTCGTATTCACTATTTCCACTACTATTTTTCTTACCTAATCTTCATTTCTGGAGTTGCGCTGTAGGCAAAGATACGCTACTGTTTTTCGCCATAGGAATTGGATCACTTGCTTTAACAGACTTGAAGCGAAAGTGGATTTTTTTCCTTTTTGCTTTGTTTCTTTCCTATTTAGTTAGACCCCATATCACTTTATTTATTCTTGTGGCTTTGGCAATGAGTATTTTATTTGCACAAAGTACGGCTTTGTATAAAAAAGTTTTTCTTTCGGGGATAATGGTGGGACTTTTGTTGTATTTACTCCCCAATGTAATGGAGTTTGCTCGTTTAGAGGAGGCTACCATTGATAGTTTCAATAGTTTCGCTGAAACGAAAGCATCAAAGTTAGGTAGTGTAAATAATTCTACTGCAGTTGATATTAGTAGTTATCCTTTTGTTTTTAAAGTTTTTACGTTTTTGTTTCGTCCATTGCCCTTTGATATCAATAGTATACCTACGCTTTTAGCCGCACTTGAAAATCTTTTATTATTATTATTATTTGTGATTGGCTTTAAGTTTGCCTACTTCAAAAGCTTTAAATCGGCTCCTTTTGTAATTCGTTTCATGGTGTACTTTTTGATTATTGGGACTATAGCTTTTTCGCAAACGCTTGGGAACTTGGGGATAATGTTGCGAATGCGTAATATGTTTCTACCGGCTATGCTATTTATTTTTTATTGGCACTTTTATTTTAGCACAACACCCCAAAGTCAAATGAAGCAAGAATAATCATAAAAAAGATTGTTAAGGATCAAATAGCGCCATATATCAAATTTTCATTGATCAAATTGAAGTCAATAGGCATAAAAGAGTCCTTTTTTTTGGCAGATATTATTTTTTACGAAGCCAACGGGCAATACGGTATTTCAATGTTAATTTGCGGGAATAGTTTTTTTCATAACCATATCCATAGCCGTAATTGTATCCATAACTGTAATTACTTGCATAAATTTTATTTTGCCCCACATTGTTGATAATGAGTCCAAAACTAATTTTAGGATTGATTTTTTGAAAATCAAGAATATGTTTAAACAATTTCTTTTCTGTAAAATTAGCACGAGTGACAAAAAGTATAGCGTCAGCTAATCCTGAAATAACTGTTGTATCCGTCACTAAAAGGGTAGGTGCTGTGTCAATGACGATATAGTCATAGGTTTCCTTTAAAATATCTAACAAGGCACTAAAACGATCATTGGCCAATAACTCCGCTGGATTAGGGGGTATTGTGCCCGAAAAAATAACATCAAACTCGTGTTTTGATAGCATTTCTTTTCCACGGACCAGTACATCTTCAACGGTTAGTTTATCATCAAAAATAAAATTTGAAATTCCTTTTAATCCTTTTCTTTCGTAGTTTAACATACTGTGGAGTTGAGGATTTCTGAGATCAGCCCCTAATAACACCACTTTTTTATTGGTTGACGATAACGTAATTGCAAGGTTTATGGAAACAAATGTTTTTCCCTCTCCTTTGATAGATGAGGTTACAAATACAACTTGATTTCGTTTCTTTTGCGAGGATAGTAAAAAGGATAGATTCGTTCGAAGAATACGAAACGATTCAGAGAGTATGGAGCGGTCTAATACGCGAATCAATTTATTTTCATTCGCATCAACAAAAGGAATTTCAGAAATAACAGGCAATTTAAGATGTTGCTCCAAATCAGATTTTGTTTGAATTTTATCATTTGAAACAAAATACATATAAATTAATATGAGGGGGATTAATAAGCCAATTACAAAGGCAATTCCATAAATTAATGTCCTGTCAGGATATATAGGGCTACTGGTAAAGTTAGGATATTCAATGAGTTTAATGGTAGGATTTGTAATCGCAAGATTAACGGCAGCCTCTTCCCTTTTTTGGAGCAATAAAATGTATAACGTTTCTTTGATATTTTGTTGTCTTTCAATCGAGCGCAATGATTTTTCATTATCAGGAATACGATTGTAATTTTTGGCACTCAACCCCTGTATTTTTGACAACTCTCTCTTTTGGTATGCTAACGTATTTTTATAACCAATTATGGTAGATTTAAGATTCCCTTTAACTGCATTTACTTGTTGCGTGAGTGAAGCAACAATTGGATTTGTTTTTCCGCCTCCATCACTCATATACTTGTTGCGAGTCAGAATAACTTCATTGAGTTTGTTACTTAAACCATTTATTTCATCATTTGTAATGCCAATGTTGACGGGGATTAAATCTAACTCTTTACTCTTATTAATGGTGTTTAGCATAATATCAGCTAAAACGAGTTGGGTGTCTATTTTTTCAATATTATTTTCTGAGTCGTAGCTTTTTTGCATAATTACCCCAGCGTCGGCTTCAATAAATGATATTTTCTGAGATTTTTTGTAAGCGGCTTTTTGTTTTTCAATAGAGTCCAGTTCGGTAAAAAGATATTGAAAACGATCATCCACAAATTCAATCGTTTTTTCAAAAACGAGTTGTCTATCTTTAACACCATCATTGTCAAAAATTGAAATAAGAGCCCCCAAAACAGCATTTATTTTGGCGGTATTCCCTCCCTTTAATACCAGTTTGAGGATATTACTCTGTGTTCCTTGTTTTGTGATGGTTAAATTATTGGATAATTCTTGTAATAGCGTATTTTTAGGTTTTAATCGAATTTGATACACACCCAACTTTTGTTTTTTACGTTCATTTTTTGGTAAAACAACAAAGGGAATTTCTTGTGTTAAATTAGTTTTGTTGTAAGGATAAAGCGTAGGCTTATCATCGAGTAAGTAACCATTTTCTTTGAGTGTAATGTTGAAGAATAAACTTTTATTGTAAAGTTCTTGAGTTGGAATTCCCCAAATAATCTTAAAAGGAGCGGTATCCCATAATTCTAAGGATTTGATTTTTCCTTTTGTATATACTTCAGTGTTTAATTCAAGGCTATCAATGACTTTGTTTAAAATTCGCGTCGATTTTATTAGTTCAATTTCATTTTCCAAATCTTTATCATTATCCCCAAAAATATTGAAAGAGTTGGTCGGAAGCTTAAACGTATTATTTGTTTGATCTAAAATTTGAATTTTTGCTTGTGTAGCATAGATATCACTTACATAGCGAAGATAGAGATAAGCAACTAATAGGAAAGCGGCACAAGAAAGTACTATCCATTTCCAAAAGATTAGGTATTTGAATGCTTCTTCTTTAAACTTAAACTGAATTTCTTTTCCTTCCATTTTATTTGCTCAATAAGATTATGGCAAGAATTGTTGAAATACTTACGGAGGTTATGGTCAACAAATTCCCTAAACTTTTTACATATCCACCCGATTTCACTTTGGCATCATTCGGTAAAACATAAATTACATCATTTGGTTTTAAATAATAATATGGACTAGAAAACCAATCTTTTGATGTTAAATCAATTTTAGTATAGTTTAATACGTTACCTTCTTCGCGAATCAAATAGATGTTATTTCTAACGCCGTTAATTGTTAAGTCACCTGCATATCCCAAAGCTTGTAGCAAGGAAATATTTTCTTCCTGATAGTTATAAGTACCTGGTTTGTTGACTTCTCCTAAAACCGTAAATTTTGAATTTATTACTCGAACATTGACAACAGGATTAGACAAATGCCCTCCTGATATCAGTAAATTGGATATAATTTGTTCCAATTCCATGCAGCTTAACCCGTTAGCATTAATTTTTCCTAACACAGGGAGTGTAATAAAACCTTCACTACTCACTAAATAACCATTAGGGCCTTGAGTGACTTCCACATTATATGCTTTAACAATTTCAGCCGATGAAGAAGTAATCACAATACTTAAAATGTCGTTTTTTGTGATGGTAGATTTTATGAGCTGTGTTTTATCGGTAGTTTCTGTATTTAGGTTGTTAAAATAAATAATGTCTTTTTTTGAGGTGCAAGCAGAAGCGATGATAAGGAATAGCAAAAAGAAAATAGGTTTTTTCATAAATTGTAATTTACAACTCCATCAAATTGGAGGTTAAATTAATGTTGAATTAATAATACAAACTATAATTTATTTATATACTACAAAACTACATAATTAAGGAGTTAATTTGTTCTATAAGTTTGAAGCAGAAGTAATTTAACAATTAGATAATATAAAGGAAACAATGTTAAATTACCATTAAATTACACCCGCGAATATCCGAATGGTCAAAACGGCCCAACACTTCAAAAGCATTGTTGGTATATTTTTTCCCTAAATCTTGCGTAGCGATAAAGGAACAGGAATTGTAATTGGCCAAATCGATGACATTGATTCCTCCGTTTTTCCCATCGGCAATATAACATAAGGGATCTTCAGGGTCGCGAATGAGTATATGCATCCATGGGGGACATTCAAAGACACCTTGCCCAAAAGAATAGGCTTGTGACAATAGTTCGGTCATCCCGTATTCGGAATGGATTGTGGGTACTCCAAAGCCGGCACATAACATTTGGTGAAGCTCCTCGCGAATCATTTCCTTTCGGCGTCCTTTCATGCCCCCCGTTTCCATAATGAGGGTGTTCTTTAAATGGAATGTTTCTTTTTCAATAAGGTCCAGTAAGGCATAGGTCACTCCAATCAAAAGTGTGTTTTGTCCTGAGGCATCCAATAATTTCACTTTTTGGATGAGGTCTTCGTAATTGTGAAGATAAAAGCCACTATGTTCGTTTTGCGAACCTTCAATCAAATCTTTTACCATATAGATCAAAGACGATCCTTCGCGCTCTAGATAGGAGGGTAGCAAGGCAAGTATCGCATAGTCTTCATTATTTCCGTAAAAAGAGGCAAAGGCCGATCGAAAACTTTGTACATATAATTGGATGTCGGTCACTACATGTTTGCTGGTTTGCATTCCAGTTGTACCGCTGCTTGTAAAGGTTATTTCGGGCGTCTGGGAATTGGAAATGATGGTGTGACTTTTGAAAAACTGAATCGGTAAAAATGGAATGGATTCCAACGATTTGACGACTGTTTTATCGACGCCCAATAAGTCACAAAATTCACGGTATACGATCGTATTCTCGTATTGGTGCCGAAAAACTTTCAGCGCCATTTTTTCAAATTGCTTTGCATTGGCAATACTAAAAATATCGTACGGATCCATGCAACAAAAGTAGCGAAATAAAAAAGCCCCGACAACTGCCGGGGCTTGGTTTATGGGGTGTCGAATACTTATTCGATGATTAATTTCTTCACAGCCGTAGCGCCGTTTTCTGTAATTTGTACAAAGTATACTCCTTTGTTCAAACCACTTACGTTAACTGCATCTTGCGTTGTGGTATGGATTACTTCTTTTCCAACAAGGTCAAAAACGCGAACCGATTTGCTATCGTTCGCCGCAGTGTTGATATAGAAAATACCGTTTTTCACAGGGTTTGGATATACCGCTAAACCTTCAATAGCATTGTTGTTTACGCTCAATAAGTTTGGAGTAACAGAAACGCGTAATTCATCAACTGTAATTACTGGAGTTAAAGCATCTGTGTCTTGACGGAATAAGAATCCTCCTAAAGTGGTAATTGCAGCAGCAGGCGTGTCGGTTAATGTAGGAGCTTGTGTGCCGTCAAATCCAGCAACCGTTGGGTTAACCCATAATTTCCATGAATTACCTACAAAGTCATACGATACAACTACAAACAATACATCGTTGAGGTTGTATGTGGCTGTTGTATAGTTGGTGGTTGACGTTCCTGAAGTAAGGCCTAATTGGTAGGTAGTCCCCGTTCTTTTAATAAAAATACGGCCTCTAAAGTTTGTAGCACTTCCATCTGTGATGATAGCAAAAGCCGTTTCAGAAGGATCGGTCGTTAAAGCAAAATCGGTAACTTTCATTATAAAAGAAGTGTATAACGCACCTTCAGTAACTGTAGTGGCAGTAAATCTTTTGTGTAATTCTTTACCAGCACCGTTCAAACCAGCAGCGTTGCCATTGGAGGTAAGTCCAGCATACGTTAAATTATCAGCAATGGCTAACACATCGTCTCCTGTGTTGGCGTTTGCCCAAAATTGTGTGGCTCCAATTGAACTTCCTACGTTATAATTCATGCTGTCATAAAGTGGTAATCCATTTACGGGTTTGCAATCAGGCGCGGTAATCGTTACCGTGTACGAACAATTGCTGCGAACTAAAGAAACGATAGCCCCGGTTCCTTCTGGAATACCTGTAACGGTAATATTTCCGTCAGCAATGCTTCCAGGATTGTCTCCTCCTACGGTTCCAACGGTTGAAGTAACCGTATAAGCACCGCCACCGCCGCCAGAGAAAGGAATCGTAGCTGTATACGTATCGATTGCAAATGTAGTTGCATCACAAGCCGTAGTGGGCGTGCCTGGCACTACCGTACAAGTAGGGTCAAAACTAAATACGCGTACATCATCCAAACGGAATTGCGCTGTTGTAGAAGTTTGTATGAAACGGATACGTAGGTTAGTAGCACTAGGGATACCTGTAGTAATGGTCACTAAAGCCCAGTTTGCCGTTCCAGCTCCCGTAGGACGTGAATAGGTAACTGGTGTAAAAGTTGTGCCGTCTGTACTTACTTCAACGGTTAATTCATTATTAGCACCTGTAGTACTTTTATATTGGCCAAAACTTAATTGTAACGTAGAGGTGTTAAAAGCGGAGGTGTTGATTCCTTCAATTAAGAAATCTCTACCCGCTGTATTGGTGAAAAATACATTACCACCACCAGAAGCTCCAGTGTAACCTGAAGAAACAGTCGTTGCGCGTACTTCAGCGGTACCCGAGTACACAATGGGTGCTGCATTTTGGAATACGTTTGTAGCAATAGGGGTTGTTGCTGATGGAGTTCCCATGTTTTCACTATAAATGGTTTGCGCCATCATAGTTACTCCTGTCAGCATAAAGAGCATGAAGTAAATTTTTTTCATATTGAAATTATTAAATTAAGCTTACAAAGATAGGGACTATTTTCAAAACTAAAAACAGCCTAAGTTAAAAAACAGTAAAATAGAAATGTTTAACTATCTGACAATAAGTTTTCTAGTCGCAGAAGCCTCACCTTCTTCAATTTTGATGAAATACACACCGGGTTGAAGAGAGGATAAGTTTAATTCGCGTGAAGATAAAACGGTTTGGAAGACTTTTTTACCTAAAACATCATAAATGGTGATGTTCTTTTCTTCATTAGCGCGTGTAGTGATATAGAGTTTACCTCCTGTTACTGGGTTAGGATAAAAGCTAAGCCCCTCGATAGAATTGCTTTCTTTCAAGGTGTTTCGGGTGTCTTGAGCCGCTACAGAAGCAGAACCCAACACCAGAAAAAAGAGTATACTATAGAAGTAATTTTTGCTCATGCGTAGTTATCCTTAACACAAATATAGAATTTTAATTTCAAATTCAATGCCAAACTTCGTTAAAAAAGATTATTGTATTGGTTTCGTCTCCCATTTACGAGTTTGTGTATTGTAAAAAGTTTGATCATCGGGAAATTCAATGTAAAAATCCTCTCCCGAATTTTTGGTTAAATACGGTGACAAATCTTTCCCTTGAATATAATCCTTAAATAGAACTTCCGTTTTTGTGTGGAGTTCGGGTTCGACCATTTTCCAGGTTCGTGCGGCCTCTTCGTAATAGGTAATCGTACCTTCTTTATCTTTTTTTAGCTTGCCTATAGTCGCTACTCTTTTAATTGTTAGACTAGGGGCTAATTTGGTAATCGCAAAATATTCAGTAGAATCAGGAGCTTTGTAATAAAAAAGAAGATTGGCTTCTTTCGCTTTTTGTTGGTAGTAGCTATTGTAAAGCGTGTCAAATTTATCTTCATGACGCACTTTTTCAGAAGGTAATTTTTCAAAATAGCGTACTATTTCATATTTGAATTCCGCTTGTTCCTTTTTGGATAGTTGGGCATTTGGGTCAAGGGTGTAGGAATTGTTTGAACAACTCCCCAAGAAGACTATTAAGCACAGGCTAGTAAGAATTTTTTTCATAACGTTTGGAATAAGAAAGAGCTTAACATTACTGCTAAGCTCTTTACAAAAATAGACTTTATCTCTTAGTATGTTTTGCTGTTAGGTAAAAACTCAGCCCAACCGTCTGTCCAATCGGTTGTGCCGAAAGCACCGCGATAGGTTGTGGCAGTAAACCAAGTGTTCAAGGTAGCATCGGTAAATTCAGCACCCGATGTTAACAAACCTGTAGTCACAGCAAAGGTTGGATTTGCAGCATAATTCGATGTTACATTGCTACCAAAAGCAACATTGGTATTCAATCCCAATACTGCAAATTGATCTTCAATAGCCGCAGTAATGGTTGAATTTGTAGCTTCAAACCAAGTTTGGATATTAGCAGCAGTAGCGGTCATCCCTGTACCTACGGAGTAAGTCGTGTTGGGAGCCACAAGAATATTTTTGATTAATTTTCCTGGAGGTGTAGGATTCTGAGTAGTAGGAATATAATTATCAGCTACCGACTGTTGGTTCATACGCAATCCACGTGGATATCCGATGAATACGGAGTTGGCAATAGTAGCCGCAGTTCTTCTACGTAAGTCGATAGAATGCTGGAAATTGGCATTAATCGATTGTGCATTCGTTGCTCTTGGACCGATACAGGTAAAGTTAGAGAACACTCCTGTAGTTAATAAAGTAGTTGCGTTATCGTTAGGCCCGTTGTCACACTCAAAAGAGTTTGACCCTGATTGGTCTGCAAAACTTGGGTAACGCACTTCCAAACCAAATTGGTTTTTACCTGAATATCCGAAATCCACGTCAAAACTATCATCCCAGTTCGCAAAAGAAATTAAGTATTTTCCGTTTACAGTTCCACCAAACCACTCAAAACCGTCGTCACCTCCAAAAGAAACTTGACAATATTCGATTTGAGTTCCTGTTCCAACTGCTCCTAAAGTGATGGAGTTGGTTTCGTTGTTGGGCGTTAATTCAATACCTGCATATTCTACACGAACGTGAACTAATGCTCCAGAATCGTCGGCTGCATTGGTTCCACCATACGTTACAGCAGGATTAATCCCTTCAATTTCTGGATTTACTTGGTTCACAGGTGCATTTCCTAAAATAATCAATCCACCCCAGTCACCACGATCTCTAGAACCCGCTGGTAAGTTAGACGTCATTACGATTGGCTCAGAGGCTGTTCCTACGGCTTCGATGCGTCCTCCTTTATCAATGATCAATGTTCCTTTGGTTGCTTTATCTCCTTTGATAATAGTTCCAGGCTCAATGGTTAATACATTTCCGCTGCGTACAAACGTTTGACCTTTAATCAAATACTTTGTGTTTTTGGTCAAAGTACGGGACTCAAGATTTCCCTCCAAAATAACCACAGAGTCTCCTCCGCCGCTATTGTTGTTGTCGTCATCACCACCACAACTTGTCAAAGTCACAGCTGCAAGTAAAAGACCTTTTAATAGAATTTTGTTGATTTTCATAAAAGTTAAATTAAGTTATGTTGTTAAAATTTATACGTTACATTAAAAGTGTAGAGTACGCCTGTACGGTGCACAAACACAGGGTCGTCACTGTTGTTGATTTTATTGTCTACGTTTGAATCTTGGAAAAACTGAAACTTCTCGTTCAAAATGTTGGATAAGCCCAGTTTGTAGGTCGTCTTTTTGAATGTTTTGGCAATTGTAAAATCCATTTGGTTACGGGCGATTTCATAGATGGTTGGGAAAATTTCACCCCCAACTGCATAGATTCGATCACCGAAACGGTTGTAAATTAAATTACCACTCCAGCCATTTTCTTTGTTATCATAACCCAGTGCGGCATTTATGACATATGGCGATTGTCCTTGTAATGCTCTTTTACGATCTTGCGCCAAAGCACGATTTCCTAAGTCAACTTCCGAGAAAATGTAGGAAGCATTTAAGTTGATGGATAAATCAGAGAAAAATCCGTTTTTGAAAACTTCTTTGAAGGATTTTCTAACTTCCAACTCAGCCCCATAAAGCATCGCCGAATCCGAATTACTGTAGCGCATTCTTCGTTGCTGACTTACTACAGGAAGAATGAATTCAATCGGGTTGTCAAAACGTTTGTAGAAAACACCCAAACTAGCCGTTTCTCCTTTGGTTGGATAAAACTCATAACGCAAATCAAAGTTGTCAATCGTGGCAGTGGTTAAACTGCTATTTCCATCCACTTCGGTATCTTCTTGGAAGTCATAAAATAAGAAGGGCGCAATTTCACGGAATTCGGGACGGTTTACAGTTCTACTGTAGGCAATACGCATTAAATTTTTATCATTTAGGGTATAACTTACGTTAAAGGAAGGTAAAACCGAGGTAATGGGCTGTTGAACCAACAAAGGAGTAATTCCTTGAAAACCGTCTACTTCCAATCGGTTGTGCTCTACACGTACACCTCCTGTGATTAAGAATTTTTGAATGGGAAATTCGCCATATACATATCCTGCTCCTAATAAATTATTGGCTTTGTAAGAGTCACTTAAATTCGATCCCTCACGTAATACCCAACCGTTGGAGGCAGTTACATTGGCAGGACTGAAAATTTCGGTTAAGGGCAAATTGATTAATTCTTCTTTTCGTTCTTGACCTACGTTACCAGGAATCAAATACGAGAAATAACGTGCGCTAAAGTCACGCGTTTTGTAATCTCCAAAGAAACCAGCTTTTAAAAGGATGGTAGAGGCTTCCGATTTGTTCGACTTGTTTTCGATTTTAAAATCATAATCCACTCCAGCGTTTACTGAGGTTTCATTTAACTCTGAATAGAAGCGACCGGTGTCAAAAGGGTTTGAACTTGGCGGGTCAATCATCGTAAAGTTCGCTGTGGTACTGTTTAAGTTACGGAAGGTTCTAAAACGACGTAAATCGGGTAAAATGTCTTTAATTAAGTTTCCACCTAATACCCAATTGACTGTATTTCGGTCGTTGATTTTGTGTTCGCCATTGAATTGTGAGGTCAAAATACGACGACCCGAGTAACCAAATTCGTAGTTATTCAACAACTGTCCCGGTCTTTGGTCAAAGTCAAAACCACTTCGCAACGTCGTGAAGTTTTCACCGATTTGATTGAATAGGTTTTTGAAGGTGATTTTGTTTTTTGCATTGTAACGGTAAAACCAGTTGGAAAGCACCGACAAACGCACTTCATTGGAATAGTAACGGTCGTCAAAGTCACGTTGCTGTTGCGGTGTATTGGTTTGTCCCGTAAAATCGTTGATGAATGTATTTACCGTCTTATTGTAGTTTTGAAAACTATTGGAGTACGAAATCATATTAATCGTTCTCAAATTCTTGCTTTCATCTTTCAATTTGATTTTTCGTCCCAAACTAAAGCTAATTCCTGTATTGAAAAAAGCAGTGCCGCGTTGAGGGTTGAAGTTGTTGGGCAATTGATTGGCGTATCGAACACTTTCACTATTAATGTTTAATACGTCACGGTTGGTTGGGAAGCCACTAGGCAACTGACGGAAACCATCATCCATGCCTAAAATATCGGTTGCTGAACCTTCCGTTTGCCAATAATCTTCCAAAGTTGTGTTGCCACGGAAACCTAAGCTAGAAGAAACTTGTGTAAAATCGGAGAAGTTCTCCGTAGTGGTCACACTTATCAATCCTCCCGAAAAGTCGCCGGGTAAATAAGCCGCTCCCGACTTACCAATGGTCATTTTTTCTAAAGTGCTAACGGGCAATAGGTCGAAAGAAAACGTTCTTCGATCTACCTCTGTGCTCGGTGCCAACGCTCCATTAATTAATACATTGTTATATCGCTCACTTAACCCGCGCACCATCACAAATTTCCCGTCATTAATGGTCACTCCTGGTACCCGCTGAATAGCTTGTGCCGCATTTCCGTCGGTTCCTTTGCTCATTTGTTCGGCCGAAATCGCACTGATTACTTGTTTAGCTTTCTTAGTTTCAAGAAGAACGGCCGACTCAGTATTTTTTCGTCTACTGGTGGTGATGACTACATCTTCCAATTTGTAGCTGCCAGAGCCCAAGGTTTTGTTAATGGTGATGGTTTCTCCCGCTTTAATCGTTACTTTCTCTTCGATAGTCTCATATCCTACAAAACTAAATACTAAGGTGTATGCTCCGGGTTCAATTTTTAATTGGTATTTTCCTTTTTCATCGGTGGTCACACTGTTAGTTGTCCCTTTTACGACAACATTGGCAAAAGGTAGCGGTGCATTTTTAGCATCTTTGTCTAAAATAGTTCCATTGACAGTGCCTTTTTGCGCAAAAGTTGTCAGTCCAATAAGACAAAAGATGATTTTAAATAATCTCATTTTTAACAATTTGTAAATTTTTTGCAAAGGAATGCCTGCAAAGTGAAGTGTAAGTTAAGAACGAGTTATATAAATATTGATTTAAAGTTAACATAATGTTAAGCAATTAAATTATAGTTAACTCGATTTAACAACTAATCAGTACATACTTTAAATAGTATCTTTACTTCAAAATTTGCGTAGCTTTACGTTATGAAGAAAAAAGACATTAAAATTTTATTGGTTGACGATGAACCCGATATCCTTGAGATTGTGGGGTACAACCTATCTCAAGAAGGCTACAAAATTGTGACGGCAACGAACGGTAAAGATGCGATTGTAGCGGCCAAAAAAGAGCGTCCACACCTTATCATTATGGATGTCATGATGCCCGAAATGGACGGCATGGAAGCCTGTGAAAACATTCGAAAAATCCCTGAGCTTTCCAATACAATCATTACCTTCTTGACGGCGCGCAGTGAAGACTATTCACAAGTAGCAGGTTTTGATGCGGGGGCCGATGATTATATTGCTAAGCCCATTAAACCAAAATTGTTAATCAGCAAAGTCAAAGCCTTACTCCGTCGCCTAAAAGACGACACCGGTTCTAGTGAAAACATCACAGTGGGTGGAATCGAAATCAATCGAGAAGAATACAAAATCATTCGTGAAGGAGATGAAATTATTTTGCCCAGAAAAGAATTTGAATTGTTTTATCTCTTGGCCTCCAAACCGGGAAAAGTTTTTAAACGCGAAGAAATTTTGGATAAAGTGTGGGGCAACGAAGTAATTGTGGGCGGTCGAACCATTGATGTACACATTCGCAAATTACGTGAAAAAATAGGTGAGAATCTTTTTAAAACCATCAAAGGGGTAGGGTATAAATTTGAATTGTAATTTGTAAATTTACCTTTTTTAAGAATGAGATTCATGGGTTTAAAAGTTAAAAAAACCTACCGATTTGCAATTGTAACGTCGTTGTATATCACCCTATTTTTTACCTCTTTGCTGGTATTATATTTCTTGTTTAATGCTGATTTTTCATGGTTGTTAATTCTTTTAGCCTCCTTCAGCGTTTTCTTCTTTTCTGTTTTTATAATTCAATACCGCTCGGAGTTATTTATCTACCAAAGAGTTAAGAAAATATACGATGACGTATCGCTACTCGATTCAGCGGTTTTAAGAAGTCAATTTATTACAACTGACATGGCTACTCTAGAAAGGGAAGTTAAAAAATATGCCATTAGTAAAAAAATAGAGTTAGAAAACCTAAAGGTCCGCGAAGAGTATAGACGTGAGTTCATGGGTAATGTGTCGCATGAACTGAAGACCCCCCTTTTTACTGTTCAAGGTTATATCGATACAATAATGGATGGTGTAAAAGATAAATCGCTGCGAGACAAATATTTGGAAAGGGCTCAAAAAGGAGTAGAGCGACTAGTATATATCGTGCAAGACTTAGATATGATTTCTAAATTAGAAATGGGTGATGTTAAACTGCAATATACCGACTTTAACATTGTCACTCTAATTCAGAATGTTTTTGATATGCTTGAAATGCAGGCGGACAAAAAAAATATTATCTTAATGTTTGATTCAAAGTATAGCAAACCCATTCGTGTTCGTGCTGATCAAGAAAAAGTACAACAGGTCTTGATCAATCTCGTAATGAATTCCATAAAATACGGCAAAGAGAACGGAACCACTGAAATCGCCATTGAAGATTTCATCAAAAACAAAGTTATTATCAGGGTGACCGACAATGGTGAAGGTATTGATGCTAGTAATCTATCACGTATTTTTGAACGGTTTTACAGAGTAGATAAAAGTGGATCAAGAAATGAGGGTGGTTCTGGATTGGGACTTTCAATTGTGAAACACATTATTGAACATCACAATGAAAAAATATATGTTGAAAGTGAGCTAGGAAAAGGCTCAGTATTCTCTTTTACCTTAGAAAAGGCTGAATAAATCTTTAGGAAGCTCATCCTCTCCAACTTTAGGTAGCCCTTTATAAAAAGGTATTGTGTCTAATTTTTCACACTTAAAGTCTTTTTGACTACATTGCGGGATATTACCGTCTCTATGTAAACGCTTGGCTAAATATTCTTGCTCAAATTGTCCAGGGGTAGGAATGAAAAAGGCCTTTTTTTCCAATTTGGCTAAATCCATAATAGTGGTATACCCTGATCGACAAATGACCACTTCAGCTGCATTTAAAACTTCCGATAAACGCTCAGAAGTTAGGTAGTTATATATCGTAAAAGGTGGTTGTATCGTTTCTGTTATCGTGGGTTCAACAACTCCACGAATAAGTACAATTTGGCCTTCAACATGTTGCATTTCCTGTTTAAGCTTTTCTTCCAATAAACTTCTTTGAGGTTCTGGGCCCGACAATAAAATAAGGTAATTGATCGTCTTTGGGACATCTTTTTTAACCAAGCGACTCAAAACACCAATGTAGCGTGTAGTTACTGAAATTTTTTCTGGATGGCCCAATTTCCCAGACAGATTAATTGCTCCGCCCCAATCGGGCACCCAACATTCTTGAAATTTTTGAATAAAAAAACGATGCAATCCGCTGGAAATCCAAGTCGTTTTTCCTGACAACACGGTGAGTTGGTGTGTGATGATTGCTGACGGAATTTTTTTGCTATACACGCCCAACCGGTTGTCCGAAATAATGCCCGCCAAATGGTACTGGGCGATCCACTGACGTACTAATCGTTTTTCTTCAAAAATGGCCGCAATCGTCTTGGGACTGTTTTTGAGTAATTTCCACTTAAAGTTTTTGGGATTCTTAGCGTAGGCAATGTGATACGAGGGTAATTCCAAATGCTGTAGATCGGGAAATTCACGTTGCAATAACGCCAACGCTGCACCATCACTCGCAATGATGGGCTGAAAGCCTTCGGTGAGCAACTGTCGAATTATCGGGATGCAACGCGTAGCATGGCCCAATCCCCAATTCAACGGCGCCACCAATATGTTTTTTCGGGTTTCCACAGTAGCAAAAATAAAATAATTTGTCATGCGGTGGATTTCCTTAATTTTGCCAAAACATTAAGAAATCACGTGGGCAGTAAAAATAAATTAAAACGATTCAGCGAAAACGCCAATTTTACCAATGTTATCCAACCCACTCGCGAAGAAGTTGTCGAAGGACGATTCCCCCATCGCGGTTCGTGGCGTCACTTTTTTAACAATGAAAATCCTGTAGTAGTGGAATTGGGTTGTGGCAAAGGAGAGTATACCGTAGGCCTGGCCCAACGCAATCCCAATGTTAACTACATCGGAATTGACATCAAAGGCGCCCGATTTTGGCGGGGTGCTAAAACAGCCGCCGAACAAGGCTTGACCAATGTCGCTTTTGTGCGCACTCAAATCGAGTTGGTTGATTTTATTTTTGCCGAAAATGAGGTCGATGAAATTTGGATTACCTTCCCCGACCCGCAAATCAAATACAAACGAACCAAGCACCGCATGACCAATGCCGAGTTTTTAAACCGGTACAAGAACATCCTGAAACCTGATGGACTGATGCATTTGAAAACCGATAGTGAATTTATGCATGGGTATACCTTGGGACTTTTGCATGGTTTGGGTCATGAAGTGTTGTATGCCAACCACAATATTTACCACAACCTAGGCGCTCCTGAGGAAGTAACCGAAATAAAAACATTTTACGAGCAACAATATTTGGAAATCAATAAAGCGATTACGTATATTCGTTTCAAAATTAAGTAGTTTTCTTTAACCACGGTTTTATGACAGTATTCATCCCTTTCTTCACGGGATTGATTGCGGCTATCGTTGGGGTACTTCCCCCGGGGCTCATCAATATGACCGTTGCCAAAGTTCGTTTAACTGATGGAATCAAGCGTGCATTGATTTTTGTCTCTGGGTCTTTGCTGGTTATTGCAATTCAAACCTATGTCTCTGTTGTTTTTGCACGCTACATCAGTCAGCACGACGAAGTGGTAGCCACCTTGCGCACGATTGGATTGGTCGTTTTTGGCGTCCTTACCTTATATTTTTTCTTTTGGGCCAAAAAACCAACTTTGGCAGGCAGCGACCGCATTCAGTTGAAAAGCAAACGCAGTCGTTTTTTTATGGGAATGCTCATCTCGGCATTAAATCTTTTGCCTATTCCGTACTATGTGGTGATCAGTGTTACCCTTGCGTCGTATGATTATTTTGATTTTTCACTGGCACAAGAACTCAGCTTGGTCGCCGGCGTTACCTCAGGCTCTTTTTTAGTGTTCTACCTTTATATGTTATTTATCAGTCATTTAAAGTCCAAAACCGATTGGGTGCTGCGCTACATGAACCGTATTATTGGCACCATTACCGGATTGGTGGCTTTACTCACTTTGTGGAACTTATTGCGCTAATATGAAATCGTCACCAGAAACCGCTTCTTTTTTTGAACGGGTGTATGCCGTGGTCCGTCAAATTCCCGAAGGACGGGTAACCTCTTATGGGGCTATCGCCAAAGTGTTGGGCGCAGCGCGTTCGGCACGAATGGTGGGCTGGGCGATGAATGCCAGTCACGGATTGGAAGATGTTCCCGCCCACCGGGTAGTCAATCGCAATGGGTTGCTCACAGGGAAGCATCATTTTCCGGGAACCCATTTAATGCAACAACTGTTGGAGCAAGAAGGAATTCGCGTAGAAAACGATCAAATTGTCGATTTTAAAACCCACTTTTGGAATCCCAAAATCAATTCCGAATCAACTCCATAAACTGCTCGATGAGCTGGTTTTCATAGTCAAAATTAACTTCCTCTTCCCAAGTCATCTGCGATGGATAGTCGGTTTTGTGGTGGTAGATTTTCCAGCGTTTGTTATGGTATTCGAGCGCGGTTAGGTTTTCAATCCAGTCGCCCGAGTTGAGGTATAGCGTTTTTCCTTTTTTGGTGGTAATGGATTCGATTTTGGGCTCATGAATATGGCCGCATACCACATAGTCGTACTCATTTTCAATGGCAATATCGGCGCAAAGGGTTTCAAAATTGGAGATAAATTTCACCGCCGATTTGACACTCGCTTTGATTTTCTTGGAAAGAGAATAGGGTTCTTTCCCCATTTTTTGCAACCCCCAATTGATCAAGCGGTTGAGTAAAATCATGATGTCATAGCCCCAACCGCCGAGTTTAGCCAGCCATTTGGCGTGGGTTATGGAAGCATCAAATACATCGCCGTGGAAAATCCACGCTTTTTTCCCATCCAAATTTAGGGTTAGTTTATTGAGCAATGAGAAATTACCCAAATGCACATCGGTAAATTTACGTAAGAGTTCGTCGTGATTGCCCGTCAAGTAATACACTCGGGTTCCTTTGGCGCTTAGACCGATGATTTTTTTAAGCACTTTTTGATGCGCTGCCGGAAAATACGATTTTCGAAATTGCCAAATATCGATAATGTCACCATTCAAAATTAAGGTTTTGGGTTTTATGGAATTGAGGTATTCCAAGATTTCACTGGCGTGGCAGCCATACGTTCCCAAATGCAGGTCGGATAGCACGACCAATTCTACTTTACGCTTTTTCATGGGATTATGTTTTCACAAAGGAATACCATAAGTGTTGTGTAAGCGTAAGCTTGACTTTATGAAAAAGTAAAGGTATTGCCGTAGCAGCCCCTTTTATGTAAGGATTTCTTAACGTATTCGCTAGGCCTGACCGCCGTGGATATCCTGCCGGCGGGAGGGCGCTTTATCCGACCGCCGGCCGATAGCAACAAAGGGCAGGAGCAGCGTGGTAAAAGCCTCGGGGGCGCCCCCTTCTAATTTCAACTAAAAACAAGGCTATATGTCCGATTTTGTCCTTATTTTCCGCAAAAGATTTTGAAAGCTTTAACGGTCGTTTCTTTGTATTTCCTTGTATCTTTGCAATCTAAAATCAGTCTTAATAAAAATGAAGTTAGAACGCAAAGCAATTCTTCAAGCGCTTGAAACCATTACGGTGGCGGGGGAAGGAAAAAATATGGTAGAGAGCGGCGCTGTTAAAAATGTGGTTACGTTTGGTAACGAAGTCGTGGTGGATTTGGTGTTGAAAACGCCCGCCATGCACATTAAAAAACGCGCAGAAGACGATATTCGCAAATTGATTCACGAGCAGTTTTCTCCCGATGCTGAGGTGAAAGTTAATATTAAGGTGGAAGTCCCCGAGAAAAATGAAATCAAAGGGCAACCCATACCCGGTATCAGCAATATTATCGCGGTAGCTTCTGGAAAAGGAGGCGTTGGGAAGTCAACCACCACAGCCAATTTGGCGGTAACCTTGGCCAAAATGGGATTCAAAGTCGGTGTTTTGGATGCCGATATTTACGGTCCTTCGATGCCGATTATGTTTGACGTAGAAACCGAAAAACCGTTGTCGATTGAAGTCGACGGGAAGTCGAAGATGAAACCCATTGAGAGTTACGAAATCAAGTTACTTTCCATCGGATTCTTCACGGCGCCCGGTCAAGCGGTGATTTGGCGTGGCCCGATGGCTGCCAAAGCGTTGAATCAAATGATTTTTGATGCGGCGTGGGGGGATTTGGACTTTATGCTGATTGATTTGCCGCCGGGTACAGGTGATATTCACTTGTCGATTATGCAGTCGTTGCCGGTAACGGGAGCGGTTGTGGTCAGTACGCCGCAACCTGTGGCATTGGCCGATGCGCGCAAAGGAGTGGCCATGTTCCAATCGGAAGCCATCAATGTGCCAGTACTAGGAATCATAGAGAATATGGCGTATTTCACGCCGGAGGAATTGCCTAACAACAAATACTATATTTTTGGAAAAGAAGGCGCGAAGCATTTGGCCGATGACCTTCAAGTGCCGTTTTTGGGTGAAGTGCCCTTGGTACAAAGCATTCGTGAAGCGGGCGATTTCGGTCGACCTGCCGCCTTGCAAACCGCCTCTCCGCTAGAACAAGTATACGAAGCGATTGCGCGTAACGTAGTCATCGAAGTGGTGCAACGCAACGAGCATTTGCCTCCCACCGAAGCCATCAAAATTACCACGATGGCAGGGTGTTCAGCTGTGAAGAAAAATTAATTCATCAGTCCTAGGATGGTTTCTGCCAAACTAGGATTTTATACTTTTTGAGAACATGAGTCAGGATCAATTAATTGAAAATATTGAG
>NZ_JAIXWA010000038.1 GCF_027482425.1 Flavobacterium sp.
AAAATGGCGTTAGGGTATTTCCTTTGCAAGGTTCTCCCTCTGGGATCACCACTGGTAATCCCTCGTGTCAAAAGCTCGCTTTTGTAAGACGCTTAAAATTAAAAAACCAACGCCTTTGAAAATGGCGTTAGGGTATTTCCTTTGCAAGGTTTCCCCTCTGGGATCACCGAAAGTAATCCCTAAAAACATATAAGTGAGCTAAAACTCATGTATCTAAAGCCCATCGGGTCTCCTCCTCTTACTGTCAAATGTAAAGGAAAACTCGAAACTAATGCTACGGGTTTCATTTGTTGGTTTATCCTTTCGTGTAAAACGAAGTTATTCCCTCTTTCTCCGCTGATAACGTGTTTCAAAAAACACATAAAATCTCAAAATCCTTTAAAAATAAGTGTTTAGAGGGTTTTTTGGTTTTGGCTAATGGTTCAAAAAATACCTAAAATCAAACTTTTTACACCATTAAATCATATTCTTTTCATTATTAATTCTTTAAAAGAATAAAAAGTGATACAAACAATAATTAACGTAATATAATATTAACCTCAAAGACCATAAAGAAAGGGTTGAACATAATTTCTATAGTATGAATTTATGGGGGTAAAGGGTTCAAATTAAGTTGAAATTGACCAATATGATTAAAACTATATAGTGGCATTTACTTGATTTACAAAAATGAATGCTATTCATTTGAGGGTTGTTTATTGGTTTAATAATAAAAAAAAAAAAAAAATTTTCATCAGATTTGCAACCAAAATAATTAATTATATATTTGCAACGTATTTCGAACCCAGTAAGGGTACCAACCGAGAGTAGTCTCCACGGTGGTAAAACAATACGGGCCTGTCCGGTCAAAATAAACGTAAGTTTACCCAGACACCTTATTTATCGAAATACAAATATTGATCGTTTAATTTAATCTTTATTTGTATGAAAAATTCTTTTCAAATTACACTGAAAGACCACACTTTAATTCCTTTTTCGGGTGTGGTTAAAACTACGCATGACACTTTTGTCAAAGTAGCCGACTTAATCGAAGGAAATACTCCTCTTTTGATTGAAGTCAATCATGAAAAAGTTACAACTGCTTTAGAGTTGAGCAAAATTTCCCCCTTTGTGCTTTTGTATTTTGATGCGGATTATCAATTTACAGGGGCGGCCTACAGTTTAAACGGCTCGGATAGCGCATTTGGGGTGGGAACTGCGTTTAAGAACATACTATTACTTCCATACCCCATTGATTTTAAGTTAGAAAAAACACTAAGTTTAAAAGTAATCGATTAGTTATGGAGCATTTATTTTTACAACGTGTTGGGGATAGAGAACAAATTTTAGCGTTCTTGTCTGAATTAAAAGAATGTTCCCCTACCGAATTAGTTGATCGGTACAATTCGACATTTAAACTTGGTTTTGTGGGATCACATGCGCAAGCTCAAAAGGTAATTGCGCTGCATCACGCTTTTATGGCTCAATTTAATGCTTCCCCAATCAGTATAACCAATAATTCCTTATTGCGTTTGACAGGAAGTATTGCCTTACATGGAAATGAATGGAAGTATTGTACGGACTCTAAATCAGAATAATATACGGTATTTTCTATCACAAACATAGGATGACGAGAAAGATTTTGAGGATTCATTGTTTAAAAATCCTGAGAATATTGAAAAAATACTGTTGCTTCTTTGTTAAAAAAATGGGTCTAACCTATGAAAACGATATCCACAAATTTGTTCCTTCAAGAACCTATCTCGGGAAGAAAATTTCACAAGATTTTATAGCCACATTGCTTGGTCGAATAGTCAATATAGATTCGGATGCAGCAATGGGCTAAGTATTAAAAACAATTCTAACTAAAAAGACAAAATGATGCCAATAGAAATTCAAAATTTAGATGAAAAATGGTTTGAACATCGATTGTTCCCCAAAGGTTATGGGCAATTCCCGTATTTGATTATAAAAACAGATTTTAAAGCATTTATTCAGATTCCAATTCATATCAATGGCGATCCAAATGATATTATCAATTATCCGGGTGTCCATCTTAAAATTGAAATCAATAACAAGGATTTCAATGAAAATGGAGAAGAATTTGGCCTACACGATGCATTGATTGACGTTGCAAAATCGATTAAAAATCAAATTGAATCCAAAAGAAAGGAACCTTGTGAAATATGTTTAGTCGAAACAAAAGACAAGGCGTTTTATTTTCAAGAAGACACCATTTCGTTAAATACAAGTATTCCTTATGGTGGAACATTAACTACCCTTGAAAATAAAATTATTGCTAGTAATGTTGAACATTATCTAAACTAGACTATTAGTTTGAATGAAGGTTTTTTAATAGGGTTTAGCAATAAACCCTATTGTTTAGGTATGTTAAATAGTCTTTTTTTTAACGGATGAGGACTTTTTCTAAATGATAATTTAGAAGATAACTAAAAAGAAAAATATATTTTTTATTTCCAATGGTCAGAATTTTGGGCAGTGTTAAACAATTATAAAATTGTGGAACGAAAAGACTTTATGATTGAGCATCTGAAAACGATGGTGAACTAATGTTTTAAGAAAATGAATCAACAATTATATCATTGTTTAAGTACATTAATTGAGCTGTGTCATATACTTTGTAATCAATATTTTGTAACAAAAAACCACTAACTTTGTGTGAAGATTTATGACCAATGGTTTAATGAAATATTTAAAATGAAACGAATTCTTCTCCTTTTACTCTTGTTTTTTTTCGGTTTTCAAGGCTATAGCCAAAGCCGGTATGTCTCCCAAACGACCAAAAAGATTGTTTATACAAGAGATGGAGGAAAATGCCAATGTTGCGGGAGTACATTCAATTTGGAGTATGATCATGTAACTCCTTTCTCTTGCGGAGGAAGCAGTGAACCTTCTAACATTCAGTTACTTTGCCGAGAATGTAACCGAAGTAAGTCCAATAGTTGTACCTGTAAAGTCCATAATCGCATTGTAGGAACCCATTGTTGTGATGGAGGAACTACAACAAATTCAGGAAATACTGAGGGGACATCAACACAGTGTACGGGTACAACTAAAAAAGGATTGCGTTGTAAAAAACGAACATTAAGTTCCAGTGGCCGTTGTCATTTGCATCAATAAGTTATAACCTAAATAATTGAAAATAGATGTTGTTTGCTATAGATTTTACTACCGAAGAAGTTATTGTTTCTGATTCCCCCAAAGGAAGTAATGCTGTTCATTTTGTTGAGCGGGTTCCTCGCACAAAAAATGAAATTTTATATCAAGCGGTTATTACACTTACAAGTATTACAAAATCGCCTCAATTTGACAGCGCCTTATTCAAAGCTATGGATAAGGTTTGTGGTATGATTTATACCAATTATAAGGGGAATTGAAGCGATTTTTGAAGATCTAAAAAGATTTTGCATATCGATGAAGTATAATAACCATCGATGAATTTTTCGCTTTTCTACATCGACTTTATTTTGGTTTGTAGTTGCAACAAACTTGAAAAACGATATACCTTTTTCAACGAATAGGCCTCGTTTTCCTTGCTCCATAGATGTCGAAGCGACAGTTCATTTACAGATGTTATATGTAAGGTATAAAAAGAGTTATTTTTAAAAAGTAAACGCCGTCTAATTCAATTTTTTTAGATTAAAAACATAAAAAGTTTAATTGGAAAAGTTATTTATAAATAGATAAACAAAATAGTAAATCTTATATGCTTTTAAAAAGATGGTAATTTGATACTTTAAATTCCCTTAATCAAGTAAGTAAACATTATACAACCAATTCAAATCGCTATAATAAACATACATTTGCATTCTCCCATTTTGACTATTCAACTTTAACCATTTTACGCGACATCTAACTCCATCTTTGTCAATGCAATAATATGAGAATATGTCGTCACCGTCTTCATCAGTGGTTTTACCTTCATATTCAGCGATATCGTATACCTGTGTTACCTTGGAATAAATAGTAATTCTGTTATTTGTCTCATCAAATGTTATCAAAACGTTGGCTTCTTCTGCATCCGACCAACTACTCCATTTGGCGTCATTAATTTTATGTCTTGAAGAAAGGGACGTTGATCTTAACTTGTAGACCTGTCCAAAAACATTTGTTGAACTTGTTAAAAACAATACTCCTATAATTGCAATTGTCTTTATTAAATATACCTTCATATTTTTTTGTTTTTTATTTTAAAAATACGGATTACGTTTCATTGTAATAAATCGTTTCAACCAATGAAAAGCTTTTTTATAACAGAAAACTAATGTAAGAAAAAAACTAATAAACCAACGAAGGTTAGTCAATAATTTTAGCAAGTAATATTGAATTTTGTAACACTTCCCAAAATTCAGACCATTGGTTAAATTAAAAAATACAATCCACTTTTTGCTAACTTTCGTATGTTTATTTTGCTTAAAACAAAGTAGTGAAAACGTAGATCTTCTATACAATTGCCTAAGAAAGATACCTTTTTCGAATCCTTAAAAAAACGCGAAAAATTTAAAGGTTGTGTAGCCGCTTTTTCTGTAAAGTAAACCTCGAAATTTGCGGTTCAGTATACTTGTAATAAAAAAAAGACCTCAATCGCTTGAAGTCTTAGCTGTTAATATTGAACATATTCCTTAATCTCCAATCCATACCCGATCATACCCACGCGTTTCGCTTGTATGCTATTGGTAATCAATCGAATTTTGGAGATGTCCAAATCATGTAAAATTTGTGCCCCAATCCCAAAATCTTTGTGGTCCATTTTAACAACAGGCGCCACATTGTTTCCTTCCGATTGTAACTGACGCAAAACACCAATTCGACTTAACAAATCATTCGGATCGGTTTCACTATTGATAAACACCACAGCGCCTTTGTCCTCTTTGTGAATTAATTTAAAGACATCATCCAATTTTTGCTCCATACTTCCGGTTAAGGCTTGGAGGATATCAGTATTGGCTGCCGCCGAAATAATACGCGTAAGTATTGCATCGCCGTAATTCCAACTTCCCTTGGTCAACGCAATATGTACTTGTTTGTTCGTGATTTGTTGGTAAGCTCGTAATCGAAAGGACCCATATTTGGTGTTGACTTGAAAATCTTCTTTTTTCGAAATCAGGCTATCATGTTGCATTCGATAAGCCACCAAATCTTCAATAGAAACGAGTTTTAAATCAAACCTTTTGGCCACTTCTACCAATTCAGGTAATCGCGCCATAGTTCCGTCTTCATTCATGATTTCAACAATGACACCGGCGGATTTAAAACCTGCTAAGCGGGCAAAATCAATCGCGGCTTCGGTATGCCCTGTACGTCGCAGAACGCCTCCGTGTTTCGCCGCCAATGGGAAAATATGTCCCGGACGAGCCAAATCAAAAGGCTTGGTTTCTTCATCGACAAGGGCAAGTATCGTTTTGGCACGATCGGCTGCAGAGATACCCGTTGTTACCCCATGTCCTTTTAAATCCACCGAAACGGTAAATGCGGTCTCCATGTGGTCGGTATTGTTTTTGACCATCGAATGAAGTTCCAACTCAGCGCAACGTTTTTCAGTTAACGGGGCACAAATAAGACCACGACCATGCATTGCCATGAAATTGATCATTTCGGGCGTCACCTTTTCAGCCGCGGCCAAAAAATCGCCTTCATTTTCACGATCTTCATCATCTACTACGATGATGACTTTGCCCTGACGAATATCTTCAATGGCTTCTTCTATAGTGTTGAGTTGTATTTTATCACTCATTTTCGATTGCATTTTGTATTAAGGTGTGTACTTGTTTTTTGGTACTCCAAGACAGTATAGGGTAAAAAGGAAATGCCGTAAGTAAACTGATAAAAAGTCCGGGTTCAAATTGAAGTTTGTACCTATCAATTTCAACCTGTGCTTTATAGCAGTAGGTTAGAAGTAAGGCAAAAGGAATCGCAGCTGCAATTAGGATATAGTTTATCGCAGTAAAAGTATACACAACCACCAAAGTAAAGGTTATTGCATAATACAGTAGCGCCATTCGATTCCATTTTAATATTCGTTCTAAATCAATATCACCCAACTGTTTTTCATTGATTTGGGGTAAATCATCATAATGCGAATCATCCGAACAAACAGGAACAGTATCGGCACTTTCATTTGGGTAGGGTAAATCACCATGGGGCTGATCCAAAGGTGTATCGATTGTGCTTCCTGAAGCTTCAGTTGTGGTTTCGGACTTATCTCTTCGGAACAATTTCATTACTGGTTCAACTATCACATCCAAAGTGACCATGCCTCCAATATCATGAATTGCACGATAGGTAAGCGTTATGGCTAAGGGAAGTAAAATCATTGTTGACATCCAAACCCCGAAAAAAGGAGCAATTCCATTTTCTTGGGCCAAACGTTTTCCAAACGTGTTGATAAAATGGAAAATGATAAATATAATGACCGAGAAAACAATGGGGAGTCCGATACCTCCTTTTCGAATAATTGAACCCAAAGGCGCGCCAATAAAAAACATCAGTATACATGAAAACGCCAGCATGAATTTATCGTAAATCGCAATCCAGTGTTTATTGATGAGCTTTTGCTTGGCATTCATTTCAAAAAGCGCACTATCAATGGTGAAATGGATATTTTCCACATTACTGTAGGCGTAACGGTAAATGTCAGTTTTTTGGTTAGGAGTGAGGTAGGCTAAAATATCTTGCGTGGGCATTTTTTTTGGAAAAAGTTCCCCCATCGTATTGGTCGACAAAGCTCCTGTTCGGCTGTAAATATTTTCACCATAGGAAATCGCCTCTTTTTTGTAATTGGTTTGTAACGAATCTAGCGTATAATTCAACTCCGAAATGTTCAACATGGTAAAGGTATTCCCAAAATCCATGTCGCGTTGATTGTTTTGGTTGAGTTTGGTCAGGTCGATGCTGAAGACATCCCGTTTAAACGTAGCTTTGGTAAAAGGCGCACTATTGCGTTTTTCATAGGTGGTACGCAAATCCTCGTAATAGGTTCCATCATATAAAACCAACCGTAATGTATTGGATTGCTCGCTGCTCAAAAGTTCTCCTCTTTTGGCTTTAATAACTGTAGTATTGCCGCCTCCGTTGGGAATATTTCGGTGAATGGTAACGCCTTCCAATAAGTTGCCTTTTTCACCTTTTTTCTTCAAAACTTTAATGTTGTAGTTGCCAATTTCACTAAACTGACCCTCAGCAATAGCCAACGCAGGTTTTATTTGTGCAATATTTCGACGGAAATTGGTGAACTTATATTCGGCATAGGGAATGATATTGTTGGCTACAAAAAAGGAGACAAGGGTCAATATCAGAATGAAATAGGTTTGATAACGTAACGAGCGTTGAAACGAAATACCCGACGACTTCATAGCGGCAAACTCGTAGTTTTCGGCCAACGATCCAAAGGTCATAATAGAAGCCAACAACACCGAAAGCGGTAAAACCATAGGAATAATTCGGGGCATGGCAAAAATTAAAAACTTGATGACCATAAGCGTATCCAAGTCTTTACCTGCCAATTCTGAAATAAATAACCAAACAGTTTGTAGGATAAATATAAAAAAGAGGATTACAAATACGGAAGCAAATGTAATCCAGAAGGATTTAAGTAAATACCGATCGATTATCTTCACCGAACTTAATCTAATTTATTGATGTAGTAGTTTGGGTATTTCCCTGCCACAAAAGTAAACTGATTTTTCGAAAGCGGCTGATTGGTTTTAAAAGAATTAACAGTCAATGTGGTACGGGTGCCGTTTTTACCAACTTCAATTAAATTATAAATGGTTTTGGTTTGCGTATCAATCCCTAGTAAAATTTCCTTGCGTTGGTCTTTGGTGTTGGTGGGGATCAATTTAATCAATTGTATTTTTCGACCGTTGATGTTTTGTTGAATGTCCCAAACATATTTATACCCTCTATTAAAAAAGGTAAGCATTTTGTTGGGCGTAATCGCTTTTTCATCAGCATCATTGACACTAGAAATAGTGATTTCTTCGTCTTCAGGGACAATTGTATAGGTTTTTTTTCCGTCAAATATTTTGGTTGCTCCCATGAAGTTGAGCACGTATTTGTTGCCTTGTAAGGTTACATTGCCTTTGCTCTCCTGATTGATATTTTCTTTGGTATTGGTGAGTGTATATTTAAAATCAATAACAATGTTGTTGTAACTTTTGATTTTAGCGGTCACTTGATCCAACAGGTTCTTTGCCCGCTTATCCTGAGCCTGGGTTGATACACTTATGGTTAGTAGCATGATAATAGCTAAAAACTTTTTCATTCTAGTTTTCGTTTTGTTCGTTAGTAAAAAAATGTTCCAAAGCGACCAAATCGGAGATATTGACCGTGCGCGCTTTGCTGCCTTCAAAGGGACCCACAATCCCTGCTGCTTCCAACTGGTCAATCAAACGACCTGCCCGATTATAGCCCAACTTCAATTTGCGTTGCAATAATGATGCCGAACCTTGTTGTGCGGTGACGATAATTTCAGCCGCTTCGCGAAACATCGGGTCGCGCTCGGAGATGTCAAATTCCAAGTTGACGTTGCTTCCTTCTTCCCCAATATATTCGGGCAATTGATAGGCAGTGGCATAGGCTTTTTGCGATCCAATGTAATCCACAATTTTCTCCACTTCGGGCGTGTCAACAAAGGCACATTGCACCCTAACCAAGTCATTGCCATTGGTGTACAGTAAGTCCCCGCGACCGATAAGTTGCTCAGCGCCTTGGGTATCCAAAATGGTACGTGAATCGATCTTTGAGGTCACTCGAAACGCAATGCGTGCAGGGAAATTAGCTTTAATAATTCCCGTGATGACGTTGACAGAAGGACGCTGCGTGGCAATAATAAGGTGAATTCCGATTGCACGCGCTAATTGGGCTAATCGTGCAATGGGGGTTTCAACTTCTTTTCCAGCGGTCATGATGAGGTCGGCAAATTCATCGACTACCAATACGATATAAGGAAGAAAACGGTGTCCTAACTCGGGATTCAATTTTCGCGACTTGAATTTTTCATTGTATTCCTTGATGTTACGCACCATCGCATCTTTTAAAAGCGAATAGCGGTTGTCCATTTCAATACACAGCGAATTCAAGGTGTTAATTACCTTAGTGTTGTCGGTAATAATCGCATCTTCCGTATCGGGCAGTTTGGCCAAGTAGTGACGCTCAATTTTGTTGAACAACGTAAGTTCAACCTTTTTTGGATCGACCAATACAAATTTGACTTCCGCCGGATGTTTTTTATACAAAAGCGACGTCAATACGGCATTTAATCCCACCGATTTCCCTTGTCCTGTGGCACCCGCCATCAACAAGTGCGGCATTTTGGCCAAATCAACCACAAAGGTTTCATTGGAAATAGTTTTTCCTAAGGCAATCGGGAGTTCCATTTCGGCCTCTTGAAAACGTGAAGCAGCAATAACCGTTTTCATGGGAACCATGGTTGGATTTTTATTAGGCACCTCAATCCCGATGGTTCCTTTGCCTGGAATGGGCGCAATGATACGAATCCCAAGTGCAGAAAGGGAAAGGGCAATATCGTCCTCTAAACTTTTAATTTTTGAAATACGAATTCCCGCTTCAGGTACGATTTCATACAACGTTACCGAAGGACCTACAGTAGCTTTAATTTGTGCAATATCAATCTTATAATTGCGAAGGGTTTCTACAATTCGATTCTTGTTTTCCTCCAATTCCTCTTGATTGATGGTAATGCCCACACTACTGTACTCTTTAAGCAATTCGAGGGTAGGAAACTTATAATGCGATAATTCAAGCGTTGGATCGAAAAGTCCAAAATCCTCGACCAATTTCGCTGCTAAATTTTCAACAATTAAATCCTCATCAGGTGCTTTTTCAATCACAAAGGATTCGTCCTGAGTAGGGATGATTTCCTTCGGAGGTTCAATAGTAAGCGGCGTTGAAAGCGGTGTTGGAGGGTTAATCGGTGGTGTAGGTGTTACCAAAACTGGCTCTACATCGGGTTCGTGTATGGGACTCAATCCAGATTTGTTTGGATTCAAATCGATGCCCGAATAACTGGATATGGTAGGTTTTAAGGCTTCTTTGTCGATTTCAAAAGAAGATTTCGGCTGCACCAATTCTTCAATCGCATAATCGGGTGAACTTTCAGTGTCCGAAACCGCATATTCTTCTAAGTTGTAGGCACCAGCTTGTGCGGAATTTTCTGGTGAAGTAGCCGCTACATCCGCTTCAAGATCGGCCTTCTTTTTTTCATAAAATGCCTTTAACGTATCAGGAGACCAACGAATTTTGAAAATCATATATAGCAAAATACAAAACACTAAAACGAGTAGTGTCCCTGTTTTACCAATATAATCTTTAATAAACGTATTTATTTCATAGCCTACTGTACCACCTAACTCGGGAAGGGAATTGGCAAAAAAACCAAACAATAGGGATAAAACGATTAAGGCAAATAAATCCCAAAACCACATCGATTTCAAACGTTTCAAGGGAAGGTCCAAAACCATGAACGTACCCGTCACGAAAAGTAATTTTACCAAAAGAAAAGAAGCCACTCCAAAACCGTTTGGAATTAAAGTCTCGGCCATCCATGCCCCCGATTTCCCCATCCAATTTTGCGCTTCTTTTTCACGATCGATAAAAGCATTAGCTACGCTTTGATCGACATGGCCATTCACAAAATACGAAATAAACGCCACGCCCATAGCCAAAGCCAAAAGCACGAAAAGACATCCCAAGATAAATTGGTATTGTCGTTTCATTTTGATGGATGAAATCGGTGAACTTTCATTTTCTGCGGATGTGTTTTGTGATTTTTTTGGAGCCATTAATGCGCTAAATTTTTATAAATGTACTAAAAAAATGAAACGATTTTGGGGAGATAAATCAGACATCCAATGGTAATTGCTGTCGCTGCGGCAAAAAAAACCGCTCCCGCTGCAATATCTTTGATAAATCCAATTTTTGAATGGTATTCAGGGTGAATGAAATCAGCAATCTTTTCGGCTGCGGTATTCAAACTTTCGACTGCCAAAACCAAACCAATCGCAAGAGTTTGTAGCATCCATTCGGTCAGGGATATGTCGAAATAAAAACCGGCCACCGTAATCAAAACGCCGATACTCAATTGCACCATGACGCTGTGTTCGGTAGTCGCTAACTTGAACGCGCCAAGTACAGCAAAACGAATACTTTTTAATCGACCGGTAAAAAAAGTGCGATCACGCTGAAATTCCATAGCCTATTGTAAAGCATTCAATGCGGCTTCGTAATTGGGTTCATTGGCGATTTCACCCACTTGCTCAGCATGTACCACGGTTCCATTTTCATCCAATACTACAACAGCACGGGAATGTAAACCGGCCAATGCACTGTCGGTCAATTCTAAACCATAGGCTTTCCCAAACGCACCTGATTTAAAATCGGATAGATTGATCACATTTTCAATCCCTTCGGCGCCACAAAAACGTTTTTGGGCAAAAGGTAAATCACGCGAAATGCACAAAACTTTAGTGTTATTTAACGCTGCAGCTTTCGCATTAAATGTACGAACAGATGTAGCACAGGTAGGGGTGTCAATGCTAGGGAAGATATTTAAAACCACTTTACTGCCTGCAAAATCAGCTAATGTAGCGGTCGATAAGTCATTTTTTACTAATTCAAAGGCAGGTGCTTTTGTTCCTATTACGGGTAAGTTTCCTGAGGTGTGAACGGGATTTCCGCCCAACGTAATTTGTGCCATGGGTATCATTTTTAAAGTACAAAAATACTATTTTTTAACGGAAACGGTATACCATTTATAGGAAATTAATTAAGGATAAAACATAAAAAAAGCGCCCCGAAGGACGCTTAATCTAGGCTTTATCTATGGACCCTAAAACGCGCTTCATAAAATCGTTGAGCGCTGTTTTTTTATCTTTTCCCTCGCGTATCATTTTATGGACTTCCAAAGCACCGTAGAGGTTGGAAATAAGTTCCCCAATCACATCGAGTTCTTCATCTTTTAACGATTCGAGCTCGGTGAGATTTTCCAATACTTCGATGGTTTCTACCAAATAGTCTTTGTCATTTTCTTCAATGAATTGGGTTAAATGTTTTATAACTGGAAGTTTCATAGTATGGGTTTTCGTCTAGATTTTAGAGATAAACAAATTATAGCTACTTGGCTATTTGTTTTTCCCTAAACCGATTGGATTATTAAAGTACTTCTTGAACCAATTCGGCCAATACTTCTGCCTTATTGGTTTGGGTTTGATTTACCAACACTCCATTTTTAAAGGTGGCAAAGGTGGGTAAATTATCCACTTTGGCCAATTGACGGGAGTTGGGAAAATGTTCAGCATCCACAATCAAAAAGGGAACTTGCTCGTATTGAGCCGCCAACATTTTGAATTTAGGTTTCATAATACGGCAATTCCCACACCAGGAGGCCGCATATTGAACCACAACCGTTTCGTTTTGTGCTACGATTTCGGCTAAATTATCTTGAGCTAATTCTTGAAACATGGGATTAAATTTTTAGCATTGGGCTTCCCGTTTCAAGTTTGGGATTGAATTTTGTACCCAAACCTGAAACGCTCGCCTATAGCAGCTATTAGTGATTTGATAAATAAGACGCAGTACTGTTGCGATCGGCATTCATCGCTTCTTTTCCTTTTTCCCAATTGGCAGGGCAAACTTCACCTTTCGTTTGTACATGCGTGTAGGCATCGATTAATCGAAGATATTCATGTACGTTACGACCCAAAGGCATATCATTTACACTTTCGTGGAAAATTTTTCCAGTTTCGTCAATCAAATACGTCGCACGGAACGTAACATTCGATCCCTCCAAAAGTACGGTGTCGGTATCTTCATTGTATTCCCCTGCTTCGATATCCAAAATACCTAAAGCAGACGATAAATTACGAGTAGTGTCGGCCAACAAAGGATAGGTAACTCCTTCAATCCCTCCGTTGTTTTTTGCGGTATTCAACCAAGCAAAATGGACTTCGTTGGTGTCGCAAGAAGCTCCAATCACAGTCGTGTTACGTGCTTCAAATTCTTCTAAAGCCGCTTGAAAAGCATGCAATTCCGTAGGACAAACGAAAGTGAAATCTTTGGGATACCAAAACAACAATACTTTTTTTTTTTTTTTTTTAGCTTCATCCAAAATGTTAATGCGTAAGTTGTCTCCCATAAAAGAGATGGCATCTACGGTAATGTTTGGGAATTTTTTTCCTACTAATGACATAATTATGTTGTTTAAAATTAAAAATTGTTTTTTGACACTACAAAAGTACATACAACTTTGAGGAATATGTATTAGTTTTTATTATTAGTGCTTATCATGAAATAGTTTTTGGCTATTTGAATGAATGCGCGTAGCCTTTCACTTTCAAATAAAAGTTTATATTTGTTAGCCTAAAAAAAGCGAATTCACCATGAAGTTTTCCCAATTATTTCGAAAAAAATCGGTTCATGATATCCTCCAACAAGTAGCCCAAAATGAGTCCGATGGACATCATGCACTTGGAAAGCACCTCACGGCCAGGGATTTGACCGCTTTTGGGATTGCAGCTATTATTGGTGCTGGGATTTTTAGTACTATTGGAAAAGCTAGTGCCGATGGGGGTCCCGCAGTGATTTTTCTATTTCTTTTTACGGCCTTGGCCTGTAGTTTTGCCGCTTTTGCCTACGCAGAATTTGCTTCGATGGTACCTGTTTCGGGGAGTGCTTATACGTATTCGTATGTGGCTTTTGGGGAACTTATAGCTTGGATTATCGGATGGGCTTTGATTATGGAGTATGCCATCGGGAATATAACGGTAGCAATTTCATGGAGTGATTATTTCACGGGATTGCTCGAAAGTGGAGGTATTCATTTACCGCAGTGGATACAAATGGACTATTTATCAGCCTCCAAAGGATTTGCCGAAGCAACCGCCTTATTGCAAAGCGGAAAACCTTTCGCCGATTTAAGTCCGGCCCTCCAAGCGGCGCATACAGCTTGGACTACAGCGCCTACTTTTGCTGGTATACAATTGGTGGCCGATTTGCCTGCGTTGTTAATCATTGTCTTCATCACGTATTTAGTGTATCGAGGCATGAAAGAGTCGCGCAATGCCAGTAATCTCATGGTGGTAGTGAAGTTGTGTATCATTTTGTTGGTGATTGCTGTGGGAATATTTTATGTCGACACCGACAATTGGAACCCATTTGCGCCCAATGGCGTGAGCGGAGTTCTAAAAGGGGTATCGGCTGTATTTTTTGCTTATATCGGTTTTGATGCGATTTCAACCACCGCCGAAGAATGCAAAGACCCGCAACGTGATTTGCCCAAAGGAATGATGTGGGCGATTATCATTTGTACTATTTTATATATAATCATAGCCTTGGTATTGACCGGTATGGTTTCCTATGACCAATTGAATGTAGGTGATCCCTTAGCTTTTGTATTTGATCAATTAGATTTGAAATGGATGTCGGGGATTATTGCGGTGAGTGCCGTTGTAGCGATGGCCAGTGTGCTCTTGGTTT
>NZ_JAIXWA010000015.1 GCF_027482425.1 Flavobacterium sp.
TTCAAACGGCCTAATTTGGGTTGGTTTTAGAAAATACAACACCCCAAAAACGTCGTGAAAAAAGCGAATTTTTTGGTATTGGTTTTTTCAAAGCACAATTTTAAGGCATTCTTCTGCAGCAGTAAGCCCACAACACAGCCCCGGGCGACGCGGCACCCTGCCCCGGGCGCTAGACCAAGGGACCGGTAGAGCATAGCACGGGAACCCGCTCACACAAGAAGCCGAAAATAGGGTGCTGCCTAAAACTAATCGAAGCGAATGGTTTTGGAGGGCACGATACGTGTAATAATGTAGGAAGGAATAAGAAGCACCAGCAAACAAACGAGAATGGTGCCTAAATTGAGTAATGCAATGTAGCCATAATCAATAGATACAGGCGCGGTGGTCACATAGTAGCTTTCAGGATCGAGACGAATGACTCCGAAATACTTTTGTATGTACAACACGAGTAAGGCCACGCCATTGCCCCACAGCAAACCGCGCACGATAAGGTGTAGCGCATTGTATAAAAAGATTTTTCGCACAGACCAATTGGTCGCTCCCATGGCTTTCAGTATGCCAATCATTTGGGTTCGCTCTAAGATAAGGACCAACAACGCCACCACCATATTGATAGTCGAAACGGCAATCATGACGCACAATATAATAAGGATATTAAAGTCGAAAAGCTTAAGCCAATCGAAGATATAGTAATATTTTTCGGTGATGGTTTCGGTGTTTAATAGCGACCCTGTTTCTTGGTATACGGCTTGACCCGTTTGGGCGATGCGATTAAAATCGGACACAAAGACTTCAAAGCTTCCCACTTGGTCGGGGCGCCAGCGGTTCATGCGTTGCACATGTTTGATATCGCCAATAAGATAAACCGAGTCGAAATCTTTAACACCCGAGTTGTAAATTCCAGACACCGTAAACCGTCGTGCTTTGGGCAACGTGTTTTGACCTTGCGCTAAGAAAAACGTATTGAACTGGCTTCCAACCTTGAGATGGAGTCGGTTGGCCAGGTATTGGGAAATTAAGACCTCATTGGAATAGCCTTTCCCGAGTTTAGGAATCGTACCCGCAACCAAATACTCTTGAATAGCCGGCCAGCGAAAATCGGCTCCAACTCCTTTAAATAAAATCCCTTCAAAGGAACTCGCTGTGCGAATGACCCCCGCTTTGGTCGCCACGGCTTGTACATGATCGATGCCGTCTACGGAGGTAAACTTGGGATAGAATTTTTGTTGGAGCGCAATGGGTTCAGTACTCACTTCGGAGGCATTGCCGTTGAACGCGCTAATCACAATATGACCGTTGAAGGCCGCCACTTTCTCTCGAATTTTTTGTTGCAAACCCACTCCGGTAGCGACTGAGAGCACCATCATAAAAATTCCCAAGGCAATCGCCACCACTGCAATTTTTATAATTGGGGCAGAAATACTACTTTTAACCTTTTTGGAAGCCGTGAGGCGTTTTGCTATGAAAAATTCTAAATTCAATCGTATGTGTAATTGGATGCTCAAAAGTACTGTTTTATTCTTGGTTTTGCTAATGGTTTCCTGTAGTGCTTCGCAGAAGAAAGAAAAAAGAGCAAATCACAAAGAAGCAATTATTGAGCATACCAAAGCGGCAATAAAAACGGGCGCGGAAAACACTAATACCTATATTCCGCTACTGAAAAATAAGAAAGTTGGTCTTGTAACCAATCAAACCGGAGTTTTACGAGTAGCTAATTTCATTGCAGCAGCGGATCCAAAAGCATCAACTATTTTAAATGAATCGGTTTCTATCGTCGATTATCTCATAAACCAAAAAATCAATGTTCAAAAAATATATGCCCCCGAACACGGTTTTCGTGGCACGGCTGATGCAGGGGAATTGATTAAAGATGGAAAAGACACCAAAACAGGCTTATCCATTGTTTCGTTGTATGGCAACAACAAAAAACCCAAACCCGAGCAATTGGCTGGGATTGACGTGATGGTTTTTGACTTGCAAGATGTGGGTGCACGATTTTACACCTACATCTCTTCCTTACATTATATCATGGAAGCTTGCGCGGAAAACCAAATTCCGTTGCTTGTATTGGACCGACCCAATCCGAATGGCAGCATTGTGGACGGACCTATTTTGGAAAAAGAGCATACTAGTTTTGTAGGCATGCATCCGATTCCAGTGCTTCATGGGATGACGATTGGGGAATATGCGCAAATGATTAATGGTGAAAAATGGTTGAAAAACGGCGTTCAATGTCAGCTCACTGTGATTCCATGCTTGAATTACAAACGCGAGATGACGTATAGCTTACCTGTGCGGCCTTCTCCTAATTTGCCTAACGATCAATCGATCAATTTGTATGCGAGTTTGTGTTTTTTTGAAGGCACCAACGTAAGTGTGGGACGTGGCACCGATTTACAATTTCAAATTTACGGATCGCCCTTCCTTAAAAACATGAGTTATGAATTTACGCCAGAACCAAATTTTGGGGCTAAAGAACCGCCGCATAAAGGACTAAAATGTTTTGGAGAGGATTTATCTAAAATTGAAAAGGTTAACCAGCTTGAACTAAAATGGCTCTTGAAAGCGTATGCAAATACAGAAGATAAAACGACCTTCTTCAATGATTTTTTTACCAAATTGGCAGGAACCAAAACGTTGCGTCAACAAATTGAAGCGGGAGTATCTGAAGAAGTGATTCGTGATTCGTGGAAAAACGATCTTGAAGCATTCAAAAAAATGCGTCAGCCCTATTTATTGTACTAAGCAAAACGCTGTTGCAAAACCCGTTTTATTCCCATAAAGGTAAAATACAAACTGTAGAAGATTCCCGCAAGCAATCCGAAAACGATGAGGGACATACAAAAAATCTCCATTCCCAATGAAAAATGACTGGCGTGAGGGACATCGGTATCGATATACGCTCCAAACAAGGTAAGTCCCAACCCGATAGCATAAATACCAAGAAGAATAAACAAATGTCGCATACGAAGTGTGTTTATTTAAAAACGAATGCTACAAAAAAATATTATTTCACCGGAATTCTTTTTTTCATTTCCTCTACAATATTGAAGGCGGCTGGGCAAATGGCAACGTTTTGTAGGGTCAAATTCGCGATTTGATAAAACTTCGTACGATCCGTGTGCGGATACTCGCGGCATGCCTTGGGTCGTACCTCATAAATCATACAATAGTTTTCAGCATCCAAAAACGTACAGGGGACATTTTTTAACACATAATCATTATCCTCGTCCATGCGCAAATACTGGTCGATGAACTGTTGGGGCTTTTGGCGCAAGTGTTTGGCAATTCGCTCAATGTCGGCCGATGTAAATAAAGGACCTGTCGTTTTACAGCAATTGGCGCATTGCAAACAATCGGTTTTTTTAAATTCACGCTCATGCATCTCCAGCATTTGGTAATCCAAATCGCGCGGCGGATGTTTTTTGAGTTTGTCAAAATACTTTTTGTTCTCACTCTGGCGTTCTTTGGCCAATTTTGCTAATTCGTGTACTGCTGGTTTCAATGTTGCTCGGTATCTTTGTACAAAAATACAATCATGTTGGATTTATTCGGCCAAGCCATCCTCGATTTTTATACCCAAAATAATCCGCAACCCTTGCTCACGGAAACTTCCATCTCGGAAGAAGACGAAATGGATGTAGCCTACTTGTTTCGTACATACAAAAACATGCCGCAACTCGAACAAAAAGCGCTGCAACTCGCCAAAGGGAAAGTGTTGGACATTGGCGCAGGTGCTGGCTGCCATGCTTTGGACCTCCTACAAAAAGGATTTGATGTGACCGCATTAGACCATTCCGGTTACGCAATCGAAGCTTGTCGTTTACAAAACATTCAACATTGCGTTCAAAGTTCGGTGCTCGATTACAACCCCGAAACCCAATTTGATACGCTTTTATTACTCATGAACGGCACAGGAATTTTCGGGAAATTGAATCAAACTGCACTGTACCTCCAAAAACTAAAATCATTACTGAATCCGGGGGGTCAAATTCTCATAGACAGTTCGGATCTCATTTACATGTTTGACGAAGACGAAGATGGCGGGCATTGGATTCCCGATAACGGTTATTATGGCGAACTCGAATTTACCGTCTATTATAAAGGGCAAAGAGAGCAGTTTCCTTGGTTGTATTTGGATTACAATACGCTTCAAAACGCAGCATTGGCCAACGGCTTGCACTGTGAATTGGTTGCCGAAGGTAAAAATTACGATTATTTAGCGCGGTTGACGGTTTGAGCCATATAATTTATATTTCAATTAAATCCGTTGTTTGGATAATATCCCATAAGGCTGCATACAAGGTATCCAAATCGGATTCGGTATTGTAGGCATTAATTGAAAACCGCAAATAAACCCCATCATTGAGTGGCATTACTGGAATTTGAATATGATATTTCGTATACAACAACTCTTTCAACTCCAAAGGTTTGCTTGTACAAATCGGAATACTGGCCATTTGCCCTAAAAACTCTTCGGTTATGGGACAAATCGGCTGACTATTCACCAACTTACAAAATCGCGGATACTGTTTAAGGACCATCGCACGACAAGCCTTTGCTTGCGTTTCCCAATCGTTGTCCTTTAAAAATTGGATTACTTGTGGCGTACACAAATAGGTCGAATGGTCGTTGGTACCTTGGTATTCGTGGTAATCCAAAAACTGACTATCGCTTGGAAATAAACTTTCGTAACCCCAACTCACAATCAACGGATCAAGGTCGGCTTGGAATTCCTTTTTCACATACAAAAAGGAACTTCCTTTGGGCGCCAACATCCATTTATGTAAGGTTCCTGTGTAATAATCGGGGTTGAGTTCGCTCAAATTCAACGGAATATGACCTGGCACATGCGCTCCATCCACAATGGTGATTAATCCAAGCTCTTGGGCTTTATCACAAATTTCTTTGACGGGAAAAATGAGGGCGGTCGAACTGGATATATGGTTTATAAAAATGACTTTCGTTTGGGAAGTATACCCTTTCCAGAAATCTTCTATGATTTGCTCCTTGGACGTAATCGGCAACGAGATGTTTTGCCGAATGTATTTCGCTCCTGATTTTTTACAATAAAAATTCCAAGTGCGATCCATGGCACCGTATTCGTGATTGGTGGCCAAGATTTCGTCCCCGGGTTGCAATTGCAAGCTACGCATGATGGTGTTGATGGCTTGGGTGGGATTGGGGGTAAAGAAAAAATCGGCGGGCTCACACCCAAGGAATTCAGCCAAAGGACGTTTGGCCTCTTTAAGGTAAATGGGTAATTTTTTTTGAATAAAATGTACCGGGTCGGACTCCATTTCACGTTGTAAAGCTATTTTGGCTTCAAAAACAGGTTGGGGGGTCGCTCCGAAGGATCCGTGATTTAAGAAGGTAATCGTTGGATCCAATAAAAAATGTGTTTTCATAGAAATGGGTCAAAAAAAATCCCAAACAAACTGTTCGGGACTTCTATTTGTTTTTGCATTGATTATTGCATGTATTTCATCATCATCGCTTGCAAGTCCGCTTGAATTTCCATCATCACTTCTTGAGACTTCTGATTGATTTCACCGGCTTTTTCTTTCATTTTTTTCCCAACAGGACTATTGTAAAAAGCCATCATCGCTTTGATATCTTCTTTGGTGTAAGTTTGTGCGTAAACCTCGGCAGTTTTTTCATTGATTTTATTCATCATAGCATCAAACTCCATAGTAAATGCGGCTTTTTTATCATCAGCTACCTGAGCTAACAATTGATCTTTATATCCGCTAAGCACATTTCCTGAGCCACTTGCTTCAATAACGGCTAAACATTCTTTTTTCAAAGCTTCATCAACAGCTGGTTTTGCAGGGGCTTGCGCCATTGCCAAAGAGGAAACGCAAACAAATGCGAATGTGTAAACTAATTTTTTCATGATATGTTTTATTAATTGTTTATAAATGTACGCTTTTACATTTAATCTCTTAGACGCAAAAACAGTTTTTTTGTTACTTCATTGTAATGGATAGAAATTATTTTATTTATTAATAATTTTAATGGGTATCGTATAACTGCATCGTACAGGTTGTCCCGATTGACGCCCTGGTTGCCATAGTGGCGACATTTTTAACACTCGAATCGCTTCTTCCCCCGTTCCATATCCAAGATCTCTTAACACCTTCAATTCAGTTAGTGTGCCGTCTTTTTCAATTACAAAGGAGACGATTACGGTTCCAGACAAAGCCGACACATTAGGTGTTCGGTAATTCTTGGCAATTAACTTATAAAATTCCTTTACACCCCCAGGAAACTCCAGTTTGGTTTCAATTTGTTGGGAGACATAAACCGGCTCAGGTTCCTCTTCAACCAACACGGGTTTGGGTCCTTCACTTTGAGGCAAGAAGACCACAACACTTTGGTTTTTTAAGGCTTCCAAATTGAGACTAGTCCGTTTATAGCTCATTAATTTTGTTTTGGCTTCCCATTGTCCATTTTTGATTTGGATAGATTTTTCTACCAAGATCATGTACGCTTCATTCATCCCTTCGGTACTCCATTTTGGAGATTTTTGAATCGTATTAAAAAGGCGAAGAGCATCGGTTTCATTGGTATGGTAAAAAACCGTAGGATAGCTCACTGTCCCTTGGTTATCGATGTAAAAGGAAACTTTAAAACGGATTACTTGAGCGGAATCGATAGCAATTGCGCTTTGTTTGGCTAAAAAATCTTCAAAAGAGGCGTATTTATCCGAAGGGAATACCGGCATCTTGGGCGGTTGTATCGGTTGGGCTACAGCAAGCACAGCCCACAAACACATCCCTAAAAGAAATAGTTTTTTCACTTAAGGGATATTTAAATATTTATGGGTTTGAAGCGAAACGCGCCAGTTGGGGTGTTGCATCACATAATCAACGATGAGCGGTGTCATTTCCTCCCGTTTACTCCACTCGGGTTGCAAGAAAAGAATGGCTCTGGGATTGACTAAAGCGGCTTGCTCTTCGGCGAAGATGAAATCGTGTTTGTTGTGAATGATTACTTTTAATTCATCGGCAGCTTGGTAGGCCTCGGGTACGGGCAATCGATTCTTTTTGGGCGACAAACAAAACCAATCCCAGTTTCCTGTCACGGGATAACTCCCCGATGTTTCGATATGCACGCGTAGTTGCGCCGCTTTTAAAGAGGCCGTGAGAAGGGACATGTCCCAAGTTAAGGGTTCACCTCCTGTAACTACCACGGTATCGGCATACTTTTGGGCATTGGCTACGATATGTTCAATGGCTGTCGGGGGATGTAAATCGGCGTTCCAACTTTCTTTAACATCACACCAATGGCATCCCACATCACAACCGCCAATACGAATAAAATAAGCGGCAGTTCCCGTATGGAAGCCTTCTCCTTGAATGGTATAGAATTCTTCCATAAGGGGCAACAACTCGCCTCTATCCACCGCTTTTTGTACTTCTTGTGTGAGCATGAAAACTATTTATCGCGAATGTAAATATCGATGGGAACGCCAGAAAAATTCCAGTTTTCCCGTATTTTATTTTCTAAAAAACGTTTGTAGGGATCTTTTACATATTGGGGTAAATTGGCAAAAAACACAAACTGTGGTACCGGTGTGGGCAACTGCATGCAGTATTTGATTTTGATGTATTTGCCTTTCAAAGCGGGGGGTGGAAAACGTTCAATCAAATCCAACATGTACTCGTTAAACTTAGACGTTGCAATGCGCTGTTTCCGGTTTTCATACACGGTAACGGCCGCTTCCAATGCTTTTAGTAAACGTTGTTTGGTCAAGGCTGAAATAAACAAAATAGGCACGTCAGTAAACGGCTCCAATTGCTCACGAATTCGCAGTTCGTACTCGCGCATGGTCATGGTTTCTTTTTCAATCAAGTCCCACTTATTGACCAAAATGACAACCCCTTTACGGTTTTTTTGTGCCAACCAAAAAATGTTTTGATCTTGACTTTCAAATCCGCGGGTTGCATCGACCATTAGGATACACACATCACTATGTTCGATTGCCCGCACGGAGCGCATAACGGAATAAAATTCTAGGTCTTCTTTTACTTTCGCTTTACGTCGAATTCCAGCAGTATCCACTAAGTTAAAGTCAAAACCAAACTTAGTAAATCGGGTATCGATCGCATCGCGGGTGGTTCCAGCGATATCGGTAACAATATAACGGTCTTCACCAATCAAGGCATTGATAAAAGAAGACTTTCCTGCATTGGGACGTCCGACCACACAAAAACGGGGTAAAACTTCCTCTTCATCGGGGGTTTCGGGCAATTCGGGTAAGACTTCCACGAGTTTGTCGAGCAAATCTCCTGTACCGCTCCCGTTCATTCCAGAAAGTGTAAAATATTCGCCTAAACCTAGGTTGTAAAATTCGAAAGCGTCTTTTTCACGGCTGGCAGAATCGACTTTATTGACGGCCAAAAGTACGGGTTTGGTTACTTTTCGCAGTAATTTGGCCACTTCGGCATCCATGGGGGTAATACCTTCTTCGACGTCAACAACAAAAATTATGGCGTCGGCTTCTTCGATGGCCAGTTCGACTTGTTTGCGAATTTCGGCTTCAAAGATATCGTCAGAGCCTTTGATGTATCCACCAGTATCGATGACTGAGAACTCTTTACCGTTCCATTCACTTTTACCGTAAATCCGATCACGGGTTACCCCACTCACCGAATCGACGATCGCCTCTCTTCGTTGAATGAGTCGGTTAAAAAAAGTAGACTTCCCTACATTGGGGCGCCCGACAATGGCGACGATATTGTTCATACGTATTCTAAATTGGGATGCAAAGGTAATAAAGTTGGCTTGAGCTATCTAATTTTTTGTATCTTAGTTAAAATCAAACTCCTATTCTCTTCTGCCATGGAAAACGAAAATGCTATTCAATTACGGTTGCGCTTTTACAAGGATGTTCCCGAATCTGTTGCTGAAGTTCGAGCGCTTTTTGAACAATTTAAATCGAAATGTCCTGCGGAGTACACGATTAAGGTCAACGAAAACCATATTTGGTTTCACATTGTGGGTAGGCAGAAAGCCTATTTCTCGCCGCATTTGCATTTGGAATTGGAACCCCATCCTGAATCGGGAACGCATATTCGTGGATTATTTGGTCCCGACCCGACCTTATGGACGTTATTTATGTTTTTGCATTTTATTGTAGCGGGTGTATTTGTGATTTTTGGCGTTATGGCCTATTCCAATTGGACGTTGAAGCAACCCATTCTTTGGAACATTTTTATCATGGGGATGATGTTGGGCGTTTGGTTCATGTTGTATGTGGTAGCCCGCCAGATTCGCGAGCAAGGCATCGACCAAATGCATGAATTGGAGGCTTTGATGGAAGAGGCTTTACAACACTAATCGAGGTACAAAGCTTTCGGGATAGCCCTGATGGGAGCCAACTACCCTGCCGAAGCCGTAAGGCCGGGAGGTAGTGCGGACAGCAGGACTAAGCATTCATAAGAAATTCAGACCTGCTTCTCCTTATTTTTGATTGTAACCAAAACGGCGTAACTGTCGTGTGTTGCTGCGCCAATCCTTATTGATTTTGACAAAGATTTCGAGGTAGACCTGTTTGCCAAAGAACTTTTCCATGTCTTCCCGCGCCATGGTGCCCACTTTTTTGAGTGCGCCGCCTTTATGACCAATAATGATTCCTTTTTGCGTTTCGCGCTCGACCATGATAAGGGCTTTGATGCGAATGATGTGTTCTTCTTCCTTAAACTCTTCGGTTTCTACTTCGACGGCATAGGGAATTTCTTTGTCGTAGTTGAGTAAGATTTTTTCACGGATGATTTCGTTGACGAAAAAACGCTCGGGTTTGTCGGTGAGGGCATCTTTGGGATAATAGGGCGGCGAATCGGGCAACAGGGAGAGGATACGATCAAAAACCTCTTTGACATTGAAATTTTTCAGCGCTGAAATGGGGAAAATCTCGGCATTAGGCACTTTTTCTTGCCACAGTGCGACTTGTGCTTCCAACTGTTCTTGGTTGGAGGTATCGATTTTGTTAAGCAAAAGAAGTACGGGGATTTTGGCGTGAATAATTTTATTGAAAAAGGCTTCGTCTTTCAGTTCTTTTTCGCCAATTTCAACCATATACAGGAGTACATCGGCGTCTTCAAAAGCGGTTTTTACAAAATCCATCATGGCATTTTGAAGTTCGTACGCCGGTTTGATAATCCCCGGCGTATCGGAAAGCACGACCTGAAAATCGTCGCCGTTGACGATACCAAGAATACGGTGACGGGTGGTTTGGGCTTTGGAGGTGATGATGGAAAGGCGTTCTCCGATGAAAGCATTCATTAAGGTAGACTTCCCAACGTTGGGATTCCCGATGATATTGACGAAACCGGCTTTGTGTGACATGATAATGGGATTAAATGAAAAAGTCAAACCTTATGATTGCTTTTCGCTGTTGCGGGAATAGATGAATTAGCTAACCATCAAATTTTGTACAATACGATAAGCTAACTCAAGATTTTACTATTACGAATAGGGTAATTCTTTTCGGAGTCAAAAGTAGGTCATTTTTTTTATTTAATTCAAATTGTAAATCTTTATCCAATAAAATTAATTCATTTGTTTTTTTAATAAAATTTTATTCGTTTTAGCTTCATTAAAATGCATTCAAAGTAACGCTATATCTATAAAAAATGATTTTCTAACGCTACTGCAAAAACTCAAAAGATACATTGTTGGAGCTCATTTCAATTTGAATATCATCGAAGAAGAGAACAAGGTTCAAGTTAATGTGATTGTTTATGATAAACCAGAGTACAAAGACTATGATTTTAATTTTAGTGAGAATTAAACATGAAAAAGACAAAAATTACAATCACCCATCAAATTGAGAAAATCCATCATCATTTTATAGTGGTTAATCCTGATAAACTTACCATTTCGGAAATTGATAGAATCAAAAAGGAAATGGGTGTTGAAATGGTTTTTGTGAATTGGAGGTTGTATAAATGAAAAAAGGGTTTAAACTACACAGTTTATTGGACAGCCAGTTTATTGTAGATTACCAAAGATAGTGTCAATTGAATTAAAAATCAAACTCTATTTATTTGACATAATGTCTTAATAAGGATGTTTCGGAGGATATTTTAACTTTAGTAATTTATCATACTCTGTTTTTATTATGTAATAATCTTTGTTTTTCTCAACTATTTCGAAACGGAATGAATTATTTTTTAAAAATTCTTGAATAGGATCAGCATATCTATCTGAAACATATTTCGAACCATCTATATTTGTAATTTCATTTTCTTCTAAACCTCTTAGCACAATATATTCTATCTCTTTCTGCCTAGCAATTTCCCTAGATATATCTTCAAATACGTTTATTTTTTCTACTTTAAAAGTATCAATATTTTCAATCTCATTTAACGTATAGTACCTAGTCAAACTAAAATTAAAAGTGTAATCTTTTTTTTCTATAAATAACTCGGGTATTGAATTTTTGAAACTCTCAGAACTAAAATTATAATTCAAAAATTCATTATCTATATTATTAAATCCATTTATTATATCCAAAGCATATAGGCTAAAATAATTTTTATGAGGACCTAGGTCATTATAATAGATATTATAAGCTAAAAAAGATAGACTTTTATAAATCTCTGAATCAAATTTTAATCCAGATATTTTTTTAGCCCCTTTGTAAAAATAAAATCCATTATTTATTAGATTATTATATGTGTCTATTTTAGATGATATTTTAAATAATAGAGGAATACATTGGGATTTTCGAAACAAATTATTTAGTAGTTCTAAACTTTTAATATTTCTCAAAAAGTATTTTTTTTCATTAAATGTTAAGGCAACTATTTTCTTATTTAATTTTTTATAACTTAAAACCTCATTTACATTCATGCTCAAACCAATCAATGTCTTCTCGAAATTATCGTGAAAAATAGATAGATAATTATTTGAATTTGCAGTTATATTAAAATCTATTTTAAAATCATTCTTGTTATAATATCTATAATATAATCCATATTTATCATTATAAATTGTTTGATAATTGTATATGTAATCTCCAATTTCTGTGGGTTCATTTGTATCTAAATCATAATCAAATGAATTTAGTAAAATTTTTAAGCTTGTTGTACATAAATTTATTATTGCAATTAGTTCAGATTCTTCATTTAATCTTTGTATTTTGATGTTTTGGGCAAATAGCCCACCTTTAAACTCGACAACTACCCCTTTACTTTCTGCAAAAGATGTCAGTTTATCAATTGAAACTGTTGCATTTAATGTAATTGCATTACCAACATTGGGTAATTCAACTTGAGAAACCACATTGTATTTTTGAACGTTTCCACTTGATATAGATACAATTTCATCCTTTACCAAATTGTCATTTAATATTTCCGTATTAGTGGATATAAATACTCCAAATGCCTGTTCAATAGCAGAACGCAAAGCATTGTTTTTAGCTTCTTCAAAAGTTTTTCCAGTTCCTGAAACGGTTAAGGTTACAGTTTTGTTTTCCGTGTTTGATATTTTTTGTTCTGTAACTGTTGTATTTATTTCATTAACGCTATTTTTTTCAACATCATTTTCATTTTTTTGAGTTTCCTCTATTATATTTTTATTTAGATTTTCAGCAGAAGTAACTTCAAAATCATTATTAATTGGAACTTCGTTTGGTAAATTAGCAATTATTATTTCTAAAGATTTTATTCTTGATTTGATATCTTTCTTACATTTTCTAATATTTCCATAAGAATCATTGACTGTGTTTTGTTCACAAAAAACCAACAAGTCCATATATTTATCAAGTGCTTTTTTATATTCTTCTTTTATTATTAAATCATATCCTAAAAAATATTCACAATAAAATTTTGTTTCGTTATCAATTTTGCCATAGTTGTTAGATATTAATTCATTTGCTATAGTTATATATTTATTGTCTTCATCATTATAAAGTTCTATCATCTCATCAAGCTTAACTTTATAACTTTGTGAAAAAGAAAAAATAGAAAATAACATTATGAATATAAATCCTAAGCTTTTCATTGTCTAAATTTTTAATTATGAAAAATATTATTGCTTCATTTCCTTATAAAATATAAATACTATTCTTTTGCCATCTGCGCTTTCAAAGTTGGTAAGTAGTTCCATACTTTTTACAAAACCTATTGCATTTTCTTTAATAGATTCTATGGTTTCTACTACGGCACTAGGATTATCAGTTGATTTATTCTCGGTGGTTTTAATAACTAAATCCGATGAAATAGTAGAACCATTAAAGAAAATATTGGCTTGTGATTGCCCTTTTACCTGTGCTACTCTATTCATCATGGCTTCATTAGGATATTTGCCTTTTTCTAAGGATAAAACCGAAATAAAGTATTGATGGTCATAATCATCAATAACCTTAACACCCTCAAAAGGTGCAGAATTATACATTCTTTTGATAAAGTTGGTTAGTGAAGTTTTGTCTTCATTAATGCTTTGAGAAAAACTAAATGAAGAAATAATTAAAACTGTGAAATATATAATCTTTTTCATTTAAAACATTTTAGAAATTATAAAGCCTATCTTTAGTTCTTTTCTATCTTCATAGTTAAACTCCCAATTATTGTATTCTTTTTTGATTTCTTCTAGCTTTTTATTTATTTTTTCCTTTGATGGCGGATTTGTAATTATTGCTAAAGAAAATTTTGTACAAAACTTATTGGTCTTTAATTTTTCTAGTTTCTCAATATCGCCAATAATTCCAACTTTTTTACCACTGTCAGAAAAACTTGTATAAAAATTTAAGTTTCTTCTGTTTTTTAATTTTAATTCATTAGCAATTGCTAAATGCTTTATTTCAATTAAACAACTTTTATCACCTATAGTTATAAATAAATCAATATGGTTTCTTTTATTTTCAGTGACAAGATGCTGAAATTTATAATTTGAGATTAAATTATCTTTCTTAAGATTATCTAATTTACCTAAAAAAATTACTGAAAAATAATTTTCAACTCTTGCGTTTTCATCAATTATGAGTGATAAATAATCTTTACTTTTTGTATATATTTCATTGATTAATTTATCTATTACTAAATCAATTTTTAACATTTTTCATTCCTTTAAATTTACTTTTAACTTCATTATGAACTTTTGTAACATTTGCTATATAAGTTTGATATTCTATTACAATAAAATTATAAACTCTATTCTTTCCTTGTTCCCACATTATTAAATTTAAACAACAAAGCAAGACCAATCTTACTTGGCTGGTTCTGAAGAACTTTTGGAATTGAGTTTTTTAGGAATTTCAGAATTGGGTTTTTTTAATTCACCATAAGACTCAGTCATCATGTATAAATTTCGATTTTTTAAAAAATCATCAATATCAATTTTGTCTAATTTAAATTCACTTATTTTTTCTAAATCAGAAATTGAAAATAATTTGGTAAATGCTATTTCTGGATAACTAAACCTTGTATCAAAAATTATCTCATTATTAATGCTGAGTTGATTACTAAATCCATCGTAAATGTAAGTATTCCATTCATCCTCAGCTTCTAAATTAAAAGTCAAATAAGTTAATAATTCTTCTCTTTTCAAATTTATATTATTAATATATAATTTAAAAAGAGGAGCTACATAATTTAAATTTGCACCCCTGTTTACAACTTTACCTCCGATACTGTAAAAAGCATTTAACAAAATAGGTTTTTTTGATATACTAACTGGAATCTTTTGATTTAAAATTGATTTATATAATTCATCATATGTAAATTTAATAATTTTTTCGTTTGAATAAAACTTAAATGAATTCGTTAAAATTTGGCAAGAAATTAAAAAATTCACAAATAAAATTTTTGATTTCATTGTTCTAAATGTATATTTTTTTTCATTTATATTTACAGTATATACTTTTTTATTAAGACTAATATATTCAGAGATTTCTGAAGGTGTTAATGATAATTTTTCAACAGTTTTAATAATATAATCTTCAAATTTATTATAATTGTTATTAGGTTTTATTTTAATTAAAAAATCTAGACTATACACATTATTAAAATTTAATTTTGGTTCTGATACAACATTCAATTCAAAGTCTAATGAATTATTTAAGATATCATAACTTGTTTCTAATAAATTTTTTAATGATACAATTTCCGCTTCTTCATTTAATTTTTGTAGTTTTATTTTAATACCAAACATACCTCCATTAAATTCTACTTTAATACCTTTACTTTGAGCAAATGATGTCAACTTCTCAATAGAAACAGTTGCACTTAATGTAATTGCGTAGCCATTATTTGGAATTTCAGTTTGAGAAATAATATTATATTTTTGAATATTTCCACTAGAAATAGAAACAATTTCATCTTTGACCAAATTATCATTCAATATTTCAGTTTTTGAGGATATAAAAGTTCCAAAAGCTTGCTCAATTGCAGAACGTAAAGCATTTAGTTTAGCATCTTCTAAAGTCTTTCCCGTTCCAGAAACAGTAAGTGTTACGGTTTTATCATCCGAAATGCTTGTTGGTGTGGTGTTGGTTTCTGTAGTTTTACTTACATTTTCCGTTTTAATCTCGGTGACTGTATTTGTATTATTTTGCTTAACATTAGTTTTTAGCTCAGGATGTTTATCTTTCAAGTCATTAATTACTTTATTTAACTGTAAAATATTTGAATCTTTTTGAGGAAAATTCTCCATACCATTCTTCCATAATTCTAATACTTCAAGAAGATAATCATATCCTAATTGATAATTCTTGTTTTCATATTTGTCATTAATTAAAATTGTTATGTATAAAGCCAAAGTATTACACTTATCTTCATTAGTTAGATTACCATATTGATTATTTAAAAGTTCTTTAGATAATATTTCAACCTTTTCAAATTTATTTCTGTTGAATAAATTATTTAAATCTATTATTTTTTCTTTTACAATATCATTTTGACTAAAGCAAAATGTTGATAAAAACATAAAAAGAACTAATGATATTTTTTTCATTATAACTTTATTTCTTTAAAATTGAATTATATTTTTCTTTACTTATTTTATGTTTCTCAGCAATTATTTCAACTACCTCATTCCAATATTCATTTGAACATTTTTTATTATTTAAAGGTTTTTTTGACTTTAGTCCTAAAGCAAATTTTATTTGTGATAAAATACAAGGACTTATTTCTGAACCATTTTTTCTTTCAAATTTTGACATTATTATCTCCAAATTATATTATTATAAGTAATTGTTTTTGGTTGGTTTTTAGCATATTCAACAGCAATTTCTTTGTAAGCATTGATTTGTTGTTTTTCTAGTTCTATTTTATCATTGTATTTTTTTAATGCTAATTCCAATCTTGCTTTTTCATCTGCTTTTATTTTGGCATTAATTTCTTTGGTAAAATTTGTAGTAGCAGCATAACAAGCAGCATTAGGGTTAATGTCACTTAATACTGCAATTACTTCTTCTGCTTGTCTTATACTTTGCTGTCCTGACCATAGCATTTTAGCTTTCGATAACTTGGTTTTGCAATCTGTATCTATTTTTTGCTGAAATAGTGTTGCAATTATATCTGAGGTTTTAAAATAGCAATCTTTACATACTTCTGGAACGAGTGCTAAGTTATAGATTGCTTCATCATATTTCTCTTGCTTGGCTAATGTTTCAGCGTCTTTAATGATAAAATCGCACTGAGTAGCATAGTAAGTAATAATTTTGTTTTTACCTTCTTCTAAAAAGGTTGTGATGTCTTTATTCTTTGGATTAATATTCTTAATAGCATCAATCAACGCCTTGTTTTCATTGGTTCCAACGCCTTTTATACTTATAATTGTGTTGGAAAAAGCAGTATTGGTAATGGCATCGCCTACAAACATTGTTACTTCAATGTTTTGGGCAATCATTTGTGGTGGTCCTGGAACAATATCTTTGGCAGTAACGTTCAGTACGGCTGTAATAATAAATCTTGGGTTGATAGAGCTACCACCCATTCCGTTGTTAGTTGTAATTTGGCTCAACTTTGTTTCCAAAGCTTTTTTAGCTTCTGCTGGAATAGAATTGTTATCAGGTAAATAAGTGTTTAAAACAATACGACCAAAGTCGTCTAATTTTACTTGTGCATTCCCATTAAATTGAAAAGCAATAAAAAACAGTAGAATAAATTTTTTCATAATAAATTATTTTTCACCCAAGACAAGAATTGCTTCACCAAGTCCACGAGTCATTAGTTTTACTTCAAAATTAAACGGAGCTCCTTTAAGGAATTTTTGTAATTTTTTTCCAAAATCTCTTGCATCCAATGCTTTATTCTTATCATCATATAAAGGAATACGGACTTGCTCAAAACGAATTACATTTTCCGAAGCATCAGTTTTGTTAAAACGTCCTTGAACCGTGTTGGCATCCATCCATTTTGTAATATGGTCGGTAATTTCTTCTCCATCAATTTCGGTTTCTAAATTTTTATCCCAACTATTCCATTTTTTGATAGTCAGTCGAACCTCTCTACCATTGGCAAACATATCGTCAAAATGAGCTTGCAATTGTGCTGCAAAAGTGTCAATGTTTGCTAGAATAGCATTTTGCAATAATACAGGAACAATCTCAGTATTATTTGGTGTCCCATTCCCTGTGGAAGCAGCTATTCTTTTACTGGTATAAGCATCAAAAGCTTCTAATACAAAAGAAACTACTTTTCCTTGTTCGGTTTTAGATACTTTCCACCATATTTGAATAACAATATCGGCTTTTGCTCTGTTTTTTAATTTATCCAAAGGACTTTCAGATAACCCAGCACTAGAAGTGGCACTAGTTGTCATATTGTCCTCTGCTGCTCTTTGTTCAATTGCTTTTAATTCTTGTTCTACATCTTTAAGAGGAAATCCTCTATCAATCATCAAAGAACCAATTTTGCTAATCACTTGACCAATTTCAGTATCTTCTTGAAAAGCTTGTTTGTAATTTGGAACTTTTTGTTTTGTCCCTTGATTATCAAACTCGGTCATAAAATACCTTTGTTCACACCAGTTATCACTGGGCAAAACCATTAAGGTAGGCTTTTTTGCTTGTGAATAGGAGCTGAATGAAATGAGCCAAAAGCCAATTATCATTAATATGTTTGTGATTTTTTTCATTGTTAGAATCCAGTATTTAGTGATTTAATAATTTTTTGTTCTTCAAGGTATTTTCGCAATTGGTCTTTATTAACCATTATTTCAAACTCCTTTATAGTTATTTTTTCAGTTTTAATATTGTAAACATCTAAAGAGTTTCTAATAAATGTTTTCCATTTACCATTTTTAGAAAAAAAATCTTTTTCAATTTTTTTAAAGTTATCAATGTCGGTTGTTTCACTAAGAAGTGGTTTTTGAGTAGGGCAATTGGTGGAAGAATAACCTGAATATAATAAAGCTTTAATAGCATCTTTACTAGCGTCTTCAATTTTGAATTTTGTTGGCTTCACATAATTCAATAATTTTAACTTTACGTATCCTTCATTTTCAACACTAATACATTCAATGCTGTAAAGTTCTTTTTGGGCTTTACATGAAAGCATAACAAACAAGAGTAAGAAGGGCAAAATTGATTTTCTCATAATCCAACATTATAAATAAAAATATTATTTTTTTGCTAAAATAATCAATTGAGTCTGAATTTCAACACATAGACGATTGAGTTCAAAAATACCCCTCCCTCCGTTACCTATAACCCTTCCTTCCGCTTTTTTAAACCCTACTGAGGACCTATGATGCCATTCGTCATAAAATTTTCCAGCCAAAATTTTCCAGCCAAAATTTAAGACCATTTCATACTACCATGATATTTATATATAAACACTTAAAATATCATTAACATACCAAAACTTCTTCTCTATGAACTTAACATAACAATCCCAATATCTGAGAACTTGGGTAATTCCAAAGCAACCGCAATACGAATAAGTTGCCCAGACAGCATGCTTATTGTGCTTATTGAAAATGAAATTATTGACCTTATCCTAAAAGAAGAACCATAGAAGAAGTCAGGATAATCGCTAATATTTGATGGTGATGAGAAATACGATGTGATAACGGTGATTAAGTTATTGGATGATGGCTCAACCAAAAAGCATGTGTACTGGTTTGATATAACGGAGTGTTTTGGGAGGAAAGATTGACGTATTACATTTAATTTGTTAAGTAGCCACAAACCAATCATTTATTTTGCTACAGTTTTGCTACAACCAATAAAAAAACCCAGCAAATGCTGGGTTCTTAGTAGCGGGAACAGGACTCGAACCTGTGACCTTCGGGTTATGAGCCCGACGAGCTACCTACTGCTCTATCCCGCGCTGTTTCGGGTGCAAATATAAGACTATTATTTGAAATACAAATTATGAATTGAAAAAAATAAAAAACTTGAGTTCATAAAAAACCCTGTGATTCACAGGGCTTTAGACTCGGATATAGGAAAAAAATTATTCTTCGTTGGCAATTGCCGTATTGGGATCGGATTTAACGGATAGGTTCACCGCCAATCCTTGCTCATTGATCATGGTCATGTTCATCATGTCTTTGGCATACATTTTCTTGGTGACAAAACCGTTGAATTTGTTGTAAGAGATGTTCATGGCTGTCAAGTTATCTAACTTTTCGATTTCAACAGGAACTCGTCCATTGAGCTTGTTATCGAATAAGCTAAGGGTTTCAAGCGCTGTTAAGTTGGCAATTTCAGGTTGCAAGCTTCCTGTTAACTCATTACTATTTAATTCAAGCGTACGAAGCCTTTTTAGTGCATAAAGTGTTGACGGGATATCGCCTGTTAAACGGTTGTTGTATAACGACAACGTTTGTAATTGTGTTAGCGCTCCGATGGTAGTAGGAATTGCTCCTGAGAAATTGTTCATAAACATCACCAATTCGGTTAGCGACACAGCGTTTCCAATTTCTGCTGGAATAGTGCCTGAAAACTTGTTGAAGGAAACGTTTAGTATTTGAAGCTTTCTTAATTGACCAATGGATGTTGGCAAAGCACCTTCCAAATTGTTTTTGAACAACACCAACGATTGTAGATGCTTTAAGTCGCCTATTTTTGACGTCAACAACCCTGAAAGATTATTGTCTGATAAGTCAATGGCAGTCACTTGGTCATTTTCAACCTTCACACCGTACCAAGTAGCTACGGGTTTAGTGAGATCCCATGTATGTGTCCATTGCACACCTTGAGCAGCTTTGTGAAAATCAAGGAGTGCTTTTCGCTCAGCGGAAGAAACTTCGGCAAGAGCGATAGTAGTAAGAAATAGGGCAAAAAGGGTAACGAATCGTCTCATGATTGTTTAGATTTGGTGTTGTAAAAGTAAGACATGTTATCGCTTATATGCAAATAAAATCGATGAAATGCATAAAATTGCAAAACATAGTTTATTTAAGTAAATTTTTTCTTACATATTACAACTTTGTTATTTAACTGTATAAAAGTTTTATCTTTGATACACCAACCTTTAAATCAACATTTTATGGAACTACAAATGAATTGGATTGCCGTGTTATGTGCCGCGGTTTCCTCCTTAGTTATTGGCTTTATTTGGTATCATCCTAAAGTCATGGGAACGGTATGGATGCGGGAATCGGGTATGACCGAAGAAAAAATTAAGGGCGCTAACATGGGGCTCCTATTTGGGATGACTTTTCTTTTTGCCCTCATGATTTCACTAATCATCAATATGTTGACCATTCATCAATGGGGCGCTTTGGGAATGATTGGCGGCGATGTTAAACAAGCCCTTCCCTCCTACACTGCATTTATGAATGATTACGGCATGAAGTTTCGCACGTTTAAGCACGGTGCTTTACACGGATTTATGTCTGGAGTTCTTCTAGCCCTTCCGCTTGTGGGGACAAATGCCCTGTATGAGCGTCGTTCGGCAAAGTACATTTTAATCCATGGAGGATATTGGATTGTTTGTTTTACGGTTATGGGAGGCATTTTGTGCAGCATGCCATAATCAACCCTCTTAACATTTTATTTATAGGGAATCGCTCTACCTTTGTGGGGCGATTTTTTTAGCATGTCTGATTTACATTTTACACTTTACACTTCTTTAGACTCTTTACCTGCTTCATGGGATACAGTTGCCCATGATAATGCTTTTTTACAAACGCCTTACCTTAGGGTACTTGAAGAATCGGCGCCTACTAATATGCAATGTTTCTTTATTGGTATCTATGAAAAAGAGACGCTTATTGGTGTGGCTTTGGCACAATATCTTGACATTAGTAAATTATATTCGTTTGGCGAGCGACAGCATTGTATAAAAACGAAAGTCCGCAATTTTGCCTTTCGTCGTTTGGCCCGCCATGTGCTGTTTATTGGAAATACCATGATTACAGGGCAAAATGGGTACACCTTTGTAAAGCCACTTGCTCCCGAAGATTTAAGTAGTTTACTTCGCGATATGGCTGATGAACTTATGGCCCATTTTAAAAAGCAAGGGACTCGCATCCATCTGGTATCCTTCAAAGATTTTTATACAGAGGAATCACAAGCTTTGGGCAGCAGTGGATTTCGATCGCTTTTTCATTTTTCGGTGCAACCCAATATGATTTTTCGTTTACTTCCCTCTTGGCAAAATAGGCAAGATTATGTGGCTGATTTACAAAAAAAGTACCGTGATCAATACAAGCGCGCCCAAAAAAAAGGCACAGGTATTACGTACTACGAAATGGATTTACCCATGATACAAACGTATGAGGAAGAAATGTATGCCTTGTACCATCATGTAGCGCTTAATGCTCCTTTTAACACCTTCTTTCTTGCGAAGAATCATTTTTATGTTTTTAAAAAACAATGCGGTGATCGATTTAAAGTATTTGGTTATTTTTTGGGGGACAAACTAATTGGGTTTCATACCTTACTTTTGAATGGCCAAACGTTGGAAACCTACTTTTTGGGCTACGATGCGGCGCATCAAAAAGAGCGAATGCTATATTTAAATATGTTGTATCGCATGACCGCGTTTGGCATTGAGAACCAGTTTCAACGTATCATTTTTGGGCGCACGGCTTTAGAAATAAAAAGTTCAATCGGAGCGGAACCGATTCCCATGTTTGGATTCATGCGGCATACCCAACCGCTTGTTCAGAAAGTATTGCCACGCTTATTTGAAAACCTTGAACCTCCAACACGATGGGAGCAGCGCCATCCGTTTAAAAACAGACAAGATTAGGTAGATCATAACTTTGAAGAGGAATATTTCCGCAATTGCAGTGCCGCATACAAGCCTAATACAAACTCTCCAACAATCCCAAGCACAAAAATTGGTGCGGGCATTCCTATCAAGATCCAAGCAACGATTCGGCCGCAGACCAATCCCCACATAAAAAAAAGTGAAGACCAAGTTGCAGCTTCCCAATATTTAGAGTTGATTATCCCAACGATCCAAAACAAAGCAAAGGCGATGTAGAGTCCCATTATCGCTTTCAACACGCTATGCAAGGTTGGTGAAGTATCGGTTACTCCAAAAATCCAATCGGGCGCCAATCCGTAACAGAGTCCCGCAGGAATTACGATGCTACTGGCGATAATTAAGTGTAAATTTTTCACGCTTCCAGTTCGAGTTGAATTCGTTCCCACTCCTCCAAAAGCTGCTCTAACTCTTGCTTTTTCTTCTCATAAGCCGCAAAAAAGGCGGCATTCTCAATATGTTTGTTGTAATTGGAGGCTAATTCTTTGTCGTCATTTTGAATGGCTTTTTCCAAGTCTTGAATTTGACTTTCAATTTTGGACAACCTATTTTGCAATGATTTTTGGGCTTTTTGAGCTTCAAAACTCAAGACTTTTTTCTCGGTTTTGGGTTCGTCTTGAATACCATTGGGAATTCCTTTTTGTTCAAAATCACGCATGGATTGCGCATTGCGTTGCTCTAAGAAAAAGTTGATGTCGCCGAGGTATTCCCGAATTTTAGTGTCTTTAAACTCATACACTGTCGTAGCCAAGCCTTGTAAAAAATCACGGTCGTGCGATACAATCAATAGCGTTCCCTCATATTGTTCTAAGGCGGCTTTAAGCACGTTTTTGGACTTAATGTCCAAGTGATTCGTGGGTTCGTCCATGAGTAAAACGTTGATAGGTTGCAATAAGAGACGACATAAAGCTAACCGATTGCGCTCACCTCCGGATAAAACTTTAACCTTTTTCTCTACATCATCGCCCCGAAACAAAAAGGCGCCCAACATATCGCGGACTTTAGCTCGATTGGCATCGGTGGCGGCCTCTAGCATGGTATCCAGAAGCGTTTTTTCACCGTCTAAATGGTCGGCTTGATTTTGAGCGAAATAACCTAACTCAACATTGTGTCCAAGCTTTATGGTGCCTTCATAGGGAAATGCATTGACAATCGCTTTAATGAATGTAGATTTGCCTTGTCCGTTTTGGCCCACAAAAGCAATTTTACTGCCACGTTCGACCAAAAGAGAAATTCCTTGCAAAACTTTTTTAGCCTCAAAAGCTTTAGAGATATTTTCTGCCTCTATCACGACACGGCCCGGCGTTTTAGACACTGGAAACGTAATCGCCATGACGGCATTGTCATCTTCATCCACTTCAATACGTTCGACTTTTTCCAACTTTTTTATCATGGATTGTGCCATGGCTGCTTTGGTTGCCTTGTAGCGAAAGCGTTCAATCAGTTTTTCGGTTTCTTCAATCTTTTTTTGCTGATTACGCTGGGAGGCTAACTGTTTTTCACGAATATCTTCACGAAGAACAAGGTACTGTGAATAAGGTTTATTGTAATCGTAAATTTTACCTAATGAAATTTCAATGGTGCGATTGGTCACATTATCCAAAAACATTTTATCATGCGAAACAATAACGACTACGCCTGGGAATGTTTTCAAAAAACTTTCCAACCAAATTATACTTTCAATATCCAAGTGATTGGTGGGCTCATCGAGTAGTAAAACATCGTTGGATTGCAACAAAAGTTTGGCAAGTTCAATACGCATACGCCAACCTCCCGAGAAGGTTTCGGTGGGGTTGTTAAATTCCTCCCGTTTAAATCCTAAGCCCAATAAAATTCGCTCGGTGTTTCCTACATAATTGTAGCCGTCCAACAATTCAAAGCGATGCGTGTACTCTGACAAATCTTCAATCAACTGACTATAGGCTTCGCTTTCATAATCGGTTCGTGTCACCAATTGATGGTTTATATCCTCAATTTTTCGCTCGATATATTTAATCTCTTCAAAAGCTTCATAGGCCTCTTCGAGTACGGTTCGTCCTTGTTCAAAATCGATATCTTGACGTAAAAAACCTAGTTTAATATCGCGCTCTGTTGCAATGGTCCCGCTGTCGGGTTTGATGTCACCTGCTAAAATTTTGAGCATGGTTGATTTACCGGCGCCATTTTTCCCTACGAGTCCAACGCGATCGCCCGAACCCAATCGAAAGGTTACTTCTTCAAACAAATAGGTACCTCCGAAAGAAACCGATAAATTATGGATATTCAACATAAAATTGTGACTTAGGTTACAAGGGATAAAAAGGGTTATTTTACCTTTGTATCAAATTATTTGCAAATGTTAAAAAAAGGCTGGAAAATCAATAGTATTTTAACAGGAAGTTGTCCTCGTTGTCAAGAAGAAAATATGTATGTGGAAAAAAATCCCTACAAATTGAGCAAAGTATACACTATGCATGAAACCTGTAGCCATTGTCATTTGCGTTATGAAATTGAACCTTCATTTTTTTATGGGGCGATGTATGTGGCTTATGGCGTGTCCATTGCGTTTGGGGTCGCTATTTTTGTCATTACCAAGTTAATTCTTGGACTCCCTGCTAAGACTTCATTTATCGCCTTAGGGATAGGGATTTTGGTCTTAATGCCTGTGACCGCTCGCATTGCCCGTAATATCTATATAAACATGTTTGTCAATTACGATAAGGCTTGGCGTAAAAATGTTTAAATCGTTGGATATCGACATGGGGGTCTAAAGGGATTCCCAACACAATAGATTCAAATAAAGCCTTTGCCATGGCAGGCGCAAGTAATACGCCTCGTGTTCCCATTCCGTTCAAAATATGTACGTTTGTATGTAACGGATGCGTCCCAACCAAAGGACGTCTGTCTTTGACGGTGGGTCGTACGCCTGCAAAATGGGCTACCACTTCAAAATCAACCTTTATAAAAGCCTTTAATCCTTGAACTAATTCCTCACGCGCTGCAGGAGTTGGCACGTCGGTTTTGTCTTGCCAATCATACGTGGCACCTACTTTATAATGGTCATTCCCTAAAGGAAATATAAAGACTCCCGATTTATAAATGGCGTCGAGCTTTAATTCAGGAGCACGAATGACCAACAACTCCCCTTTGGTACCGTCAAGGGGAAGCGTATGGAAAAAGGGATTTTGAGACAACCCAAAACCTTCGGCAAAAACGATGTGGTTTGCTCTAATTTCGTGATAGGTAATACCTGCTTCATCTATAGCAATATCCCCATAGTTAAAGCTTTCTCGAATAAGAACCTCCTCTGTTTCTAAACGATGATGAAACTGCTGTAGCAGCATTTTTGTATCGACATAGCCGCAATTTGTAACGCTTCCTAAATGAAAAGGAGCTTCTATTGAGGGATGCGCATTATGTACTAATGGAGTCGCCAGAAACGAACTTAAAGTCGGTTTATCGGCAGCGGTAAACCAATTATTTTGTTCTTCTACAGAATGAAGAACACGATATAAAGATAAAGGATAATCTAATTTACATTTTAGATCAGTCGCGAGCTCGCGATAAAATTCGTCGGCACATTGAAGTTGCGCTTGTGCATTCCATATTGAAGTAAATCGTTTAAGCACTACAGGGTTGTAGAGCCCTCCTGCGATAAGCGATGCCTTTTGAGAGCCATCCTCGAACAAAAGGAATGTTCGGTTGTTTTTGCGACAATACTGTGCAAAAGCCAAACCGGCTAAACCGCCCCCAACAATGATATAATCGTATGTAATCATAAAAAAAACTCCCACCAAAGGTAGGAGTTTCTATGTTTAGAATTGAAATTGAATTTTAGTAATTCCACATATCCTGTTCAAAATTACGAATCTTTTCTTTCACGCGTTCAGACTCTAGAAGTTGGGACTGCGCGTTGTCTTTCATGTAATCTTGAATGGTACGATCGCCATATACGTTCTCTTCTTTGTAAATTACACCTCCAAAACGGCGTGAATTCAACAATTGATCAAAAGTAATAGGCATGGCGGAATTTCGGTCATTAAATGCTTTGGCTTCATGCAAAATGTTTCGCACTGCCGGAAAATACACCCAAAATAATTCAATCGGATCATTGTTTCCACGAGCTTTGTCACGCGCTTCCACAGCTAAGGGACAAATGGCCATTAAGCGGTATTTAAGCTCACTTTGACGTTTATCAAAGTACCAAAACCCTTTTACTTTATACCCAGAAATGTCAGAGGCATCTAATTCGGTTTCATTGATGAATTGTTTATCAAGTACTTTTTTGCCTGACTTATAATCCTCATAATAATTGTTGATTTCGTCTTTACCAGCATCCGTAGTATCAATAAACTTAAATACTGACTCCATGTCTTTTAATGACTTTTTGATATTGAAATAGTCATCACCATAGACCTCAGTGATTTTACCATCTTTAATTCCTTTTAGCAAAACGGCAAATAGGGAACGTCGTTCTTTTCCAACAAATGCTGTATCCACAGGGTAATAAAGGGGGAAATTAACGCGTTCATCTAAGTCAATGTTTTCCCAAATCATTTTACCCATCAATACATCGCGATCATGCACATAACCATACGGTAATGGTTTGTCATTATCGGACTCCAATTGGGCCGAAGTTTTTTTACCGATCTCATCGGGCGATTTTGCGTTCAACAAGTTGGACTGTGCGGTTACCGAAGAACCTACTACAGCTAAAATGAGTACTAAAAGGCTTTTCAATTTCATTTTTTCTTTTGTTTATTATACAAACGCTTTACAAGAAGCATTATTGTATTTCATAGATGGCTGGAGCCGCAGTTTTAACTTCAATCGAACCTGCTCCATCTACTTTAGATTTAATATCTGAAATAGTGACTTGATCACCTTTGGATACTCGTGCTAAAGCAGCGATACACTGAGCGTTCAATCGATCACCATTTACCACGATAGAAGCTTGACCAGGAACCTTAAATACAAATTGCGTTACACGGAATTTCAAGTCATACAAGAAATCAGGTAATACAGCTGAAATTTGAGATGCTTGCAAACGTGATTTTGCTCCTTTCTGTACACCAGGTGTCCCTCCAATAGCTCCTTGCGGTGCAGGAATGTTTTTGATACGGAAAACTTTTTTATCATTAACCGTTTTACCATCTGTCATCTTTCCAGAAACACTAATTGTAACCTCTGTACCTGCACCAGGATTCAAATCATACTTTCCTTTTCCTAAATTTTTCAATCCAGCAGCCGTTGCAGTTACATTGTTATCAGAGATACCAGCAATAGAAATAGTCATTGGGTTAGGTAAACCACGGTACACCACATTCATTTTATCTGCGGAGATATTAGCATTGTTAGGACGAGGAACTACCACGTATTTACCTTCAAAAGGCAACTTAACTGGCTTACCATCTTCCATAAATGTGAAGCTACCGTTTAAATTTTGCTCCCCAATACTTCCCGCTGTAGCATTAATAACCGCCTGTCCGTTAACTACTTTTCCTGGTCCAGCAAAACTAGCAACTTTAACATTTTCATCATATTTACCAATAACCACTTTACCAGTAACTTGTTCCCCTTGGAAATATACATTTTTATCTAAGGCAACAATCGCTTGGAA
>NZ_JAIXWA010000069.1 GCF_027482425.1 Flavobacterium sp.
AAGGCAACAATCGCTTGGAAGTTTTTCAAAGACATTGTCTCAATAGCAGCTTTTCCTAATAAGATTTGGTAAATATCTGCTTCTGCTTTTTTAATATCGTTTTGCATTAAAGCCAATTTTGACAAAGTAGCAATGGCTGGGAAACCTTTGAAATGGTAATCTAAATATTTTTTAGTTACACCCTCGCCATCCTTAACATCTTTTGTACCAAATTTAGCATCAATTTCGCGTACAATTGGAGTTAATTTTACATTTTCACCAAGTACTGCCTTCATGTCAGACAAGTATTTTGCAAAAGCACCTACAATTTCATTTCCTTTAGAAGAATAACCATCACCTTTAAACCATAGTTCGTCAATATTTGACTTATCCATAGCTTCATAAGGAAGTTTTCCAGTTTTTTCATCTAATTGAAAATCTTTTGTAATATCACCTTTAATTGTTTCTAAATAATCGTAAAAAGTTTTAGAAATTTCCTTAACACGAGTAGCTTGATCTAATGCGACTTTAAAGTTTGCATTTTCACCTGCTTTAGCAGCTAAAACTTGCAACATATCCTCATTTGCTTTTTTAGCTCCAGCGTTAACTTCTTCAAATTTTTCATCCATCAAACCAAACGCCGAAAGTACTTCTTTCGACATGTTTAATGCCAACATCGCGATGAAAACCAGGTACATAAGGTTAATCATCTTCTGTCTAGGGGTTAATTTTCCTCCTGCCATTTCTTCTAATTAGTTTTAATTCGTTAAAATAAATAATGAGCGTTTAAAACTAATTATCGGTTGCTCATTGCAGTTAACATACCTCCGTATACAGAATTTAACGACTGTAAGTTGGAAGCTAACGACTGCATTTGATCTTTTAATTTTAAGTTGTTTTCAGCTACTTCATTGTTGATTTGAGCATTTCGCTCAGCCGCTTGTAACTGCACTTGGTATAAACTGTTTAAGGTTTCCAATTGCGTAGCCGCTTTGGTCATCTCTTCAGCATATTTTTTAGTAGAAGCTACAGAATCAACCGTTGGAGAAATTGCTTTCGCAGCACCTTCAAAGTTCTTGATACTGTTTCCTAAGCTAGCCATCAATTCACCATCAATTTTAGCTTCTTTCAATAAGTTGTCTAATTTTTGTGATAACAAACCTTGAGCTTCTGCTGGGTTTTCTTTTTTATCACGTGCTTTAGCTTGACCTCCTGCTAACTCAGGATACACCAAAGACCAATCCAATTCTTTTTCAGGAGCATCAAAAGCAGAAAGACCGAAAATCAAAGCTTCTGTACTTAACCCGATGATCAACATCAAACTTGCTCCTGGCCAGTGCATCAATTTGAACAACGCTCCAATAATTACAACAGCTGCACCCATACCGTAGGTGAAATTCATAACTCTAGGTGGTAATAGTCCCATAATAATAATAATTTAGTTAGTTAAGTTTAATATAATTAAGTTAGTTAATATACAATTTAAATTAGCGGCGTCTTCCCGCTTTTCCAGCGTTACCGGTAACTTGCGTACCCATATAATCTTGTACGGTACGGAAACCAATGTAACTACGTGCTGTATCTTGGTATTCGAAATCACGTGTTCCTACTTGAAGGAAGTAGGCCACATCTTTCCAAGAACCTCCGCGCACTACTTTACGCTTGTTGGACGTATCTGGAACATTAGGGTTCATTGTAGAAACATATTCGTAGGCCCCTGCTTCATACGATGAATCGGTCCACTCCGCTACGTTACCTGACATGTTGTATAGATTGTATCCGTTTGGCTCAAATGATTTGGCTTCCACTGTGTACAACGCTTGATCTGCTGCGTAGTCTCCACGATTGGGCTTGAAGTTAGCCATAAAACAACCGCGATCATTTTTAGCATAAGGACCTCCCCAAGGATAGGTTGCTGATTCTAGACCTCCTCGCGCTGCGTATTCCCACTCTGCTTCGGTAGGCAAACGGAAGGAATTAACCAAATCTCTTCCTTTTTTCTTGGATTTGATGTAAACGTTTTTATTCAATGTTCTCCAAGCACAAAATGCTTTTGCTTGCTTCCAGTTCACCCCTACTACAGGATAATCTCCATAAGCTTGGTGCCAGAAATAATCATTATGCATTGGCTCGTTGTACGAGTACGCAAAATCTTTTATCCAAACTGTGGTATCTGGATACACTCTCGTTTTCTCATTACGGATAAACTTACTACGCTTACCCACTTTAGCTTTTGCTGCCGCTTGAATGTCCATCCATGAATAACGGAATTCTAATTTATTCACGTCAATCGTACGCAAACCGTTGTAGGATTCTGTAGCTGGCAAATACATAGAGTCCATTACCTCTACATAATATTCATCAGGGTATTTTTTAGTATCGGTAATCAATTTTACTTTACGATTCAAACGACGACCCGCATAAGGATCATCAGGTGTACCAACACTATAGTAATTCTCGTACATGTATTTGTCGTAAGGCGTCATTTTGGCTGGATCTTGATCAGCAAATGCAAAATCGCCGATACTTCCCCCACCTTTACCGCCTTTACCGGCACCTGGCTTTACACCTACCTCATCAGCTAAAATAGCCAAACGAACACGGATGACAGAGTCCTTAACCCATTCTACGAACTGACGGTATTCACTGTTCGTGATTTCTGTTTCGTCCATGTAAAAGGAACGAACCGTCACTGTTTTCGTAGGCGCATCTTGTACATTAGCTAAATCATCATCTGATTTACCCATGATAAAAGCTCCACCAGGAACCAATGTCATTCCGTAGGGTTTTTCGGGATGCCATTTTTTACCCTTAACTCCTACTAATTCGCCCTTGTCACTGGACTTCCCACAGCTGGCTAATAGGGTTAAAACAGATGCAAACGCAATGAACTTCTTCATATAACTTGGGTTAATTTATATTATTTTTTTTGAGGCCGTAAACCTATCTATTATTTTTCAAAAAAACAATTATTTGCTTCTTAAATTTTTTTTCACAAATCAAAAATACAACTTAAGTTGAATTGACAATGAGAAAATGTCGATTAAGTGCATTTATTTATCGCTAAAAAGCAACTTTGATAATTTTTGAAATATATTTCTTACAAAAATTGCTTGGTTGTTACAAAATACTCTTTCGTTGTGCTTTCCACCAACGTTCGGGGAACTCTTGATTGCAAGCGGCCAAATAATCGTCATGAGTACAGGGCAATAACGTGTTTTTATGTAGCTTATTGTGAATGTTTGAAAAAAATGGAACTTCTATCCACCAACGATCGGTTTTGTTACTCTTATAAAACACGATTTCCTCATTTTCAAAGGGTACAATATACTTTAAATAATGTTCCCGACTTCCAAAGGGATATTCATTAGAACGGAAATTCACCCCTTCCATAAAATACCAAATAATTTGGGCAATGAGTGGAGCTTCTTGAGAAGTTGCTTGATGGTTAAAAATACCAAAGGCACTCACTTTATCGCTAATTCCTGCATAACGCGCCAAAGCACAGATTTCTTTTCCGCTAAATCCGTTCGGTTGAAAATCGATAAAATTCCCTGAATCCGACGATTTCACCGAAGTCATATCCAAACTCACTAAATCAGCATCTCGAAAAACGGGCTCGGCAAGTGCCACTTGAGCACTGACATCCCCTAAACGGTATGCATCAAAGTATAATTTCTCTATTAAGTCAATTTCTTCTTGCGAATTATAATACGTTTGATACCCAATATTACTGTAATTAAACAAATTCGTAGGTTCTTCAACTATCATTTTGGATAAATACGCCAACGCTGGAATGCTGTCGTCTTGTTTGCCAAAATCAAAACGGTTATCAATAGCAACCAAATTGACCATTTGCTCCAAATCATCATACCCTCTATAAACGGCATAAGTAAGGTCTTGAGAACCTCCTATAATAATAGGTACAATTTTATTCTTCAACAATTTAGAAACCACCTTTCGCAAGGCATAATAGGTATCCTCTGGAGAATTTCCGGGATTGATATCGCCCATATCGGCCATAATTTTATTCCAATTTCCGGGAAACAATCGATACAATTGCATTCGTATTTCGGAGAGGTCCTCGAGCGCTACAAAACTTTGCGCTCCTCTATTTTCTGGCACTCCAACAATAGCTATGTCAATTTGGGTGACATCGGGAAAAGCCTCTTGAGTGTGAAAAACAACTTTTTGTCCCAATTGTTGTGAAGACAAACGTTTGATATCTATGATCAAATCGGTCTCCAATGGGGTTAGAAAATCAAATTCCATAACCTTTTATTTCTTTTTGGTTGTTGCTGTTTTTTTGGCAGGTGCTTTCTTGGCAGGAGCTTTCTTTGCTGGTGCTTTTTTATCCAACAGAGCTTTAACCTCCTCCAGAGTCAACTTTGCAGCATCAATATCCTTGTTTAATTCTATCTTAATTTTACCTTTTAAAATCACGGAACGTCCCCATCGTGCCTTTTCGATACGGATTTTCTCCTCGGGCCATTCTTGAAGTACTTTCTCTTCTTCTTTTTGGAGTTTTTCTACAATCAAATTCTGAATGTCTTCGTCGGAAAGATGGTCAAAATTGTACTTTTTGCTGACATTAATAAACATCCCATTCCATTTAATGAAAGGCCCAAAGCGCCCTACCCCTTTTTGTACGGGCAACCCATCGTAAGAACCGATTGGGGCATCGGCTTGGTTCTTTTCATCAATTAATTGTTGCGCCAATTCCATAGTAGCATCCATAGGATCCATTCCTTTGGGAAGCGAAATAAACTGTTTACCAAAACGCACATAGGGTCCGAAGCGCCCATTATTCACCTCAATTTCTTCCCCTTGATACACCCCTAATTTTTTGGGCAATTCAAATAAGTTTAACACCTCTTCAAGCGTTATGGTACTGATGTTTTGATCTTGACGTAAACTGGCAAACTGTTTAGCCGTATCTTCTGCATCGCCAATTTGTGCCATAGGTCCAAATTTTCCCAAACGCACCGAAACGGGTTTTCCTGTTTTGGGATCAGTACCTAAAATACGTTCCCCACTTTCACGATCGGCATTTTGCTCCACATCGACTACATTGGGGTGAAAATGCTTGTAAAAATCATTCATCATTGCCGCCCAATCACGGTTCCCTTCTGCAATTTCATCGAAATCTTGCTCTACTTTAGCCGTAAAATTATAGTCGAGAATCGTCTCAAAGTTTTTTACCAAGAAATCATTCACGATAATCCCAATATCGGTGGGCACTAACTTCCCTTTATCTGACCCAACATTTTCGGTCAAGGTTTGTGTAATGACCTGATTGTCTTTCAACACTAATTGCTGGTATTTTCGCTCTTGGCCTTCAAAACTTCCTTTCTCTACATAATTTCTTCCCATGATGGTTGAAATCGTAGGCGCATAAGTCGAAGGGCGTCCGATGCCTAATTCTTCTAATTTTTTAACCAAAGAGGCTTCAGTATAGCGGCTTGGGGGACGCGAAAAACGTTCGGTGGCCGATATGTGTTGGTTTACCATGCGCTCACCGACTTTCATGGCAGGCAACATTACTTCTTGCTCATCTTCTTCATCATCATGGCCTTCTAAATAGACTTTTAAAAAGCCTTCAAATTTGATCACCTCTCCTGAAGCAATAAAAGGTTCTGAATGCGAATTGGCCAGAATTTTGGCTTGGGTTCGCTCCAATTCGGCATCACTCATTTGTGAAGCAAGGGTTCGTTTCCAAATCAAATCATACAATCGTGCTTGATCACGGTCCAAATCAACCGAGTGGCGTGACATATCGGTGGGACGTATCGCTTCGTGGGCCTCTTGCGCGCCTTTGGACTTGGTGTTGAAATTGCGCGGTTTGCTAAATTCAGGGCCATAATATCTTGAGATTTCCGCTTTAGCGGCTGCCATAGCTTCTTGCGATAAGTTTACGCTGTCGGTACGCATGTAGGTAATCAAACCTGCTTCGTAGAGGCGTTGTGCAATTTGCATGGTAATTCCCACAGGAAGGTATAACTTACGTGCCGCTTCTTGTTGCAACGTTGACGTCGTAAATGGGGGCGCAGGTGATTTTTTGGCCGGTTTCGTTTCTAAATCGCCTACTGTATATTCAGCTCCGATATTTTGAGATAAAAATCGTGCCGCTTGTTCTTGGCTTGAAAAGTTTTTAGCCAACTTCGTTTTGACAACTTTCCCTTTTTCATTCGCAAATTCTGCAGCGATACTGAAAGAAGGTTCAGCTTTAAACGCTTGAATTTCACGTTCCCGTTCGACAATTAAGCGAACAGAAACCGACTGCACGCGCCCCGCTGAGAGTCCCCCTTTCACTTTTTTCCATAAAACGGGCGAAAGCTCATACCCTACCAAACGGTCGAGTACACGCCGGGCTTGTTGTGCATTGACTAAATTATAATCGATACCTCTTGGATTTTCGATCGCTTTTTGAATGGCGGTTTTGGTAATTTCATGAAAAACAATGCGTTTTGTTTTTTGGTGATCCAACTTCAGTTCTTCTGCCAAATGCCAAGAAATCGCTTCTCCTTCACGGTCCTCATCGGAAGCCAACCAAACCATTTCGGCCGATTTAGCAAGATCTTTGAGTTTTTTAACCAAGGCTTTCTTATCGGGAGAAACTTCGTATTTGGGCTTGAAGCCATTGGCAACATCTACTCCTATTTCCTTGGAAGGTAAATCGGCAATATGTCCATAACTCGACTCCACCTGAAAATCTTTCCCAAGAAATTTTTCAATGGTTTTGGCCTTGGCAGGCGACTCTACAATCACTAAATTTTTTGCCATTCATTGTTTTGTTTGGGGCAAAAGTAGGTGTTTTTTTTAAATTCCAAGAGGAAGCGTTTTCAATTGCCTATGTATGTTATGTCAAAAGACACCTATTTACTATTTGGATTTATCTCCTTTTTTACTCAAAATTTGGGTATAGTGTATAAAATGACTTCCTCTCAAGATTAACACTGCCATCTTGTCATATATTTGATTTTAGTATTATCTTTGCAGTCCGTTTCACGCAATTGAACGGCACAAGGTCGATGGAAAAAGAAATTAACGAAAGTATACAAGGACAAAGTTTGATTCTCGACGAACGTCAAGGAAACACCAAAAAAATGTTTATCGAAAGCTACGGCTGTCAGATGAATTTTTCAGACAGTGAGATTGTGGCTTCTATTTTGGCCAATGAAGGGTACAATACGACCCAAAATTTGGAAGAAGCCGATTTGGTTTTGGTCAATACCTGTTCGATTCGTGACAAAGCGGAACAAACCGTTCGCAAGCGTTTGGAGCAATATAATGCGGTAAAAAAAATCAACCCTTCGATGAAAGTGGGTGTTTTGGGATGCATGGCCGAACGCTTGAAAGAGAAATTTTTGGACGAAGAAAAAATTGTTGACATGGTGGTAGGACCCGATGCCTATAAGGACATTCCCAACCTTTTAAAAGAGGTGGAAGACGGTCGCGATGCCATCAATGTAATTTTGTCGAAAGAGGAAACCTACGGCGATATCGCCCCGGTGCGTTTAAACAGTAATGGTGTTAATGCCTTTGTATCCATTACGCGAGGCTGTGACAACATGTGTACTTTTTGCGTTGTTCCTTTTACCCGTGGACGTGAACGCAGTCGTGAACCGCAAAGTATTCTGGCCGAAATTCAAGATCTTTGGGATAAAGGCTACAAAGAGGTAACGCTTTTGGGACAAAATGTGGACAGTTATCTATGGTATGGCGGCGGGTTAAAAAAGGATTTTGTCAAAGCTTCAGAAATGCAAAAAGCGACGGCGGTCAATTTTGCACAACTTTTAGACCTCTGTGCTACTCAGTTTCCAAAAATGCGTTTTCGCTTTTCCACTTCCAACCCACAAGACATGCATTTGGAGGTTATCGAAACGATGGCCAAGCACCATAATATATGTAAGTACATTCACTTACCCGTTCAAAGTGGAAGCACACGAATTTTGGAAGCGATGAATCGTCAGCATACACGAGAAGAATATATGGCATTGGTCGATAAAATTTACGAAATCATTCCTGAGATTTCGTTATCGCAAGACATGATTGCTGGCTTCCCGACAGAAACAGAGGAGGATCATCAAGACACCTTGTCCTTAATGGAATATGCCAAGTATGATTTTGGATTCATGTTTGCCTATTCAGAGCGCCCAGGAACATTGGCTGCGCGCAAAATGGAAGATGATGTGCCGGAAGAGGTCAAAAAACGACGTTTGAATGAAATTATCGCGCTTCAACAAAAATTAGGATGGGAACGAACCCGTCGCTTTTTGGAACAAGAAGTCGAAGTGTTGATTGAAAAAGAATCGAAACGTTCGGATGCGCATTGGAGCGGACGTAATTCGCAAAATACGGTAGTCGTTTTCCCTAAAGAAAATTATAAACCCGGGGACTTTGTCATGGTTAAGGTAACCGACTGTACCTCGGCAACACTCATCGGAGAGGCCATTGGCTATGCTGAGCGAATGCAATCGTAAATCATGGAAATTCATATTCAATACCGACCCGATTTGCAAGAAATGGCCTTGGCTACGCGGTATGTATTATTTGAAAAAACTATCGTGAAATTCCTGCTTTTTACCGTAGGAATTTTATTGGGATGCAGTCTTTTTGCAGCGCTTTATTACCGACTTCCTGAATATTGGGTGGCTTCGTTTAACGGTTTGCTCTTGGTAGGCATTGGACTTCTAATTTACGGTTATTTTCTTTGGACGTTGAAACGGTCGTTGTTGCATAACCCAAAAAATCAAGAACTGCACCAATTGCGTTTGAACGAAAAAGAAATCGAACAAAAAGGAAGCAGTTTTCAAGTATCCCGAAGTTGGCATTCGATTTACCAGGTGAAAGAAACCAAACGCTGGTTTTTAATTTACACGCATCATAATTCAGCTTTACCTATATTTAAAACGCAACTCCAACCCGACCAAATAGAAGCCATCCGGACGCTTTTAAAAGCAGTATCCGTAAAAAAACAATTGCTTTAATTCCTTGACTTATGGAAAGTGTACAAAGTATCAAACAACGATTTGAAATTATCGGAAATGACGCCAAATTGAACCGCGCCATAGAAAAAGCAATTCAAGTGGCACCCACCGATATTTCGGTGTTGGTGGTCGGAGAAAGTGGTGTAGGAAAAGAAAGCATTCCGAAGATTATTCATTCCCTTTCGCATCGTAAACACGGTAAATACATTGCGGTCAACTGCGGGGCCATTCATGAAGGCACCATTGATAGTGAACTTAAAAAAAAAAAAAAAGGGTCGTTTACTGGGGCTACACAAACGCGCGAAGGCTATTTTGAAGTAGCCGATGGCGGCACCATTTTTTTGGATGAAGTAGGCGAATTA
>NZ_JAIXWA010000025.1 GCF_027482425.1 Flavobacterium sp.
CAACTGAGCTATTTTCGCAAGTAAACTTTAGAACCAACCGCATTAACTGCGATTGCGGATGCAAATGTAATACATTAAATGTATTTTGCAAGGGAAAATTTGAAAAAAATTAGACTACTTCAGTAAACCCTTGATAACCAAACTATCGTTACTGCCCTAGCATTCTTTTAATTTCATTGAGCTTCATTAACGCCTCCACCGGAGTCAAGGTATTTATATCCAATCGTTGTATTTCCTCTCGTATTTCCTCAAGTAATGGATCGTCTAAATTGAAAAAACTGAGCTGTAAATCGGTATCCGACTTCATATCGAGCAACGCCTCTGACGAATGTTTCTTTTCTAATCTCTTCAACATTTTTTGTGCTTTTTGTACCACGGTCTGCGGCATTCCAGCCATTTTCGCAACATGGATTCCAAAACTATGCGCACTCCCGCCAACGACCAACTTACGCATGAACAAGACATTGTCTTTGAGTTCTTTCACCGAAACATTATAATTCTTGATCCGTTCAAAAGACTCGCCCATTTCATTTAATTCATGATAATGCGTAGCAAATAATGTCTTGGGGCGCGAAGGATGTTCATGCAAATACTCGGCAATCGCCCAAGCAATCGAAATTCCATCGTAGGTACTTGTCCCACGACCAATTTCATCCAAAAGCACCAAACTCCGCTCCGAAATATTATTCAAAATAGAGGCCGTTTCATTCATTTCGACCATAAAGGTAGATTCGCCCATCGAGATGTTGTCGCTGGCGCCCACTCGGGTGAAAATTTTATCGACAACCCCCATTCGCAAGCGCTCTGCGGGCACAAAACTTCCCATTTGAGCCAACAATACCAAAAGTGCGGTTTGCCGCAGTATTGCCGATTTTCCCGACATATTCGGCCCTGTAATCATCATTAATTGCTGATTGGTTCGATCGAGGTACACATCATTGGACACATAAGGCACTCCTGCAGGCAATTGCTTTTCTATAACGGGATGACGCCCGTTGACAATTTCCAAATCAAACGAGTCGTCCAATTCGGGACAAACATAATGGTGTTCCACGGCCATTTGCGCAAACGACAACAAACAATCTAATTGAGCAATCAACTGCGCATTCGTTTGGACGGGCTTGATATAACTCCCCACCCAACTCACCAATTCTTCAAACAAGCGCGATTCAATATGTTGGATTTTCTCTTCTGCTCCCAATATTTTGGTCTCGTATTCTTTTAGCTCCTCAGTAATGTACCGCTCGGCATTGACCAAAGTTTGCTTGCGAATCCAATCTTGGGGAACTTTATCTTTATGGGTGTTTCGAACTTCAATATAATAGCCAAAAACGTTATTGAATGCGATTTTTAAAGAACTAATTCCTGTACGCTCCGATTCGCGTTTTTCAATCCCCTCCAAATATTCCTTCCCCGAATACGCTATCGTCCGTAAGGCATCCAACTCTTCATGAACCCCTGTGCGAATAGCATTCCCCTTGGCGATAGAAACCGGAGGTTCGGATTGTAAGGTGGTGGCTATTTTTTCGCGCAACACATCACAAGCATGCAAACTATCACCTAAAACACGGACGGCTTCTTGGGTACTTGCGAGTGCCTTTTCTTTGATGGGAAGAATCGCATCCAACGACTCTTTCAAGGCCACCAGCTCCTTAGGCCCGATTCGTCCAGTTGCCACTTTGGAAATTAAGCGCTCCAAGTCGGAAATTAAGCGTATTTGTCGTTGCATTTGTTGCATTACCTCGGGATGACTTTGCAAATAGGCTACTACTTGATGTCGCTCTCTAATTTTAGAAATTTCTTTGAGAGGCAAAGCCAACCAACGTTTCAACAAACGCGACCCCATGGGAGAAATCGTTTTATCAATAACATCCAAGAGCGTGACCGCATTGGGATTGTAACTGTGGTATAGTTCTAAATTCCGAATGGTAAATCGATCCATCCACACATAGGCACTCTCGGCTATGCGCTGGATTTGCGTAATGTGCTGTAATTTATGATGTTGCGTTTCTGATAAATAATACAGTATGGCTCCCGAAGCTACAATTCCTTCCGACACCTCTTCAATACCAAAACCTTTTAAAGAATTGGTTTGAAAATGGGTGGTTAGTTTTTCAAAAGCATAATCGGCTTTGTAAATCCAATCCTCTAGAAAAAAAGTAGTATAGTGCTCTCCAAAGGTTTCTGAAAACTCTTTTTTCTGGTATTTGGGTACTAAAATCTCTGCAGGCGCAAAGTTTTGCAACAGTTTATCCAAATATTCTTCATTGCCTTGGGCTGTGAGGAACTCCCCCGTAGATACATCCAAAAAAGCAATCCCGTGGAACTTTTTGCCAAAATGAATGGCTGCTAAAAAGTTATTAGACTTGGTTTGCAACACTTCATCATTTAAAGCGACTCCTGGCGTAACCAATTCAGTGACCCCGCGCTTTACGATGGTTTTGGTCATTTTTGGATCTTCCAATTGGTCGCAAATCGCCACCCGAAGTCCGGCCTTAACCAATTTGGGCAAATACGTATTAAGCGAATGGTGCGGAAATCCGGCTAATGCCGTTTCGGAAGCCGAACCATTGCCTCGCTTGGTCAAGATAATCCCTAAAATTTTGGAAGCACGAATGGCATCTTCACCAAATGTTTCATAAAAATCACCTACACGAAACAACAAACAAGCGTCCGGATATTTGGACTTTATTTCGTTGTACTGTTTCATCAAAGGGGTTTCTTTGAAACTTTTTTCTTTTGTAGCCACTTCGTTTTCATTTAAAAATTAAGAACTACGAAAATAGCTAATTTCTTCAGAAATCGTAAGCATGAATTGACTAACAATTTGAAGAAAAAACAAGAGGTTTACGAATTTTTATTAGATTTGCTTCTCTAATTTAAATTTATTATACGATGAAAAAAATACTTTTAGTAGCTGCTTTGTCGATTATTGGAGTAACCCATGCACAAACGCCCAACGCGAATGCAAAACCGGCAACACCTCCACCTGCACAACCGGCTCAAAAAGTGGATGGTCCGCAAATCACTTTCGAGAATGAAACGATTGATTACGGAACGATTCCTCACAATGCCGACGGTAATCGTGAATTTGTTTTTGTCAATACAGGCAACAAGCCTTTGATTATTGAAAGCGCTCAGGGTTCTTGTGGATGTACGGTACCAACTACGCCCAAAGACCCAATTCAACCCGGACAACGCGGGGTAATTGGAGTTCGTTATGCCACCGACCGTGTAGGCCAATTTACCAAAAATGTAACTGTGCGCTCCAATGCATTGGGCAATGAAGTTAAAGTATTGACCATAAAAGGAAATGTACTCCAAGCCCCGCAACCCGAAGGAACAGCACCTGTGAAAAGTTAATAATACTTTATGAAACGATAAAAGCTCCTTTCTGGGGCTTTTTTTATTTTTGTACCATGCGAAAATTAGCCAATAACGAACTTGAACGAAAAACGGTAGCCGACTTTAAATCGGCGGCAAAAACACCTTTAATACTCATCCTTGACGACATTCGGAGCCTCCATAACATTGGGTCTGTTTTTCGAACCGCTGATGCCTTTTTGATCGAAAAAATTTACCTCTGTGGCATCACGGCTACTCCACCGCACAAAGAAATCCAAAAAACAGCCTTAGGTGCCACCGAAACTGTAGCCTGGGAATACCAAAAAGAGGTGGTAACCGCGGTCGAAAAGCTCAAGCAAGAAGGCTGGAAAATTTATGCTATCGAACAAGTCGAAGGCGCTACATTCCTGAATACCTTTCACCCACAACCTGACGAACACTATGCTTTAATTTTTGGAAACGAAGTTTACGGTGTATCACAAAAAGCAATTGAACAATGCGATGGTTGTATTGAAATTCCCCAATTGGGCACCAAACATTCCCTCAATATCGCCGTTAGTGCCGGTATAGTGGTTTGGGATGTTTTTCAAAAAATGAAACAATAACCGTATGTGTCGCCTACTCGTACTTTTTTTGTTTCTAAGTTGTACCCTTCGGGCGCAGACTGCCAACGTTGCCCCTATTTTGCAAGCTACAGGCAATCAAGCCTATTGTCCCGGCACTGCCCTTCCTATTGCTACCTCCATGTCTTTTATCGACCCCGATGATACGGGAACCCATCAAGTGACAGTGCAAATTTCGGGAGGATATGTTTTAGGGCAGGATATTTTGTTTCTTACGGGAGTTCACCCCAACATCAGCAGTTCGTGGGATGCCGCTTCGGGAAAGCTTACACTAACGGGAATTACTGCTCAACCTTCTTATGCCGAATTGCAAGCCGCTATAGTAGGGGTTATGTATCAAAGTAACCATCCTACTCCTACGGGAACACGAACTTTTGCCATTGCAGTGGGTGATGCCAATTATCTACCCTCTACAGGACATTACTATCTTTTTGTACCCAACGTAGGGATTACCTGGAGCGATGCCCTAACGTTAGCCTCGGCCAGCAACTATTTTGGGCTACAAGGGTATTTGGCTACGCTTACCTCGGCGGAGGAAGCAACCTTTGCGGGAAATCAAGCTTCTGGCACGGGTTGGATTGGCGCAAGCGACCAACAAACCGAAGGACAATGGCGCTGGATGTCGGGACCTGAAATGGGCACTTTACTCTACTATGCTTTTTGGAATTCAGGGGAACCCAACAATATGGGAAATGAAGATTATGCGCATATCACCGCACCGGGTATAGGTATCCCCGGTTCTTGGAATGATCTATCCAATACAGGAGACTCTAGCGGCCCCTATCAACCGCAAGGGTATATTGTCGAATTTGGCGGGATGCCCAATGACCCAATACTGCAATTATCAACGAGCACCTCGGTGTATATGGTACAAATCAATAGCATCATCGAGGGAGAATCGTGTGGTACTGGAAGTGTAACCCTATCGGTCAATGCTTTAGGAAATCCGATTGCCTGGTATACAAGTGCGGTTGGGGGAACACCTATTGCTTCGGGACCGTCTTTTACCACCCCAATTCTATCATCAACTACGGTGTATTTTGCCGCTTTGGTCGATTGTCCCAACACCCCACGAACGCCCTTGGTCGCTTTGATACATGATGTTCCCGTGGTAACGGTTGGGCCAACAACTACGGCTTGTGCCGGAAATACGCAACTTTTGAGCGCCACCACCACGGCTGGAATTCTTCGCTGGTATGACGATCCCACCACCTCAGTTGCTTTGGCTTCGGGTACAACTTTCACCACACCACCATTAACCGCAGCTGCGATGTATTATGTAGAGGCCGATAACAATGGCTGTCGTTCCGGACGAATTCCTATTGTCCTACCTTTGTTTACGAGTCCCGACTTGGGTAATGATGAAGTCTTGGCTTGGTGTGAAAATCAATCGGGCACCCTTAGTGTATCTTTTCCCAACGGAACCTACCTTTGGTCGAATGGGAGTACTTCCAATGCGATTCCCGTTTCACAAGCGGGAACCTACACGGTTACGGTAACAACTCCCGAAGGGTGCACGGATAGCAAAACCTTTACCGTCAACACATACGCTATTCCTCAAATCGCTTCGGTATTGGTAAATGGCTTGGACGTTAGCCTTTTTACGGTTAATCCCGGAGATTACGAATACAGCATAGACGGCTTAAATTTTCAAGACACCCCCTTTTTTACTATACCTACTGGAGGGAATTATGTAGCAACGGTTCGTGAAGTGCACGGCTGTGGATTGGTGGTTTATCCTTTTAATGCCACTTTTTTTAGTGCCTTTTTTACCCCTAATGGCGATGGCATCAACGATCAATGGACGCCAAAAGGGCTCGACTGGAATGCTCAAACTTCTATTGTTATTTTCGACCGTTTTGGAAGAATAGTAAAAGTCTTGGATGCCAATACTCCGGGCTGGGATGGTCTTTTCATGGGTCAGTTGGCCCCTGCGGATGATTATTGGTTTCGCTTTCAAGCCGACGAATCTGCTGCACCTCAATTGGGCCATTTTAGTTTAAAGCGCTAGACTTTCCTGAATTTTATCGAGAATAAAAACATAGTCTGATTGATGTTTTACAAAATCCAATTCAGAAACATCGATGACTAATACATTAAGGCCTTGTTGGGTTTTGATAAAATCCAAGTACCCACTGTTGATTCGTTCCAAATAATCGGCGGGAATTTCTTGCTCATAACTGCGACCTCTTTTGCGAATATTGGCCAACAAACGCGCTGTATTTTGATACAAATAAATATACAAATCGGGCTTGGGCATTTCCTTATAAATGATATCAAAAAGCGTTTTGTACAATCGATATTCATCATCGGCTAAGGTAACCTTGGCAAAAATAAGCGACTTGAATATGTGGTAATCCGCTACGACAAAGTCTTTGAACAAATCAAATTGCGAGAGATCGTCGGAAATTTGTTGGTAGCGATCGGCCAAAAACGACATTTCCAACGGAAAAGCATACCGACTTTGGTCTTTGTAAAATTTGGGTAAAAACGGGTTGTCGGCAAAGCGTTCGTAGACCGTTTTCCCATTAAAGTCCTCTGCAATTTTGGAAGCTAACGTAGTTTTCCCAGCGCCGATATTCCCCTCGATGGCAATATAATTGAACTTATCTAAGGTGATTTTGGCCAAGGGTTGAGGCATCGAACCCACACGCTCACAACGTCCCTTGTCGGTACAAGCGCTAAGTAAAGCCGTTACCGAGGTTCCCGTGCGAGGCTCTTTCCAATACGGGAGTACTTCCTGCAAAGGGCGCAACACAAACAACCGTTCCGACAAATGCGGATGGGGCAAGGTCAAGGTTTCTGAAGTGAAACACTCCTCATCGTAACTGATGATATCAATATCGATGATGCGGTCTTGATACTCCGATGTTGATTTTACTTTTCGTCCCATCGTTTGCTCCAACCGTTGCAATGCTTTCAATAATTTTTGAGGCGATTTGTACGAATGAACCACAAGCACACAATTGAGAAACGAGGCACTTTCAAATCCCCATGAATCACTTTCATACACAGAAGAAATAGAGACAACCGTGGCAATCTCCTGATGGATTTGCGCCACACATTGTGCCAAATTCTCGGGTTTATTCCCCATATTGGTCCCTAAAGCCACTACAATGGTATGTTGTGCATTCATGAAGCGCAAAATAAGTAAAAGTTGCTCAGATTAACTTATTTTTGCGGGCAGTGTTGATAACTATTTCTTAGAAAATTTTAAAAAAGAAAACGTAACATTTTTAATGTTTTGATAACTAATTAGAAAAAAAAAGTTATGCGATTTTTAAGTAATGTGTTGGCCACCTTAGTGGGACTGTTTTTGTTTTTTATGATTTCATTTTTCGGTCTTATCATTATTGCCGCCCTGTTTGGTGGGAATGAAGAGACCGTTGCGGTAGAGTCCAATTCAGTCATCGAATTGGATTTATCCAAAGTTTCCCTCGATTATGCAGGGAAAATCAACTTTACCGATATCGGACAATATACCGAAAACCATGACGGTTTGATGGATATTATTCATGCCTTATCCTATGCAAAAGGCGATACGGACATCAAAGGAATTTCGATTATTAATTCCAATTCTGCCCTAGGTATGGCGCAAACCAAAGCGTTGCGGGATGCCCTTACCGATTTTAAAAAATCAGGGAAATTTGTGTATGCGTATGCCGATGTGTATTCGCAAAAAGACTATTACCTCGCCTCCGTTGCCAATAAAGTGTATATCAATCCGGTGGGGGAAATGGATTTTAAAGGACTTTCAGCCGAAGTGATGTTCTTTAAGAATATGCAAGAAAAATCGGGAGTGAAAATGGAAGTCATTCGCCACGGTAAATACAAAAGTGCTGTGGAACCCTTTTTGGAGGAAAAAATGAGTGAGGCCAACCGTGAGCAAACCAATCAATTGATTCAATCGCTTTGGACGTCTATGTTGAAAGACATTAGTGCCAGTCGTAAACTCTCGGTCGAACAGTTGAATGCTATCGCGAACAATTTGGGAGCCCGAACGCCAGAAATGGCGAAAGCCAGCCGCTTGATTGACGGTATTACCTATGAAGACCATTACCACGATGTAATTCGTAAAGCATTGGATGTAGATAAAGATACAGGTTACAATACCGTTTCAATTGTCGATTATGCCGAAGCCAATGCGACGTCGGCGATGGATTTGGAAAGTTCTGATAAAATTGCGGTGATTTATGCGCAAGGAGAAATTGCGGAAGGCGAAGGTGATGTCAATATCATAGGCGATGGTGCTATGCGCAGAGCTATCCGTGCCGCTCGTCGTGATGAGGATGTAAAAGCGATTGTCTTGCGCGTGGACAGTCCCGGGGGGAATGCCTTGACATCGGACTTGATTTGGCGTGAAATTGAACTCACCAAAAAAGTAAAACCCGTAGTCGTTTCGATGGGGAATTACGCCGCCTCGGGAGGGTATTACATTGCTTGTAATGCAAATAAAATTTTTGCCGAAGAAACGACCATTACGGGGTCGATTGGCGTTTTTGGCGTGATTCCCAATTTTGCCGAATTAAGCAAACGTATCGGCCTTACGGTTGACCAAGTACAAACCAACGCACAAGCCAACGGGTACAGTCCGTTTCGCCCTATGGATGAGAGCTTCCGAGCTGTATCGCAACAAGGTGTTGAACGAGTGTATGCCACATTTGTAAAACGGGTATCCGACGGACGAAAGTTAACCCCTGCCCAAGTAGACGCCATTGGTCAAGGTCGTGTGTGGAGCGGAGCGGATGCTATCAAAATTGGTTTAGTAGATGCTATTGGCGGCATGGATGAAGCCCTCGCGGAAGCGGCCAAATTGGCTAAAATCAAAAAATACCGCACCCAAGAATTTCCTGAGTACGAACGTGAAGTCTTTGCCTTCTTTGAAGAAATGGGACTAATCCAAAGTCGGGAATCACTATTGAAAGAGACCATGGGAGCTGAAAATTATGCCGTTTTCCAACGTATTCAAGTGCTGGCTCGTCAACGCGGCGTCATGGCACGCGTTCCTTATGAACTAGAAATTCAATAAGCTACAAACCGCCTTCTTCTAGGCGGTTTTTTATTTTTTTTAGCATTTTCGTAAAGAAAGACTCCGCTAGAAAAGATTATTTTTGGGAGCATCTAGTTTTAGGCAAGCTTTTTGCCGAGCACTATTAAAACCCTATTGTCATGTTGAAGAAAATCGCCAAAATTACTGGAATCACTTTGGGAGTACTCCTTTTAGCTGCTTTTGCTATTCCTTATTTTTTCAAAGATCAAATTAAAGCGCGCATTGAAAAAGCACTCAATGAAAATGTCAATGCCAAGGTATCGTTTGCTGATGCTGAGGTAAGTCTTTTCCGAAATTTCCCAAAAGCGACGGTAAGTATCGAGAAAATGGCAATCATCAATAAAGCGCCTTTCGAAGGCGATACCTTAGTAGCTTTTGAAGAATTAGCGCTGAAATTGTCGGTCATGGAATTATTCAATGATAAAACCGAACCCATGCAAGTAGACGCGATTGCGACCAAAAATGGACTCATCAATATTATTGTAAACAAAGAAGGTGTCGGCAACTATGACATTGCGTTGAAAAAGGCGGATGAAAAAGGATCTACTGAAGAGAGCAAACCGCTGTCTTTCAAAATTAAATCCTATGAAATTGAAAATTACCGCTTTCGTTTTACCGATCAAGCCTCAAATATGAAGGTTTTACTCGACAGCATTCAGCATACCGGAGTAGGTGATTTTAGCAATGAAGTCTTGGATTTAGACACCCATACCGCAACAAAGGTTTCACTCTCAATGGATAAGGCCAATTATATGCGTGACATTCCCGTGCGCTTGGATGCCATTTTGGGGTTGGATTTAAAACAAAGCAAATACAGCTTTAAAAAGAACGAAGCCAAAATCAATGATTTACCCCTCAAATTTAATGGGTTTATTCAGCTTTTGGAAAAAGCCCAAGTATATGACCTGACGTTTGAAACGCCCACTTCCGACTTTAAAAATTTCCTTGGCTTAATTCCGGCGGCCTACCGTAGCAATATCAATCAAGTAAAAACGGCGGGGCAGTGTAGTATCAAAGGATTTGCCAAAGGACAATTAACAGAAACGTCGATTCCTCAATTTTCCGTGGCTATTGCCTCAAATAATGCTTCCTTCCAATATCCCAACTTGCCCAAAGCGATTAAAAACATTCATATAGACACCAAAATTGTGAATGAAACGGGGCAAGTCAACGATACCTATGTCAACATCAATCGATTGTCGTTTGCCGTAGACCAAGATGTATTTGATGCCAAAGCCACCATCAAAAACATTGTTGAAAATGCTTTAGTAAATGCTCAATTAAAGGGTGTTGTCAACTTGGCCAATTTTTCAAAAGCCTACCCTATCGCCCTAGACAAACCCTTGTCGGGAATTATCAGAGCCGATGTGACCACCGAATTTGACATGGCCGCCGTGGAAAAAAGTGACTATGCGCGTATTAAAAACGCAGGAGAAATTGACCTTGCCGGATTTCGCTATACCGATGAAAGTGGCAAAACGATGGACATCAGTAAAGTATGGGTTGCTTTCAATCCAAGTCGCGTCGTGTTGAAAGAATTTAAAGCAAAAACGGGGAAAAGTGATTTGGGCGTGAGTGGCGTATTGGAAAATTTTTACGGCTACCTCTTTCGCAACCAGAACTTGGAAGGCAACTTTACACTGACTTCCAATCAAATTGCCGTGAGTGATTTTATGACTACCGAAAAAGCGGCTCAAAGCGAAACTTCTAAAAATAAAGAACCGCTTAAAATTCCAGCCTTCTTAGACTGTACACTCACGGCCAAAGCCAATACGGTTTTGTATGACAATTTAACATTGAAAAACTGTGCAGGAAAATTAATTATTAAAGATCAAAAAGTAACACTAGAGAATGTAAAAACAAATATTTTCGGAGGGCAAATTACCTTTAATGGCGATGTTTCAACGAAAACGAAAGTACCCACGTTTGCCATGGATTTGGGGATGAATCAAGTAGACATCGCTCAAACCTTTACCCAACTGGAACTATTTAAAAAACTGGCTCCTATTGCTGGGGTTATCAATGGAAAATTCAATTCCTCAGTGCAGTTGAAAGGATCCTTAAATGCTACCAAAATGACGCCAGATTTAAAAAGTCTCAGCGGCGATTTGATGGGGCAATTGGTGTCAACCACGGTAAATTCGAACAATTCCAAACTCTTGCAAGCACTGGATGGGCAACTCAAATTCATTGATTTGAATAACTTAAACCTTAACAACCTCAAAACGGCCCTTCATTTTGAGAATGGTCGCGTCACAATCAAACCGTTTGACCTCAATTACCAAGATATCAAAGTAAGCGTCACTGGTTCACACGGTTTTGACCAAACGATGCGCTATGGTTTGACCCTTGATGTTCCCGCGAAATATTTAGGTCGGGAAGCCAATGCGCTTTTGGCAAAACTATCCCCTGCAGAAATCAATGCTTTGGGCACACTCCCTATCAATGCTACCATTGCCGGAAATTTTAACAACCCAAGAGTAACAACGGACTTAAAAGCAGCAACTACCACGCTCGCCAACCGATTGGCGCAACAACAAAAGAATAAATTGGTCGACAAAACCAAGAACGAAATTGGACGAATCATTGATCGAAATACAAAACCTGGGGACACTGCCAAAGCATCTTCAAAAGAAACGGTAAAAAATAAAGCGGGAGATTTGTTAAAAGGCTTGTTGGGGAAAAAGAAATAGTATCTTCGCAGTAATATCTCTAATACGTTACCATGAAAAAAATCATTCTTATCGCAGTACTCGCCACAGGATTGTGCGCCACTGCCCAAAAACGCGTTCGCGGCGATGTTGAACTTACCCCTTATATCGGGTATCATTCGTCAACATATAGCTCGGATAATTCTACCAGTACAAACACCTTAAACACGGTGCAAATTGGAGTACTAGGCGATTTTTATTTTAACAATCGTTGGAGTATTCGAACAGGATTGCAATCGCAAACCATGGGGGTTGAAGTTTTTGGCTTTGATGAAAAATTAAATTATATACAAATCCCAGTGAATGCCAATTGGCACTTTGGATCCAGTCGGGCTTGGAATTTGAACTTTGGATTGACGGGCGGGGTATTGACCTCAGCGAAAGCCGATGGTGAAGATTTTTCTGAAAAAGTTGAAGGGACTCAAATCGGACTTTCGTTTGGTATTGGATACAAAATCTTCTTAAACAAACGAACAGGATTACTAATTGATTATCAGGCTTTTTCTGGAATGACAGATATTTCAAAAGACCCAAGGTTTGATGTTCGAAATGTTGCAGGAAGTCTTAACTTAGGGTGTGTTGTACGACTATAAAATTGAGGCTCATACCTTATAAATACAACGGCCAAGTACACCTTGGTCGTTTTTTTATACTTCAATTTTTACCACATAGCCTTCATAGGTGCGCACATTAAACACCGTTTGATCTTCAAAAATCAGGTATTGCCCTTTAATTCCTATAAGTTTTCCCTCATAGAGAGGCGATTTATCCAAATTGAGGCTCACTACTTTTGAAGGATATTGAAGTACGGGATAGTGTAATTCCCATAGATTGTTGGCATTTTGAGCAAAATAAGGGAGCACTTCTTCGGGAAGTTTTTCGGCAAGTGTTGCTAGTATGTTGGGCAAATCGGCGGCGGGCACCTCATTCTTCAACATCCGTTGCCAATTGGTTTTATCGGCGAAATACTGTTTCAACGCTACTTCGGTAATTCCTGCCAAATAGCGATTAGGCACTTCCACTATGGGGAGCGCTTGAACCGCTCCTTGATCTATCCAGCGCGTAGGCACTTGCGATTTGCGGGTAACACCCACTTTGACCTCACTCGAAAGGGCCAAATAAACAATGTGGGGTTGTAATTGGATTCGTTTTTCGTAAGCCAAATCCCGGTCTTCAATATCCAAATGGGCGGTACTCAATTCGGGCTTCATAATCCAATCGCCTGCCGACGGACTCTGCATAAAACAATCGTAACAAAATCCTTGTCGAAAAATTTTCTTGGCTTTACTACAATGCAAACATTGGTAGCCCGTATGGTGTATTGCGAGAGGCTTCCCCAATAATTGGTTCATGTGTAAAAAACTGTTTTCAAAAACCAAATAGTATTGAATGGGATCTTGAAATTCGGTTTGCATTTTGGTCAATACACCTTCGTAAGACATCGTCAGTCGCTTAGATATTATTTCAACGTAAAGATAAAAGAACTACAATGTTTTGGGGATAAAATTTCATCTTTTTTCACCATTTCTTTGGGCGCAAAAGCAATTTTTAGTACTTTTAACTAGCTATACTAATCATAAAATTAGCGGTTGATTCTAAACGAGTACGTTTTTCTATCCCCTGCAATCCAATGATTTTAAACCTTTTTTTATGCCATTTCCCATTATCAATTCCATCGCCTCTTGGGTGTTAAAACAACGGATTCACCAAATTGAGTTGTTTTTAAAATACCCCAATGAAGTTCAAGAAGATTTATTATTGAACCTCATCCGGAATTGTGAGGAAACGGTGATTGGTAAAAAATATGATTTTGCATCGGTTAAAAGTTACCAAACCTTCATTGATCGGGTGCCGGTATCCAGCTATGAGGATTTGGAACCGATGATTGAAGAAACCCGCAAAGGGTATCAAAACATTTTTTGGCATTCTCCGATTAAGTGGTTTGCCAAATCGAGCGGAACGACTAATGCCAAAAGTAAATTCATCCCCGTAAGTAACGAAGCCTTAGAAGATTGTCATTACAAAGGGAGCAAAGATTTACTGGCGATGTACTTGCATAATAATCCCGATTCGGAGTTGTTTTTGGGAAAAAGTTTACGTCTCGGAGGTAGTTCGCAAATCTATGCCAACAACAACACCTATTTTGGAGACCTTTCGGCGATACTCATTGAAAACATGCCGCTTTGGGCCGAATTTAGCAGTACCCCAAGCAATAAAACTTCGTTGATGAGCGAATGGGAAACCAAATTGGCAGCCATTATTCAAGAAACCAAAAATGAAAATGTCACCAGTTTTGCTGGAGTTCCTTCTTGGATGCTTGTCTTGATCAACCGTATGTTGCAGGAAGAAGGAAAAACCAATTTATTGGAACTCTGGCCTAATTTGGAGGTGTATTTTCACGGCGGGGTCAGTTTTGAACCGTATCGTGAACAATACCAAAAAATTATACCGAAGACAGAATTCAAGTATTACGAAATTTACAATGCTAGCGAGGGTTTTTTTGCCATTCAAGATCAAAATTATTCCAGTGATTTATTGTTGATGTTGGATTACGGCATTTTTTATGAATTCATTCCAATGGACACTTTTGGCACTTCGGAAGAGAAAATCGTTCGGTTGGCCGAAGTAGAACGCGACAAAAACTACGCCGTGGTCATCACTACCAACTCGGGTTTGTGTCGCTATATGATTGGGGACACTGTGCGCTTTACTTCTTTAAACCCGTATCGTATTCGCGTTTCGGGACGTACCAAGCATTTCATCAATGTATTTGGCGAAGAAATAATGGTGGAAAACACCGATCGCGCTTTGGCTGCAACCTGTAAACGGTTACAATGTGAGATTAAAGATTATACCGTGGCACCCATTTTTATGCAAGGAAAAGAAAAAGGCGCACATGAATGGATGATCGAATTTGCCCAAAAACCCGAATCGATAGAGGCATTTGCAAGGCTTTTAGACGAGACTTTGCAATCGTTAAACTCCGATTACGAAGCCAAACGATACAACAATATGACCTTAAACCCCTTGAAAGTAAATGTGGCACGGGAGAATTTATTCTACGATTGGTTGAAAGAACGCAATAAATTGGGGGGACAAAATAAGATACCTCGTTTATCCAACCAACGTGATTATTTGGAACAACTTTTGGTGTTGCAACAAACATCGCACTTCTTATGAGAAAAGTCGTTTTATTTCTTTTGGCGTTAAGCTTTGTAGCGTGTGGCCCAAAACGGATGAAATGTTATGGCCGACGTTGTGTCACTATCGAAGTTCAACCGCTACAATCCCCCAGCTAAAAAACTTTCTGCTTACCATTTTTTTGTGATTGATATGTAACAAATTTACGACAAGAGAGTCTTACCATTAATCATCAATCAATCACAATCATGAAATCAACTTGTTTCGCCCTAATGCTTTTAGTAGGATTAAGCGCCATTGCGCAAGCACCAAACAACCCAGAAAAAACCCAAGCCAACGATTCGGTCAAAACAACAGTTACTACGCTTGACGAAGTGACCATTTCGCAAAAACGGAAGTACATTAAAGTCGAATCTGATAAAACGACGGTTTCCATCAAAGACAACCCGATGGTCAGTAGCGGCAGCAGTTTGGATGCGATCAAAAAATTACCCGGTGTGATTACATCGCCTACGGGAGAAATTTCGCTGAACGGACGTGGAGTCCGAATTTTTATCGATGGTGCGCCCACCTCATTGGCGGGAACCGATTTGCAAAACTACCTGAGTTCACTCCCCGCCAATGCCATTGAAAAAGTAGAATTGATTTACAATCCCGGCGCTTCTTATGACGCCAATGCGAGTGGTTCAATCATTAATATTGTAACCAATGCCAAGCGCAAAGCGGGAATCAATGCCAGTATCAACATCAATTACAACTTCAACAAATACCAAAAACCGAGCCCACAAGTTTTGGTAAATGGGAAATCCGGTAAATTGAGTTGGCAAACCATGACGGGCTACAACTATATTGAAGGTGAAAATCGCCGTCGTATCACCCAAACCTTTACCGCTTTTACGCCTGATAAATTTTTGGATCAAGAAAATTTTGGGGTAAACATTTACCGAAACTTTTATTTCCGTGGGGGCACCAATTACCGTTTTAATGAGCGTTCAAATTTGTTGTTAAATTACAATGTAAATGCCGCCAATGAACGCAGTCGTTTTGAAAACAGCACGTTGGGCGAAAATATTGATTACCGCAACAATGGTTTGTCCAAAAACGAGAGTTACAATCACGAGTTGAGTGTACAGTTTAAACAAAAATTAGACACCATTGGATCCTCTTTTGATATTACAGCTTACTCTAATTTCTTGGATCAAAAACCCATATCGTCGGCTTCTGCTTTTGATTTGGCATCGTCAAACACGTTTACTAACATGAGTAATTCGGTTTTCCACTTGGACAATCATTATTTGAAATACGACTTTGTGTTTCCTATCCCCAAATGGAAGTTGACCCTTTCCACGGGAGGTAAATACAATTATTTGTCGGTGGTACAAGATGGCAATTACTTTTTAAACAGCACAACCCCCAAAGTCATCACCTTCGACTATCGCGAGGATAATTTGGCCTTTTATGTAGAAGCGCGCCAACAATTTAAAAAATTGAGTCTGACCGCTGGATTACGCTATGAAAACTTTCATATTGAACGTTTGACGAACACTTTAGCGCAGAAAGTAACGTTCACCAATCGAAATCTGTTCCCCAATGTAAATGCGCTTTATGCTTTCACGGACCAATTGAATGTTTCGGCCTCGTATGCTAAAAAAATCAATCAACCGAATTATTTCTCCTTAAATCCAAACAACAGCTCCAATTTTGACCAGTTTAATGCTTCGCAAGGGAATCCGTTGTTGAATCCGACGTTTTTGGATAATTTTGAATTGAAATTTACGGCCTTCCAATTTGTACAATTAGGCGCCAATTATACGATTAGTAAAGACAACAATTTATTTGTTTTCAGCGCCGACCCCAACGCCACTACACCTATTAGCAATGCCACTTTCCGTCAGTTTGAGGAGTTTAGAACCTTCAGTGCTTTTGCAAGTTTTCCTATTCCGTTGGATTATTTTTTTAAAGGAAAAGAAGAATTTCAAAAACGCATGAACAACATGGACCAAATGAATTACATTTTTGTGAATGTAAACTACATCAAGTCGGAATTACGAGGAGTTTCCCTGCCTTACGGGACGGAGGGGCTGTTCAATTATGGGGCACAGGCACAAATTATTTTGCCTTGGGGCATTAAGAATGTGATGAATTATTTCATTTTGCCGGGCAATGGAAACTGGGAAATCTACCGCATTACCAAACCCATTCAGCAATTTGACATTTCGTTCCACAAGGAGTTTATGGATAAAAAACTAAAAGTCGGCCTCCATGCGATGGATGTATTCAATCAAAATAACATCATTGCTTTGGTAGCTGGTGAAAATTTGGATACACGATTCCGAGAAAAGATTGACTCGCGCGTTTTCCGGATTTCGTTGACGTACAATTTCGGTAATCTAAAACTTGAGAAAGAAAACACCGATATTCAAACGGAGAAAGTAAATGCTGGAGGCGGCTTATTGAAATAAATTTGAGGTTAGTGCATAAAAAACCCGATCTGTCGATCGGGTTTTGTTGTATTAGGAAGCAATTTCTAATCGTTTCAGTAAATTTTTATTCAAAGCTTGCTCGGCATACGCTTGGTCTATTTCTAGATTTCGCTCGTCGGAGCCGGGCAATTCGTACATGGCGTCGGTGAGGATGGCTTCACAGAGGGAGCGTAATCCTCGGGCACCCAATTTGTATTCCAATGCTTTTTCTACAATATAATCGAGTGCTTCATGGGTCACCGTTAAGGCAACATGATCCATGGCAAACAATTTTTCATACTGTTTGATTAAGGCATTTTTGGGTTCGGTGAGAATCGCACGTAACGTTGCTTTATCGAGTGGGTCCATGTGGGTTAATACCGGTAAACGACCAATGATTTCGGGAATTAAACCAAAATCTTTCAAATCTTTTGGGATGATGTATTGCAACAAATTATCCTTATCTACCGCTTCTTTCTTTTGGTTGCTGTACCCAACGGCTTGTCGATTTAAACGTTTTGAAATCACGCGTTCGATACCGTCAAAAGCACCGCCCGCGATAAACAGGATGTTTTGGGTATTGACTTCCACAAATTTTTGATCGGGGTGTTTTCGTCCACCTTTGGGGGGAACGTTGACCACGGTTCCTTCCAACAATTTGAGTAAGGCTTGCTGCACCCCTTCACCCGACACGTCGCGAGTGATGGAAGGATTGTCGCTTTTTCGTGCAATTTTATCAATTTCGTCAATGAAAACAATCCCGCGCTCGGCTTTGGCCACATCGTAGTCGGCGGCTTGAAGCAAACGCGTGAGAATACTTTCCACGTCTTCACCCACATAACCGGCTTCGGTTAAAACGGTGGCATCTACAATAGCTAAAGGCACATCCAACATACGGGCAATGGTCTTGGCTACTAAAGTTTTTCCCGTACCTGTTTGGCCGACCATGATGATATTCGACTTTTCGATTTCAACTTCATCGGCGGCGTGGGGTTGCATTAACCGTTTGTAGTGGTTGTAAACCGCTACGGAAAGTACTTTTTTGGTTTGTTCCTGACCAATGACATACTGGTCCAAAAAGGAGCGAATTTCTTTGGGGTGTTTCAATACCAAGTCGGCGGCCGATTTGGCGCTTGCTCCCGTTCGAATTTCTTCCAATACGATGCCATGCGCTTGCTCGATACAGCGGTCACAGATGTGCGCGCTAATACCGGCAATCAACAAATTGGTTTCGGGTTTTTTACGTCCGCAAAAGGAACATTCTAAAACTTCTTTAGCCATAAGTAAGCTGCTGAGCTACTGAGAAACTGAACTACTGAGCGGTTGAGGCTTCGTGGCTCAGTTTCAAAGTAGCATATTTAAAATTATCTGCGTAATACTTCGTCGATCATACCGTATTCTTTGGCCTCGTCGGCAATCATCCAGTAGTCACGTTCGGAGTCTTTGTATACTTTATCAAACGTTTGTCCCGAATGATTGGCGATAATTTGGTACAATTCGTCTTTCAATTTCAACATCTCTTTCAAATTGATTTCCATATCGGTGGCTACCCCTTGTGCTCCGCCTGAAGGTTGGTGAATCATGACACGAGAATGCGGTAACGCCGAGCGTTTTCCTTCGGCACCGGCACACAATAATACGGCCCCCATAGACGCGGCCATACCGGTACAAATGGTGGCCACATCGGGTTTGACGTATTGCATGGTATCATAAATTCCTAATCCGGCATATACGCTACCGCCTGGCGAGTTGATGTAGATTTGGATGTCTTTGGAAGCATCGACGCTTTCCAAGAAGAGTAATTGCGCTTGGATAATGTTGGCCACATAATCGTCAACGCCCGTGCCCAAAAAGATGATGCGGTCCATCATCAAACGAGAGAACACATCGAGTTGCGAAACGTTTAATTGACGTTCTTCAATAATATAGGGTGTCATACCGGCTACGATTTTGTCGTAATAAAGGCTGTTGACCCCGTGCTTTTTCGTCGCAAATTTTTTAAATTCTTTTCCGAAATTCATAGGTTGTGATGAAATGAATTAATATTCTTTTTTACTAGATGCAAAAAGGAGTACAAAGGTTGTACCGCTTTTCATAGAAATGCCAAAGTGACGGTTTAAAGGAAATACAGCCCGGATTGTCGTGAAGGTCCCCGGAAGTGGCGGTCGTGTTGTTGTGGGAACCGCAGCGCGACCGAAGGAAGCGCCTGAGGGGCCGAACAAGAACCGAGCGGCTCGACGGAACCGAAACAAAAGCCGGAAGAGCTGCCTAAAAAACCGTAAGAACGTATTTAAAAAAAAGCGTCAAAATCGAGGAGACTTTGACGCTCAAATATAGCAATATTATTTGAATTAGTGTTTCAACTCGCCGTACATCGCTTTCACGAAGTCTTCGTAGTTTACTTCTTTGGTTTTGGCCTTCACGCTGTTTTTGAACAAATCCAACATTTTTTGGTTCATCACTTGTTCGGACAAGCGACGCACTTCATCTTGGTTGGACATTACGCGGGCCACGATGCCTTGTACATCCTCGTCGGAAGGATCCATTTGACCGAATTGGGCCATTTGTTGTTTGATCAATCCTGAGGTATAGTCTTTTAATTCGTCGAACGTAATTTGTAGGTTGTTGTCCTTCATGATTTTACTTTCGATGAGTTGGTAACGCAATCCTTTTTCAGAGCGCTCGTATTCTGTTACGGCTTCTTCGGCAGAGATTGGGTTTTCGCCCGTGGTTTGAATCCACTTTTTCAAGAATTCAGCAGGCAAATCGAATTTAGTTGATTCTACCAAGAACTCCGTCACATCGTTTAGAAACTTTTGGTCGGCTTGTTGGGCAAATTGACGCTCAGCATCTTCTTTGATTTTCGCTTTCAGTTCGTCTACTGAAGTCACCGCTTTGGGTCCGAACAAACGATCAAACAATTCTTGATCTAAGGTAGCGGGCTCGTAACCGATTACTTCATCGATGGTGAAAGTAACTTCGATATCCAAACCGTGGACATCATCGTGACCAATGTTGAGTACGTCCATTAATTTATGATCGTCGTTGAAAAGCCCTTTGGTTTTTAAGGTGACTACATCGCCTACTTTTTTCCCTAAAATAGATTTGATGGCTTTTTTATCGGCTAAATCTTCAAGGTCTAATGTTGTACGGTTGTTGATGCCGCGCTCTTCATTGGCAAAAATTCCCGCTACATCGTTTCCTTCTTCCACTTTATCTTTGGCAATTACTTTCCCATATTGTTTTTGGATGCGCGCGATTTGACCGTTTAGCATAGTCTGATCAGCCACTACATTGTATTTTACTACGCTAGTTTTAGCTCCTAAATCTACCGTAAATTCGGGCGCAAGACCCAATTCGAATTCGAATTTAAAATCGTCAGTATCCCAATTGAAATCTTCAGTAACTTTAGGTAGTGGATTCCCAAGGATGTCCAATTTTTCTTCTACTAAATAGTTGTTCAAACTCTCTTGCAACAATTTATTTACTTCGTCCAACAATACCGCTTTTCCGTATTGTTTTTGGATTAAAGTCATCGGAACAGCCCCTTTGCGGAATCCGGGGATGCTTGCATTTTTGCGGTAGTTGGTTAACACTTCCTGTACTTTGTCTGCATAATCGCTTTTGTTCACTTCTACAGTTACAACTGCATTCAAAGCGTCCACATTATTTCTTGTAATATTCATAAGATGGTACTAATTTTTAGTATATAAAATCGGGTTGCAAAAGTATAATTTTTCTGCAACCCGTCCAAGTTTTATTTTATTGATTTTTAAAGTCTTATTTTTTGAGTTCGGTCAACTTGTAAACTAGTGACTGCGAGAGCGAAAGTACTACACTAAAAAGCATGGCCCAACCGATATTTTTTACGTCAAATCCATCGACAAAATAATCACAAAGCATGATCATCATCCCGTTGATAACTAACAAAAATAATCCCAAACTAAATACGGTAATTGGCAAGGTAAAAAGCACAAAAATAGGCTTGACAAAAAGGTTTAAAACCCCTAAAACCAGCGCTACAGTCAAGGCTGTGGTGAAGGCATCAACAACAATCCCCTTCAAAAAATAAGGGATAATCATAACTAATAGAGCGGTAACTATCACACGCACAAGAAGTTTCTTCATAAAAACGATACTTAATTATTGGGTTTAAAGGTAAAAAAATTGTGTGATAAAATAAAATTACTTAGATTTGCTTTGTAATTAATAAATTTATGTACATGAAAAAACTATTACTTTCTTTAACATTATTGGCTGGTTCAATGGGATCAGCACAAATTTTCCAAGAAAATTGGGACGGTAACGGTCCTGGGGTTAGCGGATGGATTCTATACAACCTAGACAACAGAACCCCTGTGGGACCTGACGGAACTAGTGGCGAACCTCTATCTTTCCTAGTTCAGGATGCTTGGACTGTATTATCGCTTGCTGATATTCAAGGTGCTAATCCTGATTATGCAGGTTATCCTACAGCCGCTACAGGAATGGATGGCAATATCATTGCAAGTAATTCTTGGTATAACCCTATCGGCGTTGCTAATGACTGGCTTGTGTCACCAATCATCACTGTCCCAGCGGGAACTACTGGTTTAAGTCTTAATTGGGCTGCCGTTAGTTTGGGTAATTCTAGCTTCTTAGAAGACTACCGCGTTTTGATTTCTCCTACTGGAGGTAGTGCTGTGGCAAATTTCACTTCATTATTAATTGATGTTAATAATGAATTGAATACAGGTAATTACAGACAAGTTCCGCTTCCAGCTAGTTTAGCGGGAACATCTTTCCGTATTGCCTTCCAAAATGACGGAGATGACCAATATGTAATGTTTTTAGACAACATCACTGTTACTGGTACATTATCTAACAGTGAGTTTTTGGCGAACAAATTCAATTTGTATCCAAATCCATCTAACAGCATCGTGAATATCTCTTCAGACGAAGCTATTTTGATTGACAAAGTTGAAATCACTGATATTAATGGAAGAATTGTGAAATCTTTCAACGCAGAAGCTACATCGTCTACATCAATCAATGTAAGCGACTTAAATGCAGGTGTTTATTTCTTAAACATTTCTTCTGCTGAAGGATTAGCAGTAAAAAAATTAATCAAAAACTAATCTAGTTTTGATAAATAATAAAAGGCTTCCCAACAGAAGCCTTTTTTTTATGCTTGCAAAAAAGATGTAGTTTGTGAAAAAAATGATTGAGGATCTTCGGCGTGCAACCAGTGTCCTGCATTGGGTATCGTTTGCAATTGAGCGTATGGAAAGTGTTTCAAAATCGCTTCCCAATCAGCATCTAAGACATATTGCGATCGACCGCCACGAATAAACAAAACCTTTCCATTAAATAGGGTGTTTTCGGGCAATGCTTTTCCCACCTCTTTAATATGAACATTGAAAGCCTCGAGATTAAAACGAAAAGCCAGTTGGCCTGGAGTTTTCCAATATACATTTTTCATTAAAAATTGTCGTGTACCATAATCTGGGATAAAGGGATACAACATTTCCTCTACCTGTGCCCGATCGGGTTGAATGGAAAAATCGACAGCGTTAAGACCCGTCAAAATATCTTGATGGTGGGGCGCGTAGTATTTAGGCCCGATATCCGCCACTACCATTTTTCGAATTAAATGGGCATGCTTCACTGCCAACAACATGGCGACTTTACCACCCATGGAATGGCCAATGATGTCACATTGTGAGAGTTGGTAACTTTGCATGTAGTTGAGCACATCATGAACCATAAGGTCATAATTGAACTCGTGCGAATGAAAACTTTTTCCGTGATTGCGCAAATCCAACACATGTACTTGATAGCCCAGCGATGCATATTGAGGCGCAAACGACTTCCAATTGTCAGACATTCCCATAAATCCATGGATAATCAACAAAGGAAAGCCTTCACCTTCAATTCTTGAATGTAAGATTGGTGCCATCTTTATGGTTTATTTCAATTTTTGCAAATACATATTTACCACATTTTCAAGTCCTAAGTACAACGCTTCTGAAATAAGGGCGTGACCAATAGATACCTCCAACAAACCGGGTATATTTTGTTTAAAAAACTGAATGTTATCCAAACTTAAATCGTGACCCGCATTCACACCCAATTCCAAATCTACTGCTCGTTGCGCTGCTGCTGCATAGGGAGCAATGGCGTGTTCATTCCCCAAAGCGTATTGGTGGGCAAAATTTTCTGTATACAATTCAATACGATCGGTTCCCGTTGCTTTGGCTCCTTCGATCATTTTAATGTTGGGATCTACAAAAATTGAAGTACGAATTCCTTGCGCTTTAAAGAGGGCTATCACCTCTTGCAAATACGATTGATGACGCACCGTATCCCAACCCGCTGAAGAAGTAATTGCTCCAATGGCATCGGGCACTAAGGTTACTTGTTCGGGTTGGCATTCAAGAACCAAGTCGATAAAATTATGTTGTGGATTACCTTCTATATTAAATTCTGTAATAACGACATCGCGTAAATCGCGTGCATCTTGGTACCGAATATGACGTTCATCGGGTCTGGGGTGAATGGTTATCCCTTGGGCTCCAAAACGCTGAATAGCTACAGCCGCTTCAACTACATTGGGAACATTTCCACCACGGGCATTGCGTAAAGTTGCTATTTTGTTAATATTGACACTTAGTTTAGTCATTTTTATTGTGGATTAATAATGCAAAAATACAAGTTAAAATCGGCACACCCGAACGAAAAAATTGATTATTTTGCATGAAATATCCTTCCCGTATGACTGCCATCAATGATTACATCACCAACGATCATGCTGCCTTAGGCAGTTTACAAACCGTTGCTAACGCGCAAGACTTTTTTTTGGAGGTTCCTTTTTCCAATTTCCCTGTACTCCAGGAAGGTGTTTACGTAGGTTGTATTTCTGCAGAAGATGTAGAAACCTTTGACATGGACAAGCCACTTTCAGATTACCGCTATGTTTTGGAAGGATTTTTTGCGCGCAAAAGTATGATGTGGCTAGATGTTTTGGAGGTATTTGCGAAAAATCACACCAATATTGTTCCTGTATTGGACGATGAAAACAACCAGTATTTAGGGTATTATGAACTGGAAGATATCATTAAATTTTTCCATGAAACGCCTTTTTTAAAAGAGCAGGGGGGAATTATCGTCGTGCAAAAAGGAATAAACGATTATGCAATGAGTCAAATTGCCCAAATCGTTGAAAGCAATAATGCCAAAATGCTCGGCGCTTTCATTTCGGATGTAATAGGAGACCAAGTAGAAATCACGGTGAAAATTGCCATAGGTCCTATGAACGATATCATACAAACGTTCAGACGTTACAACTATAGTATTGTTTCTGAGCATCACGATGATATGTTTTTGAATAACTTGAAAGAACGTTCTGAATATTTGGATCGCTTTCTGAACATCTAATCTTATGAGAATCGCCATCTTTGGACAGTACTATCAAAACGATACCCGTCCTATCATTCGTGATATTTTTCTTTTTTTAAATGAAAATCAAGTCGATTTGGTCATTGAAGCTGATTTTCTGAAAATTTTGTATGAGCAAGAATTACTTAAAAAAACCTATAAAACCTTTTCATCTTATGAAGATTTAAAGTCGGGATTTGATTTAATGATTAGTATTGGTGGGGACGGAACAATTTTGCGTGCCGCCACTTTTGTTCGTGATTTGGGCATTCCGATTTTAGGCATAAATGCCGGTCGTTTGGGATTTTTGGCCAAAGTACAAAAGGAAAACATCAACGCTTTTTTACAATTGGTATTGGAAAAACACTATACCATTTCTGAACGGACCTTGTTGGCACTTCAAATTACTCCTGACGAAGGACAAATCCCAGCCCTCAATTTCGCCATGAACGAAGTAACGGTAAGCCGTAAAGACACCACTTCGATGATTACCATTGAAACTCATTTGGACAATGAATATCTTACCTCCTATTGGGCTGACGGACTCATTGTGGCTACACCTACAGGCACGACAGGATATTCGTTGAGCTGTGGAGGACCCGTATTGACACCCAATGCCAATTGCTGGGTGATCACCCCTATTGCCCCACACAATCTTAATGCAAGACCCTTAGTAATTCCCGACCACACCACCATTCGCTTGCGGGTTTCAGGAAGAGAAGATCAATTTTTAGTTTCCCTAGATTCCCGTTTAATTACGCTCACTAAAGATCATGTTCTAACCATACGAAAAAATGATTTTTGCATTAAAATGGTCGAAATTCAAGAGGAAAGCTTCTTAAAAACCCTTCGCAACAAACTTCTTTGGGGAGAAGATAAACGAAATTAACACCTATATTACACTACACCCTTTCTTTTACCGTTAAACCCTTCGAACAGTGAATAGTTCATAAAAGAAGGTTTAACCGTATAAAATATAATTTTTATTATTCAAAAGGGATGTTTATCTACTACTGATAATTATTATATTTGCACGCTATTTTCCATTGAATGAAACGAATATATATCGCGTTATTGGTATTGACTTTTTCTGGATTACAAGCGCAAATTCATGAAGTTGGCGTTTTTGCAGGGGGAGCAAATTACATTGGAGAGGTAGGTAAAACAAATTATATCAACCCAAACGAACCCGTTTTTGGTTTTTTGTATAAGTGGAATAGAAGTCCGCGTCATTCCTACCGCTTCGCATTCAATTGGGGAAAAATTAGTGCCAACGATTTGGACTCCGATGTCCCTGGACGGCAACGAAGAGGGAATCGTTTTGAAAATTCAGTGCGCGAATTGGCCGTAGGGATGGAATTCAATTTTTTTGATTTCGACTTACACGAAATGGACCGCCAGTTTACGCCCTATGTTTTTACGGGACTAACGTATACCTTTTATGATGAATTGTATACCGTTAATCGCGAAACCCGAACCGACAAGAGCAGTTCAACGCTTGCGATTCCCATGGTGGTGGGTATAAAAACGAATATTGCTGACCATTGGATTTTCGGCGTTGAAGTGGGTGCACGTTACACGTTTTCTGACAACCTTGATGGAAGTCAACCCAAAAACGATCGATATGCGGCGCTTCGTTATGGCAATTTAGAAAGTAATGATTGGTATCTGTTTACGGGAGTAACCCTTACGTATACCTTTGGAAATAAACCCTGCTTTTGTGCAGACTAACTATGAGTTTACTACAACACGTAAATACCGACAATCTACCCAAGCATATTGCCATCATCATGGACGGCAACGGAAGGTGGGCAAAAAAACAAGGTATGTTACGCACTTTTGGCCATGAGCGTGGCACCAAATCGGTTAAAACTACCGTAGAAACCTGTGCGCGCTTAGGGATACAAAACCTTACGTTGTATGCTTTTTCAACCGAAAATTGGAACCGCCCCAAAATAGAAGTAGAAACGTTAATGAAACTTTTGGTTAAATCGCTTAAAACCGAACTCAAAACGTTACAATCCAACAACATTCGACTTAATGCGGTCGGATGCCTTGATTTATTACCCAAAGGCACGCGCAGTGAGTTAATGGAAGTGATGGATAAAACCAAAAACAACAACCATATGACCCTCACCTTAGCCTTAAGTTATGGCTCTCGAGAGGAGTTAATTCAAGTTGTTAAAAACATCAGTGACAAAGTTAAAAATAGTATAATTTCAATTGAGGCTATTGACGAATCCATTATTAATCAACATCTTTACACCCATGATTTACCCGATGTTGACTTATTAATTAGAACCAGTGGCGAGCACAGAATCAGTAATTTCTTGTTGTGGCAAATTGCTTACGCAGAGTTATTTTTTACCGATGTATTGTGGCCTGACTTCACGGACGAGCATTTGTATGAAGCCATTATCAATTATCAAAAAAGAGAACGCAGATTTGGAAAAACCAGCGAACAGATTAACCCTTCCTAATATGAAAAATAGCTACTTATTATGGACCGCTATCCTACTATTAGGAGTGTTTCAATCCCTTAATGCCCAGAACACCGAACGAATTCCTTTCGATCAAGGAAAAAAATATATTTTAGGTAAAGTAAATGTTACCGGAAAAATTAGTTACAACGAACTTACGGTGGTAACCTTTGCTGGTTTAGAGAAAGGGCAAGAAATTACAGTGCCTGGGGAACAAATTAGTAATGCCATTAAAAAACTTGGAAAATTAGGCCTTTTTAGTGATATTGATTTCTATGCCAGTGAAATTCGGGGAGACACTATCGATTTGGAGTTGAACATTACGGAACTTCCAAAGCTGAATGACGTTCGAATTAACGGTGTTAAGAAGAATAAAATCGAAGACTTAATCAAAGAAAATGCGTTGACAAAAGGAAAAATTGTAAACGAGAACTTGATTACTACCACTCGAAACTACCTTGAAAACAAGTACAAAAAAGAAGGGTATTTTAATACAAAAGTTTCCGTTAAAACCTCACCTGTCGACTCTACAGTCAACCAAGTGAATATGATTGTGGGTATTGATAAAGGGGAAAAAATCAAAATTAACCGGATTACTTTTGAAGGAAATGAGAAGTTTTCTGATAAAAAGTTGCGCAAAGCCATGAAAGGTACTAAGCAACAAAACCCCATCCGAATTTTCAAAGCCTCTAAATTTATTCGCAGTAAATTCAATGAAGATTTAGTGGCGATTGTCGAAAAATATAAAGAGAAAGGTTATCGTGATGCTCGAATCGTTTCGGATTCTGTTTGGCTAGATACTAAAAAGCAAAAACTTGCGCTGAATATTAAAGTTGAAGAGGGACGAAAATACTATTTTGGCAACATCAAATTCCTAGGAAATTCGGTGTACTCTGACCAGGCATTGGCCGGCATGTTGGGCATTAAAAAAGGAGACACCTACAATGGTGTGCTATTGGAAAAACGCATTTCTGACAAAGGCAAACCCGACGGCGATGATATTACCAATTTGTATCAAAATAATGGATATCTCTTTTCTACGATCAATGCCGTAGAGGTAAAAACGGAAAAAGACTCCATTGATTTTGAAATTCGCGTTGTGGAAGGACCTATAGCCTACTTTAACAAAATTACTGTTGTGGGTAATGACAAAACGAATGATAAGGTTATTTATCGCGAATTACGCACCAAACCCGGTGAAAAATACAGTAAAGAAGATTTAGTTCGTACCGTTCGTGAAATTGGACAATTGGGATTCTTTGACCCAGAAGCCATCGACCCAAAATTCAAAAACGTTGACCCCACAGCAGGAACAGTAGATATTGAATATAATTTGGTCGAACGTGGATCGAGTCAAATCGAGCTCCAAGGCGGTTATGGTGGTGGTGGATTTATTGGAACGTTAGGACTTTCATTCAACAATTTCTCTATAGCCAATATTTTTAAAAAATCGGCATACAAACCCTTACCCATGGGTGACGGTCAAAAATTAGCCCTTCGTTTACAAGCGAGTACCTTCTTTAGAACCTACAGTTTTTCCTTCTCTGAGCCTTGGTTTGGCGGAAAAAAACCGGTGAGCTTCTCAGCTTCTGTTTCACAAAGTAAACAGTATCTCTTCTCAGGTTCATTTAATAGCATTGACCGCTCGCGAAGTTTCGATATAACCTCGGTAACTATTGGATTGGCCAAACGACTTACCATTCCTGATGACTTTTTCATCCTTTCCAGCAATTTGAGTTTTCAGTATTACAACTTAAATAATTACAATACCGGACTTTTCACATTTGGTAACGGAACTTCTCGAAATTTTGGTATTAGTGTTGGACTAACGCGGAACAACAAGGCTATCAATCCAATTTATCCTGTACGCGGAGCAGAATTTAGTATCAATGCCAAGTTTTCTCCTCCTTACTCTTTGTGGAATGGAGTTGATTATGGAAACCTGCCGAATCAAGCGGAATATAAGAAACGTTTTGATCCCAATACCATGACAGCGGATCCTAATGTCAATGTACTTCCTGCCATTGGTGATTTTGTGACCCAGAATCCGAATACAGGACTATACACTCGTGTAGATACCTTCCAAGAAGCCGATGTCGATCAAGCTAAAGTAGATCAAAAGCGTTTTAACTGGTTGGAATACTACAAAATCAAATTCAAAGCCGATGCCTATACCAAACTTCAAGGCAACTTAGTGTTGCGCAGTTTAACTGAGTTTGGTTTCTTGGGGGCTTACAACCAAGAACGCGGGGTTGTTCCTTTTGAACGTTTCTTTGTTGGGGGAGATGGTTTGGCCAACTTTGCACTTGATGGCCGTGAGATTATCCAGTTGCGAGGGTATCCAAATCAATCATTATCGTCCAATGTTGGTGGAAGTATTTACAATAAATTCACGTTGGAGTTACGTTATCCCATCACATTGAAAGCTGCTGCATCGATTTATGCACTAACTTTTTTAGAAGGAGGTGCCTCTTTCAACAATTTTAGAAGCTTTAATCCGTTTGCTATACAACGGTCGGCCGGATTCGGTATTCGTGTGTTCATGCCTGCCTTCGGATTATTGGGAATTGACTTTGCCCAAGGATTCGATTTTATTCCAGGAACCACACAAAAAGGAGGTTGGCAGACCCATTTTATTATTGGACAACAATTTTAGTATATTTGCTTAGGCTATGCTAACACAAACGGTTATGAAAAAACAGTTTTCGCTTCTTTTTTGGGTGCTTTTATCCGCCACACAACTCATTTCTGCACAATCCCGTGGAATCAAAGTGGGCTATATCGATATGGAATATATCCTGGATAAAGTCCCTTCGTATGCTGAAGCAAAAAATCAATTGGAACAAAAAGCTGAAAAGTGGAAGCAAGAAATTGAAACCAAAAAAAATGACATTGCCAAGTTAAAAGAAGCCTTAAAAACAGAACGCGTCTTATTGACAAAAGAACTAATTGATGAGCGTGAAGAAGAAATTGCTTTTCAAGAAAAAGAATTAATTGACTACCAACAAAAACGTTTTGGTCCTAACGGGGATTTAATTGTGCAGAAGGCAACATTGGTAAAACCCATACAGGATCAAGTTTTTAACGCCGTTCAAGATTTGGCAGAAGCCCGAAAATATGACTATGTATTTGATAAATCATCGGACCTAACAATGCTGTTTGCGGCCAAAAAGCACGACTTAAGCGATAGAGTAATCAGTGTATTAACCCGAGCTGAACGTCGCCAACAAATGTCGAAAAAACAGTTAAAGGAGGAAGAGGCCAAAGAAAAATTGGAAGACATGATGGCTGACAATCCCGAAATGACGGAACGTCAAAAACAAATGGAAGAACGTAAAGCGGCTCGATTGAAATTGATTGAAGACAAGAAAGCAGCAGCGGAAGCCCGCAAAAAAGAAGCGGATGAAAAGCGCAAACAACAATTAGAAGAAAAAAACAATAAAAAAAATGGCACAGTTTCTGATACAGCCAAACCAACTGCTGCTCAAGACACTAATGCCGCACAGAAAAAAGAAGAAAAAATAGAAGCTGCGGCCGCTGATAAAGAAAAACGCGATGAAGCACGCAACAAATCTTTGGAAGAGCGTAAAAGAATTATTGATGAGCGTAAAAAAGCAGCCGAAGAAAAACGCAAACAACAGTTAGAAGCACGTGAAGCTGCTAAAAAAGCGAAAGACAGTGTTAAAACTGCAAAACCTTAAAATAAAATTGTTCACTAAATTAAATTCAAAATGATGAAATTATTCAAAAATGCCCTTTTAGCCGTAGTCGCTGTATTAGGAATGCAAACTGCTCAAGCACAGGCCAAAACCGCTCATGTGGATGTCAATGATATTACGTCGAAAATGCCTGCAATGATCGAAGCCCGTAAACAATTGGAAAAGTTGGGCGAAAACTACAGTAAAGAATACAAAACCTTAGTGGAAGAGTATCAAGCAAAAGCCAAAAAATATGAAGCTGAAGTGGGTACTGTATCGGATGCTGTAAACCAAACGCGTCAACAAGAAATGCAAGATATGGGAAAACGCATTAGCGATTTTCAAGAAAATGCACAAAACGATTTGCAAAAGAAAGAAGGAGAGTTGATGAAACCGTTAGTGGATAAAATCAAAGCTTCTATTTCAAAAGTAGGAAAGGCAAAAGGATACCAATATGTTATGGATGTATCCAGCTTGCTTTTGGCTGATGGTCCAGACATTACTGCTGACGTAAAAAAAGATTTAGGGTTTTAATCCAGTCTTTTTACAATATAACCCGAAGATAACCCTTCGGGTTTTTTTATACCTTTGTGTATGGAGAATAATCAACCTATCGGCCTTTTTGACTCGGGAATTGGGGGAACGTCCATTTGGAAAGCCATTCACCAACTTTTACCACACGAGGACACACTGTACCTAGCCGATAGTAAAAATGCTCCTTATGGCATTAAATCCAAAGCTGAAATCATCGCTTTGAGTCGCAAGAACACCGAATTCTTACTTGACCATAATTGTAAAATCATCGTCGTGGCTTGCAACACCGCGACCACCAATGCGATTCAGGAATTGCGTGCTAGCTACAACGTTCCTTTTATTGGTATTGAACCCGCCATCAAACCTGCAGCGTTACATTCTCAAACCCATAAAATTGGAATTCTTGCTACACAAGGCACCTTAAATAGTGCTTTATTTCACCAAAGCATGCAACAGTACCGAGATGTGGTTTTTGTGGAGCAAATTGGACACGGATTAGTAGAACTTATTGAAAATGGTCAAATCGATAGCCCCGTAATGGAACACCTTTTACATCAATATTTAAGTCCGATGATGGCCGCCAACATCGACTACTTGGTTTTAGGATGCAGTCATTACCCCTATTTAATTCCGCAAATTCAAAAGATTTTACCCCCACATATTACTATTATCGACTCGGGAGAGGCTGTAGCGCGTCAAACGCAACGGGTTTTAGAACAAATTGTGGGCTTACGTAATCCTTCTACCCCATCAACACAACGTTTTTATACCAATACCCATCCACAGGTGTTGGAAGGTATTTTACAACATAAATACCCCGTAATACCCACTGATTTTTAATCCGTACCCTCATAACGCGGGAAAAGAAGTATCTTTGCCAAAAAGTAAGTGCATGCAACGTTCGAATTCTAACCGATCTGGTAAAAAACCGTCTTCAAATTCAAAATTTAATCGGGAATCAAAACCCCCACGAAAAACGGCTGCACCTAAAAAAGCAGCGCCGGCCCCCAAAAGCAATCCCGATGAGATCCGCCTAAATCGATACATTTCCAACTCAGGGATTTGCTCCCGTAGAGATGCTGATATTTATATCCGCTCTGGCAATGTGAAAGTAAATGGAGAAGTGATTACTGAAATGGGACACAAAGTAAAACCCGGTGATGTAGTAAATTTTGATGGCACTGAAGTTAGTCCTGAAAAAAAAGAGTATTTCCTCATCAATAAACCCAAAAACTTCACGACCTCAGGGGATGATAACACAAACTCACGCAATGTTTTGGAACTTTTAAAAGGAGTATCCCGCGCTAAATTACAACCTGTGGGACGTATGGACAAAAACACGACAGGATTGTTATTGTTGACCAATGATAGTGATATCATATTAAAGTTTTCTAAACCCCAACCCAAAGCGACCAAAATCTACCAAGTGAGTTTGGACCGTAACCTTAAGTATGAAGATTTAGAATCGATCGCTAAAGGCATTACTTTGGAAGGCCACCGTGTACATGTGGATGAGATTAGTTATATAGAAAACCAACCCAAAACTGAAATCGGTATCCAACTCCGCACAGCCAATGTAAAAGTGGTGCGTTCGCTTTTTGAAGCCTTAAAATACGATGTTCTCAAAGTGGATCGCGTTTCGTTTGCAGGATTAACAAAAAAGAACTTACCCCGTGGATTTTTCCGCCCCCTTACCGAACAGGAGATTATCAACCTAAAAAACATTTAATACCATGCGTACAGTGGGAGCACTTTATGTTTCATCTGTAAAAGATTACTCTATTGAATTTTACAACGTACTGATTGACTATGCCCCTCGCCTAGTTTCGTCCTTAGTTGTATTGGTTTTAGGACTCTATGCAATTCGTTTTATAACCCGTTTGGCCAAAAAAATCATGGCCCGAAAAGAAATGGAAGTCACTTTGGCTGAGTTTCTATCGAGTTGCCTTTTGTGGGGACTGCGGGCCTTGCTTTTTGTAACCTTTATTTCCCGCCTTGGCATTGAAACCACCTCTTTTGTTGCCATTCTAGGAGCAGCTGGCTTAGCTATTGGAATGTCCCTTCAAGGGTCATTGGCTAATTTAGCGGGGGGTGTACTGATCATTCTATTTAAACCTTTTCGCGTAGGCGATGTGATTGAAGCACAAGGCGTAAGTGGCATGGTGACCGAAATACAAATATTTGTTACCAAACTTATTTCGGGAAATAACCAAACCATAATGATTCCCAATGGAATTTTATCCAACGGAATTATTACTAATTTTTCGATTGCGGGAAAAAGAAGAGCAGACTTAGTGTTTTCGCTTTCGTATGAAACCAACATCAAAGCAGCCAAAGAAACCGTTTTACAAGTCATGCAAAATCATCCAAAAGTGCTAAAAGATCCAGCTCCAGAAGTGATTGTTAAAGACTTATCCGATAGTGCAATTCACTTAGGAATTCGTCCTTGGACCCTTAATGATAATTTTGGAGAAGTGTGTTCCGATATCCTTGAGCAATGTAAAGCGGCTTTTGACGCGCAAAATATTACCATTCAGCCTTTTGTTCGTGAAAATCCAGCTTAGGAATTTACCATAAAGTTTTTAAGGTAAAACGGTTCAAAATACGCCACATCTTCGAACTGTTTTTCTTGGTAAAGGGTTGCTGCGAGTTCAGCCATGGTTTGAGCAGAAGGAAATGTAATGGTTTCCAAAAATTGAAAACGCGACTGGGTAAGTACGGTTTTGGCTTTGGGCAAACAATCGCCTACAAACGTACAAGGACCTGGCCATGCATCAAAAGATGTTTCACTTAAAATCATCGCTTCTACAGCACTTAACGGTTTCTCATACGCATCAAAAACCGCAGTATATACTTCCATGCGACGCGCATCGATAAGAGGAATGATATAACCTTCATTTACTGGAGTAGCATGAGCGAGAATTTGTAAAGTAGACACGCTAATCAATGGAATTTGCAAGGCGTAACACAAACCTTTGGCGGCCGAAACACCGATACGAAGTCCAGTATACGACCCGGGGCCTTTACTCACGGCAATGGCATCCAATTCGGATACCAAGACGCTCGCTTCTTGGAGCACTTCTTCTATAAAGACATGGAGCTTTTCAGCATGGGTATAGCCTTCTTCAGCGTGTTCTCGCAAAGCGATTACATGACCGTTTCGGACTAAGGCTACCGAACAATTTCGGGTAGCGGTTTCCAAACATAACAATAAGCCCATGAGGAATTAGGCTTTTGATTTAAGCTTCACTTTGTCGCCCGAATTTAAGTCCTTGGAAACGGTATTGTAGGGCCCTATAATGACTTCATCACCTTTTTTCAATCCCGTAAGAATTTCAATATTGGTATCGTCTTGAATGCCGGTTTTAACCACACGGATTCGCGCTTTGTCTTTTACCTTAACGAAAACACATTCCAGCTTTTTATCCGACTTCGATTTTACTTTTTCCGTTTTGGCAGCTTCCTCATCTTCGGGAACATCCAGAATAGATTTGGGTAGTGTATCTGATTTAACTACAACCGCACTAATCGGTACGCCTATAATTTTTTCTTTACGTTTGGTAATAATATCAACAGTCGCTGTCATTCCCGGTCGAAAAGGAGAATACGTAGCGGGTTTGCCTTCTAATAAGTCTTCATACGACTCTTTTAGAATACGTACTTTTACTTTGAAATTGGTCACTTGATCTGCGGTCGTTCCGGTACTGGCTGAGTTTGATATACTAGTGACAACACCTTTAAATTCTTTTTTCAAATACGCATCCACTTGGATATTGGTTTCATCTCCGATGTTGACCTTAACGATATCATTTTCATTAACATCCACTTCTACTTCCATGTTATTCAAATTGGCCACACGAAGCAATTCGGTTCCTGCCATTTGTTGGGTTCCTAAAATCTTTTCCCCCAACTCAACATTGAGTACCGAAATTGTTCCATCGGCGGGTGCATAAATAGTGGTACGGCCTAAGTTATCTTTGGCTTCAACTACTGATGCATTAGCACTCTGAACGTTGTAATACGCCGATTGTTTGTTGGCTTTGGCTACTTCAAACGCCGCAATCGCTTTATCCCAATCCGCGCGAGAAATAATTCCTTTTTCAAACAAGGATTTGCTGCGCTCATAACTGGCTTGAGCCTCTTTAAAAGAAGCATCTGCCTGCGACAACCCCGCTTTGGTTCCTGCATAATTAGAAACGGTACGGTTTAACCCAGAAGTATAAATATCGGGGTTAATTTTGACCAACAAATCCCCTTTTTTTACAATTTGCCCCTCTTTTACGGGTAAAGCAATGATTTCTCCTGACACTTGAGAAGAAACTTTTACTTCTATTTCGGGTTGTATTTTTCCAGTAGCCGATACGGTTTCGATAATCGTTATTTCATCTACTTTGGCTACTTCCACTTCTTTCAATTCTTCACGGCTTCCAAAAACACCTTTGGAGGACAAAACCATCAATACAATGATTACTCCAAAGACAATACCACCCCACAAAAAAATTTTTTTTCTACTCATGATTGTTATAATTTCTCCACGATGGGAATTCCAAAATAAAATTCGACAACTTTAACTTTAAAAATATAGTCATACTTGGTACGCACCAAATCGGATTGCGCATTGGTAAATAAGGTTTGCGCTTGACTCAATTCAAAACTATTAGAAAGTCCGACATTAAAGCGCTCTTTTGCATATTCAAAGGCCAATTTTCGTGCATTCAAGGCCGTTTGCGCCGATTCATACGCTTGCAAAGCTCCCTTGGCATCCGTGATGGCTGTATAAACAGTTCGCTCCAAGTCGAGGGAAGTTTGTTTTTCATTGGTTCGGGCGCGTTCTAAAGCGATTCGTGCCCTTGTCACCGCATTGGAAGACCGGAATCCATTTAAGATGGGAATCGTCATTTGAACGCCAAAACTATTCCCTTTAAATTGGCTAAACTGATCAAAATAGGGCAATGGATTTCCTTGAATTGGAATAAAATTGGGAGCCACTACCGCTTCCCCAGTACTCGGCACAAATCCGATGGTATTGGTAGGATTGTTGGGATCAACTACAAAATTGGAAATACGACGTTGATTGGAAGCACGGGTACTGAAACTATAAAAACCGTTGATACTAGGTTGTAGGGCCCCTTTGGAAATCTTTAAATCGCGTTCGGCAGCTTCTAAATTGGTACGTGCAATTTTTAATTCCACGCGTTCCCCCAAAGCTTTTTTGACAATAGTTTCTGGGCTTTCTGCGAGTGTTGGACTCAACGACGGCTCATAGTTTACCTCAGCAATATCAAAATTGCGAAAATCATCCAATTGCAGCAATTGCGCCAAACTTAACTTGGATAAAAACAAGGTGTTTTGTGCTGCAATTACCCGTTGGCGGTCGGCAGCCACGGTCGCTTCTGCATCGAGTAGGTCGCCTCGAGGAATCATCCCCGATTTAACCATTTCACTCGCGCGCAGCAACTGTTTTTCATCATTGGCCAATTGCTCCTGTTGCACTTTTAAATTTTCTTTGTTAAAAAGGATTTGCAAATAGGAATTAGCCACGTTCAATGCCACATCGTCCTGCATTTTATTCAACTGATATTGTGCGGCCAAAATGGTTAATCGGGCACGCTTCAATTGATTCATATTTTGCAAACCATTATAAATCGCCACACTTGAATTAAGTCCAGCCGACGTAAATTGAATGGTTTGATTTTCCAACAAACCCGTTGTGATATTTTGATTCAAACCAATATTCCACGAATGTGAAGCACTGGCATTTAGGGTAGGTAAAAAATTACCAATCGCGTCTTTTTTAGCGACACGTCCATTTTGTAAATCCAGTTCCGATTGTTTGATAGAGATGTTATTCTTTAGTGCATAATCAACACACTCACGAAGCGTCCAGGTTTTGGTTTGTCCCCACCCTTCAAAGGCGCAACACAATAACACCCATAGCCCGGTTTTTAAAATCCATTTATTCATAAACCTCTGTAGATTTCTTGGAACAGCAAAAGTAGAAGAACTGCTTTAATTCCTATCCAATTTTGTTTGCCTATCAGACGTCATTCCGCTTTTTTTGTTACATTCACATCCAAATTAATTTTGTTTTTCATGAAACTACGCTGCCTCTTATTGACGCTTATTTTAAGTCTGGTTACAGCCTCTTGCTCGGGTCCCCAAAAAATTTTAGCAGAAAAACCTGTTCGCACCAATAATCCTGACTTTGCTTACAAAACAACGAGTTCAATGGTGAGCATGCCCTTAGAAGTCACGCTTACTGAAATTGAAAAACAACTGAATAAAACCCTTGCCGAACTGGTGTATGAAGACCCTAATTTACAAGACGACAACATTCAAATGAAGATTTGGAAAACGGCACCTATTCGCTTACAAGAAAATCAGGGAAAAATCAAATCGGTGCTTCCCCTAAAGATTTGGGTCAAATACAAATATGGTACTGATTTTCTAGGATTAAATGACACCAAAGAATTTGATTTAACCGGCGTTATAACCCTGAGCAGTCAAATGCAACTTTCCAACTGGAAATTGACCACTCAATCGGTAATTGAGGACATCACCTGGCAAGAGAGTCCCACGATGACTGTGGCAGGTAAAAAGGTTCCGATTACGTATTTGATTAGTCCTGCTTTATCGTTGTTTAAGAAAAAAATAGCCCTGAAAATCGACGAAGCCATTACCAAATCCTGTGATTTTAAACCCTATGTCCTGAATGTGTTGGAAACCCTTAGCAATCCCATCCTCACGAGTGAAACGTACCAAGCTTGGTTTAAATTACAACCCAACGAAGTTCAAGTTACCGATGCCGTGTTGGATAAAACGAAAATTACCATGAACTTGGGATTAAAATGCGGCATGACGACCTGGGTGGGACAGCAACCGAAGAAAGGGATTGATCGCGAAAGCATCGGATTTAAATCGGCGCGTACTGTGGGGGAAAAAACCGTGGTCAGTATTGCCGCGATTACAACCTATGACAATGCGTCAAAAGTTATGACTACTAATTTTAAAGGGCAAGAATTTAAGTCAGGTTCACGTGTGATCACAGTTCAAAATGTTGAATTATGGGGCAAAGACGGACGTATGATTATTGCACTGGACTTAGCGGGCAGTCTCAACGGGACGATTTATTTGAGTGGTATACCCAAATATGATGCGGTTTCCAAAGAAATTTACTTTGAAGATATGGACTATGTGTTAAACACGAAAGGGATTCTAACCAAAACTGCAAATTGGTTGTTGCAAGGATACATTTTACGCAAAATACAAGCGCAATGCCGGTACTCGATACAACCTAACATGGAGGAGGGAAAAAAGAATCTTTTGCCTTACCTAAACAACTATTCGCCCATGAAAGGCGTGTTTGTGAATGGATCGATTCTTGAGTTGGACTTTGATAAGATAGAACTCACCGACGATTTTATCATTGCTTTTATCAATGGAAGTGGAAAAATGAATGTTCGGGTAGACGGAATGGATTAAGTCGTTTTGACCTTTTTTCGGCGAAACATACTGTATACCACATACCCCACTACAGCCACAAGGATGTAAGGGAACACCATGAGGTATACGATACCGTCATTGACCGCTTCGGCTTTGACCACATTTCCTGAACTTTCTAGAGATGCTCGGCACATGGCACATTGACCTATGGCTTTTGAAGATGCGAATAGGAGCAGAAAAAGTATGGGAAATATCCGATTAATGCGCATAATACGGAGCAATCATTACATATACAATAACGCCGGTCACCGCCACATACAACCACAATGGAAAAGTGATTTTAGCTAATTTTCGGTGGCGATCAAACTGTTGAGATAAGGCACGAACGTAGGTAAACAAGACCAAAGGAATAATCGCTACCGACAGAACGATATGGCTTATCAAGATAAAGAAGTAAACATAGCGAATGGCCCCTTCGCCGCCAAACTTAGTCGATTCGGAAGTAAGGTGGTAGGCAACATACATCACCAAAAACACGACGGAGCAAGCAATTGCGGCAGTCATCAAACGCTCGTGTGTCTTGCGATTTCCATTTTTTATCGCGATCACCGCCCATATCAACAACACTGCAGTAACCGCATTGATTCCCGCATAAATGGGAGGTAAAAAAGAAAGCGGTTCTACATTGATTCCAAAGTCCTTCAACTTAAAAGAAAACAATATCGCTACAACAATGGGGATAAGAATTGAAACTACAATGATTGGAGTTTTAAATTTTGTTTCTAAAGTAGGTTTAACATCCATAGTTATTCGTTTAATAATCGTTGTATATCTTCACTGATTGCTTTAATGCCGGGAGCTTCCAAACCATCGTAATATAGTATTGGATTCCCTTGGTTATCTCGACGGCATCGAATATTTCCTTTTTTATCGACCAAAGCAAACAAACCCGAATGCTCAAAACCGCCATTGACTTTGTCTTTGGATTCACCCGCATAAATGTTGAACCCTTTGTTGGACAAATCAAAAATGGTTGCTTTATCTCCCGTTAAAAAATGCCAATTTTTCATGGTGATACCTAAGGATTGTGCATGTTCTTTCAAAACTTCCGAAGTATCTTTATCGGGATCAATGGTAATCGAAGCAATGGCAAAATCAGGATTCTTACCATATAGCTGTTGTAATTTCAGCATATTTTTGTTCATGACTGGGCAAATACTGGGACAGCTTGCGAAAAAGAATTCCAAAACATACACTTTCCCTTTGTATGAATCCTGTGTTATGTTTTTATTGTCTTGATTTGTTAGTGAAAATTGGGGGACTTGCCCCATCACAACCAAGGTTTTTTTGGCAGCCTCATCTTTGATTTCATTGGACAAACTCATTCGGTCGTTTTGAACGGTCTCTCCTTTTTGAATGCGATTAACGATTTTTGGTATAAAAATTATCCCGAAAATCAAAACAATAAACGATATCCCGATATACGATTTATTCTTCATACTAGATTTTTCGATTGGCTTTGTTATTCTTTTTAAGAGCTAAACGGTATTCTGCAAGAATAACTTTTACATCATCGATCATGTTATTATAAAGGTCGGAAACTTTAAACGTGTTGTAGCCTTCTTGGTATTCCTCCTCGCCTTTTTTATTTTTCCCTTTTCGCCCTCTTAAATTGCGTTTCTTATCTACAATATACACATTGGGAGTACCTAATTTTTCATTAAGGCTACCCATCAATTGCAATTTACTGTAGTAGCTTTTTATCGATTCAGGAGATCCAAAAACAAACCACCAATTTTGCTGAGGCCCTAACTTCTTTAAACTGGTTTGCAACTTGGACACCTCAGCCTCGGTACCTTCTGGAAAGACCATCACCATTTGGAAGTCCTTAAACTCTTTATTACGGGCATATATTTTTTCGTATAAATTGAAAAAACCGCCTTTATGATGTTCGACATCATAACCGATAAAACCTAAAATAGTGATTTTATTGTTTAAGGTGACCGTTTTACCGTCTGAGGTTTTCCATTCGTTAAGATCAGGAATAGTAGGGGTAATTGTAGGCAACTTCGCAAAACTGTTGACGCCTGAGGCAAAGAACAAGTAAGCCACGATGGGCAAAACAAAAAGGACGAAGAGCACTAAATTCTTTTTCATGAGCTAAACAAATTGCTTACAAAATTAAAAAAAAGGTACGCTATTGCGTACCTTCAACTGTAATTAATATGCTGTTAAAAATTCCATTTAATCGTTGCATCTCTAAACACAGTGAATACATAGAATCCTTCAGTTAAGAGAATGAATGTTAAATAGAGAATCAAAAAAATACCTGTCCAAACTACCGCTCTTCGCAAAGCTTTTGTTTCACCTTCCATGTGCATGAAAGCCCACACAATATAGTATGCCTTTACAAGGGTTAAGATGATGAAAATCCAATTCAATAAATTCATGGATAAAAAGTTCGAGTGGAATAATGATTTTGGCTTTTCAATCCCTAACCATACTTCGACAATGGTAATAATGGAAAGAATACCGAAAACAACCCAGATGCGTTTTGTATTTGATGTATGCTCGTGTGCCATGATTCGCTTTTAATTAATTATACTAAATAGAAGAAGGTAAATACGAATACCCAAACTAAGTCTACAAAGTGCCAGTATAAACCAACTTTTTCAACCATTTCATAAGTTCTTCTTCGTTCGTAGGTGCCCAACAATACATTGATAAAAATAATGATATTGATGACAACCCCAGAGAATACGTGGAATCCGTGGAAACCGGTGATAAAGAAGAAGAAATCAGCAAACAATTTACTTCCGTATTCATTGCGGTGTAAATTAGCCCCTTCAATAACTATTTTTGCCTCATTAATTCGTCTTAACGACTCTTCACGCGTCAAAATAGTTTTATGCTTAATTTTATTTAAAGTTGGGTGAGCTCCAACAGAGTGCTTCGCGGTTTCATTTGAATAAATTACTTCCGTGCGAATTAAGATATCTGGATTCTTTTTAAAGCCTTCAATTACTTCATTGACAGAATACGTTGGTAAAGAAGGTTCAGACATAAACCAAGTAGCTCGGCTACGCGTTAATTGCTCGCGCTCTTCAGGTAAAGTAGCGGCAAAATCAGCTAATTTAATTTGCTTCCCTTCGGCATTGACAAACTGTAGAATACTTCCTCCTTTGGTTTCGATAGCACCGTATTCTCCTTTGATAAAGTTTTTCCATTCCCAAGCTTGAGATCCCACGAAGATTAAACCTCCGATAATGGTTAAAAACATGTAAATAGCTACTTTACCTTGTTTCATTTGGTGTCCAGCATCTACTGCCAAAACCATAGTTACGGAAGAGAAAATAAGCACAAAAGTCATGAAAGCCACATAATACATCGGCATGGATACACCGTGCATGAACGGGAAGTGGGTAAATACCTCATCCGCAATTGGCCATGTTTCAATAAATTTAAATCTTGAAAAACCGTAAGACGCAACGAATCCAGAGAAGGTTAATGCATCAGAAAGGATGAAAAACCACATCATCATTTTTCCATAACTCGCTCCTAACGGCTCGGCGCCTCCGCCATTCCAAACATTAGCTACACCATTGTTTGTAGTAACTGTCGATCCCATAAATACGTAATAGTTAAAAAGTTTCCAAATTTACATTTTTTTCTTATTTAAAGAAATA
>NZ_JAIXWA010000021.1 GCF_027482425.1 Flavobacterium sp.
AATGAGAATCAAGACGCGTTCTATTTGGCCGAACACGTGACCAAAAAAACGGGGTTGATTCAGGAATTGAAAAAAGATGGTACCCCAGAGGGCGTCGCTCGGGTAGAAAATATTGAAGAATTGCTCAACGGGATTAAAGATTTTACCGAAGGGCAAAAAGAAGTCGATGGAGCACGAGGCGCTTTGGCCGAATTTCTCGAAGATGTTGCCCTCGCCACCGATTTGGACAACGATACAGGCGACGATGATCGCGTAGCCTTAATGACCATTCACTTAGCCAAAGGACTGGAGTTTCCCTACGTTTTTATTGTTGGTTTGGAGGAAGATTTGTTTCCTAGCGCTTTGAGTTTGAACACCCGAAGCGAACTCGAAGAAGAACGTCGCTTGTTTTATGTGGCTTTGACCCGCGCCGAACACCAAGCCTATCTCACCTATGCCCAATCGCGGTACCGTTGGGGAAAACTTACCGATGCCGAACCCTCGCGTTTTATTGAAGAAATCGATCCGCAATACCTAGAATTTGTCAATCCCGCTGAAACCTCAAGCTACCGCTACAAACCCATGATTGATATGGATATTTTTGGCGATGTCGATAAAACCAAATTACGTTTGCAAAAACCCGTTTCGGGAACACCGCCACGTCGTATGCATGAGGACGAACCCACACCAAGTGCCAACATACGTCGCTTGAAGCCTGTGAATGCAAGTGCTCCGACTTCTTCATCGGGCCATGGAGACAGTAAATTGGCCATCGGGAATATCGTACTCCACGAACGCTTCGGGAAAGGGGAGGTGCTCAATCTTGAGGGCGTAGGGGCCGACCGAAAAGCCGAAATCAAGTTTGATGTGGGCGGTATCAAAAAACTGCTCTTGCGTTTTGCCAAGCTCGATGTAATTGGCTAACTTTAACTGCCTAATTTCTAAGCGATGGCTCAATTTGTAAAAATCTACAACGACAATCCCAACGAAGCGGCCCTAAAAAAGGTCGTCGAGGTTTTGCGCAACGGCGGGATTATCATTTATCCCACAGATACCGTGTACGGATTGGGGTGCGATATTACCAATGCCAAAGCCTTGGAACGGGTAGCGAAACTTAAAGGGATTAAGCTGGAAAAAGCCAATCTGTCTTTTATTTGTTCCGACTTGAGTCATATATCGGATTATGTGAAGCAAATAGACACATCGACATTTAAGTTGTTAAAACGCGCCTTACCGGGTCCATATACCTTCATTTTACCCGGGAATAACGATTTGCCAAAAGTCTTTAAAAACAAAAAAACAGTGGGTATTCGCGTCCCCGATAACAACATCATTCGCTCGATTGTCAATATTTTGGGCAATCCTATCATTTCTACGTCGATTCACGATGAAGATGAAGTGTTAGAATATTCCACCGATCCGGAATTGATTTTTGAAAAATGGCAGAATCTTGTCGACTTGGTCATTGATGGTGGCTATGGTGATAATACGCCTTCTACCGTGATTGATCTTTCGGGTTACGAACCTGTTGTAGTACGTGAAGGCAAGGGTTCGCTCGATATTTTGTAAAAAAAAGCGCCTCGATTTAGAGACGCTTGAATGTTTTTTGAAGCAATTACTTGCTGAGGTTTTTCATTTCTTTTTCAATCATATCGTAAAACTGATCGATTTTAGGTAGAATGACTATACGCGTTCTGCGGTTGGTGGCCCGATTCTCAGCGGTGTTGTTGTCCATCAAGGGTACAAATTCACTTCGTCCAGCAGCGATAATTTGCTTCGGATTTACGCCTAAATCTTTGGTCAATACACGAACAATAGCCGTAGCGCGTTTGACACTCAAATCCCAGTTGTCTAGCAATATCGCATTTCCCGTAAAAGGAACATTGTCGGTGTGTCCTTCCACCATACACTCAAAATCAGGTTTGTCGTTGATGACTTTAGCTACCTTATCCAATACGGATTTGGCCTTGTCGGTCACAACATAACTGCCGCTTTTGAATAACATTTTATCAGAGATGTTGATAAAAACGACTCCTTTTTCTACACTGATGTTCACATCTTGATCGTCAAGGCCTACATTTTTCTTTAAACTACTTACTAAAGCTAATGTTACGGAATCTTTCTTCGTTAAGGCATCTTGTAATCGGTTGATTTTTAGGTCTTTTTCTTTCAAACTTTCCAAAGAGCGCTGTAGATTTTCAGCTCCTTTGGTGGTCAACATCGTTAATTCTTTAGAACTGTTGATTAAGTCGCTATTATTCTTTTTCAAATACTCATTCTGCTGACTTAATGACTCTTTTTCGGTCAAACAAAGGTTCAACTTCATGGTTGTTGAGTTCAACAATTCCTGGCATTCTTTGTTTTTTTGCTCTAATTCGGCAATTTTCTTTTTACTGCCGCAAGAAGCTAAAGTTAACGCTGCTAAAGAAAGAAACACTATTTTTCTCATGGGATCTCTTTTTTGTTTTTTACAAAATTAAAGGTTGTTTATTGAAATAGAACTACAAAAAGGTTAAGATTTGTTAATTATCGTTCGAAATACTTTTTCCCTTTTACAAAATAATTCCAAACAATACTGTTTAAGGTATAGTAGTTCGGGCGTTGCGGTGCCTTTCGTATGGCGAGGGTAGCCCTTATTCTTCCATAAAATGAAAAGTGTGCTTTAACAATGGCCCAGGTGTGCGCTCCTTTTCCTTGTAGCAAAAATTGAATTCCGGCTATGCCATCCAAGACCAACCGCAAAAAAAGGATGGGTAACAAGGTACGAGCAGGCAAATTTTTGAGCATCATCGACAAAGAGTTGCGAAAATTCAAAAAGGTTTTTCGCGGAGTTCCTGTTTTTAATGTTGCGCCCCCTACATGATAGACCACCGAGTCGGGGAGGTAATAGCAATCATACCCTTGATTAAACGCGCGCCAGCATAAATCGATTTCTTCTTGATGCGCAAAAAAAGAGGCATCCAGTCCGCCCAATTGGTGATAGACTTCACGTCGAATAAAAAAACAAGCCCCTGTGGCCCAAAAGATTTTTGCGGGTTGGTCGTATTGTCCCTCGTCTTTTTCTAAAGTTTCAAACACACGGCCACGGCAATAGGCATAGCCAAAACGATCGATAAATCCGCCTGCCGCGCCAGCGTATTCAAAAAACGCTTTGTTTTTGTAGTCCATTAGTTTAGGTTGCGCTATTGCTGTTTGGGGATGAGTGTCAAAATGATCGATAATCGCTTGCAACCAATTTTCGGTTACTTCGATATCGGAATTCACCAAGGCATAAATAGGCTCTTCAACCTGTTGTAAGGCCTCATTGTATC
>NZ_JAIXWA010000019.1 GCF_027482425.1 Flavobacterium sp.
CCGAGTTGCGCATGTAATTTATCAAAAACAGGTTCCCCCCATCCTACAGGTACATTCTGAATGACACAAGTAACAGTTCCCCCTATCGTATCGCCCTCTTTTCGGATTTCTTTGATAAGCGCTTCCATTCGCTCCGCAGTTTCCAGATCGGGACAACGCAAAGGATTGGATTCGGTAAGTGAAAAATCCAAAGCTTGATACGGTTTTTCTAAAAAAATATCCCCTACAGAGGACACAAAAGCATTTATTTTTATTTGAGGAAGCATTTGTTTGGCCAAAGCCCCAGCGACCACTCGACATGCGGTTTCACGAGCCGAACTTCGTCCTCCACCTCTATAATCGCGAATTCCATACTTTTTTTCATAAACATAATCGGCATGACTCGGACGGTACGTGTCCTCCAAATGGCTGTAATCTGCCGATTTTTGATTGGTATTGGGAATGATAAAACCAATAGGCGTCCCCGTCGTTTTCCCTTCAAAAATTCCCGATAAAAATTGTACTTCATCCTCCTCTTTTCGTTGGGTAACGATTGCTGATTGTCCCGGCTTTCTCCGTTGCATTTCGTTTTGAATAGCCTCAAAATCTATAGCAATTCCCGCCGGAAAACCATCAATGATACCGCCCAAGGCTGTACCGTGCGATTCGCCAAATGTAGTTAGGGTTAATAACGTTCCAAAAGTATTTCCAGCCATACATCCAATTTGAACAAATATAAAACTTAATTTTGGCATGGTCTTTTAATTCAAGCACAAAAATTTTCTTAAAATCAAGCAATAAATATACTAAAGCCCTTATTTTACGGTTTGTAAAAGAACACGCTCTAATTTGTTTAACTAAATTTTGCAACTATGAAAAAAATGCTGTTTATGTTCGCTCTGCTGGGTGGCGCCTATTTTGCTCAAGCACAAGACATTTCAAAACATGCTTTGGGTCTTCGTTTGGGAGACAATGATGGATTTGGTGGAGAAATCTCCTATCAGAGAGGCTTATCCAAAAACAACCGTCTTGAATTTGACCTCGGATGGCGTAACAGCAACAATGTTGATGCGTTTAAATTGACAGGACTTTACCAGTGGGTATGGGAAATTGATAATGAATTCAACTGGTATGCCGGTGTTGGGGGTGGTTTAGGAAGTTGGAGCAATGATAAAAATGGTGTTTCCGATAATGGAACATTTTTATTTGCTGCAGGGAATGTTGGTATAGAATACAATTTTGACATTCCGCTGCAACTGTCCTTAGATTTCCGACCTGAAATTTATTCCAATTCCAGTGATTTCCGAGACGAAAGTTTGGGTCCCGATATCGCTTGGGTATTCGTTACCGTTTCTAACCATAAACATAAATCCCGGTTACTTGCCGGGATTTATGATTTGTAGATCAATCGGTTTTTTACTTTTTATTTTCAATACAAAATTAGGAGTCGTTATCGCTGTAGTGGCCATTCCTTTTGGGGCGATTTCGCGAATAACCACTTCTACTTTATCCTTCAAAATTTTTACTTTTTCCACCTTAATCGACCAACCTCCTGTAGGCTTTTCACCTAAATTGACCAAAATAAAATTGTTATCTTGAATGTCATTTGGCTTTAGATACGGACTAATAATGGGATCCTTCAGTAACATTTGGTATTCACTTTCCTCAGTTATAAATTCAAAAAACTGAAAAGAAGCTCCATCATATTCCCTACTAAATAAAACATCATACGCCGTATAACTTGACTCTGGCGGTAATGTCGATTTACAAGCAGTTAGAATGAGTACACTAAAAAATAAAACTACGCTTTTTTTCATGATTTATAAATGGCTTCATGGTATAACTTTTCGTATTGAGGCAAAATCAGCGCAATATCGAATTGCTGGGCCACTTCGAGTGCTTGTTTCTTAAACGTCGCCAAGGTCTCATTATTGTTGAGAATGTAAATCGCATCTTTGGCCATTGCCTCAATATCGCCTGCCGGAGCCAAATATCCAGATATGCCTTGCACATTAACTTCAGGCAATCCACCCGTATTACTGGAAATCACTGGCACACTCCAAGCCATTGCTTCAAGGGCCGCTAAACCAAAACTTTCGGTTTCTGAGGGAAGTAAAAACAAATCGGAATAAGCCAAAATACTATCTATTTCATTACTATTCCCAAAGAAAATTACTTTGTCGACGATACCCAATTCCTCACACAATCGTTCTGCTGGAAGCCGTTCGGGACCATCCCCTACTAACATCAACTTAGAGGGAATGGTTTGCTGGATTTTATAAAAAATTTTAACGACATCGGGAATACGTTTTACCTTTCTAAAATTACTGATGTGAGTGATAATTCGTTCATCTTTTTTAGCCATAACCGACCGTTGGCAAGCGATATGATTTTCATTGCGATGCTTATCCAATTCAATAAAATTAGGTATCACATGAATTTCATTTTTTACATCAAAAAGTCGGTAGGTTTCTTCTTTTAAATTGCGGGAAACAGCCGTGACAATATTGGATTTATTGATACTAAAACTAACGGCTGTTTTGTAATTTGGATGTTTGCCTACTAAGGTAATATCAGTACCGTGTAGCGTGGTAACCATGGGAATGTTAATCCCTTGATCGCGTAACATTTGTTGCGCCATATACCCTGCATAGGCATGAGGAATTGCATAATGTACATGTAATAGTTCGATTTTGTGAAGCTTTACCATGTCTACCAACTTACTGGATAACGCCAATTCATAAGGTTGATAATGAAATAGCGGATATTCGGGTACATTGACCTCATGGTAAAACACGTTGGGGTTTAGTAAGGCTAGACGAACGGGTTGTCGGTAGGTAATAAAATGAATTTCATGCCCTCTTCGAGCTAATTCCAAACCCAATTCTGTGGCCACTACGCCACTTCCCCCAAAGGTTGGGTAACAAACAATAGCAATTTTCATATCCTGAAGTGCAGCATAAACTTTTCCCCAAAAAACAAAACAGCCTAAATCAATGACTTAGTTTTTTAAAATAGGATTTAATCTGCTAAACGAATTTACCAAAAAAATCAAGCGAAAATACGCGGAACCAATAATTAAAATTAGCGATCTAAAATGGCTTCTTGGATAATCTTTTGAATTTCCTCTCGGATATTTTCTTTTGACAATTTATTGGGAGCATTACTATCGGGAAAGGTGCGGTTGGAAAGGAACACATAGACTATTTCACTCACAGGATCGGCCCAAACCATAGTGCCTGTAAATCCAGTATGACCAAAACTTTGCGGGGATACACATCCACAGGTTGGCCCTTCTTTTCCTAATTGGGGTTTGTCAAAACCTAATCCTCTGCGGTTCCCTTCGGAGCAGTAATGACATGTATTAAAAGTAGTAAAGGTTTCGGGTGAAAAATAGTGTATTCCACCATAGTTCCCTTGTTGCAAATACATCTGCATCATTTTGGCCATATCCAAACTGTTGGAAAACAAACCGGCATGACCAGCCACGCCTCCCATCATGGCAGCGGCCATATCGTGTACATACCCTTGAATCCAAGTTTGACGAAAATAGTTGTCAATTTCGGTGGGTGCTATAGTACGCGCGTCAAATTTATGCAAAGGATTAAATCGTGTACTTGACAAGCCCATGGACTGATAAAAGTTGGTTTGAATCGCTTCATCCAAGGGTTTACCCATAAATTTCTCTACAATGCGTTGTAAAATTATAAAGGTAAAGTCAGAGTATTTGTATTCTTTTTGGTCTAGTAATTTGCTCTCTAAAATTTGGGTGAAAATCGATTCTTTGTACTCATTTTTCAGATACAGATTTTCAGAAACTTGAACTTCAAAACCGGGCTTTTGACCCAAACTATAATATTGGGGCAGCGGACACTTCTCGGCATCTAAAGTTGCTTTGTAAAAGGGAATCCAAGCTTGAAGTCGGGCATAATGTGACAATAACTCTTTCAAAGTAATTGCTTCTTTGTTGGTTCCTTTTGTCTCCGGCAATAGTTCACCCAACGTTTGATCGAGTCGCAATTTCCCTTGATCATACAATTGCATCACCAACGGTAAGGTCGCTGCGATTTTGGTCACTGAAGCCACATCGTATAGGTCAGAGGGTTGAACTTTAGTCAGCGCTTCATAGGTTTGATTCCCATAGGCTTTGTGAAAAATTACTTTGCCACGACGGGCAACTAACACCTGCATTCCAGGGGTCATTGCGCCTTGTATTGCTTTTTGAGCCACATGGTCGATGCGTGCTAAGGCTGTAGGACTCATTCCCACATTTTCGGGCGCAGTAAATCCCAAGCGATTGAGGGGTGTGAAATTAAATCCATGTCCTTCATGAAATTCAGCATTGATGGTAACGGGTAATTTTCCTTTGGGTTCAACCGCACCAAACAGTACTTGAGCCGAAACCACTTGCGCAATCTCGCTATTTTGATACGACACTACCACCGCTTCTATATTTTCATACGAGGGAACCGCAGAAAGCGCGTAGGGTTTGACAAAACCATCTAAAATAACTTTGTTCGACTGGGCTATTTTATCTAAAAGTTGAAGTTCAGCCTCCGAAAAATCATGTTTGCGCCAAGCCCGATCGGACTTATGAAACCCGACAATGACTAAGTCATATTCTTTCAATCGAATATTTAATGTGTCGGGATTACTCTCAACGACTTCGGTAACGTCGGTATACTTGCGAAGCATTTGAAGAAAAGGACTGTGTTGATCGTCTCCTAATTTGACATAGGCAATTTTTTGACGCAAATCTTTAATGGGAAGAATATCGTCTTGGTTTTTGACCAACGTAATTGCATTTTCATAGATTTGATAATGCAAGGCCTCTTTGAAAGGCGTAAACATAGCCTCAGGAATCTCTTTCTCCTCAACGAACTGGGGCTTTTGTAGTCCAATTTTGTATTTATAGCGCAATATTTTTTTAACCGAATGGGCCAAACGGTTTTCAGAAATTAATCCGTTTTGATAGGCTGTTGCAATTTTTTCACTGGCTAAAGGAACATTTTCAGGAAAAAGTAGAATGTCATTGCCGGCTAAAAAAGCTTCCAAATCCAATTCTCCTGGTGCCATAAATTTACTGGCACCTTTCATGTTTAACGCATCCGTAAAAATTAATCCTTCAAAGCCTAATTCTTCTTGCAAAATATTGGTCACTACCGAATGGGAAACCGAAGTTGGCCATCCGTCGCGGTGTTCCAAACTTGGAATATTTAAATGGGCCACCATCACCGACACCAGCCCTTCATCAAACATTTTTTTGTAAGGATACAATTCTACCCGTTCAATGCGCTCTTTGTCAAACAACAATTGTGGGAGCGCGTGATGGGAATCGGTTGCTGTATCGCCGTGACCCGGAAAATGTTTCCCGGTACAAAAAACGCCCGTACTTTGCACGCCTTTCATTATTGCTACTGCATGATCGGTGACATTGTGCTTTTCTTCGCCAAAAGAGCGATGCCCAATAATGGGATTTTTGGGATTGGTATTGATATCTAAAACAGGAACAAAGTTAAAATGACATCCAATTCGTTTGGCTTCCAGCGCCATTTGTCGACCAACTTCTTCCAGTAAGGCATAATTTTTAACGGCACCCAAGGTCATATTCCAAGGGTATTTGTAGGTAGAATCCAAACGCATATTCAATCCCCACTCGGCATCAATGCCAATGAACAAAGGCACTTTGGACTGTTTTTGAAAACGATTGGTCAGTTTCGCTTGTCGAACGGGACCACCCTGAAAAAAAATCAAGCCCCCAATGGATTCGTTTCTTATCAATCGGTCCAAACTGTTCACATGTACGCTATCTTTGTTAGAATACGCGGCCACCATAAACAACTGTCCAATTCGTTCTTTCAACGTCATTTGGTTGTAAACACTATCGGCCCAAAGCTGTTCTGCTGGAGTATCTTTGAAAAATGTTTTGCGATCGGCTTTGGCCACAGGAATATACACATCATCCTCCTCTCCAGAAACCGTATTGGGCTTTGGAAGTGATTTTGAATGAGTTTTCGAATGGCTGTTTTTTACGGAATTACATTGAACCGCAAAAGTAACTGCGAAAAGCACGAACAAAAATTTAACGTAGTGTTGCATGGGTTTGAATTAGAAAAAACGAGCATGCCAACTTTCAGCGGCAGGTACCTCCCAATGGGATTGCCACTCCTCCACCGTGTTTACCAAATTATTGAACACGATGGTATTAGGACCCACCGATTTTTCTTTGACCATTCTTTTGAAATCAAGCAAAGTTTTGTGCGTAATAAATACTCCTTGACGAAAAGTAACATTCATTTTATCCAACAAATCAATTTGGTACTGTTGCTCTAATTGTTGAATTAAAGCCACCGAAGCGTCTATAGAACAGCCTGTTGGTGATTGCACGGACGCATTAACAGCCAACACAATAAATCGCTGGTAAACGACTTTAAACGAAGCTTCCAAAGCCGTTCCGTGAGCCGACCATTGGTGCACAAAATGCAGCAATAATTGCTCAATTTCGATCACTTCCTCCTCCGAAAGTTTGCGATTGGCAGGGTAAATCCATATTCGGGATTCCTCCGGTAATTGTTCAAAAGGAATGTACATACTATATTTTTAAGACCGTGATGGAATCACTTTAAATTTTATTGAAACACTAATTTACTTGGTTGTTGTAAAAATTGACTAGAGAAAAATAAAACTCACTGTAATATTTAACACTTCATTACCTTACAAGTCTTGAGCGTTGGCTATTAATTCAGCAATATCCAAAACTTTGATTTCGCTTTCTTTCTCGTAATGCTTCACGCCATCAGTCATCATGGTATTGCAAAAAGGACAACCTGCAGCAATTACTTCCGGCTTGGTTTCCAAAGCATCTTCGGTGCGCTCAATATTGACATCTTTGTTCCCTTTTTCAGGCTCTTTAAACATTTGGGCACCTCCTGCCCCACAGCATAGACCGTTGGCGCGGGACCGTTTCATTTCAACCAATTCGGCATCCAATTTTTCAATCAAAGCCCGTGGCGCTTCATAGACATTGTTCGCTCGACCCAAGTAACAAGGGTCATGAAAAGTGATGCGTTTTCCTTTGTAGGTGCCCCCTTCAATTTTCAAACGTCCCTCGTCCAATAAGGATTTAAGAAATTGGGTGTGGTGAATTACTTCATAATGCCCGCCCAATTCAGGATATTCATTTTTTAACGTATTGAAACAATGGGGACAGGCGGTAACAATCTTTTTTGCTTCATATGCATTGAGCACCTGAATATTCATCATGGCTTGCATTTGAAACAAAAACTCATTCCCTGCGCGCTTCGCTGGATCGCCAGTACAAGATTCCTCTGTACCCAAAACTGCAAAGGAAACCTTGGCTTGATTTAAAATTTTGACAAAAGCTTTGGTAATTCGTTTGGCACGATCGTCAAAGCTTCCTGCGCATCCCACCCAAAAAACCACTTCAGGTTGTTGTCCTTGCGCCATCATCTCGGCCATTGTCGGTACATTTAAAATTTCAGCCATAGTTCAATTCGTTTGAAAATATTCTAACTATTCATGTTTCCCATCGTCAAAAACTTGGATGGTGACTTCTTTTTCAATTAAATCGGTAAAATTCCCACGGTATCGGGTAGCTTTGACCAAGTGGTTATCAATCCAGTGGTAGTTTCCGCCACGGGGTTTCCCAAATAAAATTCCGTGGTACTTAAAACCGTGTTGTTTTAACCAGGTTTCGGTGTACGCACGATGCGCTTCGGTACGGGAGGTAAAGAAATAAATCACATGACCTTCGTCGTACCATTTGTTGAGCGTAATCAATGCATCGGGATAAACTTCTGCGGTTAACATGCGCTCAGGTTCTTCATTCGGAATGTCATCGCAAATAGTTCCATCAATATCAATGAGGTAATTTTTGATGCCTTCCGGTAAAATAGGGCTAAGGTGCTGTCCGTTTTCAGTAACAGACTGTAAAGACTTTTCAATGTCTTCTGATTTCATGATTTTAATTTTTTGTTAGTTACATTTTTCCGTTCCATTCCCGCCCTCACATAAGGAATAGTTCGGTTATTGTTTGATGCCATGCATCGCGTTACTCACTTTTCCAATTCAAACGATCCATTTGGTTGTATTGCCATGGAGCACCGTTATTCTCAATATTCGTCATCATTGCGTTTAGCGATTGTGGCGCGGCACTTTGTTCCATTACCAAATAACGTCGCATATCCATAATAATTAATAACGGACTTATATTTACCGGACATTCTTCCACACAAGCGTTGCAAGAGGTACAGGCCCATAGTTCTTCTGTGGTAATATAATCATTCAATAACGATTTGTTGTCGGGAATGAATACTCCTTTGTTGGCATCGATGTTTCGACTCACTTCCTCTAAACGATCGCGGGTATCCATCATGATTTTTCGGGGAGACAATTTTTTACCCGTTTGGTTGGCTGGACAAGAAGAGGTACAACGCCCACATTCGGTACACGTATAGGCATTCAGCAACTGTACCCAATTCAAATCCATGACATCACTCGCTCCAAATTTAGCAGGAACCGCATCGGTTGTGGCCGGTGTAGCAAAAGGATCAGCGTTGGGATCCATCATTAATTGTACCTCACGAGTAACACTCTCCAGATTATCAAGCTTACCTTTGGCATTCAGGTCCGCATAATAGGTATTTGGAAAAGCCAATAAAATGTGCAAATGTTTAGAGTAATATAAATAATTCAAGAAAATCAAAATGCCTACAATATGCATCCACCAGAAGGTTCGCTCTAATAACACTACCGTACCTTCATTAAGTCCATTGAAGATTGGACTGATAAAATGACTCACAGGGAACGAACCTGCACTCACATAATGCGAAGCACCTGCTTGTTGCAACCAAAAATCGGAAGCATTCATCAACAAGAACAAAGTCATTAATACAATTTCAAAATACAAAATAATGTTGGCGTCACTTTTCGGCTTTCCCTCCAAATCCGTACTCGCAAAACGACCAAGTTTCAACACATTTCGTCGTGCCCAAAACACAACAACAGCCACCAAAACAAGAACCGCCAACACTTCAAAAGAACCGATTAAGAAACTGTAAAAGCCACCCATAAAGGCAAATATGCGGTGGGTACCAAAAAGTCCGTCGATAACAATCTCGAGCATTTCAATATTGATGATCACAAATCCCACGTACACCAAAATATGCATGATTCCCGAAACAGGGCGTTTTACCATTTTAGACTGTCCCAAGGCAATCATCAACATATTGTTCCAACGCGCTTTTGGATTATCGGATCGGTTGACCGCTTGTCCTAACTTGATGTTACGCATTAACTTTTTGACATTAAGGGCAAAATACCCCACGCCAATTGCCAAAATGACCGCAAAGAAAATATTATCCAAATATTCCATCGTATTTTATTTTTTTATCGTATCGGCCACAGGAGCCACATACGGTTTATTTTTTTTACCAAACAAGGACACGTTTACATAACGTGTCGGATTTAAACGCAAATCTTGCAACAACAGTTCCAATTCTTTGGACGTTTTAGTGAAGTTGGCATACAACTGCTCGTCTTTCATTAATTTACCCATCGTCCCTTTTCCGGCTTCCATTTGCTGCAATAGAAGATTTACATTTTTTAAAGTTTCATCCAATTTAGCCACGGTTTCAGCCCAATTGGCTTTGGCTAAATCGTGGGAAATTTTCACAAAATTAGCTGAAGCTTTTTCAGCGTTGGCTATGGTCCCTTTGATATTTTTTTGGTTTTCCGCCAACATCGTATTGGTTTGGGCACCCGCTTTTTGAAATTCAATCAACATGGCATCGAGGTGCGCCAAACTTTGCCGCAAATTCTCTTTAGTGGAAGCATCCATCACCTGATTGATGTTTTCCATCATCGTATTGGTGTTGTCTAATAACTTCAACACTTTTACCTTCAGGGGTTCGATTTGACGAGCAATTTCTTCAGTAAGTCCCAATTTCGTTGCCGGAACCAACTCACCGCCATCAGGCACCAAATTTCCAGAAGCAGCGGGTATTATAGCAATTTGTTTTCCCCCAATCGGACTCGGAGCATAGATTTCAGCTTTGCTGCCCTCTTTGATAGGAAAATCGGTATTGATTTGCAATTCCACTTTAATTTTTGCTGTTGTATTGTCTAATGTCACAGCACTTACTTTTCCGATGGTTAACCCATTGATGGTAACGGGAGCCGATTTTTCTAAACCTTCCACATTATCATATACGACATATAAAATGCGTTGTTTACTTAGAATGTCTTTACCCTTCAAAAAGCTGTAACCCCATATAAAAAGGAGTATGGAGGCAATAACAAGTATGGCAGTTTTTAATTCCCGTGTTAGTTTCAAAATCAACTATTTTTTAAGCTGCAAATTTATAATATTATTTCATAGCTTCTTGCACCGAAACGCTCTTTCCGTCTTTAAATGCAATTACAAATGCTTGGGTATATCCTTTGGATTTGGCTTCTTGCAATAACATTTTGGCTTCTTCATAATTGGCCGTTTGCCCATAGGTGTATTTGTATATTCCCGCTGGGGTTTGCGCCACTTCAATATTTTTCAACCCTTTAAAGTTAGACGGAACCGTTTCCAACTTTTTGGCACTTGCTGAAATTTGAACTTTAAAAACTACGCCTTTTGTCACGGGTTTGTCCACAATTTTTGGCTCAGTTTTCTTGGTTAAAGTATCTTTTTTGGAAGGAGAAGGCGTGACAGGCAACTCCTCTACCCGTTGGGATGGTTTGACCGAATCCGCATTGTCTTCCCCATCAAAATGATCTTTTTTATAACTTAAAATCGCTTTGTAAATCGCCTCTGCAATTTCGTTTTGCCCTTCCTCCGAATCCAAACGAGCGCCTTCTACCGGATTGGAAACAAATCCCGTTTCAATCAATACACGAGGCATATACGCTTTGTGTAAAACCATGTAAGGCGCTTGCTTCACTCCCCCGCCACGGCTTTTTTTGCCTAACATTTTCACAAAATTATCTTGGATTTTTGCTGCCAAAGCGATACTGTTTTCTAAAAACTCTTCTTGCATAAGCATCATTCCAAGCATTGTTTCGGGTTTTCGCGGATCATACCCTTCGTATTTTTGCTTATAGTCTTTCTCTAAAGTAATAACCGCATTCTCTCGTTTGGCCGCTTCCAAGTTGGAGGCGTTTTTGGACATACCCATTACATACGTTTCGGTACCATCGGCTGCTGGATTCTTGTTGGCATTACAATGAACGGAAACGAAAATACTAGCATCGGCACGATTGGCGATGTTTGCTCGTTCAATCAAATCAATAAACACATCGGTCTTTCGGGTATAAATTACCTCAATCCCATTGTGTTTCTCTAATAATTTCCCAACTTTGAGTACGATCTCCAAATTGATGTTTTTCTCAATATGCCCATTGTACACAGCACCAAAATCGTGATCCCCATGTCCAGCATCTAAGGCAACTTTAAATTTTGACGTTTGTGCCGCAAGTTCACTGAGGGTTAAACAAAAACAAAAAAATACCAATATCGCTTTCACAAAGGGTTGACTCATAATTCCAATCGTTAATTTTAATTAAATCCGTAAAAGGATAAAATAATTTATTAGCTATTTTTGACGAAATAATATGTAAGTTTGCCCGTCAAAAATCGGACCACATTTTTACAAAAATAGTATTAATCCTGTTGCGTACCAAGATATTTTATATCGTTTTATTAGCCGTTTTCCTAACATGGGGAAGCTCAAGCAGCTATGGGCAGGTAACTACTTCAAATTCATCGACTCCCAACGAAAAATTAGTCAAAATTGTACCACATGATTCACTACCTAAAGGGAAGAAATACTTGGAAAGTATCGTAGATTATTACGGAAAGTCCTATGTAAAGTTTGACCAAAAAAAGCAAATCATCACCATGATGGATGAGGCGGTTTTGAAGTACATGGATTATGAGTTGAAAGCGGGCATTATTGTTTTTGATTATAAAAATGACGAAGTGTATGCGGGTCGTTTGAAGGATACGGCTGGAAATTATTTCCAATATCCTGTTTTCAAACAAGGCGCTACAGTGGTCGAACCTGATTCTATTCGGTTTAACTTTAAAACTAAAAAAGCTAAAGTTTGGAATTCGCGCACCAAGCAACAAGAATTAAACATACTCGCTGAAATCTCCAAAAAAGAAAATGATTCAGTGTATTTTATGAAGGGAGCGCGATTTACGACCTCTGAAAATGTGGAAGACCCTGAGTACTATTTTTTGGCACGAAAAGTAAAGTTTGTCCCCAATAAAAAAGTGGTCGTCGGGTTTACCAACATGTATATTTATAATGTCCCTACGCCTATCGCGGTTCCTTTTGCTTTTTTTCCAATAACCACCAAAGCCCGATCCGGAATTATCATTCCAGCCTATGGACAAAGTAATTCTCGCGGCTTCTTTTTACAAAATGGCGGATATTATTTTGCTTTGAGTGATCATTACGATTTGGCTTGGCTGGGCGATTATTTTACCAACGGGAGTTATGCTTTACGGGCAGAGACCAATTATGCCAAGCGCTATCATTTTAACGGAACGTTTAATTTGCGTTTTGAAAATCAAATCACCGGAGAGCGCGGATTTCCGGGGTATGCCAAACAAAACATTTACAACATTCAGTGGAACCATACGAAAGACGCTAAATCGAATCCAAGCTCGCGATTTTCAGCTTCGGTCAACTTGGGAAGTAGCCGCTATTTTCAACAATCATTAAATATTAACAACTTGGGGTCGCAGTTGAACAACACCTTGAGTTCGTCGATTACCTATTCCAAAACGTTCAATACCGAACCCCAAATTAACATTACGGCATCGGCAACGCATACGCAAAACAACCAAACACAGCAAATTGACATGACCTTGCCCACGTTACAGGGAAGTGTGGACCGAATTTTTCCTTTTGCACCTAAAAGTGGTGTCAAAAAAGGTATCATTCAGAACATCAACTTTCAATACAATGTCAACGGACGAAATCAGTTTCGGGTTCAAGAGGAATTTTTCTTCCGAAAAGAAATGTTTGATACGGCACAAATTGGTATGCAACATTCGATACCGCTACAAACCAATTTCAAGTTATTTCAGTTTTTTAGCGTAACTACATCCCTGAATTACAATGAAGTTTGGGTAAATAAAACAATCCGTAAAGGTTATGATGCGGCGGTTAATGAGGTTGTTACCACGCAAGTTAGTGGTATTGATGCCTTTCGAACTTATTCCATAAACAACTCCATTGGAACCACGATCTATGGAAATTTTAAATTTAAAGGCGAGGGCCGTCTAAAAGCCATTCGCCATACCATCCGACCCACGCTGACTCACTCGTATACCCCCGGATTTGATCAATACTTTGACAATTATGTTTCCAACAGTGCGGGAACGGTATTGCGGTATACCCGATTTGAAAGTGGCATTTATGGCGCTCCTTCCAATGCTTTGTCCAACGCATTAGATTTATCCATTGTAAACGTTTTGGAAGCAAAAGTTCGCGATAGGGATTCTACCAAAACGGAATTGAAAAAAATATTTTTATTGAACAATCTTACGGTAGGTACGCGCTATAATTTTGCAGCACCTACTTTTCGTTTGGGAACGTTCAACATGACTGGAGGTACTTCATTGTTTAAAGAAAAAATGAGTGTCAATTTTGCCGCTGTTTTTGACCCCTACCAATTGAATGAATCCAATGTTCGGGTGGAAAAATTTGTTTGGGACAATGGAGGCTTTTTGCGAATGACGAGTGCCAATTTGACCATCAATTAC
>NZ_JAIXWA010000079.1 GCF_027482425.1 Flavobacterium sp.
ATAATTCACTAATAACATTATTATTTAAGAGATGGAGTCCAAATCCAAATATTAAAAATTATGTTATAAATAATACATTTTCAAATAATTCTAGTTTATTAGTGTCTTACATTAATGTTCCTTATTATAATATTGTAGTTAGTAGTAATGAATTTTTAGGAACAAATGTTAGTAGTTTTGGTGGTCAATGTAACAGTAACTGTAATATTGGTTGTTATACTTCAGAAAATTTGTCAAATCAATGTAATTTTGGAGGACAATTCCCTTCTCAATTTCCAAATCCAACAATCTCTGGATTTTTTGAATGGACTTATAATGGAATTGATTTAGATTGTACAATACCAACAGCTGGAAATCCATTGGTATTAACAAAAATTATTGGTTCAGCTAATGCTGTTAATGGAGGAAATCCAAATCACAATTTTTATGATATTGATTTAACTATTAACGATAGAGGAATAAATGGAGGGCCTTATTCTCAATTAAATTATAATGCTACTAATCCAAATAATAGCAAAGCATTTATTTTTGATTTAGACATGCCTTCAGATTTATTTCCAGGGCAAAATGTAAATATCACAGCCAAAGGATACCATAAAAATTAATACCTATGAAAAAAATAATAGTATTAATAACAGTATGCAGTCAGTTAGTGTGGGCACAAAATAGAAACTTAACCGCTGCAGAATATTTTTGGGGTACGATTGACCCAGGATTTGGAAATGGAACTGTATTAACAGCTGAAGATGGCGCTTTTAATGAAGCTGTAGAAAGTGTTATTGCTACCTATACTAATATTCAAACAACAGTTGGACCTGTTCTTTTTAATATAAGAGTTAAGGATGCAAATAATCAATGGGGACCAACATTTAAAAAAGCAGTTTTTGTAAATGATAACACATTTACAACAAGACAAATCAAATTAACAAAGTTTGAGTATTTTTTCGGTAATTTTGACCCTGGTGAAGGGAATGGAACTCCAATTGTTGCTTTTGATGGAGCTTTAGATGAGGCGGTAGAAACTGTTTTTAGAACTCAAGCTACTTGGGATATTGCAAACGGCCCTGTTTTATTTAATATTAGATCTAGAGATGTAAATAATTTATGGGGACCGTTATTCAAAAAAACAGTTTTTCCATTTGGAGCAAATCCAAATGCACAGCTTATCGCAGAGGGAGATTCTATCGAAATTTGTCAAGGTTCAAGTGTTACCTTAACCTACAATGGACCTAATGGATATACACCAACATGGTTTGATGGCAGTCAAGGCAATACGGTTACTTTTACTCCAACTCAAGCAGGCAGTTTTACTGTTACAGCAACATTAGAAAATAGCACGTATACAGACGCTATTAATATTATTTTTAAACCACAACCTATTTCATCTATTACACCTTCGGGTCAAGTTTTGGTTTGTGGATCTAGTAATTTTTCATTACAAGCCAATACAGGGACAGGGTTGAGTTATCAATGGTTTTTAAATGGGAACCCAATCACTAATGCAACAAATGCTACTCATTTACCTACCGCAGTTGGTTCCTATTCGGTAAGGGTAACTGATGCCGCAAGTTCTTGTTCTAAATTATCAAATCCAACTGTATTGTCTACAACATTTACTCCTCAACCAAGTGGAATAGTGAATTTTTGTGGATCTCAAATACTTAGTGTTCCAAGCGGTTCTTCAAACTCGTATCAGTGGAGAAAAGACAATGTTAATATAACCGGTGCCAATTCAAATACATACACCGCCTCACAGCCAGGTGTTTACACTTGTGTAATTACTAATGGAAGTTGTTCGTTTACAACAGTGACGATTACACTTAATCAAATTGCAGCTACTCCAACAGCAAATGCTACTCAAACATTTAATGCAGGCGAAACATTAGCAAATTTAACCGTTTCAGGAACTAATTTACAATGGTATGGTAGTTTGACAGGAGGTGCACCTTTACCATTAAACACTCTTTTAGTTTCAGGAACTACATATTATGTTAGCCAAACCATAAATGGTTGTGAAAGTAATCGTCTTGCTATAACCGTTAATCAAGCATTAGACAACTCTTCTTTTGACTTAAATAATTTTTATCTTTTCCCTAATCCAACAAATGGAATTTTAAATTTTAAATCTTCAAAAATTATTAATGAAATTAAAATATATAATTTGCTAGGTCAACTTGTTCTTGAAGAGTTTCCCAATGCAAATGAAGGCGCATTCTCAATATCGAAATTACCAACTAGCACCTATCTTGTAAAAGTAAATAACAATCCGAAAGCATTTTCAATTATTAAAAATTAATTGCATTATTAATGATTGCTTATCAGAAAACCAGCATTTTTGCTGGTTTTTTTTATTTATTTCTTGCAGAATTAATGGAATCCACAACACGAAGTCACCCAACGTTGAGTTATAAAAGAGCATCCCCTTCGTTTTATATATCCCACAAAAAAACCTGCACATCCTTGGATCCACAGGTTTCTATTTTCTATAGTCTATTTTCCTTTCTCTATTTTCTATAATCTATTCTCTACAGCCTATACTCAGTTCGCTATCCCTCGCTATGCAAACTTTTCCGACTTTGAGAGCAATAAATGAGTCCCATCTTTAAACTGAGCGGGTTTTGTTTTTATTTAGTCAACAAATGTTTCTTTAATAACACTTTTTACTTTCTCAATTTCTTTAGTTGTTAACGTTTCGTAACGTTTTACTATTCGAGCTCTATCAATGGTTCGAATTTGGTCTATAGCAATCCAACCTTTTGTTTGATTGTGTTTTAGTACCACTCTTGTTGGGTAGGGTTTAGAACTGGTTGTCATTGGAGCAACAACAATAGTTTGTAAGTATTTATTCATTTCATTGGGAGACAAAACAACACAAGGTCTGGTCTTTTTCATTTCACTTCCCATTGTAGGATCAAGATTGACCAATACAATATCATATTGATTTATTTCCATTCCTCAAAAGTTTCGTCATCAAACACGTCATTCATTAAAAGTTGGTCGTCTCCGTTTTCATGCATTTTTTGGAATGCTTTTTCCCAGTCTTTTCTTGGTTCAGTTTTTGGTTTTAAAACGATAAAGCCTTTTTCAAGAATGACTTCTATTTTGTCATGAATGTTATATTTTTTAAGGATTGTTTTAGAAAGACGAATCCCTTTTGAATTTCCAATATTGATTACTGATAGTTCCATGAACGCTTATTTTGTTATTACAAAGTAATTACAATTTTTTTAATTCTCAAAATTTTTTTGTTTTTTACGTATTTTTGAAAATAGACAAAAAAACCTGTACATCCTTGGATCCACAGGTTTCTATAGTCTATTTTCTATTCTCTATTTTCTATTCTCTATTTTCTATTCTCTGTTTTCTATTCTCTGTTTTCCATTCTCTATTCTCCAGTCTCTAAAAACTAATGACTCAATGCCGCAAAAAAATCATTTCCTTTATCGTCGGTAATGATAAACGCAGGGAAGTCTTTTACTTCGATTTTTCTTACGGCTTCCATGCCTAGTTCTTCAAAATCAACCACCTCAACCGATAAAATATTTTCTTTGGCGAGAATCGCAGCTGGACCTCCGATCGAACCCAAATAGAAACCTCCATAGGTGTTGCAGGCATTCATAACTTCTTTGCTGCGATTTCCTTTGGCCAACATAATCATGCTGCCACCGTGTTTCTGGAATTCTTCGACATACACATCCATACGCCCTGCAGTGGTCGGACCGAAACTTCCCGATGGCATGCCTTGTGGGGTTTTCGCCGGACCCGCATAATACACTGGATGGTTTTTGAAATATTCGGGCATGGGCTGACCTGCATCCAACAATTCTTTGATTTTAGCGTGGGCAATATCGCGCGCCACAATCAAGGTTCCGTTTAATTTCAAACGGGTTTTGATAGGATATTGCGACAACTCGGCTAAGATTTCTTTCATGGGTCGGTTCAAATTCACCACCACCGGCTCTTCCAAATGGGGTGCTGTTGCGGGTAAATACTGTGCGGGATTGGTTTCCAATTGCTCCAAATAAATACCGTCTTTGGTAATTTTCCCTTTAATATTCCGGTCAGCCGAACATGAAACCCCCATCCCTACGGGACATGAAGCTGCGTGACGAGGTAACCGTATCACACGTACATCATGAGTTAAGTATTTTCCGCCAAATTGAGCACCAATCGCACTTTCTTGACAAATTTGTTGCACGCGCGCTTCCCATTCCAAATCACGGAAGGCTTGACCTGCCATATTCCCAGAGGTGGGTAAGTTGTCATAATAACCTGCCGAAGCTTTTTTCACAGCGGCTAAATTCGCTTCTGCCGAAGTACCACCGATAACTAGTGCCAAGTGGTAGGGCGGACAAGCGGAAGTTCCTAAATCCATAATTTTTTCACGGATAAACTCCTCAAGTGACTTTTCGTTCAATAACGATTTAGTCTTTTGATATAAAAAGGTTTTATTGGCTGAACCACCTCCTTTTGCTAAAAACAAAAACTCATACGAACTGCCTTTTTTAGTATAAATATCAATTTGTGCGGGTAAATTGGATCCTGAGTTTTTTTCCTCAAACATCGAAATCGGGACAATTTGTGAATACCTTAGGTTGCGGTTTTGATAAGTGTTGAAAATTCCGCGTGACAACCATTCGGCATCATCGATTCCGGTAAATACATTTTCGCCTTTTTTAGCCATTACAATTGCTGTTCCCGTATCTTGACACGAAGGTAATTCGCCACTTACGGCTACTACAGCATTTTGCAATAAATTATAGGCTACGAATCGGTCGTTGTCAGTCGCTTCGGGATCATCGATGATGTTGCGTAATTTTTGCAAATGCGAAGCGCGCAACATAAATGAAACGTCTTTCATCGCTTCTTCAGCTAATAATTCCAATCCTTTTGGATCAATCGTCAGCATTTCTCGGTCGCCAAAAGTTTCAACTTTCACGTAATCGGAAGTCAATTTTTTATAGGTTGTATCGTCTTTTAAAATAGGATACGGATCTTGGTATAAAAAGTCCATTTTGTGTTGAATTTTAGAGTGGTAAAAGTATAAAAAAGCGAGGAAGTCACCTACCGTTCCTTAGGGATTAATATTCGTTTAACAAACCTAATAGGTAGGAAACATTTGAAGAATCAATAATTAACGAACAAAAAACCAGCTAGCGACCATAATTGCTGCCAATACACAAATAAAATCAACCAACAACATGGTGGCTAAAGTATAACGGGTATTTTTAATATTTACGGACCCAAAATATACGGCAATAACATAAAACGTGGTTTCGGCGCTACATTGAAAGATACATACCAAACGTCCGGTAAAAGAATCCGGGCCAAAATTTTGCATCGCATCAATCATGAATCCACGGGAACCGCCCGAACTAAAAGGGCGAAGCATGGCTACGGGGAGCGAATCGGTAATGTCTTTGGCAATCCCTATTTGTGAAAATCCGATGGCGATCCAACGGCTAATGATTTCAAACAATCCGCTATTACGGAAGAAAGAAATAGCTACTAACATGGCAAGAACATAAGGGAAGATTTTCACGCCGGTTTGGATACCATTACGTGATCCTTCGACAAATGCATCAAAAATGGTGGTTTCTTTTTCGGTGAATTTTTTTTCATGAATGAACGAAAAGATAAGTGTGGCTCCAATAATGGCTACGAGCATGAGTCCGGATAAATTGGCTGTAAAAAAACTTTTTCCGATCAAATCCAATCCGTTGATGTAGAATAAAAGTCCAACAATTGCCGCAACAACCGACATAATAGCTACGAGTAAAGTTGCGCTTAAAAAGTTAATCCTTTGGCGAATCCCCACAATAATGAGCGCCGCAATGGTGCCAATAAATGAAGTAATAATACACGGCAACATCACATCGGCGGGGTTAGCGGCATTTTGGGCGGCACGATAACCTATAATAGAGGTAGGAATCAAGGTAAGTCCGGCGGCATGCAAACACATAAACATAATTTGTGCATCACTTGCTTTATCTTTTTCGGGATTAATCTCCTGTAACGACTGCATTGCTTTCAATCCAAAAGGTGTTGCAGCCGAATCGAGTCCTAGGAAATTTGCAGCAAAATTAAGCGTCATGTATGAAATAGACTCGTGGTTTTTAGGGACAGAAGGGAAAACTTTGGCAAACACGGGAGAGAGAAATTTCGCTATTTTCTCGGAAGCACCTGAAACTATCAGCAACTCCATGAGTCCACAGAAAAACGCCAAATAAGCTATCAACGGAAGAATAATATCCATCAAGGTGTTTTTACATGTAGGCAGTAAGCCATCTGACTTTTGTACTCCCGAATAGAGTTTAACCGTTTTACTTTTGTAAACATACGTCGTATCTGGATTCAAAGTATCCCGATTGATCACTATAGTCTTTTCAGGGGCTTTTTCGATGCTATCGCGAATGAACGAAGGGGTGTCATTCAAGTAGCGTTCGGAAATCAATATGGGATCGTCTTTTTTCCCATTTAAAATGGAATCAATGGTGTAGGAGTCTCCTGAGAAAAGAGCAAAGACAGTAAAGGCTATAGAAGCTATAAAAATGGTCAACCAAAATCTACTAAGTACCATGTGTTGTAATTTTTTTCAAAATACGGATAAATCTTTGATGTAAAAAAATATCCGGTCAATGGATTCCTTTTTGCTAAAAAACCGCATATAATTAAATAATACAATTTGTTTAATGTTAAATCACTAACAGGTTTGTTATATTTGCCGAAATTAATCAACAAACTGAAATGCTTCTAGCTATGAAAAAAACCTTCATTGCTCTGGTTATCCTCCTTGGTGGACTTAATGTTTATAGTCAAACTCCCCAAGATGTGGCGGCGATTACGGCTACCTACAACATGGATAAATTAAAAGAGCGGCAAGAATATTACCGCCGTCTTCAAGCCTCTGAAAAAGAAAAAGCGATTACGGTGGCCAAAATCAATGGTTGGCCTTTAACAATTGAAGGCCCCAACGGATCTTTTTCTGAACTAATGAAACTTACACCAGATGGTTACCCCATGTATTTCAGCACCGATAATGTGGCAGCAGCTCGAGCTACACGTGCGAACTTCTTACACACGGGTGGTGTTATGGGATTAAATTTAAATGGTGAAAATATGGTAGCCCGAGTTTGGGATGGTGGCGGTGTTCGCACTACCCACAATGCTTTTGGCAACCGGGTCACTGTTGTTGACGACCCCGCTGGAAGTACTATTCTTCATGCTACCCACGTTACAGGAACGATGGTCGCCTCGGCAAATCCTGCAAGCGTAAAAGGGATGGCCCCTGCTGCATCAGCACGAACATTCAACTGGACCGATGATATTAGTGAAGCTGTATCTGAGATTCAGTTAGGGATGTTAGTTTCCAATCATTCTTATGGTGTACCTATCTCTTCAGGAGGAAATGCTATCCCTGGATGGATTGTGGGAGCTTATATTACCGATTCCTTTGCTTGGGATGAAGTGGCTTACAATGCGCCTTACTACCTTCAAGTGGCCTCAGCAGGAAATGAAGGAAATTCGAATGCCAATTCGGATCCCTTGTTTTTTGGTTTTGACAAGTTAACTACAAACAAAACCTGCAAGAATAACTTGGTAGTGGCTAATTGCGAAGATGTTACCGTTAATGCAACCACAGGAGCTGCGGGAACGATAACCATTAACAGCTCTAGTAGCCAAGGCCCTACGGATGATTTCCGTATTAAACCCGATATTACTGGAAATGGTTCAGGTTTAACTTCTACGAGTAATGCAAGTAATGGTGCTGTTTCAACTTTATCTGGAACTTCTATGGCCTCCCCAAATGTGGCAGGAACCCTTTTACTTTTGCAACAACACTATAAAAATTTATACAACACCTTTATGCGTGCTTCCACCTTAAAAGGGTTGGCTTGTCACACCGCGGATGATGCAGGTAATGTGGGTCCAGATGCTGTTTTTGGTTGGGGATTGCTCAATGCAAAACGCGCTGTTGAAACCTTAAATGCCAATGGATTAACTGCTTGGGTATCGGAAGAAAATCTAAATCAAGGCCAAACGTTTTCGATGACTGTAAATGCGAGTGGAACTACACCGTTAGTGGCTTCGATTACTTGGACCGATTTGCCCGGGAACATGAATACAAGCACCACACCCAATGAATTCATTAAGGCATTGGTAAACGACTTAGACATTCGCATTACGCGTAATGAAACAACATTTTTCCCTTGGAAATTAACGCCAAATCCCAATAATCCAGCAATAAGAACAGGAGACAATGATGTTGATAATGTTGAGTTGGTTCGCATTGACACGCCTGTAGCAGGTCAATATACCATTACCATTTCACACAAAGGAAGTTTAGTGACTGGAAGTCAAAAATATTCTTTAATCATCACCGGATTGAATTCAACATTTGCGCTCAATTCAACGAGTGGAGACCAATTATTGTGTGCTAATCAAAATGCGACTTATACCTTCAATTATACACAGTCTGGTGGGGGAACAACTACGTTTTCAGCAACAGGATTACCTGCAGGAGCTTCGGCTTCATTTACTCCACCAAGCCGAAATACCTCAGGTACTGTAACAATGACGGTTAACGGTTTGGCGAATGTAACTCCTGGTGAATATTTTGTGGGAATTACAGGAAACAATGGAACAGAAACCGAAACGCGTTTTAAAACATTACGCATTTTTAATGCCAGTTTCCAACCCTTAACCTTAAATAGCCCATCCAATGGACAAACGGGATTATCGACTTCAGCCGTGCTACGTTGGAATGCCAACAGCAATGCTGAAACTTACACTGTACAAGCTTCTACCGACAGTAGTTTCAGCACATTAGCTGTGAATGAAACGACGACATTAAACCGATTTACAGTAACTGGTTTGCAGCAATCTACCCGTTATTTTTGGCGTATTATTCCTTCTAACCGTTGTGGAACTGGGGTAGCGGCAACAGCAGCAGTTTTTAGTTTTGATACGGGTGTTGTTAGTTGTGACCAATCCTTTGAAGCAACCGATTATTCGAATGCGTCTATTGCGTCTGTGGCCAATTCAAGTGCAAGCGTACCTTTGACGATCACAGGAGGGTACACCATTGGGGACATCAATGTCAACGTAAATATTTCGCACACGTATATTCAAGATATGACGCTCACCTTACAAGGTCCGGCTTCCATTGGCAGTCCAAGTATCGTATTAATGCGTGAAGCTTGTGGGGATAATGACAATATGGACTGTACCTATGATGATGATGGGAACGATCCGGTTTGTAGTGGGAATCCATCATTAACTGGTTTAGTGGCTCCTCTTGATAGTTTGAGTGCTTTAAACTCCTTGCCTGCCGACGGAGAATGGGTATTAAACATCAGCGACCCATGGAATGGTGATGGAGGAACTGTAAACAATTTCAGTATCGACCTTTGTCGTGTTTCACCCGCATTATCAACGCCTGAAGTTAGTTTAACTCAAGTACGCGTATTCCCGAATCCGACCAACGAACTTATCAATGTTTTAATTCCAAACAGTGTGGAACGCACGCAAGTTCGCCTCTACGATTTACAAGGACGCGAAGTGGGACAAAAAGAAACCCATGACGAATTGGCGCGCTTGAATGTACAACATTTGGCCGAGGGCGTTTACCTTGTTCGTATTGAAAATAGCTTAGGAACTACTTCACAACGAGTTGTCATTAAACGATAATTTGAAAAGTCCAAAATACAGAAAGGATGTCTTTTCAGACATCCTTTTTTTATACATGTAAAATTTCTTCTGGAATGAGTAAATCCTCATTGCGGAAACGAAGTAAAACTTGTGCCACCGCTACTACGTCTTTTTCGCAATAGGTAACGATGCGATCGATGTCTTTTTCTTTATAAAACACTTCGCCCACCTGACTCCCATCGATATCGTCTTTGGAGGTGGAAATGCCTAAAATTTTGGTCAATAACTTTAACGCAGTATAATGCTTATAATCGCCAAACTTCCATAATTCCATGGTGTCCAAATGGGGTATTTCCCAGGGTTTCTTACCAAATAAATTCAATTTGCTCGGAAGAGAAACGCCGTTAATAATCATCCTTCTTGCAATAAATGGAATATCAAACTCTTTGCTATTATGTCCACATAACACATACTGAGGTCCACCAAAATGGTTGTTAAGGAGATTATTAAAGGCTTGCAGTAATTCTTTTTCTTCTCCAAAAAATGAAGTCACCCGGAAATTCCGAATGTCACTTTTGATTTGAAAATACCCGGCGGAAATACAAACAATTTTTCCAAATTCGGCCCAAATGCCTGCCCGATCATAAAATGCTTCGGGGGAAAATTCATCCCTGCGCTGGTACTGCGTTTTTTGCTCCCAAAGCACTTGCATTTCGGGATCCATTTGGGTAAAAAATTCTTCTTGGGGAACCGTCTCAATGTCGAGAAACAAGACGTGTTCTAATTTAATTTTGTCTATCATGGCTTATAAATTTTACCGAAGGTACATTATTTTTTGCATTTTTAAAACAAACTTTGTTGTGATTCCCCTTGCTCATGGGTCAGTAACCATTTCTTTCTCCATAATCCTCCAGCATATCCCGTCAAATCGCCATTGGAACCAATCACGCGATGACATGGAATGATGATCCAAAGCGGATTTTTCCCGTTGGCCGCTGCTACGGCCCGAATTGCTTTGGGATCGCCCAACTGCTGGGTTAATTGTTGGTAGGAAAGTGTTTTTCCATAGGGAATTTGAAGTAAGGCGCACCAAACTTTTTGCTGAAACTCCGTTCCTACCGGATTAAGCTTTAATTGAAATTCGGTTCGTGTTCCTTCAAAATATTCCCTAAGTTGTTGCACTACATCCAAAAGTGTTGTTGGGATTTCAGCAGTTGCTTCGCCTTCATCGGTAATACAAATCGACTGAATGCCTTCGGAATTCCCTGTGATTTTGGCAAATCCTAATGGCGTGGCTATGGTAACGGTTTCGATTGCGCTCATGGGCACAAAATACGGAAAAAACGAGGAACGAATTCTTGCATTTTGTTACACTTGTTGCCTTATTTTACTTCGCCAAGCTCATCATGTATTGCTCCAACGCCAACCGTTGTTCGGGCTTCATGTTTTTGGTTATGGCAAAATTCGCTTTCATGATGCTGTACTGAGACGGATCAACTATAGGCTCAGATTCTTCATTTAAAAAAGCAGCAATGCTGGCATTTTTAGCTTTATATATGGCAACAATTTCCTGTATGCTGGGCCCTACCACTTTGGTATCTAGCTTATGGCATGCCACACAGGTTCCTTCGCCTTCAAACAATGCTTTGCCTTGTTCCGCTAAGGGAAAATCAGGCTTTTTTTTGGTTTCTTCAACGGTCTTTTCTGGGTTGACTTCATTGCTGTAATTGTCGGTTTTCTTTGGGTCACGGCCGCAAGAAATCGCGATACAGGCAAGAGCTAATATGCAAAACAAATGTGATTTTTTCATGGCTACAATTTTTACACTGGTGTACTTATTCATTTTTGCAATTTCAAGAATAATGGATTGACTATTGCCGATTCAACAATTGCGCGGCTTCTTTGGCAAAATAGGTCGAAATCAAACTAGCACCAGCTCGTTTAATGCACATCAACTGCTCCATCATAATTTTGTCATGGTCCAACCATCCGCGTTCGGCTGCCGCTTTGATCATGGCGTATTCTCCTGAAACATGGAAAACGGTAACGGGTACATTCACTGCATTTTTCACTTCACGCACAATATCCAAATAGGCAATTCCGGGTTTGACCATCACCATATCGGCGCCTTCTTCCACATCCCAAAGGGCTTCTTTTACCGCTTCAATACGGTTGGCATAATCCATTTGGTAGGTTTTTTTATCTTTAGGAACCACTACATCCGCTTCTTTGGGTGCACTGTCCAAGGCGTCACGGAAGGGACCGTAAAACGCTGAAGCATATTTAGCGGAATAACTCATAATCCCCACATGATGAAATCCTGCTGCGTCCAATCCTTGGCGGAGGCGCAATACCCGACCGTCCATCATGTCGCTAGGTGCCACAAAATCGGCGCCGGCTTCGGCATGCGAAACGGCCATTTTCACCAAGGCTTTATTGGTTTCATCGTTGGCAATATCGCCGTTTTTAATAATGCCATCATGACCATAAATGGAATAAGGATCCAAGGCCACATCAGGCATTACAATCATTTCGGGACAAGCGGCTTTGATGGCGCGAATGGAACGTTGCATCAATCCTTCAGGATTCCAAGCTTCTTTGCCAGTATTGTCTTTCAAACTTTCATCGACTTTTACATAAATGTTAACCGCACGAATACCTAAAGCAAATAATTCTTTGACTTCTTCTACGGTTAAATCTAACGAACGGCGAAAAATACCCGGCATCGATGGGATCTCAGAACGGTAATTTTCTCCCTCAGCGATAAACATGGGGAACATAAAATCACTTGGACTTAATGTTGTTTCACGAACTAAGGAGCGAATGCTCTCGTTAACACGTAATCTTCTTCCTCTTTGTAATGGAAACATAATTTTAGTTTTTAGCAATTAGCTTTCAGCAATTAGCCAAAAGTAAATGACATTTTTATTTTGATTCTTTATGAATTCTTTTATGGAAATAACTACTGAATGTTACTAGTCACTAGTCACTAATCACTAGTCACTTCAACCCACTCCAAAGGTTGCGCCAAAACTTCTAACAATCGCGCTTCCTCGGTACCCGGTTCTGGATGATGATCATACACCCACTGTACATGCGGCGGTAAACTCATCAAGATGGATTCAATCCGCCCGTTGGTTTTGAGTCCGAACAACGTGCCTTTATCGTGAACCAAATTGAATTCGACATAACGGCCGCGGCGAATTTCCTGCCAAGTGCGTTGCGCCTCTGTAAAGGGTAAGTCTTTTCTACGTTCGACTATAGGCCCATACGCTTGTAAAAAGCTGTTTCCAACTTCGGTTACAAAACGGTACCAATCGTTCATGGTGTGCTTATCGTCGGCTTTTAAATAATCAAAAAACAAACCACCGACGCCACGGGCTTCTTTGCGATGGGTATTCCAAAAATAGGTATCACATTGTTTTTTATATTTGGGATAAAAGGAACTATCGTGGGCATCACAAGCGTTTTTACAGGTTTGATGAAAATGGATTGCATCTTCGTCAAAAAAATAATAAGGGGTTAAATCCTGTCCGCCGCCAAACCAACTTTGCATCACTTCACCTTGGGCATCATACATTTCAAAATAGCGCCAATTGGCATGTACCGTAGGCACCATGGGGTTTTTGGGATGTATAACCAAACTCAATCCACACGCAAAGAAATCGGCTTCTCCTACCTTAAACATTTGCTGCATCGAATCGGGTAATTTGCCATGAACCGCCGAAATATTCACACCCCCTTTTTCAAAAACGGAGCCGTTTTCAATAACGCGTGTTCGACCACCTCCGCCTTCGGGTCGGTCCCATAGATCTTCACGGAATTTTGCTACACCATCAATGGCCTCGAGACCGGAACAAATCTGGTCTTGAAGGGTATGGATATAGGATAGAAATTGTTCTTTCATAAAATTTAGTTTTCAGTCACAGTTTTCAGTCGCAGTACGCTGATAATGTTCACTGATTACTGTACACTGATTACTGTACACTGATTACTGTACACGGCCTACTGATTATACTCCTTTACTGCTTCAATAAAGGCTTTGGCGTGATCAACCGGAATATTGGGTAGAATACCGTGACCAAGATTCACGATGTAATTGTCTTTTCCAAACTCATCAATCATTTCATGAACCATTTTTTTGATGGTCGGGATGGGTGACAACAAACGACTTGGATCGAAATTTCCTTGCAGGGTAATGTTCCCACCGGTTAAATAACGGGCATTTCGTGCAGAGCACGTCCAATCTACTCCTAAAGCCGAAGCTTTGGATTTGGCCATCTCGCCCAAGGCAAACCAACAGCCTTTTCCGAATACAATTACTTTGGTGTCTTCGGCTAAAGCATCCACGATTTGATTGATGTATTTCCAAGAGTACTCCTGATAATCGGCCGGAGACAATATGCCGCCCCACGAATCAAAAATTTGCACCGCGTTAACGCCCGCTTTTACTTTTTCTTTTAAGTATAAAATGGTCGTGTCGGTGATTTTTTGCAATAAGGTATGCGCCGCTACTGGATTGGAGAAACAAAATCCTTTGGCTGTATCAAAACTTTTCGATCCTTTTCCTTCTACGGCATAACAGAAAATGGTCCAAGGTGAACCGGCGAAACCGATTAACGGCACCTCATCATTCAACATTTCTTTGGTCAATTTCACGGCATCCATGACATAGCCTAAGGTTTCCTGAATGTTCGGTACAAAAACTTTGTCGACTTGCTCCATTGTGCGGATAGGATTCGGAATAATCGGACCCAAATTGTCTTTCAGTTCAACATGAATGCCCATGGCGCGGGGCACAACCAAAATATCCGAGAACAAAATCGCGGCATCGGGTTGGACGATACGAATCGGCTGCACCGTAATTTCGGCTGCTAATTCTGGCGTTTCACAACGGGTGAAAAAATCATATTTATCGCGAAGTGCACGGAATTCTGGCAAATAGCGTCCGGCTTGACGCATCATCCACACGGGCGGACGTTCTACTTTTTCATTGTTTAATGCACGTAAGAAAAGGTCATTTTGAATCATAAGGTATCATTTGGTCGAATCGAAATTCAGCGTTTAAAATAGTCTATACTTAGTTGTAGCGTGGCCTCCACAGTGGGAGTTGACGCTTTGTAAACATTTTGAGTAATCCCGTTTAATGCGGCAGCTGTTGTCGGGCCAATGCAAAAACAAGGAAGGTCATCCAGCGTATTTTTTTCTAAAAAACTCTCCACACCCGACGGACTGAAAAACAGGATGCCGTGTAGGGGTGTTTCCATTTTTTCGGATTGATTTACCGTTTTATATACTACGATTTCACGTAATTTTTTCCCATTAGAGATTAACTTGTTGGGCAGCGTATCCAAACGGCGATTTCCGCAAAAGAAATCGAAATCAGTGGCCTCCGATTCCAGCAGGTAAGTCGCTAAAGCTGCTGCCGTTTCAAACGAAGTACGCACTGTAAATCCGGAGTCTTCCAATGCTTTTCGTGTTTTTTCACCCACACAAAAAACACTATGTTTTTCCGGTTGAAGGACAAGCTGTTGCTCCACGACACTTTTTACCGCTTGCTGACTGGTAAACAGCAGCTTTTGCTGGGGTTCAAAAGTGGGAATGGACACCGGTTGTATCACAATCATCTCCTTTTCTATCACATCAAATCCAGCATCTACCAACAATTGGCGTTGGTTTGAAGTCAGGATTTTGGTAGACAGGAGGGTTTTCATTTGCTGTAAGAACGTATATTCGTTTTATTTCTTCAATTGGGTTTTAATGCGTTCCATTAAGGCAGCGCCTCCATTGTCTAGGATTTCTTTGGCACAATGGAATCCCAATTTTTTCCATTCATTAATGGGGAAATTGCGTTGAATTTCCAATTTTTCTTGCCCGTCAATCGACAATAAAACGCCATGAAACTGGATTTCGTCGTTGGCCTCATCGTATTTTGCTATTGCGCCGATGGGTGCGGTACACCCTCCTTCCAACGTACGTAAAAATTGACGTTCGATGGCGGTACACACTTCGGTCTCTATATCATTCAATTGGGCTAAAGCTTCAAGGGCGTGGCTATCATTTTCCATGGCGACCACAACCATTGCTCCCTGTGCTGGCGCTGGAATCATCCAATCCAAATCCAAATAGGTTTGTGGTTTTAAGTTGATGCGTTCCAATCCGGCAGCAGCAAAAACGGCTCCACTCCAAGCGTTGTCGTTTAATTTTTGCAGGCGGGTATTGACATTGCCTCGTAAATCGACAACCGTATGTTGCGGATAACGATGCAACCATTGTGCTTGACGGCGTAAACTTCCTGTGGCAATAGTTGTGGGAGCCCCGAGAAAATCGGTTGCTCCTTTATGAACCAAAATATCGTTCACATTGGCACGTGGCAAAACCGCGGCTTGCACGATTCCTTGAGGTAAAGCGGTAGGGACATCTTTCATGGAATGCACGGCAATATCCACTTCGCCTTTGATCATGGCGATGTCTAATGTTTTGGTAAAAATTCCGGTGATTCCGAGTTCATATAGCGGTTTATCCAACACCAAGTCGCCTTGGGATTTCACAGCAATGATTTCGGTGCGGTAACCCAAATCGTTCAGCTGTTTTTCTACTGTTTTGGCTTGCCAAAGAGCGAGTTCGCTGTCGCGGGTTCCGATGCGTAGGGTTTTACTCATCTTATTTTTCAGAGGATGCCAATTGGAACACTTTTTCGATCCACTCGATACTTTCATCGACGGGTGTGTTTTCA
>NZ_JAIXWA010000046.1 GCF_027482425.1 Flavobacterium sp.
AGCGGGCCGCACGTCAAGGGGCGATGCGCCGGGCGGGCAGGGGCTTCCCTGTCCTGGGCGCGCTGCTCTTGCTGGTGGCCCAGGCCCTGGCGCCTGCCGCCGCGACGGAATCTGCCAGGCCCAAGGCCGCCAAGGCCTCCCATGCGGGCAAAGGTGCCCACGCGGCTCACGGCGGCAAGGCCAAGGGCACGCAGCGCGCCGATCTGGCGCCCGCCGCGCAGAAGGCCGTCGAGGAGCGCACCCCCATCGAGGACGAGCCGACGCACGATCTGTCGCCCGCCGAACTCGAGATGGCCATAGGTAAAAATCCTAATGCAGCCGCGGCGGCGGTCAACAAAACAGGGCGCAATCGATCGGAAGTTCCTTTTAAAATTAAAGTATTGATGTCTTGCATTCCTTCTTTTTTGAGTTCTTTAAAATGTTCAATCAAAACTATACCGTTAAGCACCGCGATTCCAAACAAGGCAATAAAACCTACTCCTGCAGAAATACTAAACGGCAAATCGCGCAGAAACAAAAACAGGATCCCCCCTACCGCCGACAAAGGAATGGCTGAATAGACCATCAAAGCTTCACGCACTGATTGAAATGCAAAAAACAACAAGACAAAAATGAGGAACAAAGCGATGGGAACCGCTATCATCAATCGGGCTTCGGCACTTTTTAGATTTTCAAATTGTCCCCCATAGGTAATATAATACCCGGCGGGCAATTTAATTTTATCTTGAATTATTTTCTGGATATCATCGACGACACTTTGCATATCGCGGTTGCGCACATTGATCCCCACGACAATGCGGCGGTGCGTGTTGTCACGCGATATCTTTGCCGGACCTTCTGTGTATTCAATTTTTGCCAATTGAAAAAGAGGAATCTGTTCTCCTTGGGGTGTGTTCACATAAAGGTTACGCAAATCATCAATACTTTGACGGTTTTCTTGATCCAAACGAATAACTAAATCAAACCGTTTTTCACCTTCAAAAACAGTCCCCACACTTTTGCCAGCAAATCCCAACGAAATCATGTCGTTTAGGGCTTCAATATTCATTCCGTAGCGCGCTATTTTGGCCCGATCATATTCCACGGACATTTGAGGTAAGCCTTCCGTTTTTTCAACAATAATATCGGAAGCGCCTTCCACATTTTTAATGGCATTTTTGATCGCATTCGCACGTTCAGCCAAAACATCCAAATCTTCTCCAAAAATTTTTATGGCTACATCACTACGTGTTCCCGAAATTAACTCGTTGAACCGCATTTCAATAGGCTGTGTAAATTCAATTTCGATATTCGGAATGTGTTGTTCAACAGCCGTTTTTATCTTGTCCGCTAATTCGTCTTTTGTCGATGCCGAGATCCATTCGCTTCTGGGTTTTAACTTTACAATCACATCACTTTCCTCCATGCTCATCGGGTCGGTTGGTACTTCGGCGGCACCGATACGGCTCACCACTTGTTCAACCTCAGGAAATTTCTTGAGAATTGTATTTTCAATTTCGGTGGTAATGGCAATGGTTTTTGATAACGAAGTTCCTGTTTTTAGTACTGGTTGTATTACAAAATCGCCTTCATCCAAGGTGGGTATGAACTCTCCTCCCATCGTTGTAAAAAGTCCGAGGGTCATTACCAGCAACGCTCCAGCCCCATACAACACTTTTTTGGTATTGTCGAGCGCCCATCGAATCGTCGGTTCATACCACGAATTTAATCGGTGAATCAAGCGAACGGCAAAAGTGTCTCTGGATTCTTCTTCTGGTTTCAAAACCAAAGAAGCGACCACGGGAACATAGGTAAAACAAAACAACATGGCCCCAATCAAGGCAAAACTGAAAGTCATCGCCATGGGTTTGAACATTTTACCTTCTACGCCAGATAAGGATAAAATGGGGATAAAAACAATAAGGATAATCAACTGTCCGAAAACAGCAGAATTCATCATTTTGGAGGCGCTTTTGAAGGTAATTGCATCCACTTGAAGTTGCTGTTCTTCCTTTGTTAAATGTTTTAAATGCTTGGCTTTATGGGTGATTTGAAATGCGATAAACTCTACGATAATGACCGCACCATCGATGATGATTCCAAAATCGATAGCACCTAAACTCATCAAATTGGCATCGATATCAAAAACATTCATAAAAGAAATGGCAAACAACAAACAAAGTGGGATGACCGAAGCGACGACCAAACCCGAGCGCCAATTTCCTAATAAAAGTACCACGACAAAGATGACAATCAAACACCCCAAAATAAGGTTTTCGGCCACTGTAAAAGTGGTTTTTCCAACCAACTCAGAACGTTCAATGACGGGATTGATGTACACGCCTTGCGGCAATGATTGCTGTAAGGTTGCGATTCGTGTTTTTACTTCGTGAATCACCTGCTTGGAGTTGCCTCCTTTCAGCATCATGATTTGACCCATCACCTTCTCCCCTTGCCCATTACCCGTTATGGCTCCGAAGCGATGAGCGTGACCGAAGCGAACTTGCGCTACATTTTTGACATAAATTGGCACCCCATTTTTGTTGGAAACTACAATGTTACCAATATCATCGAGGGATTTTACTTTGCCTTCACCCCGAATAAAATAACTTTGATTTACCTTTTCAATATAGGCGCCTCCTGCTACACTATTATTTAGAGATAAGGCGTTAAACACCTCCGAAGTAGCAATATTCATCGCTTTGAGTTTGCCCGGATTGATGGCGACTTCATATTGTTTTAAAAACCCACCCCACGTATTGATTTCGACTACCCCTTTAATCCCTGACAATTGCCTTTTGACCATCCAATCCTGAATGGTGCGCAAGTCGGAGGCATCGTATAAATCTTTATATCCGGGTTTAACTTCAAGCGTGTATTGATAAATTTCTCCCAATCCAGTCGTTATAGGTCCCATCTGAGGGGTGCCAAAACCTGGAGGAATCTTTTCAGAAGCGGCAATAATCTTCTCAGCGATTAACTGACGTGGAAGATACGTTCCCATATCGTCTTCAAATACGATGGTTACCACAGAAAGTCCGAACTTCGAAACAGAACGAATCTCTTTCACTCCGGGTAAATTAGCCATTTCAATCTCGACTGGATAGGTAATAAACTGTTCGATATCTTGTGTCGATAAATTTCGGGACGTAGTAATGACTTGCACTTGATTGTTGGTGACATCGGGTACGGCACCGATAGAAATTTGAAAGACAGAATGTATACCAAAACCGACGATGATCGCAGTAAAAAGTAAAACGATAAGTTTATTTTTTAAACTAAAAGCTATGAGTCTTTGTAGCATAATTCATCTTTTGCTCTACAAAGGTAGCAGAACCCTCATAGAAATAAATTAAGAACGGCTTAATTTTCGGTTGGAAAAAATAAGAAAATCGAGGTGCCTCCTCTCTCTTTGGAGTCGAGTGAAATTTGAATACCCAAAAGTTCACACAAACGACTGACAATCGACAAACCCAGTCCGTGTCCCTTGATTTCGGGTTGATCTTGGGCGGCTTTACTGCGGTAAAACGGTTGAAAAACGGTTGCCCATTCGGTTGGATTAATACCCATTCCTTGATCTTTGAGGCACAGTAGCGTTCCGTTGAACTGCGATTGAATGGTGACTTCAATCGTGCTTTTTGCAGGAGAATACTTTAAGGCATTGGATACCAAATTGTGGAGGATTATAGTTAGAAAATAACGGTCACTAGCCACTTCAAAAATGTCGGTAAACGACTCTTTGATTTGGATTTGTTTGTCCATAATTTTGGCGTCAAAATGTGTCCAACACGAACTGATAATTTCGTTTAAAACAAGAGGTTCTACCGTAACAGATTGCTTTTGATTCTCCAAACGTGCTAAAACCAATAATTGTTCAATCATCGAATTAATTCGGTCGACTTCGGCAATGCAATGGGTAATTTTATGATTGTATTCTTCAACCGATCGGGGTTTTCGTTGTAATACTTCCAAGGTGCCGCGAATTACTGCTAAAGGAGTTCGCAATTCATGAGAGGCATCGGAAGTAAATTGTTTTTCGCGTTCGACCGCTTGTTCAATGCGATCCAAAAGTGCATTAATGGTTTCGGTAAGGGTAAATATTTCATCCCGATTTGCCGGAGGAGTGATTCGTGATTTTAAGTTGTCGCGGGTAATCATTCGAGCCGTCGAAATCACGTTTTGAATGGGACGGATACTCCTGCCAGCAATGGAGCGCGCGATGAGAAATAAAATCAAAAGAATGGTGGGGTACGCCAATACCAAAATGACAAACAAATTGTGAAGCACCGACAAGCCATCGACCAAAGACATGGCGATAATCAGATAGCCTATTTTTTTACCCTTTTCGTAGAGCGGTACTTGGATTTGCCGAATTTGATTGCCTTCCAGCTGACAGTCATACAGGGATTTGTCCTCATATTCGGAATGAATTCTTAACGTATGTTTTTTAAGATTCGGTGATTTTTCAAAAACTTTCCCTAAGGTATCGGAAAATTGTATGAATACAGGATTTACATCCAAAGTATTGTGCTCGCGTTCCCGCCATTCTTCTTCATGTTCAATGGTGATAATGCCTTGTTTTACAGAAATTTCCGAAAGGTGTTTTTTGACCTCGGTTTGTATATCACGATCCAGGTCATGGTAGACTGAGATTTTTACGATACTATAGACCGCCATAAACGCCACAAAGACCAGAATGGCTGTAGTTAGAATAAAATAGAATGCAATACGGTTTTTAAGTGTTCCAGCGAATTTCATCATGGGGTTCGATATGAATTAAAATATGTCCCAATTGCGGTAAGTTTTCTCGAAGCGCGTCTTTTAAGGAGTGTGCCAAATCGTGACCTTCTTTCACCGTCAAATTTCCATCGACTACTGCATGAAGATCGACATGGTATTTCATGCCCGCTTTTCGAATAAAGCATTTTTCGGTGGTGATAATTCCTGGAACAAGAAGGGCTTTACGTCGAATTTCATCCACCAAATCATCATACAAATGTTCGTCCATAATTTCCCCCAAAGCGGGACGAAAAATGCGGTAACTGTTGTAGACAATAAAAATCGAGGCCAATAGTGCCGCCCAATCATCGGCAGCTTCATACCCAGGCCCCATGGAGAGTGCAATAGCAATACCCGCAAAAGCTGCTAGCGACGTCAAAGCATCACTGCGATGGTGCCATGCATCGGCTTTTAAGGAAGAACTATGAATTTGTTTGCTTTTTTGGTTCACAATACGGTAAGAAACTTCTTTCCATAGGATAATTCCACCTAAAATGATTAAGGTAAAAGGATGGGGCAATGCATGAGGATGTTGAATGTTTTGAATGCTTTCATGCGCGATGAATGCTGCGGATACCACCAAAAAAACGACCACCAAAAAGGTTACTAAAGGTTCGATTCTTCCATGTCCATAGGGATGGTTGGCATCGGCTGGACGATTAGCATATTTAATTCCTAACAAGACCAAAAGTGAAGCAAAAATATCGGTTGTAGACTCGATTGCATCGGCAATGAGCGCATACGAATTCCCTAGAATGCCACTGATTGCTTTAAGTAGCGCCAACAGTACATTTCCAATAATGCTGAAATAAGTAGTCTTAACGGCTATGTCAGTTGATTTATTCATAGTTCTTCGGCCATATACCCTACTCCACGAACGGTTTTTAAATAGTCGCTGTCTTTGGTGAGTTGCAATTTTTTTCGAATGGCATTCATAAACACATCAATTACACCAGAATCGTATTCAAAATGGATATGCCAAACTTGTTCAATAATTTGATTTCGGGTGCAAACTTTTCCCTTATTTTTTACCAAAAAAAGCAGTAACTCAAATTCACGCTGGGTTAGTGTAATTTCTTCATCATTTCGAAAAACTTTATAACGGTGGGGTTCCAACCGAAAAGGACCTAAGATAAAAACCTCAGTAGCTTGGGCATTCCTAAAATGAACCTTAATTCGTTCTAGCAATTCTTCAAAACTAAACGGTTTTTTGATATAATCGTTGGCGCCTGCTTGGAGTCCTTCTATCGTTTCTTGCACCGTATCTTTGGCTGTCAAAAATAAAATAGGAGTTTCGGAATCCTTGGTTCGTATGGTTTTACACAACTCCAACCCATTCATTTTGGGTAGCATCCAATCCAATAAAAACAAATCAAACTTGCTATCATGCACCTTTTTTAATCCTTGCTCCCCATCGATAGCGTGAGCTACTTGAAAACCTTCCTCTTCGAGCCCTTGCTGAATAAAGTCTGCGATGCCTTGTTCGTCTTCAACCAACAAAATTTTCATGGCTTTTTTTTGTAAAGGTAACATAGGTCAAAAGTTTGCGGTGAAACGGTTGTCCTAAATTAAGCAAATATTAAGGGAATCGATAGAAAATATTTTGCAAATAAATTTGCTTAAAAAGTTTGAATATAATTATTAAAGCATCCCGTTATACTTTCGAATGAACCATTCGGCAGCTAATAATCCAGTAATCAAAAGTAACAACCAGGTCCATTCGATCAAAGGCGATTTGACTACTTGTTCCTTTTGGATGGACTGATAATTAGGGTCGGCAATCAATTTTCCAATCAATTGATCGACTTTATTGGGAACGTAGACCGCTCCTTGCGTATGTTGTGCCAATTGCTTCAGTTGGTCCATGTTGGGATTTACAAACTGTTTTTCAATATCAAAGTCCAAGACTTCAAACGCTCCACTATAACTTGTGTTGGTATTTAATTCCCGAACGGTGAACGTATATTTTCCAGGCGATAAACCTTCTAGGTCCACTTTATAATACTGGTTGGACAACAATAAATCGTATTGTTTTTTTTGTTGGTTCTGTTTGTTTACCAATGCAATACTCAAACGTGCTTTGGCATCAAATTCATAATTTTTATTGAAAAATTGCGCTGTAATTTCTAGCGGATCCCCCGAATTATAAAACCGTTCGTGATTGACCAACAACGATTTTCTAGCATCATTTGAGGCAAGATACTGAATTGTTTTGTCCAAAAACTGGTCAAATGGTTCAAACGATTGTTTGGCGACAAAGACATGAGCACGCCATTTCCAAATGTTTTCACCAAGGAGTATGGCACTTCGTTGTCCTTCATTTTCTGTGAAAAACCATAACGGATCACCGGTTCCTATGGTACGTATGCGCGACTCCAAAACCGGTTGGACGCTCGAACTTATGGATACATTGCCAAAAGGATTCTCTAAAGGAGGAAATTGTTCAAATCCGATATCCTCCGAAGCAAAGATTGAAAAATCCGAACGATACAACGCTTGATAATCCTCTTTTTGATTAGACATTTTAAAGGTAGCCCCTTTTTGCATTTGATTTAAAAAACCAAAATCGGTATGATTTCCAGTGATAATAAACGTATTCAATCGCCGGTTTTTATTGGCTTCCCAAACCGATTTAAAACGAGCCGTGGGTTGGTACAATAGTAAAATATTGTATTTCTGTAAATCACTTGCATTCTGAGGCTTAAGCAAGGTTACTTTTCGTTGTGCATTCGATTCAATACTGCGTTTTAATACGCCAAGGTCGGGATGCTCTATTTCTGAAATCAAAGCGACTTCTGTTCGTTGATCGATAACTTCCACCGCAAAACGTTGGGTATTATTGTAGGTGTTTTTCTCCTTTTCATTCGAGGAAATGTTCGCCGAATACGTTTGTACTCCAAGCGCATTCGCTGGCAGTAAAGAATTAACAACTTGGGCGCGTTTGTCAGTAGAAAATCGTAGCGTTTGACGATATACTACAGAAGCGCCATTTCGTATCGAAAAAGTAGCTTGAAAGGTCTTTGTACCGTTATAATTGACAAAAACTTCTACTGGAAATTGATTTTTGTAAAATGCATACTTATTGGCATTTACTTTGGCAATACGTAAGTCCAAATACTGAGTTGTATCGCCCATGACCACAGGAAAAACCTTATGATCGGACTGAAAACCAAAAACATAATCACTACCTGACGTTTGATTCCCGTCGGTGAGTACAATAGATGTATACGGTAAATTTTTATACAAATTATGTACGGTAGGTCCGATTACATCCAAGCGGGAGGCTTTTCCCTTGTAGGTAAGACTACTGTCGTCAAAAAAAGAGCGGCATTCAGTATCGACATAAAACGATTGAATGTCAAATTTGTCTTGCAAACGCGAATTGGACGTAATTTTTTTCCAAACTTCTTTTGAGGTTTCTTTAGCGCCTAATTCATTGATAGAAGACGAATTATCCACGACAACAGCTAGAGGAGGTTTTTGAATTTGCAATGTTGATCGTCGAATAATCGGATTAATCAGTAAAAGGAGTAACCCAAAAATGGCCAAAAAACGCAAAAAAGCCAAAACCTTCAACGTTAGGCTTAGGGTTTTAGCTTTATAAATATAATGAAAATACGACAAGCCACCCGCTACTATAAGCGCTAGCACAAGCCATAACAAGGTGTTTGTCGCCATATAAAGTACAAAAATTAGGTTAGCATCCCTCCATCTACATTAAGGACTTGTCCCGTGACATAAGCACTCATGTCGGAAGCTAAAAACAAACAAGCATTGGCTACGTCTTCTGGCGTACCGCCGCGTTTTAACGGAATAGAATCGCGCCAGCCTTGCACTACATCGGGATTTAATTTGGCCGTCATTTCGGTTTCAATAAAACCTGGCGCAATCGCATTGCAACGAATGTTTCGCGAACCGAGTTCCAAAGCAATCGATTTGGTGAATCCGATCATTCCCGCCTTGGACGCTGCATAATTCGCCTGACCCGCATTCCCTTTTACCCCAACCACACTACTCATGTTGACAATAGAACCGTTGCGGTTTTTCAACATAATTTTTTGAACGGCTTTGGTCATATTGAAAACGGATTTCAAATTGATTTCAATGACTTTGTCAAAATCCTCTTCGCTCATTCGCATCAGCAAATTGTCTTTGGTAATCCCAGCATTATTAATTAACACATCTACGGTACCAAAATCGGCAATCACTGCATCGACCAATTGTTGCGCTTCTTCAAAATTCCCTGCGTTCGATTGATAGCCTTTAGCTTTAACACCTTGAGCTAATAACTCTTTTTCCAATACCAAGGCTGATTCGGCAGAAGAACTGTATGTAAATGCCACATGGGCTCCTTGTTGTGCGAAAATTTTAGCAATTCCACTGCCAATACCACGGCTGGCTCCTGTTATAATTGCTACTTTACCCTCTAATAATTTCATATTCGTTTAATTTAATTATTCGATTTATAAAGTCCCAAATATAGGAACTATTTAGCGTTGGAAAAAATCTTTAACGCCGACTAAACCTTTTTGCACTATTCAAGTCTAAACAATGATTTACAGCTATTTTGCGTGAATCAACCAACCTAACCAATATGAAACAAATTATACTACCCTTGTTTGTTGGCTTCTTAATGCTTTCTTGTCAAAAAAGTGAGGATTACGTGGCTGTAGCTGACTATCCGACCGTAACAGCACTCTTTGGATCCAATCTAGATTTGGATAATTTAGCCAACTATGCCAATCAACCCATTCCTAGCTACATAACCAAGTCTAACGGACAGAATAATCCCATTACCAACAAAGGAGCCACCTTGGGTCGGGTTTTGTTTTACGACAAAAAGTTATCGTCCAACAATAGTATTTCTTGCGCCTCTTGTCACCAACAAGCGCATGCTTTTAGTGATGGGCTAGTAGCCAGTTCAGGCGTCAATGGTTTAACGGAACGTCATTCGATGCGATTAATCAATACGCGATTTTCGATTGAATCTAAATTTTTCTGGGATGAGCGCGCTGCGTCCCTCGAATCCCAAACTACCCAACCCATTCGTAATCATGGTGAAATGGGTTACAGTGGCACGAACGGTGATGAAGATTTTTCGGCCTTAATCAGTAAATTAAATGGACTGAGTTACTATCAAGAACTTTTTAAATTTGTGTACGGTTCTCCTGAAATTACCGAGGCAAAAATTCAAAATGCCCTTGCGCAATTCATCCGCAGTATTCAATCGTTTGACTCCAAATATGATCAAGGGCGCAATCTAGTAGCCAATGATGGTGTTCCTTTTCCCAATTTTACCAATCAAGAAAATATGGGGAAAAATTTATTTTTGATACCTCCGCAGTTTAATGCGCAAGGGGTTCGTACCGGCGGTGGATTAGGTTGTGCGGGCTGTCATGCGGCTCCTGAATTTGATATCGCACCCAACAGTGGTAACAATGGAATTATCGGAACACTTGCTGGAAGCGGCATTGACATTCATGTTACCCGCGCTCCTAGTTTACGCGATTTAGTAAAAACAGATGGAACAGTGAACGGCCCGATGATGCATACAGGAGTAATCACAACGCTTCAAGCGGCAATTGGGCATTATGGCACCATAAATTTGGCACCGGGTAATACCAACCTCGATCCCAAACTACGACCCAATGGATTTGGGCAACAACTTAACTTGAATCAGCAAGAGGTGAATGCGGTTATCGCTTTTATTCGAACGTTGAGTGGGACAAATGTCTACACGGATATGAAATGGTCGAATCCTTTTCCGAATTAAATTCAAAAGACAAATAGGAATTAAACAAAAAATCCCGCTCGATTACAGCGGGATTTTGTTTATGCAAGAATGGAGAATTAGCCCAATACTTCTTTTACTTTTTTACCAATTTCAGCAGGAGAATCCACCACATGAATGCCACATTCTCTCATGATGGCTTTTTTCGCGGCAGCGGTATCATCAGAACCACCGACAATTGCTCCAGCGTGTCCCATGGTACGTCCTTTGGGAGCCGTTTCACCAGCGATGAATCCTACAACGGGTTTGCGATTGCCGTCGGCTTTAATCCAACGAGCAGCGTCGCCTTCTAACTGACCACCGATTTCACCAATCATAATGATACATTCGGTTTCTGGGTCATTCATCAACAATTCAACCGCTTCTTTAGTGGTGGTTCCAATAATTGGATCACCTCCAATACCAATCGCAGTAGTGATACCATACCCTTGACGAACTACTTGATCAGCGGCTTCATAGGTTAACGTTCCCGACTTAGAAACGATACCCACATTTCCTTTTTTGAAAACGAAACCAGGCATAATACCCACTTTTGCTTCTTCAGGAGTAATTACCCCAGGACAGTTGGGTCCGATTAAACGACATGATCTATTTTTGATGTAGTCATAAGCTTTCATCATATCAGCTACAGGAATACCTTCTGTTATGGCAATGATTACTTTGATACCAGCATCAGCCGCTTCCATAATCGCATCAGCAGCAAAAGCAGGTGGAACAAAAATAATCGAAGTATCAGCTCCAGCTTGGTCTACAGCATCTTTAACCGTATTAAAAACAGGGCGGTCCAAATGGGTAGTTCCTCCTTTACCTGGAGTTACACCACCGACCACATTGGTGCCGTATTCAATCATTTGAGACGCGTGAAAAGTACCTTCACTACCGGTAAAACCTTGAACGATTATTTTTGAATTTTTATTGACTAAAACACTCATGACAGTTATTTATATGTTTGTTAAAAGGTGTCACAAAAATAGGAAAACAGATTCAGAATAGGATGCACTATTCATAGAATTTTATCGTTTTTTTTGCAAATTTTCAATATACTCGTTTTGTAATTGATAACCCATTTTTATCCAATCGGATTCTTGTGCTGTAAAAGGATAAGTTGTTAAATACCATTGACCTTTAGAATTGGGATACTGTTCTTGATAAGCTTCTACAAATGAATGCAATATATAATTGTCATTCGGTAATACAAGATGAAGTTCGCGTTTACACCAGCGCATTGGACTCACAACCCATCGATTCTTGTTTTCGATTTTTCGTTGGTATAAGAAAGGGATTAAAGGATTTGGACAGTCATTGGGCTTTTCAAAAACAATAAAGATTGATGTGCCTTTTCCACTATACACATCAAAGGAGAAATATCGATTATAGTAGCCGAAAATTCCAAAAATGGGCAATATCCAAAAACAGAGGACAAAAAAAATCTGCTTTTTTAACTCCAACTGCCATGGATTGGCAAAATATCTCATTTTTGGGGAAAGGCATCCTTGCGCATTGATGAATAACAAAGTTAAATTCCATGGTACAACCACTTCATTGGAAAATAAACCTATTGGTGACAGCCCTAGAATAATCAGCAAATGCATTATGACTAGACCTCGAAACGCCCAAAGACGTGTTCGTTGAAACAACAATCCCACACCCAATAGGATTTCAATCAATCCGACTAGTAATCCCGCATAATGAAAAATTAAAAAGAAGAAATCTGAGGACGTAATCCCAAAGAGTTTTTTTAAAAAATAAGGATCCCAAACCGTATTCAAAAATGCACCATTGATTTTATGGAGTCCACTAAACAAGTATAGCGCTGCTAAGAGAAGTAAGCAACGGATCCAAAACTGTTCACTAGTTTTTGAGAAAAATTGTATCACGACAATTGATAAAAAGAAATAGGTATAAGGTTGCCAAAACACAAAATCCCAACCCCATGACAGTACGATTATCCCTATCCACAATCCCAATCCTAATTTCCAAAGCGGTTTCCACAATAAAACAAGAGTTAGTAGAATACCAATACTATATAAAATTAGAGGCGTTTCTTCTTGAAGTTTTTTGGTAAATGAAAAAACGGAAAGCGTAGGAAAAAGTCGATCTGATGTCCACGCTTTATATAGAAAAAATTGAGTTAAAAGATGCGCCAAAAGAGTGCAACGAACGATACCTATGGCCCGAAACGCACTGTGCATTATCCAAATTGACTCATTTGATAGCCGCGATACAATTTTTGATCTTTTACTTCCCAAATCACAAAGAAATTGGCCAACAACATTTCTTCACGCGGATTTTCAATTGTTTTTACGAAATGGGAATACCGCACCGACACAAAATTACCTTCTTGAATGATGTGGGAAATTCGAATCTTGGAACGCACATAGGCCCGATTCAATTCTTCACTTAAGTTGAGTACATCTTCAGCATCCATCTGAACAAATCCTTTGGTGCTGTTCCATTCGATAATTAATTCGGGATGCAAAAACTGTTTTACTGCATCGCGATGCAATAAAACGTCTGATTTGTATAAGTCTAAAACTAAATCTTTAGGTTGCATTATTCCGGTTTTTATTTAACAATTCAGGCAAACGTTTGACGTAGGCCATTTGTTTTAATTTTTCGCGTGATTCTTCTGCGGGCGTGCCAAAGTAGGTAATTCCACCGGCTACTGATTTTGTCACCCCTGATTGCGCTAGAATGACGGCTTTGGTTCCTATAGTAATCCCACTATTAGTGCCCACTTGCCCCCAAATAGTGACTTCGTCTTCAATCACTACACAACCGGCAATACCTGTTTGGGCTGCAATGAGACATTTTTTTCCGATTATGGTATCGTGTGCCACGTGGATTTGATTGTCCAAAATAGAGCCTTCCCCAATAGTTGTATCACCTGTAACACCACGATCAATCGTACACAAAGCACCAATACCTACATGATCTTCTATAACAACACGACCTCCAGACAGTAATTGATCAAATCCTTCGGGACGTTTTTTATAATAAAATGCATCAGCACCCAGCACTGTTCCGGCTTGGATAATAACGTTATCGCCAATTTGCGTATGATCGTAAATGGATACGTTGGAATGGATAATACAATTTTTTCCTATGCGAACGTGATTTCCAATAAAACAGTTCGGTTGAATAATGGTACCCTCTCCGATCTCAGCCGATAAGGAAACGGCCGATTGTGCTGCTACAAAAGGGCGAAAGTAACGTGTGAGTTTATTAAAATCCCGAAACGGATCATCTGAAATCAATAACGCTTTTCCTTCTGGACAAGGTACTTCTTTATTTATCAGTACGATGGTAGCAGCCGACTGCAACGCTTTGTCATAATACTTCGGATGGTCAACAAAAACGATATCACCTGGCGTCACGACATGAATTTCATTCATCCCTTCCACAGGAAAATCATCGGCTCCCACATATTGGGAATCGATGATGGCTGCAATTTCTTTCAACGTATGCCTTTGCGGGAACTTCATGTGTTATTCTTTTACCCGTTCCAAATAATCTCCTGTAGCAGTATCAATTTTAATTTTATCCCCTTCATTGATAAACAAAGGAACATTGACATTGGCCCCCGTTTCAACAGTCGCAGGTTTGGTCGCATTGGTCGCTGTATTTCCTTTCACACCCGGTTCGGCATAGGTTACTTCTAACACGATAGAAACAGGCATGTCTACCGACAGCGGCATATCGGTTTCGGTGTTAATTTGTACCATTACATTGGTTCCCTCCTTCAAAAATTGAGGCGCATCCAATACATCCTTATTCAATGTAATTTGTTCATAGGATTCAGTATTCATAAAATGGTAATCGTTGCCTTCGTTGTATAGGTACTGAAACGTATGGGTTTCTACTCGAACCACATCGATTTTATGACCCGCAGAAAACGTATTGTCCAATACTTTTCCAGTAGTTAATGATTTTAATTTAGTACGCACGAAAGCGGGGCCTTTTCCAGGTTTCACATGAAGAAACTCAATAATTTTGTAAATGTCGTGATTGAATTTGATACAAAGTCCGTTACGAATATCTGCCGTAGATGCCATTATTGTTTTTTTTAAAATTTAAAATTTAGTTTGTTTTTTAATACGTTCCAGAATACCCTTTCATAATACCGCGGGAAGAATTACGAATAAAATCTAAGATCTCATCGCGCTCGGGTGAAGCAGCCATTTCGGCTTCAATAATCCCGACGGCTTGTGAGGTATTGTAATTTTTTTGGTATAAAATGCGGTAAATGTCTTGAATTTCGCGAATCTTTTCGGTTGAAAATCCACGACGGCGCAAGCCTACCGAATTAATCCCCACATACGATAAAGGTTCTTTTGCCGCTTTGGTGTAGGGCGGAACATCCTTTCGCACCAAAGAACCGCCAGAAATCATAGCATGTTCACCGATATGGATAAATTGGTGAATCGCAGCCAATCCACCGATAATGGCAAAATTACCCACGACTACGTGTCCCGCAAGGGCAACACCGTTTACAATGATCACATTATCACCAATATGACAATCATGCGCTACGTGTGCTGTGGCCATAATCAAACAGTTGCTTCCAATTTTGGTTTGTCCCGAAGCGATGGTTCCTCTATTGATGGTCACAAATTCTCGGACCGTTGTATTGTCTCCGATAATGGCTAGTGAATCTTCCCCTCCAAATTTCAAATCTTGAGGTACAGCAGCAATTACGGCACCAGGGAAAATATTACAATTCTTTCCGATGCGAGCCCCTTCCATGATGGTCACGTTGGAGCCAATCCAAGTTCCTTCGCCGATTTCGACGTTGTTATGAATTGTGGTAAATGGCTCGATTACTACATTCTTAGCAATCTTTGCACCCGGATGCACATAAGCTAGCGGTTGATTCATAGTTTATTGGTTTTTGACGATTTGTGCCATAAGTTCCGCTTCTGCGACCAAACGCCCATTGGCATAAGCGTTGGCTTGCATATGGCAAATTCCACGACGGATGGGCGAAATCAAATCACATTTAAAAATTAACGTATCTCCAGGCAAAACTTTGTGCTTGAACTTTACGTTGTCGATTTTCATAAAATAGGTAAGGTAATTTTCAGGATCGGGAACAGAGCTTAAAATCAAAATCCCTCCTGTTTGCGCCATCGCTTCCACAATCAAAACGCCTGGCATAACAGGTGCTCCGGGGAAATGACCTACAAAAAAGTCCTCATTCATTGTCACATTTTTCAATCCAACCACATGGGATTCAGACATTTCGATGATTTTATCTACCAACAAAAAAGGCGGACGATGGGGCAACATTTTCATGATTTTGGTCACATCCATCAACGGTTCTTTGTTCAAATCATAGGTTGGCACATGATTGCGTTGCTCTATCTTAATGATTTTAGAAAGTTTTTTGGCAAATTGCGTATTGACGAAATGTCCGGGTTTGTTGGCAATCACTTTCCCTTTGATACGGCAACCGATCAAGGCCAAATCCCCAATAACGTCTAGCAATTTGTGACGTGCCGCTTCATTGGGGTGATGCAATGTAAGGTTGTCTAAAATACCGTTGGGTTTAACCGAAATATTTTCTTTTCCAAAAGCCTTCTTCAGGTTCTCCATGGTTTTTTCGGAAATTTCTTTGTCAACATAGACGATGGCATTGTTCAAATCCCCTCCTTTAATGAGTCCGTTGTCCAAAAGCGTTTCCAACTCATGTAAAAAGCTAAAGGTACGTGCACTAGCAATTTCTGCTTTAAAATTGAACATGCTCTTTAACGTTGCGTTTTGGGTCCCCAATACTTTGGTGCCAAAATCAACCATAGCAGTCACTTGATAATCATCGGCAGGCATCACAATGATTTCGCTACCCGTACTTTCATCGATATACGAAATCACTTCTTTCACCACATAACAATACCGCTCAGCCTCTTGCTCAACGATACCCGCTTTTTCAATCGCTTCTACAAAATATTTCGAAGAACCATCCATAATGGGCGGCTCCGACTCATTTAATTCAATAATCACATTATCCAAATCACACCCAACACAAGCCGCTAAGACATGCTCTGACGTTTGAATCTTTACGCCCAATTTTTCAAGATTGGTCCCGCGCTGGGTATTCACTACATAATTAGCGTCGGCTTCAATAACTGGCGACCCTTCCAAATCCACACGTACAAAAGTAAATCCATTGTTGACAGGTGCTGGCTTTAACGTCATGGTCACTTCTTTTCCTGTGTGAAGCCCAACACCCGTAAGGGTTATTTCTGATTGAATGGTTTTTTGTTTAACCATAATGCTTGTATTAATTCTGTTTAGCTTAGTTTTTTCTTGAGATTGTCCAAATCGGCCACAATTTTGGGAAGATTACGGAAATGAACATACGATTTATTCCAATCGCCATAATTGAAAGCAGGACTTCCTTGAATCGTTTCGCCATCGGGAATGCTTTTTCCGATACCCGACTGCGCTTGAATCCGCACATTATTTCCAACCGTGATATGGCCTACTATACCAACTTGCCCACCAATCATACAGTTTTTACCAATTTTGGTTGAACCCGCAATTCCGGTTTGCGAGGCAATTACAGTATTTTCGCCAATTTCAACATTATGGGCAATTTGAATCTGGTTATCAAGTTTTACGCCTTTACGAATGATGGTAGAGCCAAGGGTCGCGCGATCGATAGTTGTACACGCTCCTACTTCTACATGATCTTCTAAAATCACATTACCGATTTGAGGAATTTTGCTGAAGGTACCGTCTTCTGAAGGCGCAAAACCAAATCCATCCGAACCGATGATAACTCCGGAGTGGATGGTACAATGGTTGCCAATTTCAGTTTCAGAGTAAACTCGAACACCGGCAAACAAAATACAATTATCACCGATAACCACATTGTCCCCTATAAATGAATTGGGATAAATTTTGACATTGTTTCCAATTTTCACATTTTTTCCAATGTAACAAAAGCTTCCCAAGTAAAGATGATCGCCATAGGTAACGCCCTCTGAAATGACGGTGGGTTGTTCAATACCCGATTTCATCAACTTTACTTGATTGTAATATTCTAAGAGTTTGGAAAAAGACTTGTAGGCATCCTCCACTTTTATCAAGGTAGTGGTAATGGGCTGTTCAGGCTCAAACGTGTGATTCACAATCGTGATGGACGCTTGAGTGGTGTAGATAAAATTTTGGTATTTTGGATTGGCTAAAAAAGACAAAGAGCCTGCTGTCCCCTCCTCTATTTTGGCCAATTTATAGACTTCAATCTGTGGATTTCCAACCACTTCTCCGCCTAAAATACCCGCTATTTGTTCTGCTGTAAATTTCATTCCGACAAAAATATAAAATTTAACAAAATAAGCTGTTTTATCCCAGTAATACTTTCGGATAACACACAAAATACTTAGTGACAGCTTTCGATAAGGCTTTTACTTGTAAGGGTTCCGAAGTATCTTCCAACACTTCCACGGAACGGTCTTTTTTGATGATTCGTATAGGCACACTTTCTTTGTTGTACGCGATGTTTTTTAACTTCCCTTTGAAAACAAAGTAATCCGAATCTTTGTCCGTAATTGGATAATGTTCTAGTAATTGGGACTTTAACAATTGGATTTTTGTGGTTGCGGGCTTTTCTTCAGCCATATCAATCTTCAATAATTCACGATTGACAATCATTTTACACAATTCAGCCAACACAAAATCAGAAGAAAATTGCCAAGATTTAATAGCCCCCATCACATCGTAATCATCCAACAAGGCAAATTGGGTCAGCGCTTCCCCATCAAAATCGGTTCGAAGCACTTTATTTTGAAGAAAAAATTGCAACGGTGCGCTACAGGGAAGTACGTTTCCCTTTTGGGTGAGTTCTTTGGCTCTTTTTAAAATTTTTGTCAAAATCAACTCTGCCACAACCGATGTTTTATGCAAATAGGCCTGCCAATACATCAGACGGCGTGCCATGAGAAACTTTTCTACCGAATACACCCCTTTTTCTTCTATCACCAAATGATCGTCAGCGACATTCATCATTTGAATCAAACGGTCACTGTTGATGTTCCCTTCGGCCACTCCACTGTAAAAACTATCGCGCTTGAGGTAATCCATTCGATCCATATCCAACTGACTAGAAATCAATTGGAGCATAAATTTTCGATGGTAATCCCCTTTAAAAATTTGAATCGCCAAATCAAGTTGCCCCTTAAAATGTCGATTTAACGCTTGCATAAATTGCAAAGAAATCTCCTCATGCTGAATTCCCTCCACAATACTGTGTTCCATGGCATGAGAAAAAGGACCATGACCAATATCGTGCAATAAAATAGCAATGTATAAGGCATTTTCTTCCTCTTCGGTAAAATGAACTCCTTTAAATTTTAGCGTTTCCACTGCCTTTTGCATGATGTGCATGCATCCCAACGCATGGTGAAAACGAGTATGATGCGCCCCTGGATAGACGAGATACGACAATCCCATTTGCGAAATTCGACGAAGACGCTGAAAAAAAGGATGCTGAATTAAGTCGAAAATAAGTGAATTGGGTATGGTGATGAAACCGTAAATCGGGTCGTTGAATATTTTGAGCTTGTTGGTCGAATTCACAAAATAAAGATTAGGGTACAAATATAGTCGAAATCATAGAAAACGCAAGGCTCCTCATGGTGGAAACCCGATGTAAGCTTACTGTTTTAGCGCTCCGTCTAATTTGTTTAAAAAATGCCCAATGAATTTACATCGGGCATTTGTATAATTTTTAAACTAGTAAGCTAACAACTGAAAGAGTTCTTTTTCAAATCGTTCCTTGGGTAAATACTGATCTTCCAAGGTTTTCATAAATGGTATTGCGGTTTCCAAACTTCCTACACGAACAACAGGCGCATCCAAATACGCAAACGCTTGCTCCATAATTAAGGCAGAAATGTCACTTGCAACACCCCCAAACAACGTATCTTCTTGTAAAATAATGGCTCTGCTGGTTTTTTTAACCGATTGTAAAATTGCTTCTGTATCCAACGGTTGCAGCGTGCGTAAATCCAATAAATCGGCACGAACTTCGGGGTGTTTATCCAACAATTCTAAGGCCCAATGCACTCCAGCACCAAACGAAATAATAGTCACTTGATCGCCTTCACGAAGTAAAGAAGCCTTTCCAAAAGGTAACGTATAATACCCTTTGGGCACCTCTTGGTAAATACTTCGATACAATAATTTATGCTCAAAATACATCACTGGATTAGGGTCATTGATGGCTGTAATTAAAAGTCCTTTGGCATCAAAAGGAAATGCAGGATAAACCACCTTGAGTCCTGGAGTTTTGGTAAACCAAGCTTCATTGGTTTGGGAGTGAAACGGCCCCGCTTGGGTACCGCCACCACAGGGCATACGCACCACGACATCCGACTTTTCGCCCCAACGGTAGCGCTGTTTGGCCAACAAATTGACGATGGGATTAAAACCTGTTGAAACGAAATCGGCAAACTGCATTTCGACAATTGCTTTGTATCCGTTGATGGAGAGTCCATTGGCGGCTGATACGATAGCACTTTCACAAATAGGTGTATTTCGAACGCGCTCTTTGCCAAACTGTGCCACAAAACCATCGGTGATTTTGAAAGCACCTCCATATTCGGCAATATCTTGGCCCATTATGACCAAATTAGGATGTTGTTGCATCGCCTCGCGCAAAGCACTAGAAATAGCATCAATTACACGAATATTTTCAGTTTCATTTGATGGGCTTACTTCTTGATAATCAAATGATTCATAAACATCATTTAATTCTTCATTTAAATCAGCTATAAAGTCAGGTTCGGCTTGTGTAATCGCCCAATGCGCATCGATCTCTTGTTTTATTTCAGCCCGAAAAGCGTCGTCTTGTTCCTCAGTCAAAATCCCTTCATTTTTTAGAAAGGTTTGATAATTGGAAATCGGATCTTTGATGGCCCACATATCCATCAATTCTTGAGGAACATATTTGGTGCCACTCGCTTCCTCATGACCGCGCATGCGAAAGGTTTTAAACTCCAATAATACAGGACGCGGATTTTCCTGCATTGAAGCTTTAAGTTCGGCGATTTTAGTGTAAACTTCTAAAATGTTATTACCGTCAATAATATGGCTTTCCATTCCGTAACCTACGCCTTTATCGGCGAGATTTTCGCAACGATATTGCTCGTTTGTAGGAGTTGACAAACCGTATCCATTATTTTCAATGACGAATAAAACAGGGAGTTCCCAAACGGCAGCCACGTTTAAAGCTTCGTGAAAATCCCCTTCCGAAGTGGCTCCTTCTCCCGTAAATACAGCGGTAACTTTGCCGTTTTTCTTCAAAGAATTGGCTAATGCAATACCATCGGCGACGCCCATCTGTGGACCCAAATGCGAGATCATTCCGATGATCTTATATTCTTGTGTTCCAAAGTGAAAGCTGCGATCACGTCCTTTGGTAAACCCCGATTTTTTACCTTGCCATTGTGAAAAAAGTTTGTGTAAAGGAATGTCTCTGCCTGTAAAGACTCCGAGATTACGGTGCATCGGCAATATATATTCATCTTTATCTAAAGCGGCTGTGATTCCAACAGCAATAGCTTCTTGTCCAATTCCTGAAAACCATTTGGACACTTTTCCTTGGCGAAGAAGAATGAGCATTTTCTCCTCAATGAGTCTTGGTTTTAATAACCTTTTATAAAGATCCAACAAGACTTCGTCGGATAAATTATGGCGATTGAAAATCATGATATATTTTTGTGGTTTGTGATGCCAAATGTACTAAAACGTTATAGGATTTCAAGGCGTTTTTACATAAAAAAAGCACACTCAATTGTATGCTTTTCATTCGCTTTTATGCAAGTAAGAATCTACGATTTAACAAATCGTTTTACGACCTTTTGTTTTTTAAGGTGCATAACATCATAAAGTTATAGTTTCTAGCTTAAAACCAATGATTAATTTTAATAAAAAATGAAAGGGAATTCATCACTTTTTAAAGCTAATTTAGGTTCGCTGAAATTAAAATTAGACCCTGGAAATCTTGCTAATTAGAATCCTTGATGAACCGCCAAGTTATATCGATAAAAGAGCCAAAAGTGTGTTGCTAACTTTCGCACACAACTAAATAAAAAACTGTACATTTGTGATAGCGCTTTGATTTTTCAGCGTTTAAGTTATTAATAAAAAAGGTTTAGTATGCAACAAATTCCAAGTGTTGACTTACGTGATTTCCTGTCGGATGATCCGGCACGTAAACAAAAATTTGTAAATGAAATCGGCAAAGCCTACGAAGAAATCGGATTCGTAGCATTAAAAGGTCATTTTCTAGATGATCAATTGGTGGGTGAATTGTATGACGAAGTGCGGAACTTCTTTAATCTCCCATTGGAAACCAAAGGAAAATATGAGATTCCAGGCATTGGAGGGCAACGTGGTTATGTATCTTTTGGAAAAGAACATGCCAAAGGTCGATCG
>NZ_JAIXWA010000062.1 GCF_027482425.1 Flavobacterium sp.
AAGAAACGGTTGGCTTCTTGCAAGGTATCGATGTAGGCATAATTTCCATTTCCTTTGTTGGCCAAAGTTTCTAAAGTAGTGTCTTTATAATTCCCCATTCCGTAGCCCAAACAAGTTAGAAAGACCCCTGTTTTTCTTTTTTCCTCAATCAATTGTCCCAAATCACTTGAAGAATTGTAACCTACATTAAAGTCGCCGTCGGTAGCCAAAACCACCCGATTATTGCCTTCTTTGATGAAGTTTTCTTGCGCCACTTTATATGCCAACTCAATACCTGCACCTCCAGCCGTGCTTCCACCCGCCGATAGATAATCCAATGCAGCAATGATTTTATCTTTTTGATTTCCTGCTGTTGAAGGCAATACCAACCCTGCTGCTCCCGCATACACCACGATGGCGATACGGTCATTTTCACGCAATTGTGAGGTCAGTGCTTTCAAAGATTGAATTACGAGCGGTAACTTATTGGGCGCACCCATCGAACCCGATACATCGATAAGAAAAACCAAGTTCGAGGGAGGCAAAAGATCATTTTCCAATGTTTTACCTTGAAGCGCAATACGTAATAGTTTGGAGTTTGTATTCCATGGACATGCACTGTATTCGGTATGGATAGCAAAAGGATGTTCTCTAGTGGGTTGTGCATAATTATAGTTGAAAAAATTGATCATTTCTTCAATACGAACGGCATCTTTGGGAACGTTTTGACCATTATTTATCATCCGGCGAATGTTGGTGTACGAGGCATTGTCAACATCGATCGAAAAGGTTGACAGCGGATGGGCTTGCGGACTTTCAAAGACGTTTTCAATCAACGCTCCATATTCTTCATCGGGTTGGGAATTGATGATTTTTTTCTCCCCATTGCTATAATTTTTTTCTTCCATTACGGTAATGGGAGCCCCTGCGATTTGCCCCTGTAACGTTTGTATCACATTGGCATTGGGTCGATTTTTAATCCTTTTACCACTGACAACTGTACTGGTGGCTGCCACACTTGTTTTTTTTGTGACGAGTCGGTATCCTTGCGTGATTACAACTTCGTCTAATACCTTTGTTTCCGCATTTAATTGAATGATGTAATGATTGTCTTTACCGATGACCACTTCTTTGGTTTGGTATCCTACATAACTCACGGTTAATGTTGCAACAATATTCACTGACATACTAAATTTTCCATCCAAGTCTGAGGTCACATATTTTTTTGTTCCTTTAACGGAGATGTAGGCTCCAGGGAGTAATGTTCCCTGTTCATCGACAACCTGACCTGTGATAGTTTTTAATTGCCCAAAACTTACGAAATGGATAAGCATAGCAAGGGCTAACGAAAGATGTTTTACATATTTCATGGCGTTACTTTTTTACGTTAAACAATAATTTTAATTTACTTTTTTGGCGTAGGTTTTCCTGATTTTGTAGTGATAATCACCACACCATTTTCTGCTTTTTTACCATAAATTTCAATCGCTTTTTCGGCCTGCAGTACCGTAACCGATTCGATGGGTTGGTCTTTGAGTGGGGCGTAAGGACAAGTAGAGTTGGGGCCAAACACTTCCTTTTCAGTGTATTCTATCCCATCAATGATATAGAGCGGATTATTTAAATAAACTACGGAATCGGCATCATCAAGGTTATAATTTTCGGTGACCTCGCCATCAACGACGACCAAAGGTTCTTCTTTTTGCGCCATACTCTTACTTTTTCCACGCAAGACCATTTTCGGACTTTCTTGTACACTGATTGCGTCAAATTTTCGTTGGGGAAGCAATGTGCCTCTCATATTAGATGAAGCGGTATTATAAGGCCCAGGTTGTGTGATAGCCTCTTCGGAGACCCTACTTTTTGGGATTACAACATCAGTTTCCTTTTGAACTTCTTTTTGAATTTCCTCTTTTCTCTCGGCAGTGGCCACCGTTGGGTTCGATTGGACAGACTTTTCTATCAAGGCCTCAAGGTTAGGTTGAAGCGCGGGATGATTTGGAGTTCCCATGGGTTGATCGACTGCTGGAAAATTCTCTTTGGGTTGCATGGTTACCGCATTGGTATTGGCTTCCTTTTTTTGCAAGTTTGGCGAAGTTGGTACTGTACTTTCTGAGGCATTCCAGATAAAATAGCTGATAGAAATAACCAGCGTAACTGAGGCAGCCACCGCAATTTTCTTCCATTTCCATTGTTCTTGAACCGCTACTTTATGTTCCAGTTGGGTTTCTACACGATTCCAAATTTTTTCCATACCAGGAAAAGTATCTTCGGGCGTCGTCGCATCGAGATGCTGAAATTGGTTCCAAAATTTATCGTTATTTTCCATAGTTTATTTCGCCTGTTGATAATAATATAGGTTAACCAATTCCTTTAGTTTGGATTTGGCAAAATTGAGTTGTGATTTGGAGGTTCCTTCTGTGATAGAAAGTAGGGTTGAAATTTCTTTATGGCTGTAGCCTTCAATGACAAATAGCGAAAAGATAGTTCGACTTCCGTGTGGTAAAGTGTCCAACAATTTCAGTAAATCAGCTTCCAGAAGCGGTTGCTCTTGCTCGGCTTCTACTCCGGGAATTTGAGGACGATCTTCCAAGTATAAATTGAAATTGACCTTCTTCTTTAAATATCGTAAACATTCGTTTACAGTGATGCGTTTCGCCCAACTCCAAAAGGCTTTATTTTCGTTGAGCTGATCAATTTTTGTGAAAAGAATAAAAAAGGAATCGGCTAATACTTCTTCAATTTCTTCTTCTTTCTTTAAATAACGCTTGCACAAACGGTACAAATACGGGCCTAATTTTTCATAGACCTGTCGTTGTGCCTCGCGTTGTTTTTTACGGCAGCCCTCTATTAGTTTTTCATCAATCACGGGGTAGGTGTTTTATAATAAAGAGATACCTCTTCTTTAAAAGGTTGGAAACCCATTGTGTTTTTTTTCAAAAGTATTGATTTTAAGGAGAGTAATAACCAAAAAAAAACCTCCCGAAGGAGGCTTTCTTAATTAACCATCAATTTTTTTATGAATTCTTGTTTGTATTCATCTTGGAAATGTAGGATATACATGCCCGGACTTAAATTTGAGGGAACCTGAATACGAGTAGTTCCCGAATCTAATACTGTTTTAGTAGAAATAATGGATTGTCCAAGGGTGGAATATAAAGTCATGGTTGCTGGAATGGACTCATGGGAATTTTGTATTTCAATTTCACCCCCGTCATAGTGTGCCACAAATTGCTGTGAATTAAATTCTGTTTGACTCAATGCACTGAAGCGTAAGCTTTCCCATGTTTGGGCAATACTTACCAATCCCAAACGGCCTACAGGAGAATTGGCATTTCGTAAGTTAATTACCATTCGGTCTAAAGTATTGCTTACATCTTCACCATTATTAGTCAGGGCATTGGCTAAGGCAGGTTCATCGGCCATTACTACGGGGTTAGTATACAAACGCAAGATATCATCCGAACCACCACTAAACATACTGTAACGAACTACCACCAACTGATTGCTGTTTAAGGTGAAGGGAACGGAAGACCATACAATGTTGCCACTATTCTTAGAAATGCCTACACTGTATTGTGAGGAATTCAATCGGACAACATACACTTTTAATGCCGCTGTAGCACTACTTGAACCACTAATCCGAAGGAATTCTTGACTTGAGTAAGCACAACTCGTAAGTCGCAATACAAATCCAATGTAGATTTCACCTGCATTTTGGGTAGGAAAAGGAACGCCACACCCGTCACCATTGGTAATTAATTCAACAGAACGGTTAGAAGTCCCCCAATTTAAAAATCCAACCGTCTGTTGAATCACTTTAGCATTTGAGCAATTTGACGTGCTGCACGAACCTAAACCGTAGGAGTTTTCAGCATTTGTCCATTGACCTTGACCTGAAAGATTTTGATTAACCACATAAGTGTTAAAATCTTCGCGAAATACATTTTGAGCAGTGGCACTAAGTACAACTACTTGTAGCAGAAATAAGGTAATTGTTTTCATCGGTTTTATT
>NZ_JAIXWA010000003.1 GCF_027482425.1 Flavobacterium sp.
AAAAACCATTGCGTACTTAAACGCAAATTATCCCGAGCAATTTACCATAGCCGATGCTAAACGAGGGGATATTGGCAATACTTCAGGACGTTATGCCAAAGCTTTTTTAGAAGATTTGGCGTTTGATTCGGTGACCGTGGCACCCTATATGGGAAGAGACTCGGTGGAACCTTTTTTGGAATTTGAAAATAAACATACGATACTTTTGGCGTTAACTTCCAACGAAGGAGCTTTTGATTTTCAAACGCAACAGGTTGGCGAGCACGAATTGTATAAAAAAGTAATTGAGACTTCAAAAAAATGGAAAAATAGTCACAACCTTATGTACGTAGTCGGGGCCACCAAAGCCGAGTATTTGCAAGATATCCGTACCATTATTCCCGATAGTTTTCTTTTGGTTCCCGGCGTGGGAGCACAAGGCGGAAGTTTGGAAGCGGTGTGGCATTATGGTAAAAACGACCAAATCGGCTTGTTGGTCAATTCGTCGCGGGGCATCATTTATGCGTCTTCGGGAGTTGATTTTGCCGAAAAGGCCCGAGGGGAAGCATTGAAACTCCAACAGCAAATGGCAGCATTGTTATCTTAAAAAAAAGCCGATTTTCAACAGAAAACCGGCTTTTTCTTAACTAACCTAAACCAAACAAAATAATAAATCATTATTTCACTACAAATATCCAACTATTTTACATGTGCTTGTGTTAATAGATTGTTATTCTTATGTTATTGATAACTAAAAAATTAAGACTATTTTAAGGCTTATTTTCGGTCTTGTAACGCAAACACTTGTTGCAATAGCTTGGTGGGCCGCATATTAAGATTGGTGCGAATGTTTTGCTCTTCCAAAGCGATCATCGTAAATACTCCCGTTAAGGCTTTTCGTGTGGTGTAATCGGTCAAGTCGGGATTCACTTTTTTGACCAAAGGAAGTCCGTTGTACTTACTGATAATTTGATTCCAAACTTTATCCGCTCCAACTTTGGCAAACGATTGTTGAATTACAGGTTTGAATTGGGTGTAAAGCGGTAGCGTAGTTTGGGTTTCTAGAAAGTTTGTCGCCGCGCGATTATCGCCCATAATAATCGATTTGGCATCGGCAATGCTTATGTTTTTCACCGCATTCACAAAAATAGGTGTGGCTTCTTTCACCGCATCTTCAGCAGCTCGATTCAACATTAAAACACCTTCGTCGGCCAAACTTCCCAAACCCACTTTTCGCAGGGCTTTGTCCACCCGTTGCAATTCTTCGGGCATCATTATTTTTACCAACTCATTTTTATAAAATCCATCCACCGCCATAAGTTTTACCACCTGCTTACGTATCCCATAATCTAACGCTTCTTTCAATCCACCAGCTAAGTCCAATTGATTTTGGGTTGTGTTGTGTGAATGAGAAGCGGCTAGAGAAGGAATCTCCAAACAGGAACTCATCATGTAAAGGGAAGTGGCAAAGTAAAGTATCGATTTCATATTTTATTTTTTTGAATACCTTCAAAGATAATGCTGCAAATGTTAACATTATTTCAATTAACAGCATAGGGTAGAAAATTTATATTATTCGTAAATTGCGCACTTAAAATCCTTTTACAATTAAAAATGGAACAAGCGCAACCCTATATTCCTAAAAATAAAGTAAGAATTGTAACCGCAGCTTCTTTGTTTGATGGGCACGATGCCTCAATCAACATTATGCGCCGTATCATCCAAGCGACTGGATGTGAGGTGATCCATCTTGGACACGACCGCAGTGTGGAAGAAGTTGTGAATACAGCCATTCAAGAAGATGCCAATGCGATTGCCATGACCTCGTATCAAGGCGGACACAATGAGTATTTCAAATATATGTACGACCTCTTGCAAGAAAAAGGCGCCGGTCATATCAAGATTTTTGGCGGTGGCGGCGGTGTCATTTTGCCCGAAGAAATTGCCGAATTGCAAGCCTATGGTATCACGCGCATTTACTCTCCCGATGATGGTCGCGCTTTGGGACTTCAGGGAATGATCAACGATTTGGTGCAACGTGCTGATTTTCCCGTTGGCGATGTGTTGAATGGCGAACTCAATCATTTGGATGAGAAAAATCCGAGAGCCATTGCACGGGTGATTTCAGCGGCTGAGAATTATCCCGAGGTTGCCAAGCCCGCTTTGGAAGTTATTCATGAAAGCAATAAAGAAGTTGCTATTCCCGTATTGGGGATAACGGGAACCGGTGGTGCAGGAAAATCGTCATTGGTAGATGAACTTGTACGTCGTTTTCTGATTGATTTTCCGGAAAAAACGATTGGTCTAATTTCTGTCGATCCTTCCAAACGTAAAACAGGTGGCGCACTTTTGGGTGACCGTATTCGAATGAATGCTATCAATAATCCGCGTGTTTACATGCGCTCCTTAGCGACGCGTCAATCGAATTTAGCCTTATCCAAATATGTAGCCGAAGCGATTGAAGTGTTGAAAGCGGCGCGCTACGATTTGATTATTTTAGAGACGTCCGGAATTGGACAAAGTGATACCGAAATTCTCGACCACTCTGATGTCTCCTTGTATGTGATGACGCCTGAGTTTGGTGCCGCGACACAGTTGGAGAAAATCGATATGTTGGATTTTGCTGATTTAGTAGCACTCAATAAATTTGATAAACGCGGGGCTTTAGATGCGATTCGCGATGTCAAAAAACAATACCAACGCAACCACAATCTATGGGATGTCAATCCCGATACCATGCCCGTTTTTGGTACCATTGCTTCTCAGTTCAATGACCCAGGGATGAACGCATTGTACAAATCCATCATGGATAAAATTGTCGAAAAGACAGGATCAAACTTAAAGTCCACCTTCGCGATTACCCGTGAAATGAGTGAGAAGATTTACGTAATTCCACCCAACCGTACCCGCTACCTTTCGGAGATTGCTGAAAATAACCGCAGTTACGATCAAACAGTTAGTGTTCAAGTTGACGTGGCCCAAAAATTGTACGGAGTTTACAAGACGATAGAATCGGTATGTGGTCAAGTGCCAGTGATGACCAAATCGGGACTTGAAGTCGCCAATCCAGCTGCTGAAGATGCACAACAATTGGTGAACTTATTGGTTAAAGAATTTGATCGTGTAAAAATGAACTTAGATCCCTACAACTGGGAAGTCTTGTTGTCATGGGAAGATAAAGTCAATAAATATAAAAATCCAGTCTATAGTTTTAAGGTACGCGATAAGGAAATTAAAATCCAAACCCATACCGAAAGTTTGTCCCATTCGCAAATCCCAAAGGTGGCTTTGCCCAAGTACCAAGCATGGGGTGATTTGCTCCGTTGGTGTTTACAAGAAAATGTACCGGGTGAATTCCCGTATGCCTCAGGATTGTATCCTTTCAAACGCGAAGGCGAAGATCCAACGCGTATGTTTGCCGGAGAAGGCGGCCCCGAGCGAACCAACCGTCGTTTTCACTATGTGAGTTTGGGCATGCCAGCGAAACGTTTGTCCACAGCTTTTGACTCAGTAACTTTATACGGAAACGACCCCGATCACCGTCCCGATATCTATGGAAAAATCGGAAATGCTGGGGTTTCGATTTGTTGTTTGGATGATGCGAAAAAATTATACTCTGGATTCGATTTGTGTCATCCTGCGACTTCGGTGTCGATGACGATAAATGGACCCGCTCCAATGTTATTAGGGTTCTTTTTAAATGCAGCTATCGATCAAAATTGTGAGAAATATATTCGTGAAAATGGACTTGAACATTTGGTGGATGCCCGTTTGAAAGAGTTGTATGATGCCAAAGGAGTTGGACGACCTCAATACATTTGCGTGGAGGGAAAAGCGTATAATCCATTTCATCCCGAAAAAGGAAGTGCTTTACCCGAAGGAAATAACGGTTTAGGATTGCTTTTGTTGGGTGTTACGGGCGATCAGATTTTGGGTCCTGAGGTATACGCAACGATTAAAGCACAAACCCTGTCGCAAGTTCGAGGTACCGTTCAAGCCGATATTTTAAAAGAAGACCAAGCGCAAAACACCTGTATTTTCTCGACTGAATTTGCGTTGCGATTAATGGGAGACGTACAGGAGTATTTTATTCATAAAAATGTGCGCAACTTCTATTCCGTATCAATTTCGGGTTACCACATTGCCGAAGCGGGTGCCAATCCGATTACGCAATTGGCGTTTACGTTGGCCAATGGATTTACCTATGTCGAATATTACTTAAGCCGCGGAATGAATATCAACGATTTCGGTCCCAACCTGTCGTTTTTCTTCTCCAATGGTATCGATCCCGAATATGCAGTGATTGGTCGTGTGGCGCGAAAGATTTGGGCAAAATCCTTGAAGTTTAAATACGGCGCCAACGAACGGGCACAAATGTTGAAGTATCATATACAAACGTCGGGTCGTTCCTTACACGCCCAAGAAATTGATTTTAATGATATTCGTACCACCTTACAAGCCTTGTATGCTATTTACGACAACTGTAATTCGTTGCATACCAATGCGTATGATGAGGCAATTACAACACCTACCGAAGAATCCGTGCGTCGTGCGATGGCGATTCAGTTGATTATTAATAAAGAATTGGGATTGGCTAAAAATGAAAACCCCATTCAAGGGTCTTTTATCATTGAAGAATTAACCGATTTGGTGGAAGAAGCGGTATTAGCTGAATTTGATCGGATCACCGAACGTGGTGGAGTCTTAGGGGCTATGGAAACCATGTATCAACGCAGTAAAATTCAGGAAGAGAGTTTGTATTATGAGACCTTGAAACATACGGGTGAATACCCTATTATCGGGGTGAATACGTTCTTGAGCTCTAAAGGTTCCCCTACGGTTTTACCTGCAGAGGTCATTCGTGCGACTGAAGAAGAAAAGCAAGTGCAGATTCAAACGTTACAAAATCTTCACGGAGCGCATGGTGTAAAAGTAAAAGAACTCATCGCTCAGGTGCAAGACGCCGCTATCAACAACCGCAATATGTTCGATCAATTAATGGAAGCTACCAAATATTGTTCGTTAGGTCAAATTACAGCCGGTTTGTTTGAAGTAGGAGGACAGTACCGAAGAAATATGTAAAACACCTGTTAAATACAAACAGACAGCGAAAATCCTGTCTGTTTTTTTATACTTTTAAGTCATGCAAAAAGATTTACACCAAGAGGTGGCGCACTATCTCTCTAAAAATTACACGTACACCAATACCATTCGGTTTTTGGTACGGGATGGTTTTACCGAAGACGAAGTACGCACAGCTATCAAAGCCTATTTGAAGGAAAACCGTCCGATGGGAATGGATGTCCTAGCTTTTGCTTTTTTGGTAATTCATACCGCAATGATTGTTCCTCTATATGCCTATTTTATTCTTCCTCAGGAATCGTTTGCCATCAAACTAACATTGTTACCTTTAATGATTGTAATCGGTATCCTAGCACGTTATGCGAAAGATGAACAACCCTGGGCCATTCAACTCATGAGTGCTGTGACAATTCCGGCAGTTGTATACCTTGTTTATTTGGCGATAACTTATGCCAATTATTTAAGTAAAACGGGACATCCTGTGGCGCAATATCTTATTTACTTCGGACTTTTAATCTATACCTTATTCGTTTTGAGTACTTTTCGTGGGGTAAAACAATTTTTTGAGAGACGAAAGTAATGCACCCCCAAATCGTTCATTTTCAAGAATCCACTTTTGTGGGGATTTCTCGATCAATTTCGTTGATAGATTATCAAGTAAGCGAACTTTGGCAATCCTTTATGCCGCGGTGTTATGAAATTCAAAATACAGTTGGTTCAGATCTCTACAATGTGCAGGTTTATCCTGAAAATTACAATTTTGATCCTGCTGTAGTTTTTCAAAAGTGGGCTGTTAAAGCGGTTACCTCCATTGAAAATTTGCCCGAAGGGATGCAGGTGCTTACGATTCCTGCGGGGCATTATGCCGTTTTTACTTACCGTGGTGATGGTTCCAATATAGCGGATTTTTATCGTGCAATTTATTCCCAAGGGTTGCCCCAAGCGGGACTGTGTTGGGAAAATCGTCCCCAGTTTGAAGTGCTTACTGAAAAATACAAAAAAAACTCCCCCGAATCGGAGGAGCTTGTTTATATTCCAATTCAGTACTAACGCTCAGGAAATGCATACAATTTTATGTCTTTTGGCACCTAATTCAATCGTGTCACCTGCTTTTTTACCTCGCATTTTTGCATAAGCAGGTGCTTTTTCACTCAAGGTAATCACTGTTTTATCGTCCCATTTAAAAGAGGGGATGGAGATGCCCACATAGATGTAATACATTTCGGTTTCTACTAGTGCTCCGGGCAAAATTATTGTATATTCCTTTTGTTCATGTTCCAACATAAAGGTTTCCATTTCTTTGGCTTGTCGTAACAATTGTTCATACCGCAATTGCATTTCCGCAGCCTCTGATTGTCGTACATAATCCTCAGGGTCTAAGGTGTCATTGTCATCCAAATCGGTCGCTATTTTAAAGCGCTTTACCGAGTTTTCAATTTGCTGAATGTATGCTTGTAATTCAGCAACAATTTCTAAAGCTAAAAGGGTTTTATTCATGGGCTATACCTATTTATTGGTAGGATAAAGGTATGGTCATTCCTTTATTTTGGATATGATATTTATCAGGGGGAGGTAATTTAATTTATCTTATATTCAAATAGTTATGGTTTTTTAGGAGGATTGTTTTGGGATTAGTATCTTTGGGCAAATTTTCAACAAAATGCGTATCATTACTCTACTTCTATGCAGCATAACTGCTGTTATGTATAGTCAATCGACTTATACGGCTGCTAATTTTGCTTCGGTGGGCGATTCCTTTTATGTTACTACTCCCGACCCTACTGCGTTACAATTGGATTATACTGTCACAGGAGCAGGTATTGCTTGGGATTACAGTGCTTTAGTACCTCAAACACAAGAGCAAATTTCATGGACAAATCCCAATAATAGTGGTTATAAGACTGTTTGGTGTTTTTTAAATAGTTATTTTTTTAATTGCAATTCGCAGTTCAATGCCAATTTTAACCTAGCCAACACTGCAACTGACGGTCTCGTTTTGCAAGGATTTGGATTGACAAATGTGGTCAATCACTTAAATAAAACCAATGCCGTCCTACAAAATAAAATGATTGGGGCACAAGTAACCCTCAATGGGACTACAGTGCCTTTTGTCGTGTCCTACGATGATCCTGATGATTTGTATCAATTCCCCTTAAATTTTGGGAATACAGCTACCCAGCCCTTTGCGATTGATGCCAATCTTTCATCCTTTGGTTTTCCAGTGCAAATTCAATCGACTGGACAACGCACTAATTTGGTAGAAGGGTGGGGAACATTAGTTACCCCTTTTGGTTCCTTTGCCAATGTCTTGAAACTTAAAAGTACGTTGGTACAAACGACCATTATCACCGTCGATGGGACGCCTCAAACGACCATCACGACTACCGTATCGTACCAATGGTTTGATCCAGCCCACAAAATTCCTGTGTTGGAAGCCACTGGAAATCTAGTAAACAACCAATGGGCACCCACTACGGTTCGTTTTATGGATTTCCAACGTTGTCTTACCCCACAAGCAGCATTTGCTTTCGTGCCTGTACAACCCGATTTCAATCCCACGAACAATGGTGTAACGGTGAACTTTGTGAATCTCAGTACAAATTATATGGCATCAAGTTGGGATTTTGGCGATAATTCCCCCGTA
>NZ_JAIXWA010000059.1 GCF_027482425.1 Flavobacterium sp.
CTAAACTTGTTTTTTTTGTTTCTCTTAGGGGAATCGAACCCCTCTTGCAAGAATGAAAATCTTGAGTCCTAACCGATAGACGAACGGGCCTACTGCTCAAATGCGGATGCAAAAATACAACTATTTTTTACACGTGCAAGTCCGCTTTTAAACTTTTTTATATTTTTTAATAGGCCTTGGCAAACAAGACACGACCGCTAGATGGCGCCCCTGAAAACACACATTTTCCAGCCTCTTTTTCTTGGTCCAGAGGAATGCAACGAATGGTTGCTTTGGTTAATTCCTTTATCTTTTCTTCCGTTTCTGGTGTACCATCCCAATGGGCAGCCAAAAAGCCTCCTTTTGCTTCCAAAACCATTTTGAATTCATCAAAATTATCCACCTTAGTAATATGACTATCGCGGTACATAAACGCTTTTTGATACAAACTTTGCTGAATAGTTTCCATTAAATCAACAAGGTAGGCTTCTACCCCATCGCGGTGAACCACTTCTTTGGTTAACGTATCTCTTCGAGCCAATTCCACCGTTCCTTGTTCTAAATCTTTGGGGCCAATTGCCATACGAATAGGCACTCCTTTGAGCTCCCATTCAGCAAATTTAAAGCCTGGCTTTTGCGTAGTACGATCGTCAAACTTAACCGAAATACGCAATTTGCGTAAAGCCGCCAATATTTCATGAGCCACTGCACTGATGGCAGCTAATTCTTCTTCGCTTTTGTAAATCGGAACAATAACCACTTGAATCGGCGCTAAATTAGGTGGCAAAACCAACCCATTATCATCCGAATGTGTCATTACCAATGCTCCCATCAAGCGGGTTGAGACACCCCAGGAGGTTCCCCACACATACTCTTGTTTACCTTCTTTGTTAGCAAACTTTACATCAAATGCCTGTGCAAAATTTTGACCTAAGAAGTGTGAAGTCCCTGCTTGCAATGCTTTTCCATCTTGCATCAACGCTTCAATACAATAGGTTTCTTCAGCCCCAGCAAAACGCTCGTTGGCTGTTTTCACTCCTTTAATTACGGGAATTGCCATGAAATTTTCGACAAAATCGGCATACACTTGCATCATTTGTTCGGTTTCGGCAATAGCTTCTTCACGGGTAGCATGTGCCGTATGTCCCTCCTGCCATAAAAACTCAGCCGTACGCAAAAACAAACGAGTACGCATTTCCCAACGCACTACATTCGCCCATTGATTAATAAGCAACGGTAAATCACGGTACGATTGAATCCAATTTTTGTACGTAGACCAAATAATAGCTTCACTAGTAGGACGAACGACTAATTCTTCCTCTAGTTTAGCTTGTGGATCAACGATAAGTTTTCCTTTTTGGGTTTCATCCGCTTTCAAACGGTAATGCGTTACTACGGCGCATTCTTTCGCAAATCCCTCTGCATTTTTTTCTTCAGCTTCGAACATACTTTTGGGAACAAACAAAGGAAAATACGCATTGCTGTGACCGGTTTCTTTAAACATCCGATCCAACTCGGCCTGCATTTTTTCCCAAATGGCATACCCATAGGGCTTTATCACCATACAGCCCCGTACACCGGAGTTTTCAGCCAAATCGGCTTTCACCACCAGCTCGTTATACCACTTGGAATAATCCTCTTCTCGCTTTGTTAAGTTCTTACTCATAATGAACAGTTTGGCACAAAAATTGTTTAATCAAATTTTAACTAATTAGTTCGGCAAAACTAACTATTTTTGTAATGACCGACAATAAAAATGCTATAGATATGAAAACTAATTTCCTTTCCCAAATCCGTAATTTCCGTTGGCTCCCAGTAGTCACTTTGGGAATTTTGGTCACTTCTTGCGGTTCCTATCAAAATTCTTCCTATTACGACAACGATGGCGTATATGGTAGTACTGGAACCACTCGTACTAATGCTCCTCAACAGGACAATAGCAACAATGAATATTACCGTAATTATTTCAGCTCTCTAAACGAAGAGAGTCAAGAATTAATTACTGATGTTGAAAATTATACTACGCCACAAGACAGTACACAAACCACTGCGGCACGCACCGCTTCCTCCAACTATAATGGTTGGGGAAATAATGCTACCAATGTCACCGTCAACTACTATGACTCATGGAATGACGGCTGGGGTTGGAATGGCGGCTGGGGTCTTGGTTGGAACGCTGGCTGGGGCGGCTGGGGCTGGAACAACTGGGGTTGGAACGGCGGCTGGGGTCTCGGTTGGAATGCCGGCTGGGGCTGGGGCGGCTGGGGCGGCTGGGGTTGGAACTCCTGGTACGGTCCCGGTTGGGGTTGGGGTTGGAACTCTTGGTACGGACCCGGATGGGGCTGGGGTGGAGGTTGGAATAACCACTTTGCCTACAATGGGGGTCGTCGCAATACCATTTACCGCAACCCTTCTGCGCTTAACGGCCGTAATAGTGGAATTGGACGCACCAATAATGGTTTCACCCGAAGCAATAATTTTACCCGAGGCAATACCGTTCGTAACGGACGTGCAGATTACACCAATGGGGTACGTCCTGTAAACATTACTAGAGGGAATAGTGGCGTACGTCAAAATTACTCTACGAACAACACACGACCCAACAACTCAACAAATTCGGGTTCCGTGCGCAACAACAGTACTCAAAATAATACACCCACGCGTAGTGAATCTAACACACGAAGCTATACTCCTTCTCGATCAAATTATGGTGGTGGCGGTAGCTATGGTGGCGGTGGCGGCTTTGGCGGTGGCGGTCGTTCTGGTGGCGGTGGCGGTGGTCGTCGTTAATATATTCCATTTACAAACAAAGACTAGTTTTCTATGAAAAAGATATTTGCCTTATGCTTCACTGGATTGGTAATGACCTCTGGATGGAGCCAAGACATTCAAGATGCCTTGCGATATTCGGTGCAAGACCTTAATGGTACGGCGCGATTTCGCGCTATGGGAGGTGCTTTTGGTGCTGTAGGTGGTGATTTAAGTGCCATTTCTGTCAATCCAGCAGGCTCCGTGATTTTCAGCAATAATCAAGCAGGAGCAACCCTAACCAATTTTAACACTACCAACCGCACCAATTATTTTGGCACCCAACAACGGGAAAATAATAACCATTTTGATATCAATCAAGCGGGAGGTGTGTTAGTTTTTGTAGACCCTCTTAAAAAATCAGATTGGAATAAATTTGCTGTAGCTTTAAATTATGAGAATACGCAAAATTTGAACAATTCTGTTTTTCTTAGCGGTGTAAATCCCAATAATTCAATTGACCAATACTTCCTAAGTTTTGCCAATGGTAGAAATCCCTCTGAAGCAGTTCCATTTGGGGCGCTAAATGATTTCTCCTTCGATGAGTTATTTTTTAACGAACAACAAGCCTATCTTGGGTATAACTCCTACATCATTGACCCCGTAAGTAATAATCCGAATAATACTTCCTATTTTACCAATATTGCTCCGGGTGGAAATTATGCCCAAAGCTTTTTGCTCAACTCTTCCGGATATTCAAGTAAATTATCGGTGAATGGGTCAGCTCAATATCAAGATTGGTTGATGCTCGGAATCAATTTGAACTTTCATTTTGTCGATTATCGCCAAAGTACTTCGTTTTTTGAAGCCAATTCAAATCCCCGCTATCCCACCGGTTCCACTGTAGATCGTGTGCGTTTTAACAATGATTTGTACACTTACGGGAACGGATTCTCAATACAATTGGGTGCCATTTTTAAAGTACACAAAAATGCTCGTTTGGGACTTGCCTATCAATCCCCTACTTGGTTTCGCTTGAATGATGAATTACGTCAGTACATCGCTACCTCGGGTTTTGGTCTCAATGCAGATGCCAACAACACACAGTATAATTCAGTTGTTGTGGATCCCAATGTAACCATGATTTTCGAGCCCTATCGTTTGCGTACAGCCGATCGAGTTACGGCATCGGGTGTCTTTTTGTTTGGCAAACGCGGTTTAATCAGTGCGGATATCTCGCAACAGTTTTACCAAGGCAACACCTTTACACCGCAACGCGATTTTAGTGCTGAAAATGCTATCATCGATAATCAATTACAGGCGGCCACAGAAATTCGCTTAGGAACCGAATACAAATACAAACAATGGAGTCTTCGTGGAGGGTATCGTTGGTCTGAAAGTCCTTATAAAAACCACTATACGATGGGCAACTTAACGACCTATTCGGGAGGGTTAGGGTACAATTTTGGCGATACACGCTTGGATGTATCTTACAGTCACGGATGGCGAAATTTCAACCAACAAATGTTCAACCGTGGATTGACCGATACAGCGCGCAGTCGTGCCGTGTTTGACAACATTTCTGTGACCCTTCTTTTTGAATTATAATTCTACTATACCCTACAAAAGCCGTCGGTTCGATGGCTTTTTTTTTATGCTGTTTCCTTTTTGAGACTGAAATAAATAGCCTAATTTTGCAGTCCATTTTTCAAAAACTATGAGAACCAAATCGGTCAAAAAAAATAAGATCAACGTAATCACCTTAGGGTGTTCAAAAAACACGTATGATAGTGAAGTCTTAATGGGACAATTGCGTGCCAACGGTAAAGAGGTGGTACATGAACAAGAAGGCAATATTGTGGTTATCAACACCTGCGGATTTATTGATAATGCCAAAGAAGAATCGGTAAATACTATATTGGAATACGCCGACAAAAAAGAACGCGGCGTGGTTGATAAAGTTTTTGTCACTGGCTGCCTTTCTGAAAGATACCGCCCTGATTTGGAGAAAGAAATTCCAAACATTGACCAATATTTTGGGACTACTGAATTGCCTCTTTTATTAAAAGCTTTGGGTGCCGATTATAAGCATGAACTTTTGGGAGAACGACTCACTACGACTCCTAAAAATTATGCGTATTTAAAAATCGCCGAAGGATGTGACCGGCCTTGTAGTTTTTGTGCCATTCCATTGATGCGCGGAAAACATATATCACAACCGATTGAAAAATTGGTAAAAGAGGCTGAAGGATTGGCCAAAAATGGTGTTAAAGAATTGATTTTAATTGCCCAAGACCTCACCTATTACGGATTGGATTTATACAAGAAAAGAAACTTAGCCGAACTTTTGGAAGCCTTAGTGAACGTTGAAGGTATTGAGTGGATTCGGTTGCATTATGCCTTTCCTTCAGGATTCCCCATGGATGTTTTGGAGGTTATGCGACGGGAACCAAAAATTTGTAATTACATCGATATTCCATTGCAACATATTTCTGATGCCATTTTAAAATCGATGAAACGTGGAACGACACAGGAAAAAACAACGCGATTGTTGAAAGAATTTCGAGAGGCTGTTCCGGGTATTGCCATTCGTACAACATTAATTGTAGGATATCCCGGCGAGTCGGAAGAAGATTTCCAAATTTTGAAAGACTGGGTTAGCGAAATGCGCTTTGAACGTTTGGGTTGTTTTACGTATTCACACGAAGAAAATACGGGAGCATATGCGCTAGAAGACGATGTCCCTGAAGCTATAAAATTGGCGCGTCAACAAGAAATCATGGATATTCAATCGCAACTATCTTTTGAATTAAATCAAGAAAAAATCGGTCAAACGTTTCGTTGTGTCATCGATCGAAAAGAAGGGAACTATTTCGTAGGACGCACAGAATTTGATAGTCCCGATGTCGATAATGAAGTATTGATTGACGCCTCACAACACTATTTAAAAACAGGAGAATTTACAACGGTACGTATTTTTGACGCCAGTGAATTTGACCTTTACGGAGAACCGATATAATTTGTATCTTTACGAAAACGAAGTTATTATGAAAAAAATCGCTTTGCTATTTTGTTGCACCGTAACGCTCACCGGTTGGGCACAAATGGGCATGATGAATAACGGTATGGGGGGCATGGGTCGCTCTGGTATGGGAATGCAACCGCCAATGTCTCGTGAAAAGACACCGGAACAACTTGAAAAAGAACGGTTAGAATCGGTCCAAAAAACGGTAGATAAATTAAAAACCGATTTGAAACTGGACGAATTACAAGTGATCATTGTTCAAAAAGAATTTGATGCCAGCTCCAAAAAAATCAATGCCATCATGAAAAAAGAAAACATGGCACAGGATGAAAAGCTGAGCGAAATTAGCGCCATTAATGAAACGGCTGAACGCAATGTGATGAACTTCCTGAATGACGAACAAAAGAAAAAATTTAAGGAAATCATATTAGACCGTCAAAAGAGGATGGAAGCTATGAAAACTAGATCCTAAAATAAAAAACTCCTGAGTCACCTCAGGAGTTTTTCGTTCTTCTTAATCACCTTTATATCGAAAACTTATGATTTTGCAATCACAGTTCCTTTAAAAGTCAACACTTTTGGCGTTTCTTCAGCATTGGTGGTTACCGTAATAGTTTTGGCAAACGCTCCAGCAGCAGCTGCATTGTAGGTAGCTTTTACATACCCAGTTTTCCCAGGTGCTACGGCTTCTTTGGTATAATCGGCTGCAGTACATCCACAAGAAGGTTTTACATTGGTAATCAATACCGACTTAGTCCCTGTGTTTTTAAATGAAAACTCGATTGTTTTAGGAGTTCCTTGTGGAATTTCACCTACATCTACAGTTTCTGATTTCCAAACTACAGGAGAAGCCTCTTTGGCCGAAACGGTAGTGGGTTGCTCAATTACGGTCGCTGTTGTGAATGACATCAATCCGAAGGCTAAAGCCGCTAAAGTAATTTTTACTGTTTTCATACGAAATGAATTTTTGGTTTTATAATTAAAGTAAGTTTTCTAATTGCTATGATACAAATGTAAATCCAATTTCGATAGTAGGTTGTTAACCGCTCTCGAATCTTTGTTAATGACTTGTTAACAGTCGGTATCCACCCATTTTTTAAGTAATTTTGAGACTCAATATTTTGCTTTTGAAGACCAAAAAACTCAATATCGTCATCGTTCTTGGCATGATTGCTACCTTAGGCATTCTGATTGCTCAGTTGCTTTGGACACGGGAAGCCTTTAGCTTGGAGGAAAAAAAATTCACCCAAAAAGCCCACATTGCACTCTTGGAAGTCGTCAAAAAACTCTATGAGGGTAAAGATAGCGAATTACCGCCCAACAATCCCGTAGAGAAAGTAGCCAATGACTACTACATTGTGAATGTTGAAAATGATTTTCAACCCGATATTTTGGAATATTATCTGAAAACAGAATTCGCCAAAATGAACATCACAACCGACTTTGAATATGCCATGTACAACTGCAATAGCGATGAAATGGTGTATGGCAATTACGTAGCGATGAGCGATAAAAAACCGAGTACCCATAATGTCTATTTTCCGAAACACAAAAATCTCGTTTATTATTTTGCCGTGCGGTTTCCCAATGAAACGTCGTATTTATTAAGCTCGCTACGGTTTTGGTTTGTATTATCCTTCGCCTTAATGGTTGTACTCTTGGTGTATGTGTACTCCATTTATACCATTATCCAACAAAAAAAATACTCCGAATTGCAACGGGACTTCATCAACAACATGACCCATGAATTCAAAACGCCCCTCTCCTCTATCCTACTCGCTTCGAGTTACCTCAACAAGCAAGAGGTGATCCGCGAGCAAAAAAAATTACACGACTACACCGAAATCATCATCAATCAAAGTAAAAAACTAAATCACCATATCGAAAAAGTTTTAAACATTGCCAAAAGCGATGAATCCCCTCTAGCCCTTCAACCCGAGAAATTGGCTTTACTCCCGCTTTTAGAAGAAGCCGCTGAAACCATTAAATTAAAAAACGAACAGGTTAGCGTGACGATTCAAGCGGAACGCGATTATACTATTGAAGCTGATCGGTTTCATTTTTCCAACATCATTTATAATTTGTTGGATAATTCTGTTAAATACTGCAACTTACAACCGATAATACAAATTCAAGTTGACGAAGACCGCTTCGGGTTACGTTTGCAATTTATAGACAATGGAATTGGAGTAGCACCCAAAAATTTAAATTTAATCTTTGATAAATTTTATCGCGTCGCGGACCAAAAAAGCAATGAAGTAAATGGATTTGGTTTGGGATTGTTTTATGTTAAAAAAATTTGCATCCAACACCAATGGAAGATTAGCGCTCAAAATAACAAAGAACACGGACTGACGATAACGATTCAAATTCCAAAAAAACACTATGCATAACTTCAAAATTCTCTATGCGGAAGATGATGAAACCATTGCGTTTCTTACAAAAGATCATCTAGAAAATTTCTATGCCGTAGACCATTTTGCCGATGGAGCTGCGGCCTTGGAGGGTTTCCTTTCGAGCGAATACGATTTGTGCATCTTAGACATCATGATGCCCAAAATGGATGGTTTTGAATTGGCAGAGGCCATTCGAAAAAAGAATCAAGAAATTCCCATTATTTTTCTTTCCGCCAAAACCCTGAAGGAAGATCGTATTCGGGGACTAAAAATTGGTGCCGATGACTATTTGGTAAAACCCTTTAGTATTGAGGAATTAATGTTGAAAATCGATATTTTTTTACGTCGTTCTCATAAAAAAGCAGCGCCACCGCCAAGCCCATTTTATACCGTGGGAACCTATCAATTTGATGCCGCCAATTATCGCGTATTCAATGATACGGAGACCATTTCGCTCACCCAACGGGAATCGGATTTACTAAAACTTTTTTTAGACCATAAAAATCAAGTCCTTAAACGTGAAGAAATCCTAAAAGCCTTGTGGGGCGAAGACGATTACTTTATGGGCCGAAGTTTGGATGTTTTCATTTCTCGCTTGCGTAAAATATTTGCTGGACAAGACGGCATTACCATTGAAAACTTACACGGCATCGGATTTAAATTTAATTGTGAGGCGTAAGGGAAATGTTTTTGAATACTAATTTATTGTAAAAGCCAAAAACTATTTCATTAGACTCAAAAAAAAACCTGCACAATTGGCAGGTTTTTCTTTTATAACGGGATGTTTCCATGTTTTCGGTTTGGTACTATAACTTCTTTATGTTCCAGCATCGCAAAGGCTTTGATCAACTTTCTACGGGTGTCGCGGGGCACAATTACCTCATCGACAAAACCGCGTTGCGCTGCCGTGTAAGGGTTGGCAAACAATTCGGCATATTCCGCTTCTTTTTCCAACAACTTTGCTGCGGGATCGGCGGCTTCACTAATTTCTTTTTTGAAAATAATTTCCGATGCTCCTTTTGCACCCATTACGGCAATCTCTGCGCCAGGCCATGCAAAATTCATATCGGCACCAATATGTTTGGAATTCATTACATCATAGGCTCCCCCATAGGCTTTTCGGGTAATGACAGTCACTTTCGGAACCGTCGCCTCACTCAAGGCATACAATAATTTAGCGCCATGAACAATAATCCCATTCCATTCTTGGTCCGTTCCAGGTAAGAATCCGGGAACATCAACCAACACCAATAAAGGAATGTTGAAACAATCGCAAAAACGGGTAAAACGAGCGGCTTTAATCGAACTCTTTACATCCAAACAACCGGCCAAATACATCGGATTATTGGCAACAATACCAATGCTTCGTCCCGCCAAACGGGCAAATCCAACGACAATATTTTCGGCATAATCTTTATGAATTTCAAAAAAGGAATCCTCATCAATAAGTCCGTTAATCACATCGTGCATATCATAGGGCTTGTTGGCGTTATTGGGCACAATGGTATCCAACTGTTCGCGCAACTCTTCCCCTAAGGTATACGGTAACTTTGGTGTTTTCTCTTTGTGGTTTTGTGGCATATAACTCAACAAGCGTTTGATGTCTTCCAAACATTCCACCCCATTGGGTGAGGTTAAATGGGCCACACCTGACTTGGTCGAATGGGTACTTGCTCCTCCTAATTCTTCCGAAGTCACTTCCTCATTCGTTACAGTTTTCACCACATTCGGACCCGTCACAAACATATAGCTGTTATTTTCCACCATAATGGTAAAATCGGTAATCGCTGGTGAATACACGGCACCGCCTGCACAGGGCCCCATGATCGCTGAAATCTGAGGAATCACCCCACTCGCCTGAACATTACGGTGAAAAATGTCGGCATACCCTCCCAACGAACGCACACCTTCTTGAATACGGGCGCCCCCTGAATCGTTTAAGCCAATCATAGGGGCACCATTACGCATGGCCAAATCCATCACTTTACAGATTTTCTCCGCGTGGGTTTCAGAAAGTGATCCCCCAAAAACGGTGAAATCTTGGGCAAACACATACACCAATCGGCGATTAATTGTACCGTAACCCGTTACTACACCATCACCATAATACACCTCTTTATCCATCCCAAACTCGGTGGTACGGTGGGTTACCAACAATCCAATTTCTTCAAACGAACCTTCATCCAACAAATACTCCACGCGTTCACGGGCTGTTAAACGTTTCTTTTCGTGTTGTTTGGCAATTCGATTGGCACCTCCACCCAATTGGGCCAAGGCGATTTTCTCATTCAATAGTTGTATTTTATCTTCCATAATATCGTAACTAAGCGTTGGGAATGCGTAAGACTTTTTTATCGTTCAAATAATGTTGTAAGGCCAAATAGGCTGCAATTTCGGCCTCAGTATCCAATTGTAATTTCAACTTTTCGGCATCATAGTATTTTTTCACAAAACCCGTATCAAATTCCCCCGAACGGAATGCTTCATGTTGCATCACAAATTTTCCAAAAGGTAACGTCGTGGCAACTCCTTTTACACTATAATTGTCAATTGCTTCAATCATTATTTCTATGGCCTCCTCACGCGTTTCACCGTAGGTTACCAACTTCGACAGCATTGGATCGTAATAAATCGGTACATCCATTCCTTCGGCAATACCGTTATCCACTCGAATTCCTTCCCCTTCAGGCAAGCGATATACTTCAAGATTCCCCACATTGGGCAAGAAATCGTTCATGGGATCTTCGGCATACACGCGTAATTCCATCGCATGACCTTGAATTTGCAAGTCTTCTTGCTTCATGGGTAAGGCTTCACCGCGGGCAACCCGAATTTGCCATTCGACCAAATCCAAACCCGATATCATTTCGGTCACGGGATGTTCGACTTGCAAACGAGTATTCATTTCCAAAAAATAAAAATTCAGATTTTCATCAAGTAAAAATTCTACGGTACCAGCGCCAAGATAGTCACAAGCCTTGGCCACTTTTACGGCAGCTTCGCCCATTTCTTTGCGTTTTTCAGGAGTTAGTATTGCAGAAGGCGCTTCCTCAACTACTTTTTGGTGACGGCGTTGTACTGAACATTCGCGTTCGAATACATGAACCACATTACCATGACTATCCGCCATTACTTGGATTTCGATATGGCGGGGTTTGGACACATATTTTTCAATAAAAACCGATCCGTCACCGAAAGCTGACGTTGCTTCACTGATGGCGCGTTCCATTTGGGCTTCAAAATCGGCTTCGCGTTCTACTACCCGCATTCCTTTTCCACCACCTCCAGCAGAGGCTTTGATTAAAATAGGGAAGCCCACTTCCTTGGCGGTTTTTTTCGCTTCTTCCACATCCACAATCGCATGGTCAACCCCAGGCACCATCGGAATATCATAATGCATTACGGCTTCTTTGGCCGCCAACTTACTTCCCATCATTTCGATGGCTTTGGGTTTGGGTCCGATGAAAATGATCCCTTTTTCCTCACACAAAGCGGAGAATGACGCATTTTCACTCAAGAAACCATAGCCTGGATGAATGGCATCAACACCTAGCGATTGCGCTACTTCCAAGATTCTATCTCCTTTTAAATACGATTGTGCTGAAGGTGCGGGTCCGATACACACCGCTTCATCCGCAAATTTGACATGGAGTGCATTACGATCGGCTTCCGAAAATACAGCTACCGTTTTTATTCCCATCTTTTTGGCGGTTTTCATCACACGAATCGCAATTTCTCCGCGGTTAGCCACTAATAGTTTGGTTATTTTTTTCATGATTCAAATTCAATTAAAAGTTGGCCTTTATCCACCGCTTGTCCTTTCACCACAGCAATGGATTTAATTTTACCCTCCCGTGGTGATAGAAAACTGTTTTCCATTTTCATGGCTTCCAAAATCAAAAGTGGATCGTTTTCTTGAACTTCATCGCCAACCTCCACATTGATTTCCAAAATCAAACCGGGCATTGGGGCTTTGATGGCATTAACCACTTTATGGCGTCCGCGTTCAATACCCATACGACCGATCAATTGATCTAATCCATCGGCAATGGATACTTCATAAGTATTGTTATTGACCTTAATCGTATATTTTTTAGCGACAAAATCGGCAGCTACAATTTCAACAGTATAGGATTGATTGTTTTTTAAGATATGAAACGAATGAGTTCCCGTGGCCACGGCATCGAGGTGTTGCAACGAACTTTCGTCAAGGTCAAATGTTGCCCCAGTGTGCACAGAAAGGGTATAGGATTTTTGCATAGTGCTGTCATTTTAGGATTGTAAATTTAGGGAATCGAAATCGATTGCGCTATGACAAAAAAAATTAATTTGTTTATTACGTATAAGTCAAAAAAAAGACGAACCGATGTTCGCCTTACCATTGTAGTGTAGTTTATTTAAGCTTTATTTTCAAGCGTCAAATCTACGGTGAGTTTAGCTGTTTCGGACAAGGTTTTCTTAGCCAAGGCGGGAACAGTTAAATCGTAATCCTTGAGCTTTACCGTGAAGGCTCCGTCCAAATGAATTTTTGCTCCTTCTACTTTCAGCGTCATTTTGGTTTTGACTTTCTGAGTCACTCCATGAATCGTCAAATCACCTTCTACTTCATACGTTCCATTTTGAGGTTGAAAACCAACGATTTTTCCTTTAAAAGTGGCTTTGGGCAACTTATCACTGTCCATATAATTCTCGTTGAAATGTTCTTCCATCAACGGAATTTTAAAACGAAAAGACTTAATCATCACTTGGATGGCTAAGTCGCCGTTATTTTTATCCAAGAGCGCCGAAACGGCATTGTTGGTCGCGGCCACTTGGTCGGTAGCTCCATTGACAGTGGCATCAAACTTAACGACACCTGTGCGCGTAATCATTTTTTGGGCGTGCAGCATTCCGCTGAGCAAGAATAGCAAACACAGTAAATTCTTTTTCATAGCCATGTATATTAATCCAATGGGTAGTTATTGGTTGCCCAGTTTTCGATAATGGCAATACGGGTGGTATTCATTTTCCCAGTGGGAGGCATGATTTCGCCACAGGCTGTCCCTTTAATTCGGCACAATAAAGTACCATTTTGCGTAATGTCTTTTACTTCTTCATACGTCAACAACGAAAACTCGTCAACACCGTCATGGCAACCTGTACAATTATTTTCCATAATAGGTTTGACATTTTTGTTGTAAGAAGGATTAGCAACTATACCTGAGGCTTCCTCAAACGTTGACGATTCACAAGCATATTGTAACCCTATAAGTCCCAGGAACAAGAATGTGATTAGGGACAATTTAAAAAAATTCGTTTTCATAGCAATTGCAATTAAAATACACGGTATAAGTTGAATCCGAAGAAAATTCCTCGGTTAAAATCCCCAGTCGCTGTGGTAAAATAGCTAACGTCATTCATCGCTTGACTGTTGGAAAGTACCAACTGAAATACGTGTCCACCCGTTTCGATATCAACGCCTACGGTAAGCGGATTTTGATACGGGTCATTGGAAACGGTATTGAAACGCTGGGCATATTCCCAGTTGAAACTACAGCGTTTTGAAAACTTATAACGTCCGCCCAAAGCCACTAAAAACTGACTTTTTTCTTCCAGAACGGGGTCGTATAAGTTTTTATGAATGTACATTGGGGTAAGCTGTAAAGAAAAGTTCTCCGAAAACTTACGCGAGATCAATAACTGATTGGAAAAGGCAAAGCGGTCAGTACCGGATAATTCGGGATATTCTTCTTTTTCCAATTGGGAATTAATATCCATGGTATGGTATCCTACAATGGTAACAGGAAAACCATCAACCTCTTGTGCCATGAGTCGGTATTTACCCGACAATTCATAGGTTTTTGCTAAAGTATGCCGTGAAAAGCCCAAAGTAAGCCATTCGGTTGCGCCATATAATCCGCCTAGTTTTGTGAGTGCATTGTCCAATCCAAAAAAGTTATCGAAACCATTGGTCAAATCTCCAAACCGGTGGGCGACCAAGAAATACCATTCCCCTTTTGCCGCCATTTTGGTCGACTGCATGGTGCAAATTTGTTGTCCTTTGAATGCTGCGCTGACCGTTTCTTTTTTATTTTGATCTTGATTGAGTTCGTTTAACAAATCGTCTTGCGCATGCACGTTTGTTGTGTAACAACCCATTGCAATCCACGCCAAGGCTACTATTTTTTTCATAGTTAAGGAATTAAAGTACATTGATCCATTTTTATTTCATCGAGAAAATCATCGTATCCGATGACACGCCCTTTTACAGTAACTGTAGCCCCCACTTTAATAGAAAAGGGAACTTGACTGATGCACACTACCTTTTCATCGAGTATAAGTTGAGTGCCTTCCAAAGCGGTTACTATTCCCGAAACTTCAGTGGCTTTTTCCAAATAGGTGGCATTCGCTTTTTCAGTGTTAGCCACAAAAGCTTGATGTAAATCTAGGGCTTTGAGTGTAAACGCAGCAGCCTCTTTTTGAACATCACGTCGTTCTGAATGATAGACATAACGATACCCAAAGTAACCAGCGAAAGCTACAAGAAGTAAGCCTATTAGTCCTATTTTAAAGGATTTTTTCATTTAATCGACGATAATCTTTTTCCAAGCTTTTTGTCCTTCTCCTTGGATTTCCAAAAGATAGGAACCTACAGCTAAACCCTCTACTTGAATTTCTTTAGCATTTTCAGTATTGGAAAAAGAAAGCGTACGAATTAACTGCCCTGAAAGTGTATAAACACTTACCGTTTCAATACCCCAAGTAGCACTAACTGATACCGATCCGCGTGAAGGATTGGGATAAACACTAACGGTCACTGGAGCTATTTCTTGCGTACTTAAATTGGTAAAAGGAGTGTCGATAGCATACCCGCGATTGGCTCCACCATGATTATTCATTGTATAATTGGCCGTATTACTTCTTGCCCAAGCAATATCTAGGGTAGTATCGTCAAAATTAAAAGTATAATCACTGCTATCCCCTGTGCTCAAGGCACGTGTACATATAATGGTGCGTAAACCTGCAATAGGTGTATTATTGGTATTTGAAACCAAGGTCCAATTATTAGTAGTATCGGTTATCGGAGAGAAACCTTCGCCATTGAAACGCGCGTCAACTACATTTGAAGTATTGTTCCAGTACACCAAATCTTGCCCCACGGCCATTCCTTGTATTCCCGTAAATGATCCAAATTGTAATCCAAACCAGCGGTCATTGGGCCCGATCATAGTCAAGGTTACTGTTGATGTGCTGCTATCCAATAAAAAATTGGCACGTACGTTGGTTGAAAGGTTAACAACCCCTGTTGCTTTTTGTTGCCCAAAGGCTTGAAAAGCACCTATACACAACAATAAAAGAGTAATTTTTTTCATAGTGTTTTTTTTGTTTAAATATAAATAAAAATGTCCGAACAAAACAAATGCCCTTTAAATTCTATTTTCGTAAAACAATGAAAAAGGTTTTTCCCCTACTCCAAAAATTGAAAAAATACTACAAAACCCATAACATTTCCCGTAAGGGTAAAACAGCTTTTGAGGTCCAAAACATCGCAAAATCTTCAAATTCCTTTTCAAAAGACTCTTGCAAAGCTCCCCATGTTTGTAGCGAATGGCTTGGCGTTAGTCGTGTTATTTGCTCCATAAGCCATCGCCCTTCTGCTTCGGGCAATACCGTTTCAATCTCTCCATGGAGCGCATGCACTCGTATGTGAAGCATGGGCCATGTTTTTCCTTTTTTTTGTTTTTGAAAAAATGAACATTCCGGTTGAAGTCCCCCCCAAATAATTTTAGCCGATGATTTAGGTAAGAGAATTCGCTCGTCATCAAGGGCAGACATCATATAATTGGGCGCAACTTTGGGATGCGGAATTTTAAAATCAAACCAATTTTGCAACGGATCATCCAAACAAAGTCCGTGCATATAATTGAACAACGATTTTCGCAATCCAAAGCTAAAACGGTCGTTATTGATACCCTTTTGATCAGTAAACTCGATATCATTGTGGGCAAACGAAATGGGTTGCTTTTGAGGAACGATACCATAAGCCTCGGGGTCTAATCCAATGGGACTATGAGCCGTGAGTGCAAATTGATGCCAAAAACCCGATTGTACAATCCCTAAAGAAAACAATTGCCGAACCATTTCTAGACTATCGATGGTTTCCTGAACCGTTTGAGTAGGATACCCATACATTAAATACGCATGAACCATGATACCGCTTTCGGTAAAATTTCGGGTCACTCGTGCTACTTGCGCTACTGTAACTCCTTTTTGAATAAGCGCCAACAACCGATCGGAAGCGACTTCGAGTCCCCCCGATACCGCAATACACCCCGAAGCTTTTAGCAACAAACAGAGGTCGCGGGTAAAACTCTTTTCAAACCGTATATTGGTCCACCAGGTCACCACCAAATTGCGGCGTAAAATCTCAAGGGCCACTTCGCGCATCAACGCAGGAGGAGCTGCTTCGTCTACAAAATGAAACCCCGATTCGCCCGTTTGTGCAATTAACGTTTCCATACGATCGACCAACATTCGGGCATGAATGGGTTCATAGACTTTGATATAATCGAGTGAAATATCGCAAAAAGTACATTTGCCCCAATAGCAACCGTGCGCCATGGTTAGTTTATTCCATCGTCCATCACTCCACAAACTATGCATAGGATTGGCAATTTCAATCACCGAAAGATACTCCGTCAACAATAGATCGGAATAGTCAGGAGTACCCACTTCCGTTTGCTTGTAATCACCAACGGCAGCATCGTTTTTGTACATCACTTCACTTGCTACTCGAAGGTAGGTTCGTTTCCATACCTGTTCCGCCTCAGGAAGCTGAAGATTAGCATGTAAAAGTTCGATAGGGCGCTCTCCATCGTCGAGGGTGATGTAATCAAAAAAATCAAAAACACGGGAATCGGTCAGTTGACGTAACTCCGTGTTGGGAAAGCCACCGCCCATAGCAATTTTAGTGTCTGGATAATTGGACTTTATCCACTGTGCACAGCGAAAAGCACTGTATAAATTGCCTGGAAATGGCACCGAAAAACAGACCAGTGCAGGTTGCTCTCGGTGCATGGTCGCAGCTAAGCGTTGTAACGTAAATTGATCGACAAAAGTTGGTGCTTGTTGCAGCGCTTGGTAGAGTAAATCAAAACTGTTGGCACTTCTACCCAAACGTTCTGCATAGCGTGAAAAGCCAAAATTGGGATCGACACATTCTACTATAAAATCGGACAAGTCCTCCAAATACAGGGTAGCCAAATGTTTGGCCTTATCTTGTAATCCCATAGCGCCAAACGCCCATTCTAAATCATCCAACTGCGAAAAACGGGAGGCCTCAGGCAAAAAATTTCCTGAGCAAATCTGTCGCGCCAAACTAGGTTGCTTACCTTGCAAAAAACCAACTACAGCGGCAATAGTTTGCATATACACCGAGCGCATCTGGAAAATCCGTTGCGCATTTTCGGACATTGTTTCTTGAACCTTTGACGCTTCAAAAATGGCTTCTAATCCCTTGGGGGAAAACAAATCCAACACCACTTCGAGTCCCAAATCCATTTGATACGCCGAAATCGAACGGGTATTTAAAAACCCTTTCAAGTACGCCGTCGCAGGATACGGCGTATTGAGTTGTGTAAATGGGGGCGTGATAAGAAGCAGTGCAGCCACGGTTATGATTTTGTACAAAAATAGAATTTAACGCACAATTAGGAATTTGAAAAGAAGGCTATTTTTAAAATTCTTTACATTTGACAAAAATTATCTCATGCCCACCGATTGTATCGAATACCGTGAATTGCCCCAATTTTCCGAACTTATTCGGGATTATTTGGATCAAAAGGCATCGGTACAACCGTTATACCATCGCTATCCAAGCCTTCCTCATTTTGAAGCGCAATGCCAAGAAAAAGGAGCGCATTTCAGCACAGCCCTACGTGAAGGTTTAGTCACCGAGTGGCGTCGGCAATACGAGGGATTTAGGCTTTCGGAAGCTTCTGAAGCGCACTTGAATGCCCTGCATGAACCCACTACATTTACGATTACGACCGGACACCAATTAAATTTGTTTACGGGTCCTGTGTTTTTTTGGTATAAAATTATTTCTGTCATCAATCTTTGTAAAAGCTTACAAAAAACCTATCCCCACTATCGGTTTGTCCCTGTCTATTGGATGGCTACGGAAGACCATGATTTTGAGGAAATTCAATCTTTCCGATTGGGAGAAGTGAAGATAACGTGGCAGACTTCGCAACAAGGTGCTGTGGGTCGTTTTGTACTTGATGCCTCTTTTGAAGAGGTTCGAAATAGAATAAATGCCTCCTTTCCCGATGGCGAACGAGGGCAATTTTTGAAAGCTTTATTTCATGAATCGTATGCTGAGGGTCGCACCTTGGCAGAAGCTACCCGCTACTTGGTGCACCAACTCTTTGATCAGGAAGGATTGCTCATTTTTGATGGGGATCAAACCTGGGGAAAAACAGCCTTTCTACCCTACGCTTTGCGGGAAATTCAAGAGCAAATCACGTATCAAGCCACTCAGGAAACACTCGAACTTATGACACCTTACAAAGCACAAGTGAATCCTAGAGAACTCAATTTATTTTATTTGGAGTCAGGAGTTCGGGAGCGACTCACACGAGAAGGCGATTGGATTGTTCGTCACGATAGTGGCATACGGTATTCACTTGAAGATTTCAAACGCCTTTGCCAAGAAAAACCCGAATGTTTGAGTCCGAATGTGTTGCTACGACCACTTTATCAAGAAATCGTATTGCCCAATTTGGCCTATATTGGTGGAGGTGGAGAAATTGCGTACTGGTTGCAATTAAAAAAGCAATTTCACCAATTTGAGGTTCCCTTCCCTATATTGATTTTACGTAATTCCGTACTTCATGCCACGGCGAAGCAAGCCAAAAAGGCAGGCAAACTGGGCGTTACCTTTACCGATTTGTTTCTCAGCACTTCGGATCTTCGCACCCGTGTGGTTCAAAAAATTCAAACCGTCTATTACGACTTTACGGCACAAAAGAACTTGTTGCAGGAACAGTTTGCCGCATTAGAGAAACTGGCTGTACAAACTGACCCCTCTTTTTTGGGCGCTGTAAAAGCTCAAACCCATAAGCAGCTCAAAGGATTGGAACATCTTGAAAAAAGATTACTTCGAGCAGAAAAAAAGAAGCATGAAACCCACCTCAATTCGGTTGAGGCGCTACAATGGGAATTATTCCCCAGTCGAGGATTGCAAGAACGCACGGCTAATTTTAGTACTTTTTATCTCGCTTATGGTCCCGAGTGGGCGTCCCGTTTATATACAGAACTGGATCCGCTTTACCCCTACTTTAGTGTGATGGTTTGGGATTAATTTATAAACACTACAACGTTATCGTGGGTAAATCCCAACTTTTAGATTTTGTAAATCAGCATTTTGCTTTAAATTTGTTAAAATATTTAACAAAATCTAGATGAAACTAAAACTACTTTTTACAACGTTGCTTGTTGCTGCTTTAAGTGCTTCAGCACAAACCATTTCTATTGTGGGAACTGGAGTCAATGGATGGCCTCCAACCAATGGCCCAGAAATTACCTTGGCCAGTACCGACAATATTATTTACACGATCAATAATTTGGTGGTTACCACAGGAGCAGTTAAATTTCGTCAAGATTTTGGTTGGGCCAATAACTGGGGCGGTTCGACGTTTCCGAATGGAAATGGTGCTCCAAACGGGCAAGACATTCCAACATTAGCTGGAACGTACAATGTTACCTTTAACCGATTAACAGGTGCGTACTCTTTTGTAGGCAACACAACAGCTCCATTGGTAGAGTTGTGGGGTCCAGCTGTTAATGCGCAATTGGGCTTTGGAGGTCCTGGTGTGGCCATGGCTACGACTAATGAAGTGAACTATACTTTATCAAACTTTGTATTTACTTCGGGTAATGCCTATTTCCGTTTGAATGGCAACAACAACCTAACCTTCGGCAGCACTGCATTTCCTTCAGGATTGGCTGTAGCCTCGGGACCAACTATTCCAGTAATTGGAAGAGAGTGGTATGTTACGTTTAACCGTACGACTGGGCAATACAACTTTGAATTCCCTTTAGTTGGGCTATTGGGCTCTGCCTTAAACGGTTGGACTACAGATGTCGATATGAATACCACAGATGGATTTAATTATTCGTTGCAAGTGGCTTTAACGACTGGCGCTGTAAAATTCCGTAAAAACAATACTTGGGATGTGAATTGGGGTGGCAATGATTTCCCTTCTGGAACAGCTACAAATAATGGAAACGATATCAATATTGCCACAGCGAGCACCTATTTGGTGCAGTTTGAACCGTTGACAGGTGCCTACAGTTTTACGGACTTGTTGAGTCAACCGACTTTTGTTACGCCAAGTTTCCAATTGACCTCCAATCCTACTTCAACGGCCTGGAATGTAGAAGGCAATACCGTAGTGGAAATGGTAGAAGTAATGGATTTAAGCGGTAAACAAGTTGGTATATACCGTCCGAATGCTACTTCTTTTTCGATAGAAGCCTCTCATTTGGTTACGGGAATGTATTTACTTAAAATGGTAAGCGCACAAGGAACACAAACATTGAAATCGATCAAAAATTAAATATTGAGTTACGTTAGAAAAAATCTCCAACGGGCAACTGTTGGGGATTTTTTATTTTATGGTGAAATGATTTCCGATTTCTGAATCAAAACACTACTTTTGCACCCGAAAATTAATACTTACACAATGGCAGGTACAAGAACATTTACCATGATTAAGCCGGATGCGGTTGAAAAAGGCCACATCGGTGGGATTTTAAATATGATTACTGAAGGTGGATTCAGAATCGTAGCGATGAAGTTAACGCAATTGACGGTAGCCGATGCGCAACAATTCTATGCCATTCACAAAGAGCGTCCGTTCTTTGGGGAATTGGTAGAATTCATGACACGCGGTCCGATTGTGGCAGCAATTTTAGAAAAAGACAATGCGGTTGAAGATTTCCGTACCTTGATTGGAGCGACCAATCCAGCGGAGGCTGCGGAAGGAACCATCCGTAAAAAATATGCAACCTCTATCGGGGAGAACGCCGTTCACGGTTCGGACTCGGATGAGAATGCAGCAATTGAAGGGGCTTTCCACTTTGCAGGAAGAGAGCAGTTTTAATTCAAAACAGATTACAAGACAAAGCCGATGATTTTTCATCGGCTTTTTTTGTATTGAAATACCTAGGTTCGTTCTAGCCCTGAACTACCTATCGGCAGACAGGTAGCACGTCATCCTCCCGACCCTTCGGGAGATAAAGCGGATTGCAGGAAGGAAGTTGTTATGAAGGTGAGGTTGATGCTTCTTAACCATTAACGCAACACCAATTCTTTAATACATTCTTTACCTAAGGCTTCGTTGAGCATGGATATAATTTTCTGTTTGCCGTGGCTTAGTTCTTCGCGTAATACGGCGGAGGAAAGTGTAACATAGAGCGTACTACCTTTAAGAACGACCTCGCGGGTGTAGCTATTCACTCCGTTGCCCAAAAGGCTGCGCCACACCTGCTCGGCATCGACGCGATCGAGTCCCGCCTCCAGTTTATGCGTCTGTACGAAGGCTTTTAACACTTCGGCAAGTGAATTTTCATTACTTTGACGTTTCATTGTTACTTTCGAGAGAAGGGTTTGAATTTCTTGTATCGGTATTCGATATTATCGCCGTTTTTAAGCACAAGCACCGAGTCAGTAAGTTTGACTAGAGCCTCTTTCCAACGCCCATAATCGGTTTGATAATGCAGGTACAAGGTAGCATTGGAGTCCTTTAGTGTAATTTTTTCTTGCAACGTATTGGTGCGAAATGTTCCGTCGAGTTGCGGCATCACTTTTTGACGAAAACCCGATTTACCTTTGATTTGAATATAATCGACTGTGGTGCTCGCTTTATAGTCAATCGGTTCTCCTTCTGGATGTTCGGCTTTGGTAATTTCCCAATAGCCATTTAATTTAACTAAATCTTTTTCGGGAATGGGAGAGGAACATGCGGACAAAAACACGCCAATTACCCCTAAAATTAAGCTTTTTTTCATAATCATTCTAAAAACCTAAAGGTATCGATTTTATGCAATATTCTAATACCTTTGATTAAACCTTTTTCGCCAAAAAGACTCTAACCTTAAAAATCTTTAACCATGAAAAAAATAGCCTGCGTTTCGTTGCTTTTCAGCAGTTTGTTATTGACCGTTTCGTGTTCGGATTCGGACAGTACCAGTCAAACGCCTCCCGAGGAAACCATGTATTTTCCGCCCAGTGACGGAAGTAATACGTGGGAAACGCAATCGGTGGCCGGTTTGGGTTGGAATCAAGCGGCGGTGCAACCATTGGTCGATTATTTGACTTTGAAAAACACCAAATCGTTTATTATTTTGGTTAACGGTCGCATTGTCATGGAGTACTATTTGAACGGTCACAGCGCTACCACGCCATGGTATTGGGCAAGTGCAGGGAAAACGCTGACGGCAGCTGTTACAGGGATTGCACAACAAGAGGGTTTGCTCAACATTAATAATAAAGTATCTGATTATTTGGGGACAGGCTGGACGAGTGCTCCATTGGCCAAAGAGAATTTGATTACATGCAAAAATTTGTTATCGATGAATTCGGGCTTGGATGACAGCATGGGTGATAGTGTGAATCCGTCCAATTTATTGTACGTCGCCGATGCGGGAACGCGGTGGGCCTATCACAATGTCTATATAAAATTACAGGATGTGGTTGCTGCCGTGAGTGGCCAATCGTGGAGTACGTATTTTAACACCAAACTTCGGGACCGTATCGGAATGACCGGTGGCGCTTGGATTGCCAGTGGTGATGATTTAAGTGTGTATTGGAGTACTACGCGAAATATGGCGCGGTTTGGTCTTTTGGCGTTAAATAAAGGAAAATGGAATGGCGTGCAAGTCGTCAATGAAGCGTTTTTTAATGAAGCGGTGAATACGTCCCAAAATTTAAATCAGGCTTACGGCTATATGTGGTGGTTAAATGGAAAATCAACGTATCGATTGCCGCAAACCCAATTCGTATTTAACGGTTCGATTATTCCCAACGGCCCTACTGACATGTATTGTGCGTTGGGGAAAAACGATCAAAAAATATATGTGGTTCCAAGTAAAAAGATGGTGGTCATACGAATGGGAGAGGCTGCAGATGCGGTGAATATGGCTTTATCGGATTTTGATGATACGTTATGGACAAAAATAAATGCGCTTTTTTAGGCGCATTTTTTATTTGGTTTTAAAAAGAACGCGATCGAAAAAACGAATCAAACCTGAAATCAGGAAAAAGAAGGCGATGAGTTGCATCCCCATGGCGATATCGGTAAAATGTCCTTCCACGAGTTTGGATAACAGTCCAATCCCGAAGCTCAAGAGAATCAGAATTAGGAAAGGTACATTACGATACCAATAAATGACTTTCTTCATGTTATGCGAAAAAACTATCTACAAATTCGTATTTATTGAACACTTGTAAATCATTGATCCCTTCGCCTACTCCAATATACTTTACCGGTATTTGAAACTGATCGGAGATACCAATGACTACGCCTCCTTTGGCGGTACCGTCCAATTTGGTGACCGCTAAACAACTCACTTCGGTGGCAGCCGTAAACTGTTTGGCTTGTTCAAATGCGTTCTGACCTGTGGAGCCATCCAATACTAAAAGTACATCGTGTGGGGCATCGGGAACAACTTTTTGCATTACTTTTTTCACTTTGGACAATTCGTTCATTAAGCCTACTTTATTGTGCAAACGTCCCGCAGTATCGATAATGACCACATCCGCTTTTTGAGCTACAGCCGATTGTAACGTATCAAATGCCACGGAGGCTGGATCGGAACCCATTTGTTGTTTTACAATAGAGACACCAACCCGATCGGCCCAGATTTGCAATTGATCGATAGCCGCAGCGCGAAAAGTATCGGCAGCTCCGAGTACAACTTGGTGACCGGCTTTTTTGAATTGATGAGCCAATTTTCCAATAGTGGTAGTTTTTCCTACCCCGTTGACACCAACGACCATGATAACATAGGGCCGTGAGGTTATGGGTATGACAAACTCGGTTTCTTCACCCGATTGTGTTTCGGAAAGCAAGCCTGCGATTTCTTCGCGTAAAAGTTGATTCAATTCATCGGTTCCAAGATATTTGTCTTGGGCCACACGTTCTTCAATACGCTCGATAATTTTAAGGGTTGTATTGACGCCAACATCGGAGGAAACAAGAATTTCTTCCAAATTATCCAATACCTCATCATCGACTTTAGACTTTCCCGCAACGGCTTTGGTAAGTTTAGAAAAAAAACTTGTTTTCGTTTTTTCTAAACCTTTGTCTAAGGTTTCTTTTTTCTCGGATGAAAATATGCGTTTAAAAAAGCTCATACGGAACTACAACTACGGTGAATTTTGTTTGACAAATATAAATAAAAAAGCTACTTTCAAGAGAAAGTAGCTTTAATATATTCGGGTTCACTTCTGACTATTTCTTTTTCAAATACTCATCAACTTCTTCAGGAGACATGATCGCCTCTACGAAAGTGTAAGCACCTGTTTTAGGAGATTTTACCATTTTAATGGCTTTAGTTAATCTCTTTGAAGCGGTTTGTAACGTTGCTACGGTTTTCTTTGCCATGATTCAAAAGGGTATTTGAAATTTTTAAAACAATAAAAATCTCGTATTATTTAATTTCTTTATGTACAGTCATTCGCTTTAAGATCGGATTGAATTTTTTCAATTCCATACGATCGGGCGTATTTTTTTTGTTCTTCTTCGTGATATAACGAGACGTACCAGGCATACCTGATTCTTTGTGCTCAGTACATTCTAAGATTACTTGGATTCTATTACCTTTCTTTGCCATTGTCTTTAATATTAAGGATTACCGATTAAATAAAGCCTTTTGCTTTTGCATCTTTCAATACAGCTGCAATGCCTTTTTTGTTGATTGTTTTAATCGTTGATGCAGCTACACGTAAGGTAACCCATCTATCTTCTTCAGCAAGGTAGAAACGTTTTTTAACTAAGTTCACAGAAAACTTTCGTTTCGTTTTGTTCATCGCGTGAGAAACGTTGTTTCCAACCATCGCTCTCTTACCTGTAAGGTCACAAACTCTTGACATTATGCTTTTCTTTTATCGTTATTCAAAATCAGGGTGCAAAGAAACAAAAAAGAAACATTAAAAAAAAAAAAAATTAGAGATTTTTTAAAATTTCTTTTTGCAGCATTTCCAAGGCTTTAACGGTGGCTCGGTCCACTACTTTTTCACGGGGTTGACCAAAATTAAAGCGCTCAACGACAACCTCTTGTGGGGTAGCCAACGCAATAAAAACGGTTCCCACTTCGGCATCCGATTCACCTTTTTGGGGTCCGGCATTACCGGTTGTTGCCAAAGCATAATCCGATTGCATTTGCGCTTGCACTCCCAAAGCCATCGCTTGCGCCACCTCGGCACTTACAACAGTATGGGCAGCAATCAGCTGAGGATCGACACCCAAGAGCTTTGTTTTTATTTCGGTCGCATAACTCACTACACTTCCTTTAAAATACGTAGAGGCCCCAGAAACTGACGTAAGCAGCTGGGCTATTTTCCCTCCTGTGCAACTTTCGGCGGTAGCCAACGTTTGTCCCCTTTGACTTAACAATCGGCCTACCACCACTTCTATCGTTTCCTCTTCGTCAAATCCAACCAATATATCGCTAATCAGTGGGCTAACCGCTGCCACTGCTAGAGCCACCGCTTCTTCCAATTGTTTTAAATCGGTTCCTCGAGCGGTAAGACGCAAGCGTACGCGCCCTGGAGCGGGTAAATAAGCTAGTTTTATGGATTCAGGCAATTGATTTTCCCAGGCCTCAATGCGCTCTGCGATAACACTTTCGCCCAAGCCATACGTTAATAAGGTTTTGTGAAGAATATAAGGACGTTGGTATTCGGCGGCAATCTTGGGTATTACTTGTTGTTCCATCAAATGTTTCATCTCATAGGGTACGCCAGGCATCGAGATAAATACCGTTTGCTCTTTTTGAATCCACATGCCCGGAGCCGTACCTACAGCATTGAAAAGCACTTGCGCCTTTGAAGGAACTAAAGCCTGATCCTTGTTCAACTGTGAAGCAGGTCGTTGCAGTACTTTCTCGATGAGTGCAACTACATGCTGTTCAACATCGGTGTTGCGCACCAATGTGTCTTCAAAATAGTCAGCCAAGGTTTTTTTGGTGATGTCATCTTTGGTAGGACCCAAACCTCCTGTCATCACTACAAAATCGACTTGATTCTGATAGGCCGAAAAGGTTTGTAGTAAAGCTTCCCGTTGATCACTTATCGAACGCATTTCCACTGTTTGCACCCCAATTCGATCCAAGGCCTTAGCGATATATGTTGAATTGGTATCAGCGATTTGCCCAATAAGGATTTCATCTCCAATGGTAACAATGGCAGCTTTCATGGGTAACTAAATGTTCGATTAAATTTCGAAATCTTTTTTTATTTCTTTTACCGCTTTTTCAACTTGAATTTGAATACTTTCAAAAGTAGCTTCAATTTCTTTGCGTTTTCCTTCTGCTTTGGTCCAAGCCTCTACTTGAAGAATTTCTTCATGGGCCATGGTCATCCCCAACAAATCGAGTGTGGGTTTTATTTTATGGGCATACGCATAGGCCAATTTGTGGTCTTTGGTTTTGATACCCAACTCTATTTGTTGTAAGTCTTGTGGAACTTCAGTAACAAACAAGGTAATGATTTGCATGACAAACTCCGGATCATTGTCCGATAGTGCATATACTTTTGCGAGGTTATAATTAATTGCCATTCGTAGATATTCGATTATTTGCCTTTATTTAATGTGTATTCGAAATGCTTTTTTTCCTTCTATAAATCCTTCCAATTTATCATTGGGATGAACTTTGGCGACACCTTCGGGAGTACCCGTAAATAAGATGTCGCCTTTTTTGAGCGTAAAATACTGAGAAACATAGGCAATTTGCTCATCTATTTTCCACAACATCTGCTCCGTATTCCCTTTTTGAACGACGTTCCCGTTGGAATGTAACTCAAAATTAATATTTTCAACTGATTCAAAATCAGATTTCGGATAAAATTCACCAATAACCGCTGAACCGTCAAATGCCTTTGCTTTTTCCCAAGGCAATCCCTTTTTTTTGAGTTGTTCTTGAAGATCGCGGGCTGTAAAATCAATACCTAATCCAATCTCATCGTAATATTGATGTGCCATTTTTACATCGATGTATTTTCCGACTTTATTGATTTTAACCAAAACCTCCACTTCATGATGTACGTCATCGGAAAACTCCGGAATCACAAAAGGATGTTGCTTCAATAAAATCGAAGAATCAGGTTTTAAAAATACTACTGGGGCTTCAGGACGCTCATTCTGAAGCTCAACGATATGCTGCACATAATTTCTTCCGATACAAATGATTTTCATGGTAACAGTTTTAAGCGGATTTACCCTACCCGATCTTGATTTTTAATTACAATTTGGTGTTTAACTTCCGTAATTTTATACCCGTAAGTACCTTTTTGGTATACAAAGGAAAATCGGCCCCTTGAATCCAACCAAAGTATCCTGGCTCTTTATCAAAAACATCCTCTACCAAAGCGCCTTTGTGTTTGCCAAAGGTAAATATTTCCCGACCTTTATCGTCCAACGCAATGAATCCTGCGAAATCAACCGCTTTTTTTCGTGTGGTATACTCTGAAAGCGCTTTTACATCGTTGGGTAAATCGGGATAGCGGTCCAATTGCGCTTTGAGAATTTCATAAGTTGCTTTGGTATCGGCTTCCGCACTGTGGGCATTGTCTAAGGTTTGGTTGCAATAAAAACGATACGCTGCACTCAAGGTTCGCTCCTCTTTTTTATGAAAAATGGTCTGCACATCCACAGCTACTCGATTTTTCATATCAAAATCAACTTCAGCGCGTAACAACTCCTCCGCCAACAACGGAATATCAAAACGATCGGAATTGTATCCGGCCAAATCTGAATCCTTTATCATCACATGAATTTGAGGGGCTAATTCTTTAAATGTAGGCTCGTTAGCGACTTTCTCATTGGAAATCCCATGCACCGCCGTAGCTTGAGGAGGAATAGGAATCGTGGGATTCACCAACCAAGTTCGACTTTCTTGATTCCCGTTGGGATATACCTTTACTATTGAAATTTCAACAATACGATCGCGCGCTACATCAATTCCGGTTAAAAAAAAAAAAAAAAAACAAAGGGGTCGGTTTAATTTTAATTCCATTTTTTACAATTCAAGCGGACAAATATACGGGATTGCATGTACCGTTTATCGATTATACAGCATAATTTACCTCATTCCACACAGATGCTTTATGCGGGCAAAAGGATGTTGTATTCTAATTATTATCAAGGATTTACAGCGGCAAGAATCGTAAATTTTAACAAATAGTACACTTTTTGTGTAAAGGTATTTTGAAAAAAAGAGATAGTTTTACCTCAACAAAAAACACAGTTTAAATGATGTCAAGTATACGCCAAACCAAAAAAAAGAATAGAAAAATTAAACATCATTCTCTATGATTGTTGTCAATGGAGTATACTCTTTTTCATTTTCTATTGCATTATTACACGTTACTGTTTCACATTCACATTTCCATTCTCTTACTAGATTTTTATGGTAATGAAATAAAATAATCACGTTTTGAATAGTCATTACTAAAAAATTCAGAGGAAACATTTTTAAATGGTAAATGAAAGCATATAAATGAACTATTAATACTAATTAAAAGACGGTTAAATCGTGGCCAACCCCCAACTGTGACCCTGTAATGCTGTTTCCGCGCATTGCTTTTAGGAAAGGAATCTTTGAAGAAATTAGTCGATTTGTTATACTTCAAAGGACAGAACTAACGAATCAAACCGGTCTTTGGACCTTATTTTTAAGCCATTCAAAATTATGAAAAATCTAATCTTTGGCCTTATCGCCACAATATTCTTCGGAATTCCCTCTCAAGCACAAAACAATGAAACGCTAACTGAAAAAGCGATTGTGCAATCCATTACTTTGGTAAGTAAAACGAATACCGAAAAAGTAGCCTACCAATTTAAATCCCTAGCTGAGTTTGATGAAGGGCTTGAAGTTATTCTCAAAGAAGGTGCCCTTGTCAACACCGAAACGCAACGCAATGCAGGGAAATGCGAAGTATCGCTTGAAGTTAGTGTCACCATGTCTGTAGGTGTGGCGAGTGTTACCGTTACAGCCACGGCTACCGTGGGCTGCGCTGAAGTAGCAGCCACCGTTAGCCGATTACGAAAAATGCTCATCGCTTCCATAACGAGTTAAGACTTTAGGATGTTTCAATTTCGTACAATGGGACTTTTTTTCTGGATAATTTGTTTTTCGGGTGCCCAAGCCCAAGCTGATTTACAAACGGTGATTCGAGGAGGTGAATTGTTGTTAAACGGACTTACGATTTTAAAAATCGCAAAAGGAGATTCCAACACGTCCAAAGCGACCCTTGAGCAGGTATGTATTAAAAACAAATTAACCGAAAAAATTACGTTCCGAATAACTGGAAAAGGAGAAGATGGTGAGGAAATCAAGAAAGAACTTGTTGTCCAAAACGACGGAAAAGAGTGTTTGTTGGAACTCCCCAAAGGGATTTACACCTATGAGGTAATACTCTCGAACAAAGAAACTTATAAGAAAGGAGAATACCGATTTGAGGAATCCATGGTGATAACCATCAAACCTCAAAATTAAGAAAAAACCCGACACAATGGTCGGGTTTTGTATGTATTTTAAATCGTACGATTACTATCCCACGCTTCCAAATAATCGGCGACACGCTTCACAAAGCTTCCGCCCAAAGCGCCATCGACTACACGATGATCATAACTGTGCGACAAGAACATTTTCTGACGGATGCCAATAAAATCCCCCTCGGGCGTTTCAATTACGGCGGGCACTTTGCGGATAGCTCCCAAGGCTAAAATACCCACTTGGGGTTGGTTGATAATCGGCGTACCAAAGACCGACCCAAACGTTCCCACATTGGTTACCGTATAGGTTCCTCCTTGGGTATCATCGGGTTTTAATTTCCCTGCTTTAGCACGGTTTCCTAAATCATTTACGGCTTTAGCCATGCCCACCAAATTCAACTGATCGGCATTTTTAATTACGGGAACAATCAAATTGCCATTGGGTAAAGCCGCAGCCATTCCCAGATTGATATTTTTCTTCTTGATAATATATTCACCCTCAACAGAAATATTCATCATCGGGAAATCTTTCAACGCTTTCGCCACCGCTTCCATAAATATCGGTGTAAAGGTGAGCTTCTCGCTTTCGCGCTTTTCAAACTCGTTTTTCACCTTATCGCGCCATTTCACAATATTGGTTACATCGACCTCAATAAACGACTGGACGTGAGCCGAAGTCTGCACCGACTCGACCATATATTTTGAAATCAACTTGCGCATACGGTCCATTTCCACTATCTCGTCAGCACCGTTTACTGAAACAGGTACCGCTTGTGTTGCAGGGGCAGCGACAGGAGCGGCTACTGGTGCTGGAGTCGATGCAGGAGCCGTAGTTGCTGCAGGAACTGCTGGTTGATTTCCTCTATTTTTAATGTACTGTAACAAATCTTCTTTGGTGACACGGCCGTCTTTACCCGAACCGGCAATCGTATCCAACTCAGCCACGGAAATACCTTCTTCCTTGGCAATGTTTTTGACCAAAGGGGAATAAAATTTATCCGAACCCGAAAAATCCGCAGGTGCCGCAATTTCTTTTGCCACTTCCACAGCAGCGTCTACAGCTTCAACTACAGGAGCAGCAGCTACGGCTTGCGCAACGGGTTCAGCAACAGCCCCGCCTTCGGTTTCGATAATGGCAATGGTTTGTCCTACTTTTACGACATCGTTGACTTGAAATAAAATTTCGGATAGCGTACCCGAAACTTCACTGGGCACTTCACTATCGACTTTATCGGTGGCAATTTCCAAAACCGCTTCATCAGCAGCAATGGTATCCCCCACGTTTTTTAACCAATTGGTAATGGTTGCCTCTGCAACACTCTCCCCCATTTTAGGTAATTTCAATTCAAACTTTGCCATATTCGTAGTATATCGTTGTGTATGCTATTTTGGATTGCAAAAATACTAATTCTTACGTGTCGTTTCAGTTCATTGTATAAAATTTCACAAAAATTCTACCCCACCTACATCGTTTGCGTGATCACTTCCAATCAAACCCGCATATTGGGACATATAGTTGCGAAAGCTGCGACCTGAACCCTTGTGTTGTTGCATGAACGCTATAATCTCCTGAAACGAGAACGAACGGGTATCAAAAATGATTCGAACGGCCTTGTAATCCCGGTCAGAAAAATCACTCAACGCACTCAAATAAGTGACCGGGAAAATTGTTTGGAGTTGCAAATGGTGTTTGGTAAAAACAATAATCTCCTTAAAGAGAAAGGTCCGTTTCTTTTGTTGGGTACTTTTGATCAACGAAAAAAGAAAACTTCCCCCATACATTATGACGTCAAAAAATAAAGACCTTCGAAAATGTTTTTGGTAAAAAAACTGCATAGCCTCCCGAAAGCGCTTCATATACAACCCATCGCGAACGGTACTCTCACCTTTGTAATGAATTACCGAAGTATCCGCATAATAGTAATTTTTTCGTCCCGACTTCAAACTCAAATAACTCAAATCAATATCATCGGAATACATAAAACAGTTTTCATCAAAGCCTCCCAATTCGAGATATACCTCCCGTTGCATAACCATAAAAGCACCAACCAAAATATCGACCGCTCCCGATTGATTTTCTGTAAGATGCTCAGCATAATATTGTGTAAATCGGGTTGATTTTGGAAACACTTTGTATAACCCAAAAATCTTGGTAAATGCCACCCATGGCGTGGGAATACCACGTTTGCTTTCGGATAAAAAATGACCGGTTCCATCGATGAGTTTGCAACCTACAATTCCAAACGCGTTTTGTTGTTGTGCAAAGACTAAAACGTTTTGAAATGTATCTTCTGCCACGACGGTATCAGGATTTAAAATACAGATATATTCCCCTTTTGCCGCAGCAACGCCCACATTATTTCCCTTTGGAAAACCGTAATTCTCGGTGTTTGTAATTAATTTCACATCCGGAAAACGCTCCCGAACCATCGCGCAACTGTCATCAGAAGAAGCATTATCAACCACGATGATTTCGGCCTCCAATGATACAATAGCCTTTTGAACACTGTATAAACACTGCTCCAAAAAATACCTAACGTTGTAATTTAAAATAACGACCGAGAGTTGCATGCCACAAAGATAGGGATTGCCCCTGATTTATTGATGCGGAAATAAAATTGGTGATTGCCCCTGAATCCGTTACTTTTGTTCCTTCAAATGACAACTTAAAATTCCCTCAATTTTGAATTATTTATCGGTTGAAAATATCGCCAAATCCTACGGAGAACGCACCCTTTTTGAAAACCTATCGTTTGGAATAAACAAGGACCAAAAAATTGCCTTTGTAGCCAAAAACGGCACGGGAAAAACGTCCTTACTCAAAATGATTACCGGCGAAGACACCCCTGATGCGGGTCAGATCGTAATGCGTAAGGATATCAAAATGGCATTTTTGGCCCAAGAACCGCAATTGCAACCCGAACTCACCATCGAAGAAAGCATATTTGCCAGCGATAATGACACGCTGAAGATAATCGAACAATACGAAAAAGCCCTTGAAAATCCTGAAGACGAAGAAGCCTATCAAAAAGCGTTCGAAAACATGGAACGGCATAATGCGTGGGACTTTGAAACGCAATACAAGCAGATTTTATTCAAACTCAAACTTGATGATTTAAAGCTGAAAGTAAAGAGTTTGTCGGGGGGACAAAAAAAGCGATTAGCCCTCGCGATTATTCTCATCAACCGTCCCGATTTATTGATTTTGGACGAACCCACCAACCACCTCGATCTAGAGATGATTGAATGGCTGGAAAATTATTTTGCCAAAGAAAACATGACCCTGTTTATGGTAACGCACGACCGCTTTTTCTTGGAGCGGGTGTGCAATGAAATCATCGAACTCGACAACGGAAAACTCTACCAATACAAAGGCAACTACTCTTATTTTCTACAGAAAAAAGAGGAGCGCATTGCTAGTGAAAACGCCTCCGTGGAAAAAGCCAAAAACCTTTTTGTCAAAGAATTGGATTGGATGCGCCGGCAACCCAAAGCACGAACTACCAAATCCAAATCGCGTATCGACGACTTTTATGTGATTAAGGAAAAAGCACACTCCCGCCGGAAAGAACACGTTATGGAATTGGAAATCAACATGGAACGCATGGGGAGCAAAGTGGTCGAGCTGCATAAAGTATCGAAAAAATTCCAAGATAAAGTGATCCTCGACGGTTTTGACTATACCTTCAACAGGGGCGAACGCATCGGTATTATTGGTAAAAATGGCACCGGAAAATCGACGTTTTTGAACATTCTCACACAAACCCTCGCCCCCGATGCCGGAAAAGTAGTCATTGGCGATACCATAAAAATTGGCTATTACACCCAAAGCGGTATCAACCCCAAACCCGAGCAAAAAGTTATCGATATCATTAAAGAATACGGCGAATATATTCCACTGACCAAAGGACGAACCATTTCTGCCGGCGGGTTGTTGGAACGATTCCTTTTTGACCGAAAAAAGCAACACGATTATGTCGAAAAACTCAGTGGTGGCGAATTAAAACGCTTGTACTTGTGTACCGTACTCATTCAAAATCCCAACTTTTTGATTCTCGACGAACCCACCAACGATTTGGATATTGTCACGTTGAATGTGTTGGAAAACTTTTTGTTAGATTATCCAGGCTGTTTATTGGTAGTCTCACACGACCGCTATTTTATGGATAAAATTGTTGACCACTTGTTTGTGTTTCGTGGGCAAGGGGTGATAGAAGATTTTCCCGGAAATTACTCCGATTTCCGTGCCTATGAAGACAGTGCAGCCCCTGAAAAAGAGGAAAAATCCGAGGGGAACACCTCCAAAAACTGGAAAGAAAAGCAGGTAAAACAAGGACTTTCCTTCAACGAACAAAAAGAATTCCAAAAAATAGAACGCGAAATCAAAGATTTGGAATACGAAAAAAAACAAATTGAACAGCAGTTTACCGCTGGTACATTAGCCCCCGACGCTATTGAAACCAAAGCTTTGGAATTGCAAAAAATCATTAAAACGTTGGAAGAAAAAGAAGAACGCTGGTTTGAACTTTCGGCAAAGATGGAGGGGTGAGCAGTGTGCAGTGTTCAGTAAACAGTAGACAGTAGACAGTATACAGTATACAGTGGGCAGCCCTTAGGAGTCGGGATTAGCAGGTGGTCTCGGTGGGTCGTGATTTAGAAAAAAAGAAACAACATGCATCAAATTTTAGCCTATATACAATTCGTATGGCACTCCAAAAACGAACATGGGGTGCATTCGCCTTTTGTGTTTGATTTGGTGACAAAATGTTTTTATGATAAAAAAAAATACCCCGCTTACCTACAACTTTCGGCCTACCGACACCAACTTTTAAACAATAAGGAAACCATTGAGGTCACTGATTTTGGAGCAGGTTCAAGGGTTTTTAAATCCAATACCCGAGCGATTAACGCCATTGCTCAAAACGCAGGAATTTCACCCAAAAGAGCACAACTACTCTTCCGCCTAGTGCAGTATTGTCAACCCCAATCGATTTTAGAAATTGGGACCTCCTTGGGATTAGCGACCGCAGCCTTGCATTTGGGAAATCCGAAAGCAAGAATAACCACCCTCGAAGGATGCCCCAACACGCATACCATCGCCCAATCGGAACTCCAAAAATGGGAACCTGCCACCCGTTCGATCGAATTTATCACTACCGAATTTTCGGGAGCCTTGTCCAATCTAGGAACAGCAAACACTTTTGACCTCATCTATTTTGATGGCAATCATTCAAAAACAGCAACATTAGCGTACTTTGAACAGTTATTACCCACAGCCACCAACAATTCCGTGTGGATTTTTGACGATATTCATTGGTCAAAAGGCATGGAGGAAGCTTGGGAAAACATCAAAAACCATCCCGAAATTACCGTCAGTATCGATACTTTTCAATGGGGGATTGTTTTTTTTCGAAAGGAACAACGCATGGCCAAAGAACATTTTACCCTACGGGTTTAAATTTACTCGCTGCTGTAACATTTTCACAAAGAAGTTTACTTATAAGGACATAGGCTTTTTTGCCGCTTGCTGAATTATACAATTATGGCTGAATCACTCATCAACATCACCGAAATCAAACGCGATTTCCAATTAGGAAGTGAAACCATCAATGTGCTCAAAGGAATTGACCTCCAAATAAATAAAGGAGAATATGTCGCCTTGATGGGACCGTCGGGTTCGGGAAAATCGACCTTGATGAATATTTTGGGCTGTTTGGACACTCCTACTTCGGGCGCCTATATCCTTAACGGGAAAGATGTTTCGCAAATGCACGACGACGATTTGGCCGAAGTGCGCAATAAAGAAATCGGATTTGTCTTTCAAACATTCAACCTTTTACCGCGAACCACCGCGCTTGATAATGTCGCGTTGCCAATGGTCTACGCCGGGTACAATAAAACCGACCGCCATGCGCGTGCCAAAGAAGTTTTGACGCAAGTGGGACTCGCCGATCGTATGGACCACCAGCCCAACCAACTCTCGGGGGGACAACGCCAAAGGGTAGCCGTAGCACGTGCTTTAGTCAACAAACCCTCCATTATTTTGGCCGATGAACCCACAGGAAACTTGGATAGTAAAACCTCTGAAGAAATCATGAAATTGTTTGATGATATTCATGCCCTTGGGAATACCGTCATTTTGGTTACCCATGAAGAAGACATTGCACAATATGCGCACCGGATTATCCGTTTAAGAGACGGCATCATCGAAAGTGATACTCCCAACCGATAAGTTGGGTTTTTTTATACCTTTACGCATCAAATTTACATCCATGAAAAAATCAATGTTGTTTTTATTCTTTGTTGTCACCTCGGTTTTTACAACCCAAGCACAACAAACCGATCACCAATGGAAAGAAGCTGAAGCTGCTGGCTACCGCTACAAGTACGTGACCAACGACCCCATGAAAGCCCGGTTTTACACCTTAAAAAATGGGTTAACGGTGATTTTGAGTCCAACCCCCAAAGACCCACGCATTCAAGCGTATGTCGCGGTGAAAGCCGGGAGCAAAACCGACCCAGCGACCAACACTGGATTGGCGCACTATCTAGAACATATGCTGTTTAAAGGAACCGACAAATACGGCAGTTTGGATTGGGCAAAAGAAAAAGTGGAACTGGACAAAATTGATGCCCTATACGAACAATACAATACCACGAAAGACGAAGCCCAACGCAAAATCATTTACCGAAAAATCGACTCGATTTCAGGCGTTGCTAGTACCTATGCCATTGCCAATGAATACGATAAAATGATGACGGCCATGGGCGCTCAAGGAACCAATGCATTCACTTCCTTTGAACAAACCGTTTATACCGACGATGTGCCTGCCAGTGCCATCGACAAATACCTCACCGTGCAAGCCGAACGTTTTCGCAATCCGATTTTGCGCATTTTCCATACCGAATTGGAAGCCGTTTATGAAGAAAAAAACCGTTCCCTCGACAACGATGGCCGCAAAGTGTTTGAAACCTTGTTCGCCGCATTATTTCAAAAACACAATTACGGATTGCAAACCACCATTGGCACCGTAGAACACTTGAAAAATCCGTCGTTGGTTGAAATTCGCAAGTACTTTAACACGTACTATGTCCCCAACAATATGGGAATTATCCTTTCGGGCGATTTTAATCCCGATACAGTAATTGCTACCATCGACCGCATGTTTGGCTATATGCAATCGAAACCGATAAAAAAATACACCTTCGTTTCAGAAGATCCTATAGTAGCCCCGATTCAAAAAGAAATCGTTGGTCCCGATGCCGAGAGTTTGACGATCGGTTTCCGCTTGCCTGGTAATAAAGATAAAGATGCTTTGTTGGCCGATTTGGTGGGCCAAGTGTTGACCAATGGCCGTGCGGGATTATTGGACTTGAATTTGGTAAAAAAGCAAAAATTGTTGCGCGCCAATGCGTTTACCTATGCATTAATCGATCATGGCGTTTTATACTTCTCGGCTTCCCCTACCAATGGCCAATCGCTTGAAGAAGTGAAAGCCTTGGTGTTGGGTGAAATTGAAAACTTGAAAAAAGGAAATTTTGATGAAGAATTGATTGTTTCCATCATCAACAATATAAAGAAGGGTAAAATCAATGAATCTGAAAGTTATGGCGACCGCGCGAGTGCCTTAATGGATGCCTTCACGTCGGAATTGGATTGGAAGGATCAAGTAGCCTATGTAAACAATCTTTCGAAAATCAAGAAAGCCGACCTTATTGCTTTTGCCAACAAATACTTAGGCAACAATTATGTTTGCATTTTCAAACGTAAAGGCGATGCGCCCCAATCGGTAAAAATTGAAAAACCTCAAATCACTCCCGTCGCTACCAACCCCGACAAGCAATCGGCATTTGTAAAAATGGTAAACGACATGCCAGCAACGCCAGCGACCCCCGTATTCATGAATTTTGACAAAGACATTCAAAAAGCCAAACTAGGCAATGCCGAAGTGCTGTATGTCCCCAACAAAGACAATTCATTGTTCCGTTTACGCTACCGTTACAACATCGGGACACTCAATGATAATACCTTGGGACTTGCTGCGCAATACGTTCAATTCCTAGGAACCAACACCCAAACCGCTGAACAAATCACCAAAGCGTTTTATAAAATCGCCTGTAGTTTTAACGTTTCCACGGGTGAAAATTACACTACCGTTACCATCGAAGGCTTACAAGAAAATTTTGAAGCGGCAGTCAAATTGTATGAAGAGGTGATGGCCAACATGCAGCCCAACGAAACTGCATTGCAAGCGATGAAAGCCCGAATTGCCAAGTCGCGTAAAGACACAAAAGCCAATAAAGGCGCCATTCTACAAGCCTTAACAAGCTATGCCACGTACGGTGCCAACAACAAATTCAACAATACCTATAGCAATGCAACGCTTGAAGCGCTTACGGCACAGCAACTGATTGACAAAATCAAGAATGTAACCCAATGCGCGCAAACCATTTTATATTACGGGCCACAACCATTGACCGCTTTGACCGTATCACTCAAAAAATTACATCCTGTGCCGGCAACAACCCTAACGCCTTCACCAGCGAAAACCTTTGTGCGAACCGAACAAAACAGCAACCAAGTCTTGTTTACCGATTACGATATGGTGCAAGCGGAAACCCGTTGGATACGCAATTTGGAACGCTTTGATCCCAACCAAAAAACCATTATTGCTGCGTTCAACAACTACTTTGGTGGCGGTATGAGTTCGCTCGTATTCCAAACGATTCGTGAAAGTAAAGCCCTTGCGTACAGCACGTATGGCTATTGTGTCGAACCGCAAAAAGCGGAGGATCACTACCAAATGTTGGCCTACGTGGGCAGTCAAGCCGATAAATTTGAAGAAGCCGTAGTGGCCATGAATGCGTTGCTAACAACGATGCCCGAATTGAGCGACAATTTGGAATTGGCGAAAACGCAAATCAAAAAAGACATTCAAACCGAGCGCATTACCCAAGATGGTATTTTATACACCTATTTGAATGCCAAAGAATTGGGCGTATCCCAAGACCTGCGCCAACAAGTCTACAACCAAGTGGATCAAATCACCATGAAGGACATCAAAGCCTATCACGATGCTCATTTAGCCCATAAACCTTATACGTATGTGATTCTAGGATCGGAAAAACGCTTGAGTCCCGAAACCCTTTCCAAACTTGGACAATTCAAAAAACTGAGCTTGGAAGAACTTTTTGGGTATTAATCGTTCCCAACATAATTTATAGAGAGCAGTCTAAAAAGGCTGCTTTCTGCGTTATTATCCAAACGGTTTTTCTATTTTTGACCTCCAAGAGCATCCCTTATGAAAGTATATACTAAAACCGGTGACGCCGGAACCACTTCCCTCTTTGGCGGCGATCGCGTGCCCAAACACCACATTCGCATCGAGAGCTATGGCACCGTAGATGAACTCAATAGCTATATCGGTTTGTTGCGCGACCAAGCCATCAATCCGTTATACCAAGCCATTTTGATTGAAGTGCAAGACCGTTTGTTTACCGTAGGCGCAATTTTGGCCACACCTCCCGAAAAAACGGTATTGAAAAATGGCGAAAAACGTCTGCAAAATCTTGGAATCACCGAAATGGATGTCGCCTATTTGGAAACCGAAATGGATAAAATGGATGCCGAACTGCCACCGATGACCCACTTTGTTTTGCCCGGAGGCCATCCTACCGTGTCATATTGTCATATTGCCCGCTGTGTATGCCGAAGAGCCGAGCGTTTGGCGGTACATTTGAATGACATCGAACCCACGGAACCGCTAGTCATTACTTACCTGAACCGACTTTCTGACTTCCTTTTCGTCTTGGCACGGAAGTTGACCCAAGACTTAAACGCTACGGAAACCCCTTGGATTCCTAGGAAATAAACTTTTGAGTTGCCATTTTCGCAGAAAAAATGAGCGATTTCTCGAAAGTAAAAACGTTCTTAACTTTAAACTTAAAATAAATCAATTTTTACTTGACTTTCTCAGTTAAAAATTTATTTTTGCAGTAATTTAAAATCGGAAGAAGATGTATTGGACATTAGAATTAGCATCGTATTTAAGTGATGCACCGTGGCCTGCTACTAAAGATGAATTAATCGATTTTGCCATCAGAACCGGAGCTCCTTTGGAAGTGGTTGAAAACCTTCAATCCATTGAAGATGAGGGAGAAATCTACGAGTCGATGGAAGAAATTTGGCCAGATTATCCCACAGACGAAGATTATCTGTGGAATGAGGACGAATACTAAAAAATAAACCTATCACAACTGAAAAAAAAGTCTCTTTTGGGGCTTTTTTTTTATGTAAATTTGCACACCCTGTTAGGGCTAATATTAAACTGAATTTCCCATGAGTATCATCAATAGTATACTTAAAATTTTTGTCGGCGACAAGTCCGAAAAGGACATCAAAGCTATCCAACCGCTGGTCAATAAAATCAAAGCCTTAGAAGGGTCGCTGACCGGATTGAGTCACGATGAATTGCGGGCGAAAACCACCGAATTCAAAGCAAAAATCAAAGCGTCTCGCGCCAAATTTGATGCCGATATCGTACGCCTTAAAGCCGAATCGGAAGCGACACAAGATATCGATGCCCGCGAAGAATTGTACAACCAAATCGACGCCCTCGAAAAAGAAGCCTACGAAGCCTCTGAAAAAACACTCTACGAAATTCTACCCGAAGCTTTTGCCGTGGTGAAAGAAACGGCTAAACGCTTCAAAGAAAATACGTCTTTACGGGTGACAGCAACAGCATTAGACCGTGAATTGGCCGCTACCAAAGGATACATTGCCCTCGAAGGCGACGAAGCCGTTTGGGCCAACTCGTGGAATGCCGCTGGGAAAGAAATTACCTGGGACATGATCCACTACGATGTTCAGTTGATTGGGGGTATCGTTTTGCACCAAGGAAAAATTTCGGAAATGCAAACGGGAGAAGGAAAAACCTTAGTGGCTACCCTGCCGCTTTACCTCAATGCCCTCACAGGAAACGGTGTACACTTGGTGACCGTCAACGATTATTTGGCCAAACGCGACAGCACTTGGAAAGCCCCGTTGTTTGAATTCCACGGCTTGACGGTGGATTGTATCGACAACCATTCGCCCAATACCGCCGCACGCCGTAAAGCCTACGAAGCCGATATTACCTATGGTACCAACAACGAATTTGGTTTCGACTACCTCCGCGACAACATGGCGCACTCGCCCGACGACTTGGTACAACGCAAACACAATTATGCGATTGTCGATGAGGTCGACTCAGTATTGATTGATGATGCCCGTACGCCTTTGATCATCTCGGGACCCGTACCCGATGGCGACCGTCATGAGTTTACGGAATTGAAACCCAAAATTGAAAATTTATACAATTTGCAACGGCAGTTGGCCAACGGTTTCCTCGCCGAAGCCAAACGCTTAATCAAAGAAGGCAATACCAAAGACGGAGGCTTCCAATTGTTGCGCGCTTACCGTTCGTTACCCAAAAACAAAGCCTTAATCAAGTTTTTGAGTGAAGAAGGGGTAAAACAACTGTTGCAAAAAACCGAAAATCAATACATGCAAGACAACAACCGCGACATGCATAAAGTGGATGAAGCTTTGTATTTTGTAATTGATGAAAAAAATAACCAGGTAGAATTGACCGACAACGGGATCAAATATCTTTCGCAAGATACCGCTGACGACTTTTTCGTGTTGCCCGATATCGGAACTGAAATTGCCGCTATCGAGAAGATGAACTTGGACAAAGACCAAGAAGCCGAAGCCCGCGAACGTTTGTTCCAAGATTTTGGGGTGAAAAGCGAACGAATCCATACCCTAACGCAATTGCTCAAAGCGTACACCTTGTTTGAAAAAGACGTGGAATACGTAATCATGGACAACAAGATTTTGATCGTCGACGAGCAAACGGGGCGTATCATGGACGGCCGTCGTTATTCCGATGGGTTACACCAAGCCATCGAAGCCAAAGAAAATGTAACCATTGAAGCGGCTACCCAAACCTTTGCGACCATCACGCTGCAAAACTATTTCCGTATGTACAATAAGTTGGCGGGGATGACGGGTACAGCCGTGACGGAAGCGGGTGAATTCTGGGAAATCTACAAATTAGACGTAGTTGAAATTCCGACCAACCGTGGTATTTCTCGTGCCGACAAAGACGATTTAATTTACCGTTCGGTTCGTGAAAAATACAATGCGATTATCGAAGATGTGGTGCAAATCTCCCAAGCGGGTCGCCCCGTATTGATTGGTACGACTTCGGTAGAAATCTCGGAATTGTTGAGTCGTATGTTGAAAATTCGCAACATTCCGCACAATGTTTTGAACGCGAAATTGCATAAAAAAGAAGCCGATATCGTCGCTGAAGCCGGTAAGGCAGGCGTGGTAACCATTGCCACCAACATGGCCGGTCGTGGTACCGACATCAAACTTACCCCTGAAGTGAAAGCGGCAGGTGGTTTGGCGATCATTGGTACCGAACGTCATGACTCGCGACGTGTGGACCGTCAGTTGCGCGGTCGTTCAGGTCGTCAAGGGGATCCCGGAAGTTCGCAGTTTTATGTTTCCCTAGAAGATAACTTAATGCGTTTGTTCGGATCGGATCGTGTGGCCAAAATCATGGACCGCATGGGCTTGAAAGAGGGCGAAGTGATTCAGCACTCGATGATGACCAAATCGATCGAACGCGCCCAGAAAAAAGTGGAAGAAAACAACTTCGGCGTACGTAAACGTTTGTTGGAATACGACGACGTAATGAACGCCCAACGGGAAGTGGTGTACAAACGTCGTCGCCATGCCTTACACGGAGAGCGTTTGAAACTCGATATCGTCAACATGTTGTATGACACCTGCGAAAACATTGTGGGCGAAAACAAAGCCGTCAACGATTTCAAAAACTTTGAGTTTGAAGTTATCCGCTATTTCTCAATCACTTCCCCAATTACGGCGAGTGAGTTTGAAAAAGGCAACCCCATGGAAATCACCGGACGTTTGTACAAAGCGGCCTACCAATACTACAACGAGAAATGCGAACGCTCGGCACGGGAAGCATTTCCGATTATCGCCAACGTGTATGAAAATCCCGGAAACCAGTTTGAACGCATCATCGTGCCGTTTACCGATGGCATCAAATCGTTGAATGTGGTAACCGACTTGAAGAAAGCCTATGACACACAAGGCGCACAATTGATTGCTGATTTTGAGAAAAATATCACCCTTGCCATTGTAGACGAGGCGTGGAAAAAGCATTTGCGCAAAATGGACGAGTTGAAAACCTCGGTGCAGTTGGCCGTTCACGAGCAAAAAGATCCGTTGTTGATTTACAAACTCGAAGCCTACAACTTGTTCAAAAACATGTTGAATGCCGTAAATAAAGAAGTGATTTCGTTCTTGTTTAAAGGCGATTTGCCCCAACAACAAGCGGCCCAAAACATTCACGAGGCACGAGAAGAAAGTCGCCCACGGGAACAGTATACGGAATCCCGCAATGAAAACGAAGTGGCAGAATCCAACCAAGCGGCACAAGAAATGCCCCAGCGCACGGAAACCATCGTGCGGGAAACGCCCAAAATCAATCGCAACGATACCGTAACGATTAAACATATTTTGAGTGGCAAAACCGAATCGATGAAGTACAAAAAAGCCGAATCGATGTTGGCCACGGGCGAATGGGTTTTGGTTCAAGAATAAAACCCAACCGCTGCTAAAAAACCTCCCTGAGTCGTATGATTCGGGGATTTTTTTTGGAAAAAACGCACCGCAGCTCCTCCCCGATTTGCTATATTTGTGACACAAAAAACCGCACCTATGCAACATCTTATTGACCGCTTTATCAGCTACGTCACCATCGATACCGAGTCGGATGCCAACTCCCCGACCACACCCAGTACCGCCAAACAATGGAATTTGGCTAACCTACTGGTGCAAGAATTACAAACCATCGGACTCACCGAAGTCACCATCGACGAAAAAGGCTATGTGATGGGAACGCTTCCCTCCAACGTAGATCACGAGGTGCCCACCATTGGGTTTGTGTCGCATTACGATACTTCGCCCGACTTTACCGGAAAAGGGGTTACCCCGCAAATTGTGCACAATTACGACGGCGGCGATATCGTATTAAATGCTGAAAAGAATATTGTGCTTTCGCCTTCTTATTTTGAGGATTTGTTGTTGTACAAAGGGCAAACCTTGATTACCACCAACGGACTCACCTTGTTGGGCGCCGACGACAAAGCGGGGTTAACCGAAATCGTCTCGGCCATGGAATACTTAGTGCAACACCCCGAAATCAAACACGGGAAAATTCGCGTAGGCTTTACCCCCGACGAGGAGATTGGCCGTGGGGCGGACTTTTTTGATGTAGACCAATTTGGCGCACAATGGGCGTATACCATGGACGGAAGTCAGTTGGGCGAATTGGAATACGAGAACTTCAATGCGGCAGGGGCGAAAATCACGTTCAAAGGCAAAAGTGTACACCCGGGCTATGCCAAGGGCAAGATGATCAACTCGATGTTGATTGCCAACGATTTTATCAACGCCTTACCGAAAAACGAAATCCCGCAGGAGACCGAAGGCTATGAAGGCTTTTTCCATGTGACGGGCTTGACAGGCAGTTTGGAGGAAACCCATTTGGAATTGATTATCCGCGACCATGACCGGGCGAAGTTTGAAGCCCGCAAGGAATTGGTCCTTCAAATTGCTGCCGACATTAACGCCCGTTTTGCGGCACAGTTTGGCGAGGACATTTGTATTGCCGTGGTGAAAGACCAGTACTACAACATGCGGGAGAAAGTCGAGCCGATGTACTTTATTGTGGACTTGGCCGAGCAGGCGATGCGCAAATTGGGCATTGAACCCTTGATTAAACCCATTCGTGGCGGTACCGACGGATCGCGTTTGTCGTACATGGGGCTACCCTGCCCCAACATTTTCGCGGGCGGCCACAACTTTCATGGCAAATACGAATACGTACCCGTAGAAAGCATGCAAAAAGCAGTAGACGTGATTGTCAAGATTGCGGAGTTGACCGCTACTACAAAATTTAAGTAAGAACATTTCTACAAATAAGCAACGCGGCGCCCCACAGCGCCGCTTTTTTATCCCCATGCCGTACCGCAGCTCCCAGTGGAACCCCTTGTATTTCAAGCTCTTAGGTAAAACACCCCCAACGCCGCGGAAAAATACCTCAAAAAACAGTTGAAACCCTGAAGTTAGGTAATGAAGTATTTTTTATTTTGGGGGGATAAGTAGTACTTTAAAGTACTTAGCTAGACGTTGTGTGCTATTTTAAAAAGAACGTTCAAAGATTAAACCGTTCAATAAAAATAACATCTAACCAAGTATACTATCTAAATAAATTAAATATGATTAGAACATTTTTATTTTTTGTCGTGATTTTTACTCTTGGTTGTAACAAGGATGACGACAATCCAAATTCTTCAAATCCTAATGTTATTCCTTACCAAGAAGGTTTGACAACAAATTACATAACCGTGAACAATATAACACGGAAATATTTAGTTTATAGACCAACAGGAATGACAACTGTAAATGCTGTTGTAACAGTTTTGCACGGTGGTGGTGGACTTGGTATTGGAGTTTCAGAAATAGGTGCTCACCCTCTTTCCGTTTTTCGGACAATTGCAGACAATGAAAAGTTTTTAGTAATTTATCCAGAAGGTTTACTCGACATTCAAGGAAATCCTGGGTGGAATGATTGTAGAAGTGATGATCAATCAGGAAGTCAAGGTGACGATATTACCTTTTTGAAACAATTAAATTCAAAATTAATTTCAGAATTAAATATTAATTCAAACAAAATGTTCTTGACAGGGACAAGTAATGGTGCTTTAATGACTTATTCTTATGCTTTTCAATTTCCTGAAACTATTAAAGCGATAGCCGTTTCAAGTGGGAATTTACCTGAGTTTCCTGAAAGTGGACTTTGTACAAATGGTTCTAATCTGCCGTTGCCAATCTTGATAACTCACGGAACAGGCGACCCTGCAATGCCTGCAAATGGTGGTTGTGTTGCAGATATTGGTGGCAATTGTAATCGTGGAAAAGTAATATCTCAAACTGCAACCTTAAATTATTGGCTAGAAAGAAACGGTTTACAAAATATTAATCCAACCATATCAACCTTTAATGTGAACACAATAGATGCAGGAAACGTAGAAAAAAGAATTTATGATGGTGCAAAACCTTTGGTATATTTTGTTCTTAATAACGCAGGACACGCTGTACCAAGTAAGACAGTTTACACCAATTCTTCACCGGCAAGTGGAGTACAAAATAGAGATATAGAATATGCGGAGGAAGTTTGGATTTTTTTCAAAGGTCTTCAATAAAAATAGCACACAACAGCAGTTTGGCAAAATGGCGGGTTCAGTGGTTAATTTAACATTCTACCCCCCGCTCTGCGAAGTCTCCTGACTTCGTTGCCCGATCGCGGATTTACTTCGTCTGTTCGGCAAAAGCCTCGGGTGCAATTCGTGCCCTCCCAAAAATTTACTTCACCACAGCACGGAGCGTAAACGTCTCCACCCTTTTCGCTCAACCATATAGAGAAAAGAAGAAAGAAGCAAAAGGAAAGATTAGCTTTGGGAATCAAGGTATCTAATTGCTAGCCCCTCAGCCCCCAATGTGGGAGAATTACTATTTCAAATTAAATAATGACTGATGACTTACGACTAATTCACCGCTCCCTCCTTAGCGCTGGGTCATAAAAAATCCCGAGAGCCTCGGGATTTGTAAGTTATGCTTTTTTGTTTAGGGCGGCGCTTAATTCCAATGAGATGGCGGTGCGTTCCATTTTTAACTTTCCAGCCATGGTTTCGATCACTACGGTGGTCTCGGCCAATTCGGCTACTTTGCCATGGATGCCGCTTTTGGTAACAATGCGGTCGCCTACTTTTAAGGCAGTTTCAAATTCTTTTTCTTTTTTCAAACGGTTTTGCTGCGGACGGATCATGAAGAAATAAATCACGACAAACATCAGCAAAATGGGTAACATCGAAGTTAATTGTTCCATACAGTTAAATTTTAAAGGTTACAACAAGCCACGGCCCGATTTGTTTAAACGGCCTTGGGTTTGGTAGGTTTTGACTAAACTATCGAGAATCCCGTTGATAAACAGGCTACTCTTGGGGGTTGAATATTCTTTGGCCAATTCAAGGTACTCGTTGATGGTCACCTTGACGGGAATGGAAGGAAATTTCAAAAATTCGCAGATGGCCATTTTCAACATAATCGTATCCAACTCTGCAATGCGCTCCATGTCCCAATTGGGCGTTTTGTCTTCAAACTCTTTTTGCAATTCCTTTTCATTGAGCAAGGTCTTGCGCAACAAATCGACCGCAAAATCGGCATCTTCCATATCCTTGAATACGCGCGGCACCTGAAACGCATCGGCTTCAAAATGACGCAATTGTTTTTGAATCAACGTATTGACCACCGGAATATCATCCACCCAGGTGAGTTTGAAATCCTCCAAATAGGCATACAACTTTTCGTTGGGCGCAATAAGCGCACTGAATACGTCGACCACAAAAAAGCGTTCCTCTTCAAAAGTCACACGGGGTTTGGCCATATACTTTTGGTACAAGGCGCTCGCTTTAATGTCTTGCAACAAATAAACAATGGTATCGTCGTTGTGCTGCCAATTCAAAATGCGATGGTACTCTAAGGCTTGTGCTAGGGTAACATTATTTTCTAACGCCACCAAAATGGGGTTGTCGATAAATCGAGTGTTGGGATTTCGTTCTTCGGGCGTCGCTAAGTGTTTGTTTTTGGCAACTTCCAGGTATTGTGCTTCTTTTTTACGAAGTTCGATCAAGGCCGACAATAGAATCAGGTACAAGTCCAAAATATTGTCCAAACTGGCCTTCAAGAATTTCTCTTGTTTGGCTAAATCATCGCTCCCACTTTGATGCATGGCATAAATGGTCTGCATTACTTTGATGCGAATATGTCTTCGGTTGAGCACGGAATAAGAACTTTTTAGAATAAACAAAGCGAAAGAAATGCTCTTTCGTTTTGCAAAAATAGTACTATTTTTTGGAAACGTCTTTTATTTTGCGTTTTCTTTTCGGCGTTGTTCGATGCGGTTTTCGGCAATCGCCATGGCCGCTTTTTGAGGCGTGAGGTTGTGTTTTACCGCATAATCAAATATTTCCAAAGTGGTGTTGTAAATGTTTTCGGTGCGACGTAAGGCTTCCTCTTTGCCATAGTGCGCGATTTCACCGTATACATTGATAATTCCTCCCGCATTAATCAAAAAGTCGGGCGCATACACGATGCCGCGTTCTTGCAAAATCAGTCCGTGAACATTTTCGTTGGCCAATTGGTTGTTGGCCGCTCCCGCGATGACTTTGGCTTTGATTTTATATACTGTATCGTCATTGATGGTCGCTCCCAACGCACAAGGCGCATAGATATCAACGTCGGCACTGTACATATCGTCGCCCGTAAAGATTTGGGCACCGTATTTTTTATGTACTTCTTCCAAACGTTGTTCGCTCAAATCAACCATTTGTACTAAAGCGCCTTCGTTGCATAAATGACTCACTAAGGTTTCCCCGACGTGTCCGATGCCTTGCACCAATATTTTTTTACCGGCTAAGCTATCCGAACCAAATTGGTATTTGGCCGCCGCTTTCATTCCCATGTACACTCCAAAAGCGGTTACGGGCGAAGGATTTCCTGATCCGCCGCGCGCTTCTGAGATTCCGGTGACATACGGCGTCACGTCGCGCACGGTATCCATATCGGCAGTGACCATACCTACGTCTTCAGCGGTGATGTATTTTCCAGAAAGTGAATGCACAAATTCACCGAACTTTTGCATCAACTCCGGATTCTTATCGGTTTTGGCATCTCCAATGATCACGGCTTTCCCTCCACCGAGGTCTAACCCTGAGATTGCGGACTTGTACGTCATCCCGCGAGAAAGACGTAATACATCGTTGAGGGCTTCCCACTCGTTGTTGTATTTCCACATACGAGTACCGCCAAGAGCCGGACCCAAAACGGTGTTGTGTATCCCGATTATTGCTTTTAAACCTGTATCTTTGTCGTGACAAAACACAATTTGTTCATGATTGTCAAATGAAAGTTGACCGAAAACGGGGTCCATTTTCTGCAACTCCTGAGGCGTGGTGATTTCTGCAGTCATAAGTACGAATTTGCGTTGCGACTTTGTCAATAAGTCGAGGCAAATTTAACGTTTTATTCAAGAAAACTCACTCTGTTATGGTTTAATTAGCATATTGTTAATAAAATTCATTTATACTGATTTTTTTTAAAATTATATATATTTTATTTTTTTAACAGTAATAAAAATAAAAATAAAGACATCGTCCCGAAACAATGAAAGAACTTCGTTATTTGAATAAATATTTTATAAAATACAAATACCACTTTTTGGCCGGTATTTGTATTACGATTGTCGCCCAAATTTTCTTTTCCTACACGCCGAAATTAATTAGCGCTTCCTTTAAAATCATTGAGAATTACCCCGAAAATGGTTTATCAGCTTCGGCGGTGCGGGAACAATTGGTCACCAATATCTTGCTCGTCATTGGCACGGCGCTGATTGCGGGTTTTCTTACGTTTTTAATGCGACAAACCTTGATTGTGATGTCGCGCCATGTGGAATTTGACCTAAAAAATGAGGTGTTCCAGCACTATGAAGTTTTAGACCAAGGTTTTTACAAACGCAATCGTACCGGGGATTTGATGAGTCGTATCAGCGAAGATGTGGCAAAAGTGCGCATGTACGTGGGACCCGCCGTAATGTATACCATTAACACACTGATTCGTTTTGGTGTGGTGATTATCTATATGTACCATGTTTCGCCCAAACTGACCTTATACACTCTACTCCCTTTGCCCATTCTTTCTTTCATCATTTTTAAACTCAGTGTAGAAATCAACAAACGAAGTACCCGTTTTCAGGAAAATCTTTCCAATCTTTCGAGCTTTAACCAAGAAGTGTTTTCGGGCATTCGGGTGATTAAAGCCTATGCTTTGGAAGGTAAAACCCAAAAAGAAATGGCCGCATTGGCTGAAGATAGTAAAACCAAAAGTTTGCGCTTGGCAGGCGTGAATTCGCTCTTCGGACCCTTGATGATCACTTTGATTGGCATTAGTAATTTGGTGGTGATTTTCTTTGGCGGGATGATGTACATCCAAGGCGATCCCGACATCAAAGAAATTGGGGTAATTGCAGAGTTTATTTTATACGTCAACATGCTCACGTGGCCCGTGGCTTCTATCGGATGGGTCTCCTCTTTGGTACAAGAAGCCGAAGCCTCGCAAAAACGAATCAATGAATTTTTACAGTCGGAGCCAGAAATTCGCAACACCCAACCCGAGCCGACGCCAATTGAAGGAAAAATTGTCTTCGAAAACGTGAGTTTCACTTATCCTGACACCCAAATCCAAGCCTTAAAAGACGTTTCGTTTACGCTAGAACAAGGCAAGACGTTGGCGATTTTGGGGAAAACGGGTTCTGGGAAATCGACCTTACTTGCATTACTCACGCGCTTATACGATACTACGGCGGGTAGGATTCGCGTTGATAATCGATTGATTCAGGAATTGAACTTGTACTCGTTACGCGACAGCATTGGGATTGTGCCGCAGGATGCCTTTTTATTCTCGGATACCATCGCCAACAACATTCGCTTTGGCAAAGAAGATGCGTCGATGAGTGAAATTCAACAAGCCGCGCAACACGCCGAAGTGCACGACAATATTATACAATTCAACCAAGGCTATGAAACGGTCTTGGGCGAACGTGGGATTACGCTGTCGGGAGGTCAAAAACAACGCGTTTCGATTGCGCGGGCGTTGATAAAGAATCCGAAACTCCTGTTACTCGACGATTGTCTTTCGGCGGTGGATACGGAAACAGAGGAACGAATTTTGAATCATTTGGCTACCTATACCAAGAGCAAAACGACGGTGATTGTGAGTCATCGGGTCTCTTCGGCCAAAAATGCGGATTACATCTTGATTTTGGAGGAAGGACGTATCATCGAACAAGGTACTCATAATCAATTACTAACCTTAAACGGACACTATAAAGCCCTTTACGACAAACAACTTTCTGAAAAAGAAGTCGAATAATACTTGCATATTTTCTATTTTTTTTTGATTTTCGTGAAGAGAAAACTTGTAAATGACAGCGCATATTATGAGAGAAAATGACATGTTGGAAAAAGACGAAATATTTTCCAAAGTATTAAGAGCCGGTAGAAGAACGTATTTCTTTGATGTTCGATCAACCAAAGCAGACGACTATTACATTACCATTACGGAAAGTAAAAAGTTTACGGAGGAAGACGGTTCCTTCCACTTTAAAAAGCATAAAATTTACCTCTATAAGGAGGATTTTGCAGCGTTCCATGACATTTTGGAAGAGATGACCAATTTCATTTTAAAATCCAAAGGCGAAGAAGTAATTTCTGAGCGTCACCAAAAAGACTTCAAGAAAGAATATTACGCGGAGGACCAAGAAGAAACTACGGGAGATAAAAAATATACCGATATCGATTTTGATGATATCTAAAAAAGAAAACCGAGAGGGAAAATCCTCTCGGTTTTTTTATTCTGCGCCTGAAGTCAGGTAATTGTAAATTTTCATCCCTTGCTCGTCCGATAAGTGGGCTTTCTTTTGCATCCGGGCTACAATCGGTTTCCATGCCTCAGCGTTGTAGCTGTTGGGTTTGTACAATTGGTGGCATTGTCCGCAACTGCCTTCATACAAATTTTTCCCTTCAGCCAATTCGGGAGTCAATTCTTTTTTTACCACCGTTACTTCGGGGGCAACGGTTGGTTTGGGTGTGGAACTGCACGCATACAGCAGCGCCAATCCAAGGGCACTAAGCCAAATTTTTGTTTTCATCATACTCTACATTATACCCTAAAACTACAAAAAAAGCGGCTATAAAACCGCTTTTCCCTTTTTTATTTTACATCCATCAATTCCACATCAAAGACTAAGGTAGCATCGGGAGGAATCACCCCTCCAGCACCTGCTGCACCATACCCTAAATAGGACGGAATGACAAAACGAGCCTTATCGCCTACATGAAGCAAAGCAATCCCTTCGTCCCATCCTTCGATTACATACCCTTTTCCGAGCGGAAACTCAATAGGTTTTTTGCGTCCGTAGGAACTGTCGAATACTTTTCCATTGTCTAATGCTCCTGTATAATGTACCGAAACTGTACTTCCTTTTTCGGCTTTTTTACCGGTCCCTTTTTGAATGATTTGGTAACGTAATCCACTGTCCGTTTTTTGAAAACCGGCTGCTAATTTTTCTACCGCTTCTTCCGCTTGACGTTTAGCCTCGGCAAGACGCTTTTCACGCGATCCTTCAAACGTACGAAACGCCTCAATGGCATTCCATTGTTGCGCCTCGTCGCCTTGACGAATGATTTCGATACTATCGATTACATCGTTTTGTTGCACGGCATCGACTACCGATTGTCCTTCCACGACATGACCAAAAACCGTATGTTTGCCGTCTAACCAAGGAGTCGCCACATGCGTAATAAAAAACTGAGAGCCGTTGGTGCCTGGACCCGCATTGGCCATCGACAACACACCGGGACCGCTGTGTACTAAATCGGGATGAAACTCATCATCAAATTGGTAGCCTGGACCGCCAGAACCAATGCCTTGCGGACAACCTCCTTGAATCATAAAATCGGGAATGACGCGGTGAAATTTAAATCCGTCGTAATAGGGTTTCCCCATGGGACGCGCCTCATTCTCTAGTTGTCCTTCTGCCAAACCTACAAAATTACCTACGGTACCGGGCGTTAATTCGTGTGTCAATTTTACTAAAATCGTACCGCGAGAGGTGTTGAATTTAGCATATATACCATTTTCCATTGTATAACTATTAAAAATAAAGCGGCAAAGGTAAACTTATTCTGCCAACTTTAAAAATACCCATTCCAATCCAATTGCTTTATTACCTTTGTCCAAAAAATGGCCCATGCGCATTGACATCATCACTGTAGTTCCTGAACTTCTTCGCAGTCCCTTTGAAGCTTCGATTATGAAACGCGCTATTGAAAAAGGATTGGTTGAAGTGCATTTTCATAACCTTCGGGATTATACCACCAATAAATATAAAAGTGTTGACGATTACCCTTATGGTGGTGGCGCGGGGATGGTGATGATGGTTGAACCCATCGATAAATGCATTACCCAATTAAAAAGCGAGCGCGACTACGACGAAATCATCTACATGACGCCCGATGGCGAAACCTTACACCAAGGGATGGCAAATGCGATGTCGTTGTATGAAAACATCATTATTCTTTGTGGACATTATAAAGGAGTAGACCAACGCGTACGTGACCATTTTATCACGAAAGAAATTTCAATTGGCGATTATGTACTTTCAGGCGGTGAACTTGGCGCCTTGGTTCTTGCTGACGCTTTGATTCGACTGATTCCGGGCGTATTGAGTGATGAAACTTCGGCATTGACGGATAGCTTTCAAGATAATTTGCTTTCCCCTCCTATTTATACCCGACCCGCCGACTACAAAGGGTGGAAAGTTCCCGACGTATTGTTGAGTGGTCATGCCGCCAAAATCGACCAATGGCGCGAAGAGAAAGCCTTTGAACACACCAAAAACCGTCGCCCCGACTTGCTTGATCGATAAGCTTTTACCTTTTTTTGATTGCAAAAAGGAGTGTGTGCAAAAAATTTAAAATTCATCATTCCTAATTTAAAATAATTAATTAGATTTGCACCCGCATTGGACCAACCTCTGACGAGAATCGTGAATGTTGCTCTGAGAAAACACTTAATGTTAGTTACAATGGCAGATTTATTAAAATTCGTACAAGACGAATTCGTAGCAAAAAAAGGCTTCCCTGAATTTGGAGCTGGTGATACGATCACGGTGTATTACGAAATTAAAGAAGGTGAAAAAACAAGAACCCAGTTTTTTAAAGGGGTCGTTATCCAACGTAAAGGCGCTGGTGTTACTGAAACATTCACCATCCGTAAAATGTCAGGTGCTGTTGGGGTAGAGCGTATCTTCCCATTGAACATGCCTGCTTTACAAAAAATCGAAGTGAATCAACGTGGTAAAGTACGTCGTGCACGTATCTTCTACTTCCGTGAATTGACTGGTAAAAAAGCAAAAATCAAAGAGAGACGTTATTAATCGTTTCCCGATGTACCATAAAAAAGTCCCGAATCTTATTTTCGGGACTTTTTTTTGAAAAAAAAACAAGCTTAAAATTTGTAATCTTATTTTTTGTAATCGTTTAATTAGCAATTTGATAATTCAATCGATTTCGAAGTCCAAACTTGCCCAATGTCGCTAGCATCTTTATATATTTGTGGGCTTTTGTTTATTTACACAAACTAATACTGATTATATGGCAAAAATTAAAGTGGCCCATCCTGTGGTTGAATTGGATGGCGACGAAATGACTCGCATTATTTGGAGTTTTATTAAAGAACAATTGATATTACCGTACTTGGATATTGATATTAAATATTTTGATTTAGGCATTGAACACCGCGATGCTACCAATGACCAAGTAACTATTGATGCCGCAGAAGCAATTAAAACCTACAATGTGGGTATTAAATGCGCCACCATAACTCCCGATGAAGCCCGTGTAGAGGAGTTCAAACTCAAAGAAATGTGGAAATCTCCCAACGGAACCATTCGTAATATTGTAGGAGGAACGGTATTTCGGGAGCCGATTATTATGAGAAATGTGCCGCGTTATGTACAAGGTTGGACCCAACCGATTGTCATTGGCCGTCACGCGTTTGGCGATCAATACAAAGCCACCGATAAAGTAATTAAAGGAAAAGGAAAGCTCACCATGTCCTTTACCGATGAAAACGGACAAACTACCTCTTGGGAAGTGTTCAATTTTAAAAGCGACGGGGTAGCCATGTGCATGTACAACACCGACGAATCGATTTACGGCTTTGCACATTCTTCATTTCAAATGGCGTTGACCAAAAAATGGCCGTTGTACCTTTCTACCAAAAACACCATCTTAAAAGCCTACGATGGTCGTTTCAAAGATATTTTCGAAGAAGTTTATCAGCAACATTACAAGAGTCAGTTTGAAGCCTTAGGCATCGTTTACGAACACCGCTTGATTGATGATATGGTGGCATCCGCGATGAAATGGAATGGAGGATTTGTTTGGGCTTGTAAAAACTACGATGGCGACGTGCAATCGGATACCGTAGCACAAGGATTTGGTTCGTTAGGATTGATGACTTCGGTGTTAGTGACACCCGATGGAAAAACCGTAGAAGCAGAAGCAGCTCACGGAACCGTTACCCGTCATTACCGTCAACACCAACAAGGGAGAAAAACTTCCACCAATCCGATAGCGTCTATCTTTGCATGGACACGAGGCTTGGAACACCGCGGAAAATTAGACGGCAATCAAGCCTTAATCGATTTTTGCCATGCCTTGGAGGCCGTGTGTATTGAAACGGTAGAAAGTGGAAAAATGACGAAAGACTTGGCCATGCTCGTTAAACCCAAAGGCCTAACCGAGGCTGACTACCTTACAACTGAAGATTTTTTACAAACCTTGAAAGAAAATCTCGACCGCAAATTGGCGTAAAGAAATTCCTAAACATAAAAAGACGGTTCTTAATGACCGTCTTTTTTTATTTCTGGGGTTCCGTTTTGGATTTATCCATTTTTTCAACATACTCCACTTGCAGTCGCGCTTTGTATCCAATCCCTAAATTCCAATACTTTTGGGAAAACAGCACGCCATTGGCATCTTTAAAATCGTATTGACCGGTATTGGGTGAAATTTGCCCGTAATTCAAGGCTTCAATTTCAATAATATTCATACCCGGATTGAGTTGCACACTAAATTGTTGCAAATCGTCACGCAACACAATTGAGGGATTAACCAAAACACCATTGAGCCATACCCGAATGTTATCGCCATCAATCAAACCGTAATCCCGCGTAGCTAAGTGAATCGTTTGGGTAAAAACAATTACCCGTCCCAAATCCATATCACGATTAAATAATTCGGGACTCACGCCCTCCTCCTTCAACTTATTATTGAATTGATCCGTATACAATTCAGCAGGATTGCGCACGGGATATTGTACATCGGGAGTATCCCCTACTTTGGGTAACTGGGGCAAACTTTGCATGATGATGTCATCGGAGGTTCGCGCTTTGGGAGCATCAAATTTAAAGGCAGGCAACACGGTAGGCGTTGTCGCAACCTCGGCTTTTTTTTGCGCTAATTTGTCTGGAACCGCTTTGATTTTGATTTTCTTACGACGCGACTCCAACTGAGACCACCCCGAGAAGGTGACCAGAAATAATAGGAGAATGATGCGGAATTTCATGTCGTAATTTTGGGTTAAAATTATTTGGATTTTGTTGGGCCACAGCGAGTTTAACCTTACATTAACACTCGTCACCTAACAACCTGTACTTTGAATCGTCAAATTTGCAAAAAAATTAACAAAGACCATGCCTAAACTTTTTAGATTCACCTTACTTTTTCTATGCTTCACCGCATTGGTATCTGCCCAAGAAAAGTTTACCCTCAGTGGAACCATCGCCGACCAAAAAAACAATGAAACCTTAATTGGAGTGAATCTTGCTGTAAAAGGGACCAAGTCATTTGCTGTGACTAATGAATATGGTTTTTTTTCCCTTACACTACCTCGTGGTGAGTATACGCTAGTCATTAGTTATATGGGATATGAAACCCAAAATGTCGCCATTAACCTCAATCAAGACCAAAAAATGGACATGAAATTGAAAGAGGAAGGGGAACTTTTGGAGGAGGTAGTCATTTCCACCCAAGAAACCAAAACCAACATACGAAAACCCGAAATAAGCGTCAATAAACTATCGGTCGCCACCATTAAAAAAATCCCAGTGGTACTTGGCGAAGTCGACATCATCAAATCGCTCCTTTTTTTGCCCGGGGTAACCAATGCGGGTGAGGGACAATCGGGCTTTAATGTGCGGGGGGGAGGCGCCGACCAAAACCTAATTTTATTGGATGAGGCAACAATTTACAACTCCTCGCACCTTTTTGGCTTTTTCTCGGTATTCAATCCCGATGCGATTAAAGACTTAAAATTATATAAAGGCGGAATCCCTGCGCGATTTGGAGGGAGAGCCGCCTCAGTGTTGGACATCTATCAAAAAGAAGGAAATAACAAAAACTTTCAAGTAAATGGCGGTATCGGTTTGATCTCCTCACGCCTTTTGGCCGAAGGACCGTTGAAAAAAGACAAAGGGTCCTTTCTTATTGGAGGGCGTGCTTCGTATGCGCATTTGTTTTTACAATTGGCCGACAATCCCAATTCAGCGTATTTCTATGATTTGAATACAAAACTCAATTACAAGTTCAATAAAAACAACACCCTTTACCTCTCGGGTTATTTTGGACGCGATGTCTTTGATATCAATCAGAGTTTTCAAAACACGTATGGCAACTCGACCTTAAATCTGCGTTGGAACCATTTGTATTCAGACAAACTGTTTTCCAATCTATCCCTTATTTATAGCGATTATTACTACGGTTTAAATTTGGATTTCGTAGGATTCAACTGGGAATCAGGCATCAAAAACTACCACATCAAATACGACTTTCGTCATTATGTCAATGATAAAATTAAGTTGTATTATGGCGTTAATGGAATTTACTACGATTTTAACCCTGGGACTATCGAACCCTCACGGGAGGACTCAGGCATTAACTTTAGGCAGTTGGAACGGAAATATGCTTTCGAACCCGCGGTTTACTTAAGTGCCGAACAAAAGATTAGCGATCGTTTGAATGTCGAATACGGCTTTCGCTACAGTTGGTTCTATCGCTTAGGGGCCTCTACCTTAAATCTATATGAAAACAACCAACCTGTCGTTTTTGATGAGGAGTTAAAAATCTACGAAAAAGCAACGCCTATTGGAACCGTCTCCTATGGTCGAAACGAAATCATGGCGGATTACAACAACCTGGAACCTCGTTTGGCCTTATCGTATGAACTGACGTCCAACGCTTCTTTAAAATTGGGATACAACCGCATGGTGCAATACCTTCAGTTGGTTTCCAACACTGCTTCGCCCACTCCGCTAGACGTTTGGACACCGAGCGATCGGTATATCAAACCCCAAATTGCCGATCAAATCGCCTTAGGGTATTTTACCAACCTCAAAAACGATGCGTATTCCTTAGAGGTGGAAACGTTCTACAAAACCGTTAAAAATCGTATGGACTACATTGACGGTGCCGACCTGATTGCCAACGAAGCGATCGAACAAGTGGTCCTCAATGGGGAAATGCGCTCCTACGGATTGGAAGTGCTGTTTCGTAAAAATTCAGGCGATTGGACCGGTTGGATTTCCTACACCTTATCCAAATCTATACAACGCACTCCGGGGCGTACACCCCTAGAGACAGGTATCAACAATGGCGAGTGGTATAGCTCAGGTTTTGACAAACGACACAATTTGGCGATTACTTCTTCCTATAAATATAATAAGAAATGGACGTTTGGGGCCAACTTTGTCCTACAATCGGGACAGCCCGTAACTTTCCCCAATGGACAATACGAATACCAAGGCATCACGGTTCCGAGTTTTGGATTGCGCAATGAAGCCAACTTGCCGCTTTACCACCACTTGGATGTTTCGGCCACCCTTACGCCCAAAAAGAAGGGGAAACGCTGGCAGGAAGAATGGGTGTTTAGCGTGTATAACCTCTACAGCCGTCGGAATGCTGCCAGTATCACCTTCCGGCAAAATCAAAATACAGGTTTGAACGAATCGCTGCGTTTATCCATTTTTGGTATTGTGCCATCCATCACCTATAACTTTAAATTTTAATCCCATGAAAAAATATATCGCCCTTTTGTTTGTTGCCTTTTTCGCGTGGAGTTGTGAAGACCCGATTACGTTGGACCTCGATACGGCTGCTCCTAAATTGGTCGTTGATGCAACTATTTTGTGGGAGAAAGGAACTCCTGGCAACGAACAGAAAATACGACTCTCCACCACCACCGGCTATTACGCTCCCGATGTTCCCACCGTTTCTGGCGCCACCGTAGTCATTACCAATAGCAGTAATACGGTGTTTCCTTTTGTGGAAGTGGTTCCCAACTCGGGCGAATACCTTTGCACCTCTTTCGTACCAGTGATTAATGAAGTGTATACACTTACGGTGATTTATAATGGAGAAACCTACCGGGCTGCTGCACCGCTATTGGCTACGCCCGAAATTGACTCGGTTTCGCAAACTACCGTTCAAGGATTCGGCGGCGAGGAGATTCAGGTCAAATTCTTCTACCAAGACAATGGCAATGAGGACAATTTTTACTTCGTTGGGGTTCAAAATGCACAATTGGCCATCCCCGAATTTGGGGTCATCTCGGATGATTTTTTTCAAGGAAATCAAATGTTTGGCTTCTACACTCAAGAAGATTTGGTGGCGGGCGTTCCCCTTCGTTTTCGTTTGCAGGGCATCACCGAGCGCTACTTCAATTACATGAATCAGTTGTTGAACATCGCTGGCAATCAAAACGGCAGTCCTTTTGCCACCCCACCAGCCACCCTTCGCGGGAATGTTGTCAATCAAACCAATGAAGCCAACTTTCCATTAGGCTATTTCCATTTATCGGAAGTCGATTACCGCGATTATATTGTTGAATAATGTGATATATAACGTATGAAATCGAAAACAGCAAGTCATTCGAAATATTCCCTATTTTTGACACCGCGATTTATAAATAAAAAACGGTCAACTCTAATTAAGGAAGTTCAAGAATCACTTATCACCCCCGACGTCTCGGGACTAATCACCAATCACCAATCACTAGTCACTAGTCACTAATCACTAATCACTAATCACTAATCACTAATCCCTAACCCATGTCCTCCCACCACATCGTTCGTGACGACCAAGAACCTGCGCTGATTATCGCTAATGGGGCTGCTTGTTCGTTGGGATTACTTCATCAGCTCTTAGAATGGCAACCGTTGGTGATTGTCTTGGATTCGGCCATGGAGCGCGTAGTGGAATTGGGAATAAAAGTCGATGTGCTGTTGGGTGACTTTGACCGGGACTTTGATCCGTATTTTTACAAAGAAAAGCACTATCCATTGGAAATTGTACCAGCGCCCGATCAAAATAAAACTGACTTAGAAAAGGCCTTTGATTATCTCATTCATCGGGGCCATAAAGCAGTAAATGTCGTCTGGGCCACTGGGCACCGAATGGATCACACCCTGCACAATGTGACCATCATGGCGGCCTACCGTGAAGCGTTAAAAATTGTCTTTTTTGATGATTTTTCCAAACTCCACCTTCTCCCCCGTCATTTTGAAAAATGGTATCCGAAAGACACTGTGCTCTCTCTCATTCCCATTGGTACGGTGCATGGAATCCATAGTCAAAACCTTTTTTATCCCTTACATGAGGATTCGC
>NZ_JAIXWA010000013.1 GCF_027482425.1 Flavobacterium sp.
ATGGACCGGATTGTATAGTTCAAAATTATGCATCATTCAAAAAATTATGAGTCCAAAGGTAATTCATTCCCCCAACAACAGGTGGTAAGGGAATGTTAAGGTTCAAACCATTCTTGTGAAATTATTTTTCCTTTTAAAACCAATTTACGTAAAGAAAATTTGGTTGACTGTTATTTTTTTTCAACCCATCGATGGAGTAAAAATAAACCCAATCCAACGACATAAAATAGAGTAACATATTCAGGGGTGTTTTTTTCCATAAATTTGGCCCCCAATTGAATTAAGGCCCCCACAAAAAGGATAATTAAACCCACAAAGCGTAATTGAAAGCGAAGAAAGGTAAAGAGGGATTTCATTTCAGGATTTACGTTGGGATTGTCATGAGATGATTTCATGTCTAACGCTATTTTTTTTCACGATACAACAAATTCGCATCCACATACGCCCATACCGCTTCGGGAAGCAACGGCCGAACATTCTTCTGTTGGGCAATGCCCTCGCGTATCGCAGTCGAGGAAATTTCGACTACGGGTGCGTTAATTTTATGCACGTTTGGATGCTGTAGCAATTCAGGTAAGGCTTCCCCTGCGGCTATGCGGGGATAGACATAAATCGCATGGTGCGCCAACATGTATTCGTAGTTTTTCCATTTGTGCAACGAATTCAGATTGTCTTCGCCCATAATCAGTGCAAATTCATGCTGGGGAAATTTCTCCTGCAAATGCACCAAGGTAGTCACGGTGTAGTTGGGTTGCGGCAACTTAAATTCAATGTCCGAGGGTTTGATTTTCGGATAGGCTTCTGTGGCCAAATGCACCAAATGCAAGCGTTGGTAATCGTCGAGCAAGGTGCGCTTCTCCTTATGCGGATTATGCGGCGTCACCACCATCCAAATTTGATCCAAATCGGCATACTCCGCCAAATGATTCGCAATAATCAAATGCCCCACATGAATGGGGTTGAAGGTGCCGAAGTAAAGACCGATTTTCATTTGTTTTGAATTGTAAATTATAAATTATAAATGGTATTCGATTCATTCATAATTTATAATATAAAATTTAAAATAGCTTATAACTTTCCGTCAATAAAATCCCTTACCAACTCCACCGCCTCCTGCTTCGCCGTATCCAAATCATAATTCTTGATGATCTTGTCAAACTGGGGAGCCGTTGCCAATTCGACGTGGGCTTTGGCAATGCGCATATTGATTTTTTCGTCGGTTTCGGTAGAGCGCTCTTTCAAGCGGCGTTTCAATTCGTCTACGCTAGGCGGTTTCACAAAGACGGCCAAGGTTTGCTCGGGAAATTTCTTTTTGATGCGCAACCCACCTGCCACGTCGATGTCAAAAATTACATTTTTACCCAAGGCCCAAATGCGTTCCACCTCACTTTTTAAGGTGCCATAAAAATTGTCGCGGTACACTTCTTCCCATTCTACAAAATCCTCCGCTTTGATGTGCTGTTTAAAATCGGCAATGCTCATATAGTAGTAGTCTTTGCTATGGACTTCGGTGCCGCGCGGGGCACGGGTGGTGCAGGAGACCGAGAACTCCAAATTCAAGTCGGGAATACCCAGCAAGTGACGCACAATAGTAGTTTTCCCCGATCCCGAGGGCGCCGAAAAGACGATTAATTTTCCTGTTGCCATGGGTGTTGTATAGCGTGCAAATAGTTATAAAACATTTAGCACCTGTTCCTTAATTTTTTCCAATTCATCCTTCATCAAAACCACGCATTTTTGCATTTCCGCATGATTCGATTTTGACCCCATCGTATTGATTTCACGGCCCATTTCTTGGGTGATAAAGCCCAATTTACGTCCGTTGGCTTCCTTCCCGGCAAGGGTTTCCAGAAAATAGTTGAGGTGATTATCGAGGCGCACGCGTTCTTCCGTAATGTCGTATTTCTCGAGGTAGTAAATAAGTTCCTGCTCAAAGCGGTTTTCATCGACATTGGCTTCCAGTTCTTCCAAAGCGGTACGCAAACGCGTTTTCACCGTTTCGATACGTTCCGCGTCATAACTGACAGCCTCTTGCATTAGCGCGCGAATGTTGGCAATGCGTTGCGTAAATTCTTTTTCCAGCGCCAATCCCTCATCACAGCGAAAGTGAATCATCGCACTCAGGGCCTCGTCAATCACCGTTTGAATCTGGGCCCATTCGGACGCGTCAATATCGTCGCGTTCAGTTTTTAAGGCATCGGGCATGCGCACGGCCATTTTCATGAGTTCGGTGGCATCAGCTTCGGGCAGAATTTCCCGCATTTGTGCGATATAGCCCTTTACTATGGGAGCATTGATCTTAGAAGCCGTTTCCTCGCCCGTAATTTCAATAAACAGCGAAAAATCAACCTTCCCGCGCTCCAGGCGTTGCGAAAGTAAGTTCCGCACTCCCAATTCCATCTCCCGATACAACGAAGGCATCCGCGTATTGACATCCAGCCCCTTACTGTTCAACGATTTGATTTCAACGGTTATTTTCTTGGTGGGCAGTTGCAACGAAGCCTTCCCAAAACCAGTCATGGATTGTATCATAGGTAAAGTAAAGGGGCAAAGATAGTTTTTTTAGGGGGAATGTGGTAATGGGGTAATGAGACAATGTGCCGATGAGACAATGTGCCGATGTGGCAATGAGTCAATTTGAGTGCCTGCCTGCCTGCAGGTTTGAAAATTCACGTCCAAACCCGACTTACGACTTTTCTAACGTCTAACGTCCAACGTCTAACGACTAATCACCATTCCCCCTTTGGGGGCTAGGCGGCTCACTAGTTACTTTCTTCGTCACCAAATACACGCCCGCAAAAATCAATCCCGCCGAGAGGAGCTTAATCAGATTTACGTCGTCTTTGCCCAAACTCACCGCAAAAATCGTGGCAAACAAGGGTTGTAAGTAGATAAATACCGCTACTGTGGTGGGTTTTAACTCCCGCATCGACACCAAGTTCAATAAATAGGTCAGAAACGTTGAAAACACGACCACAAAGCCAATTTTCCAAAGAATGTCAACACCCAGCGTTGGCCAGGCAATGGCTTGAAATTCACTCCACCCAAAGGGCAACACCATAAGGAACCCAAAGGTGTAAATCCATTTCACAAACGTAAAAGCATTGTATTTGTCCATGAGTTTTTTGACGATGATCAGGTAAAACCCATACGATACCGCATTTACAAACACGAGCAGGTTTCCCAACGTTGCATTGGAAGCATTCACTACCGATTTTCCATACAAAATCAAGGTAACTGTTCCGATCAGTCCCAACACGATTCCCAAAATCTTTGAGGTTTTCATGCGCTCTTTCATCAAAAGGGCCGAGAGCACCAGCACAATCATCGGCGTAGTGACCATCAATACAGCACCCATAATTGGCGAGGTATAACTCAATCCTTTGAAAAACGTAAGCATATTGAACGCCACGCCAAACAAGGCTGCGGCGGCAATTCGGGGAAAATCAGTGCGGGCAATTTTTTCTTTGGGTCCAAAAAACGATAACAGCCAAAACAGGATGACCGAACCCCCAACGCGCAACACGATAAACCCAAACGGTTCAACGTATCGCGGCATGACGTCTTTGGCAATCGTAAACGTGACCCCGTAAATGACCGAAACTAAGGTGGCAGCGACTAGCGCCCAGGCACGTTTACTCATGATAAAGCGGCTTGGGCTTGTGCAACAACTTTCGGACTGTTCCCCACAAATACTTGGTCGTCCACCATAATCACCGGACGGTTCAAAAAGGTATAATGCTCAAGGATATAGCGTTTAAAGTCGGTTTCCCCTAAGGTCTCGTCTTTTAATCCCATCTCCTTGTACAGTTTCGCACGCTTGCTAAACAAGACCTCATACGATCCTGTCAGCGCATGAATTTCTTCGAGCTGCGCCACGGTTAATGGTGCTTCTTTGAGGTCCTGAAATACAAATCCTTCCGTGTTGGGGAGCGATTTCAATATCCGTTTGCAGGTATCACACGTTTTGAGGTAGTATATTTTTCGCATGAGAAATTTTTTTGCAAAAGTAGCGATTCTAGTGTAGTTATCAGTATACAGTGTACAGTCCCGAAGGGTCGGGAGCAGTTTTCAGAAATTAACGAATCTAATAACTAATAACTATTCACTATTCACTAATCACTATTCCCCCTTTGGAGGCTAGGGGGCCAACCAAATTCCCTACCTTTGCCCACACATTTAGATTTTTACCCTATGAAATTTAATACTAAAGTAATTCACGGTGGTCAACACCACGAACCTGTTACGGGAGCCGTAATGCCTCCTGTGTTTCAAACGTCAACATATGCGCAAGCGAGTCCCGGAAAACCTGTAGGCGACTACGAATATAGCCGTGCGGCCAATCCTACGCGTCAAGCCCTAGAAGATGCCTTGGCTTCGATTGAAAACGGGGCACGAGGGTTAGCCTTTGCTTCCGGTTTGGCAGCAACCGATTGCTTGTTGCGATTGTTTAAAGCGGGAGATGAAATCATCGCCATGGACGATTTGTATGGCGGTACATACCGTTTGTTTACCCGTTTGTATAAAGACAGCGGCCTCAAGTTTCATTTTGTCGACATGAACGATTTGGAGGCTTTTCAGGCATTGATCAATGAAAACACCAAATTGGTTTGGGTAGAAACCCCTACCAATCCCTTGATGAAATTGGCCGACATTGCTGCTATTGCCGAAATCACCAAGAAACACAACATCTTATTTGCGGTCGACAATACGTTTGCCACCCCGTATTTACAAAAACCGTTAGACCTAGGAGCGGATATCGTGATGCACTCGGCGACCAAATACTTAGGAGGTCATAGCGACGTTATTGCGGGAGCTTTAGTCATCAAAGACAAAGCGCTCGGGGATGAATTACACTTTAAACAATTTGCTACCGGGGGAACCCTCGGCCCTATGGATAGTTATCTCGTATTACGCGGTATCAAAACCTTGCATTTACGTGTACAACGTCATTGCGAAAACGGCCACAAAGTAGCCGAGTTCTTAAGCAGCCATCCAGCCGTTGATAAAGTATTTTACCCAGGCTTACCCGATCATCCTTTTCATACGATTGCCAAAAAACAAATGCGCGATTTCGGAGGAATGGTATCCTTTACGTTTAAATCTGGAAAAGGAGAAGATGCTATTGCCTTCTTAGAGAAAGTAAAAGTGTTTACGTTGGCAGAATCATTAGGCGGTGTAGAATCGTTGGCCAATCACCCGGCGTTGATGACCCATGCCTCGATTCCTGAAGATGTGCGAAAAGCGGGAGGCATCTCTGACGACTTAGTTCGTTTAAGCGTGGGCGTCGAAGATATTGACGATTTGCTTGCCGATTTGGAACAAGCGTTTCGATAGACTGTTTTTAATAAAAGGTATATAAAAATAAAGCTCCAAATGTACTTGGAGCTTTATTTTTTGGAATTAATAAATCCTATTGTAAGTAATAAATATAACCGAAGTTTAATATAAGGTTCCAGTCGTTCGCACGGTTTTCTGTGAAAACGCGCGGATCTGGACTTAAACCATCTACCCAGTTGGAGAAGTAATATTGCCAACGTAATTCTAGCATTAAATCGGATAGTTCCGTTAACTTATATCGGGTTCCGATACTGGATACCAAAGACCATGTTGTACCTCCACGGGTGTCAAACGCTTCCAAATACTTGATAGGCGTTACGGTTGGTAATTCTCCAAGACCAGGTCCCAATTCAGAATAGGCGGTGGGTTTGAAAAACGAGAATTGCGCTCCAAATCCTAAGAACGGAGCCCAAGCTCCAGTTGTCGCTGTAAAATCACGAATACTAAACGGATAAAATTCCAACTGCATTCCAATGTTGGTGACCGCAGTGCTTCCTCGCATGGCGCGTAATTGTTGTGCAATTAACGAGTTTTTCTTAGCGTCTACCCATTGGCCAAAATGCTGTAAGTTGGTTTTATTATAGGAAAGTTCCGTACGTAATTTGAAGTGGTCATTGAAATACGTCTCAGGGGTGTAACAGTTACACTCCGCACGATACGAAAAGTTAAGGTAATGAATCAATCCTATTCCAAATCCTGTATTTCCAGCATTGGTTGAAAAGTCATTACGCTCCCCATAATCGGATTGAAAGGCCACCGGACCAAAAATACCCCCGATTTCGTGGGAAAACCCAAATTGCGCTGCCGTACGGTGGGTTAAACCCAGCAAAAGCAATAAGGTCAAAATAAAATACTTAGACGTCCGCATACGAGTTTTTTCAATTCCCGACAAATATATAAAAACATCATTCACTTGGAAAACAAATTAAAAAAATACTTCTTTATATACGAAAAAAAGCATAAAATGTTTTAAAATGGCTTCAAAACCACAATCTTCTTCAAGATATCTTAACGTTTAAATAAAAATTATGAGGATTTAAAAAAAATGAACCCCATATTTTTATAAAATGTATATTTGTCGAAATTAAAACGAAAACGTTTTCTTAAACAAACTGATAATAGTATGTCACAAGCAATCCACAATTTCTTAGCCGAAGTGGCTAAAAGAAATGCCAATGAGCCTGAGTTCATGCAGGCCGTAAAGGAAGTGGCGGAGACCGTAATTCCTTTCATTGAACAGAATGCCAAATACCAAAACAAAATGCTCTTAGAGCGAATGGTTGAGCCCGAGCGTGTCATCATGTTCCGCGTGTGTTGGATTGATGATCAAGGGAATACACAGGTAAACCGTGGCTATCGTATTCAAATGAATTCAGCCATAGGGCCCTATAAAGGAGGGATTCGTTTCCACCCTTCAGTGAACTTGAGTATTTTGAAATTCCTTGCCTTTGAACAAGTATTCAAAAACAGTTTAACCACACTTCCTATGGGGGGTGGTAAAGGAGGTTCCGATTTTGACCCTAAAGGAAAATCAGACAATGAGATTATGCGTTTTTGTCAGGCCTTTATGACAGAACTTTCGCGCCACATTGGAGCAGATACTGACGTGCCTGCAGGTGATATCGGTGTGGGCGGTCGTGAAGTAGGCTATATGTTTGGTCAATATAAAAAATTACGCAACGAATTTACGGGTGTTTTAACCGGAAAAGGGATCACGTTCGGAGGTTCATTAATCCGTCCTGAAGCGACAGGTTACGGCGATGTTTATTTTGCCCAAAACATGTTGGCTACCCGTGGCAAAAGTTTTGCAGGGAAAACAGTAGTGGTTTCTGGTTCAGGAAACGTAGCCCAATACGCCATCGAAAAAGCAACCCAATTAGGAGGGAAAGTAGTGACCGCTTCCGACTCTTCAGGGTATATTTATGATGCCGATGGAATTGATGCCGATAAATTGGCTTACATTATGGAAATCAAAAATGTACGTTACGGCCGTATCAACGAATATGTTGCGAAATATCCCAATGCAACGTTCGTAGCGGGGAAACGTCCATGGGAAGTGAAATGTGACATCGCGTTACCTTGTGCTACGCAAAATGAATTAAACGGGGATGAAGCCAAAATGTTGATTGCCAACGGTTGTTTTTGTGTGGCAGAGGGAGCCAATATGCCTTCAACACCAGAAGCTATCGAGGCATTCTTGGCGGCCAAAATCTTATTTGCTCCCGGAAAAGCTTCCAATGCAGGTGGGGTGGCGACTTCTGGATTAGAAATGTCGCAAAACTCATTGCGTTTAAGCTGGACCCGTGAGGAAGTAGACCAACGTTTACACAAAATTATGAGTGATATCCACGAATCATGTGTGAAATACGGAAAAGATGAAACTGGATTTGTCGATTACGTTCGTGGCGCAAATATCGCAGGCTTTGTGAAAGTAGCCGATGCGATGTTAGGTCAAGGCGTCGTCTAGTCTTTGAAAACAACACCTTATATCAAACCTTCTCTCGTTTTGAGAGGAGGTTTTTTTATGGTTTCGATATGATTTTACGTAATATTGCGTTACGATACTACGACCCTTTCGCTATGAAAAAAAACGTACTGATCTTCCTTTTTCTCGTCCAAATTGTTGGAGCACAAACCAACCGCTTGTGGCAGGGGTATTTTTCATTTAATCAATTGGGGGCTTTAGCCCAGCGCGAGTCAACAGTATATGCCGCCTCTGAGAACGCTATTTTTTTTCAAAAACCCGATGGATTCTTAGAGACTATTACGAGTGTCAACGGGTTAAAAGCCGAAACGATCACAGCCATACATTACAGTGAAGCTTTTCAAGTGCTTTTAGTAGGCAACAGCAATGGCTTACTTTTGGTTATACAAGCCGATGGAACCGTAGCTTTTAAAAACGGCATCCTTACCGAGGTACCTGTACCCGCAGGCCAAAAGCGTATCAATCATTTTTCGGAGTTCGATGGCAAGGTTTATCTCTCAACCGATTATGGGATTTCGGTCTTCAATTTGAACCAACAAGAATTCAGTGACACCTATTACATTGGGGATGGCGGTGCCCAAACACGGGTTATTCAAACCACTGTGTACAACAATTCGATCTTTGCGGTAATGGGTAACTTCCGTATCAAAAAAGCAGCAGTAACCAATCCGTTTTTGATCGACTTTTCCCAATGGGTCTTGCATGACAGTGGCTTCTGGTATGGCGCTCAAGCTTTTCAAAATCAATCTGTTTTCTTCAATACCGATGGCAACGTTTACCGTTGGAATGGGACGTCGTATACCTTATTGTTTGCTGTGGGACAACCGCCCATTGATTTTCGAACCACCGCCGATTACATTGTTGTCACTACCGCCCAAAAGGTCATGGTCGCCAATGCGGCAGGCGTGGTTTTGGTTAATTACAACACATCCAATTACACGCCGCAACCCGTAACCTTCAATGCTGCCACCGTAGCTGATGAAACAGTGTATATTGCCACCAATGAAGTGGGCTTGCTACAATTTCCCATAAGCGCTCCCAGTAATGCCGCATCGCTTAAACCTGATGGTCCCGATTTGAATCAGCCTTTTCGCTTGAAAAAAACCGAGGATAAATTGTTTGTGACCTATGGGCGTTTCAATTTTACGTACAATCCCTATAATCCAAATCCGCCGTTTCAGCCCTACCTTTTTCCCATCAATTATTTTGATAAAGAACAAGGATGGAGCAAAATCCCAACTACCGATGTACTCAACGCTCGAAGTTTGACGAGCTTGGTGGTTAACCCTTCCAACGCGAATGAAATTTTTATCAGCTCCTATTTCTCGGGCATTTTAAAATTGGAAGATTTGGTACCCACCACTTTATTCAACCAAACGAATACCGGTGCCAATGGGTTGGAATCCCTACAATTGACCCCTCCAGATCCTTCGTATGTTGACATTCGTATCAACGGTTTAGCCTACGATTCCCGCGGGGATTTGTGGTTGACCAATGCCTATGTTGATAAAGGATTGAAAGTGTTTCGTAAAACAGGGCAGTGGCAATCGTATGATTTGACCAATATTCTTACAGAACCCTTTTTTGAGCGTTACGGACAAATGGCCATCGATAAAAACAACACCAAATGGATTCCCACCTACCGGGCCAATGGGTTGGTTGCATTTAACGAAAATTACAGCAATAAATTTTTATTTGTTAAAACCGGAACCGAAGGTAACCTCCCTAGTTTGGATGTGCGTTGTGTAGCCATTGACAACCGAAATCAAGTTTGGATTGGTACGGCTCGGGGACTGCGTACGTTATCCTCAGCCGATGCATTTATCACCGCCGAGTCATTGCAATCACGTCCCATCATCATCAATGAAGTCATCAACGGTCAAACCCTAGCGCAAGAACTCTTTTTTGAACAAGTGGTGTTGGATATTTGTGTCGATGGGGCCAACCGTAAATGGGTTTCACTCGCCGATTCTGGCGTCTATTTGGTGTCTTCCAACGGTCAAGAAACGATTTATCAGTTTACCAAAGAAAATTCCCCTTTACCCAGTAATACCGTTAATGATATCGAAATTGATGGTACAACCGGAGAGGTCTTTTTTGCTACCGAGAAAGGACTGGTTTCCTTTAAAGCCAATGCTACCGCACCCAGCGATGATTTGGCTAGCGTATATGTGTATCCCAATCCCGTTCGTCCAGAATATTCGGGTACGGTAAAAATTGCCGGATTGACCGATAAAGCCGTGATAAAAATTACCGATATCGAAGGGAATTTGGTTTTTGAAACCACCGCAGCGGGAGGCACCATGGAATGGGATACGACCGCTTTTGGAAAATACCGGGTAGCCTCGGGAGTGTACATGATTTTTATTTCGGCCCAAGACGGTGTTGAAACCACCGTTCGTAAGGTCATGATCATTCGATAGGGATACCATGAAAGTTGTGTTTTTACATCAAGTAATTTCTTCATCATTACTTTTTTAAAAAAAAGGGAAATCCTAAACCATGCTTGTTAAAACCAAAGCCATCGTTTTGTCGGCCTTAAAATATCAAGAGAAAAGCTTGATTGTGAAGTGCTACACCCAAAGTGACGGACTTAAATCGTATTTTGTGTCGAATGCGTTTTCGGGAAAAAAGAGCGCCTCCAAAATGGCCTATTTTCAGCCGTTGACGCTGCTCGAAATTGAAGCCAATCACAAGAACAAAGGGACGTTGGAGCATTTTCGGGAAATTCGATTGGCGGTGCCCTACCAATCCATTCCGAGTCATATTGTGAAAAGCACCATCGTGATTTTTCTCTCCGAAATATTACACCACAGCATTCGGGAGGAAGAGAAAAACAGCCCACTGTTTGCCCTGCTAGAATCCGCTTTATTGTGGTTGGATGCCCACGATGATATTGCCAATTTTCATTTAATTTTATTACTGGAAGTCACCAAATACCTCGGATTTTACCCTGAACGCGACAATACCACCGATCCGTTTTTTGAAATGATAGAAGGCATATTTGTGCCTTTTCAAGGGGTGAGTTGCTTGAGTGCGCACGAAACGGTACTATGGCGCAAACTTATGGAACAAAAAATCGAAAATCCCGGAAAAGTGTTCACCAACACCGAACGCGCGATTTTACTCAAAATTCTTTTGGATTTTTATGCCATCCACCTCGATGCTTTCAAAAAACCTAAATCATTGGAGGTGCTGCGGGAGGTGTTTGCTTAGGGGAGAGATTAGCCCCGAAACTCTGGGTCACGAAAAAACCCTCCATCAATCGATCCGTCTTCGTTTAGGTTAACATAGGCTGCCTTAACAATAATGCAATTCTAGCAAACGCTACCCAAATTATTCCTAAAAATCAGTGCCGTTGCATCAAATTTAGCTACTTATATGCCAAATTTCATTACTTTCGCAAACTGATTTAAGAAAACCACAAAATGCGTACTAAGTTTGCTGAATACAAAGGACTTGACTTGCCGCTAGTAGCCGAGGAAGTGCTGAAGTTTTGGAAAGAAAATAACGTTTTTGAACAAAGTGTTACCTCGCGTGACGGAGCTACGCCGTATGTGTTTTTTGAAGGACCTCCATCAGCCAATGGCTTGCCGGGTATTCACCACGTGATGGCACGCGCAATCAAAGATATTTTTTGCCGGTATAAAACCCAAAAAGGGTTCCAAGTCAAACGAAAAGCGGGATGGGATACGCATGGGTTGCCCGTTGAATTAGGAACCGAGAAAGAATTGGGCATTACCAAAGAAGATATCGGCAAAACCATTACGGTAACCGAATATAACGAGGCCTGTAAACGCACCGTTATGCGCTACACCGATGTGTGGAATGATTTGACCGAAAAAATGGGCTACTGGGTCGATATGACCGATCCGTATGTGACCTATAAATCCAAATACATGGAAACGGTATGGTGGTTGTTGCAACAAATCTATAACAAGAACTTGTTGTACAAAGGCTACACCATTCAACCCTATTCGCCCAAAGCAGGAACGGGCTTGTCTTCGCACGAAGTGAACCAGCCCGGCACCTACCGCGATGTGACCGATACCACGATTGTGGCACAATTTAAAGCGGTTCCCAATAGCTTGCCGACGTTCTTACAAGGGTTTGGCGACATTCATTTCTTGGCGTGGACGACGACTCCTTGGACATTACCTTCGAATACCGCGTTGACCGTTGGACCCAAAATCGATTACGTTTTAGTAAAATCATTTAACCAATACACGTTCGAACCCATTCAAGTAATTTTGGCCAAACCCTTATTGGGTAAAGTCTTTGGGGGAAAATATGCAGTTGCTGAAAGTGATGCTGATTTTACCAACTATAAAACGGAAAATAAAAAGATTCCCTTTTCAGTAATCGCAGAAGCCAAAGGAGCTGATTTGGTAGGAATTCGCTACGAACAACTGTTGCCGTATGTGTTGCCGTTCCAATCGCCTGAAAACGCATTCCGCGTGATTGAGGGTGATTTCGTTACCACCGAAGACGGTACCGGTATCGTGCATACCGCGCCCACGTTTGGGGCCGATGACGCCAAAGTAGCCAAAGAAGCTACGCCCGAAGTTCCGCCGATGTTGGTGTTGGATGAGGCAGGGAATCCAGTGCCGCTCGTGGATTTACAAGGGCGTTTCATTCAAGGTTTGGGTGACTTGTCGGGTAAATACGTGAAAAATGAATATTACAACGATGGTGAAGCACCCGAGAAATCGGTGGATGTGGAAATCGCCATTCGTTTAAAGGAAGAAAATAAAGCCTTCAAAGTGGAGAAATACGTACACAGTTATCCCCACTGTTGGCGCACCGATAAACCGATTTTGTATTATCCCCTGGATTCTTGGTTTATCAAAATTACGGAAGTTAAAGACCGTATGTTTGACCTGAACGACACCATCAACTGGAAGCCCAAAGCGACTGGGGAAGGCCGTTTTGGGAATTGGTTGAAAAATGCCAACGATTGGAACTTGTCGCGTTCACGGTATTGGGGAATTCCCCTCCCGATTTGGCGCACCGAAGACAAAACAGAAGAAATCTGTATCGGTTCGGTAGAACAGTTGTACAACGAAATTGAAAAAGCGGTGGCTGCTGGGGTGATGTCCGAAAATCCGTACCGCGGTTTTGAAATCGGCAATATGGACGAAGCCAACTATGATTTGGTGGACTTGCATAAAAACATCGTGGATACCATTGTCTTGGTGGCGCCTTCTGGGAAAGCCATGAAACGGGAATCTGATTTGATTGACGTATGGTTTGATTCGGGTGCGATGCCCTATGCCCAATGGCACTATCCATTTGAAAACAAGGCGTTCATTGACAATAACGAAGCGTTCCCTGCCGATTTTATCGCAGAAGGCGTAGATCAAACCCGTGGATGGTTTTACACCTTACACGCCATTGGAACCTTAGTATTTGATAAAATCGCATACAAAAATGTCGTTTCTAACGGCTTGGTGTTGGATAAAAACGGGCAAAAAATGTCCAAACGTTTAGGCAATGCGGTAGATCCGTTTGAAACACTTAAAGAATACGGTCCTGATGCCACGCGTTGGTACATGATTTCCAATGCGAATCCTTGGGATAACTTGAAATTTGACATCGAAGGCGTTGCGGAAGTGCGACGTAAATTCTTTGGTACCTTGTATAATACGTATTCGTTCTTTGCGTTGTATGCCAATATCGATGGATTTACCAATCAAGAAACCGAAGTGCCGTTAGCGGAGCGCCCTGAAATCGATCGTTGGATTCTCTCCGAATTGCATACGTTAATCCAAACGGTAGATGAAGCCTATGCCGATTACGAACCCACCAAAGCGACCCGAGCGATATCCGATTTCGTCCAAGAGAACCTCAGCAACTGGTATGTGCGTTTGTGTCGTCGTCGTTTTTGGAAAGGGGAATACGGTACCGATAAGATTGCGGCCTATCAAACCTTGTACACTTGTTTGAAAACGGTTGCCCAATTGTCGGCTCCTGTGGCTCCGTTCTTTATGGATCAGTTGTACCGCGACTTAGTTAATGCCACGGGAAGCCCCGATTTTACTAGCGTTCACTTAGCAAACTTCCCTCAATTTGTTGAAAAATTTGTTGATAAATCGCTGGAGCGTAAAATGTTAAAGGCGCAAACCGTTTCTTCGTTGGTGTTATCCCTGCGTAAGAAAGAGATGATTAAAGTTCGTCAACCCCTGCAAAGAGTAATGATTCCAGTACTTGACGCCACTTTTAAAGCAGAGATTGAAGCGGTTACGGACTTGATTAAATCAGAGGTAAATGTCAAAGAAGTGGCATTATTAGACGACGCTTCTGGGGTGTTGGTGAAGCAAATTAAACCTAATTTTAAAACGCTCGGCCCCCGTTTTGGAAAGGATATGGGGTTGATTTCCAAAGCGATACAAGAGTTCACGCAAGAGCAAATCAATACTATTGATACCAAAGGAGAGTTAGCTATTGAAATTTCAGGAAAAAATTTAACTTTAACATCCCAAGACGTGGAGATTACTTCGCAAGACATTCCGGGATGGTTAGTGGCTCACGCAAATGGAATAACAGTCGCTTTAGACATCACGTTAACCGAAGAGTTAAAAGAAGAAGGGATGGCTCGTGAGTTGGTCAATCGAATCCAAAACCTTCGCAAGGATTCAGGATTTGAAGTGACCGACACCATCGAAGTGGTATTGCAACGCAACGGGGAACTAGAACAGGCCATTGAAAACAATAAGGCGTATGTTTGTTCTGAAACGTTAACCCGTTCGTTAACATTTGCCGATGTCTTGGATGGAGGAACCGAACTCGAATTTGATGATATAACAACCAAAATACTAATCTCAAAATAGGAAAATTATGGTAGAAGAAAAATTGAGATATTCAGATGCTGATTTAGCAGAATTCAAAGAATTAATCTTAAAAAAGATTGAAAAAGCACAAGCCGATTTAGAGCTAATTAAAAGTGCGTATATGAACGATTTAAACAACGGAACAGACGATACATCGCCTACGTTTAAAGCGTTTGAAGAAGGAAGTGAAACCATGAGTAAAGAAGCAAACTCTCAATTGGCGATTCGTCAAGAGAAGTTTATTCGCGACTTGAAAAATGCATTATTCCGTGTAGAAAACAAAACCTATGGTATCTGCAAAGTAACCGGGAAATTGATTTCCAAAGAACGCTTAAAAATTGTTCCGCACGCCACGATGAGTATCGAGGCCAAGAACATGCAACGCTAAGAAATTCCAATGATAAAGTGAAACGCTCCGATACGGGGCGTTTTTCTTAAAAAATGAGTACTTTTGCTGCACACAAAAACAAACCCGTTACATTCCTGTTTGTCATGAAATTTAGAAATGCCGCCTTACTAATTTTCCTCTTATTGGTGATCGACCAGTACTCCAAGATTTACGTGAAAACCAATTTTATCTTGGGAGATCAGGTGAAGGTATTTAGTTGGTTTAAATTGTATTTTATAGAAAATGAAGGAATGGCTTGGGGTACCGTGATTCCCGGGGAGTATGGTAAATTGTTTCTAACGCTTTTCCGCATCATCGCCGTGGGAGTCATCGCCTATTGGTTATGGGATTCGGTAAAAAAACGTAAAAACAACTTCTTGATTGTTGCCATCAGTTTAATTTTTGCAGGAGCCCTCGGGAATATTATTGACTCGGTATTCTATGGGGTTATTTTTGACGATAGCACCAATCGTTTGGCCACTCTTTTTACCGATCAACCTTACGGAACGCTTTTTCACGGAAAAGTGGTGGATATGTTTTACTTTCCTATCATTGAAGATTATATGCTGCCCACTTGGATACCCATCTGGGGCGGTAAAGAAATCACCTTCTTCAATGCGATTTTTAATGTAGCCGATGTGGCCATTTCCACAGGCGTCGGTATCTTGATTGTGTTCAACAAACGCGCGTTTGCCCACACGCCTGAACCTTCCAATGTAACAATCGGCCCATGGGAAGGCGAACCTCAAGAGGAAGTTTCAACGCCAAACGAATAAACCTTTTCGGGCGTTACACAATAATCCAAGCGAATATCTTCCACCGATGTATCGGTAATTTCTGGAACCGCTTCAAAGAGCGACAACCCTATTTTTAAAGTGTCTGGCCGACATTTTGCCAAAAATCGGTCATAAAAACCTTTGCCATAGCCTACGCGATTGCCTTGGATATCAAAAGCTAGTAAAGGAATAAAAACCACATCCAATTTGCTTTCGGGCACTTCAATTCCGTCCACTGGTTCAGGAATGCCATAGGTGTTTTTAAGAAGTGAGGTGTTTTCAGTGAGTAAATAATGGGAGAGTGTCCCCAATTCAAAGTCGCTTTTCGACAACACCACTTCTTTATCTTTTCCAAAAAGAATCTGTAAAACACACTCGGTTTGAATTTCATTTTGGGTTTCTATCGTCAAGAAAAGATGGTAATATAAGTAGTCCCAAATGGGCATACGCAGCAGTTGGTTGGCAATTTGCAGGCTTTTGGAATCGATTTGGTCTTCGTTCAATTCCGTGCGTTTGGCTTTGAATAAAGACCGCAATTCTTTTTTGAGCATGGGATGCATTTTCAGTTTCAAGGTAAAGGTACGCAATTGCACTCAAGTCGCCCAAACCATTCGAGATTAGAATACAGAAATAAAAAGCAGGTCGCCCTCAAGTGAGGTATGGCGTTAAAAATTAATTTCAAGACAACTTTCCGCGCTTCTTCTGTGTATTTTTGTAAAAAAAGAATTCGATGGCGCTTCCTCCTTCATTGGAACTTCAAGTACAAACGTTACCCGATAATCCCGGCGTGTATCAGTATTTTGACACCGAGGGAAAGCTCTTGTACGTAGGGAAGGCCAAGAATTTGAAAAAGCGAGTCTCCTCGTATTTCAATAAAGTCCACGACAATGCCAAGACCAATGTCATGGTACGAAAGATTCACGACATTCGCCATATTGTTGTAGCCACCGAAGCAGATGCCTTGTTGTTGGAAAATAATTTGATTAAAAAACTACAGCCACGGTACAACGTATTGTTGAAAGATGATAAGAGCTATCCATGGATTTGCATCAAGCGCGAACCCTTTCCGCGGGTGTTTTCCACCCGAAAAATGATCAAAGACGGGTCGGAATACTTTGGCCCTTATACCAATTTTAAAGTGGTGCATACGATTTTGGACATGATCAAAGAATTGTATCCGTTGCGCACATGTCAGTTGGATTTAAAACCGGCCAACATCAAAAGTGGCAAGTTTAAAGTGTGCTTAGAGTACCATATTGGCAATTGCAAAGGCCCCTGTGAAGGCTTGGAATCGGAGCAACATTATTTGGACCAAGTGGCGGCGATACGTGAAATCTTAAAAGGGAATTTCAAAGACAGTTTGCGTGATTTCAAAAAGAAAATGCAAGACTTTGCCACCGACATGCAGTTTGAAGAAGCCCAAAAGATGAAGGAGAAAATCGAAGTTTTGGAGCATTACCAAGCCCGTTCGACCATTCTCAATCCGAAGATTTCCAATATCGACGTTTTCTCTATCGTTTCCGATGAAAGCTTGGCTTTTGTCAACTTTTTACAAATAGCCCACGGCGCCATCATTCGCTCGCATACCCTAGAACTTAAAAAGAAATTGGACGAAACCGACGAAGAACTCTTAGCCCTTGCTGTTGTGGAAATGCGCGCGCGTTTTGGGTTGACTTCCAAAGAAATTGTGGTGCCTTTTCCCCTAGATTTTGGCGAAAATATAAAAGTGACCGTCCCTCAATTGGGGGATAAAAAGCAAATCTTAGAATTGTCAAAACGCAATGCCAAATACCATCGCTTGGAACAGTTGAAGCAATTGCAAATCGTCGATCCTGAGCGGCATACGCAACGAATCATGGCGCAGATGCAAAAAGACTTGCGCTTGTCGGTTGAACCGAGGCACATCGAGTGTTTTGACAACTCCAATATTCAAGGAACCAATCCCGTTTCGGCTTGTGTAGTGTTTAAAGATGGCAAACCGAGTAAAAAAGACTACCGCCATTTTAACGTAAAAACGGTGGAAGGGGCCAACGATTTTGCCACTATGGAAGAAGTGGTGTACCGACGCTATAAACGCTTGTTGGACGAGAACGAACCCTTGCCTCAGTTAATTATTATTGACGGGGGAAAAGGGCAATTATCGTCGGCATTAAAGAGTTTGGAAGCCTTGAATTTACGAGGTAAAATTGCTATCATTGGCATTGCAAAACGCCTGGAAGAATTGTATTATCCCGGTGATTCCGTCCCATTGTATTTGGATAAAAAATCGGAAACCTTAAAAGTCATTCAGCATTTACGCAACGAAGCCCACCGTTTTGGGATTACCTTTCACCGCGATAAACGGAGCAAGTCGGCCTTACAATCGAGCATGGAAACCATTCCAGGCATTGGAGAAAAGACGATGCAAACGTTATTAAAACATTTTAAAAGTGTTAAAAGATTGAAATTGGCGTCTGAAAGTGAAATTTCGCAGGTTGTAGGGGCCTCAAAAGCCAAAAAAATTTACGAATTTTACCAAACCAATACCAATACAGACCAACTTGAAACCAATGCGTAAACGCCCTATCAAAGTTTTTCCAACCTTTCACATCTTGTGGTTGCTTGGGATGCTATGCTTCGGAATCACTTGGGGGTACAGCCAAGCAGAAACAACGCGTCCCAAAGTAGGAGTGGTTTTGAGCGGTGGTGGTGCCAAAGGGTTTGCTCATATTGGAGTACTGAAGGTTTTGGAGGATGCGGGCGTAAGAATAGACTACATCGGAGGTACTAGTATGGGTGCTGTGGTAGGAGGATTGTATGCTTCAGGATACAGCTCGCGTCAAATTGACTCCATTTTTCATGATACCAATTTCGACGAGTTATTGAGTGATTATATTCCTAGAGAATCCAAAAGTTTTTATGAAAAGCACAACGACGAATTGTATGCGCTGACGCTCCCTTTTGACAAATTGACGATAGGCATTCCAATTGCTTTATCGCGCGGCTTGTATAATTTCAATTTGTTGAATAAACTGCTACACAATGTCCGTCATGTACGAAAATTTGATCAGCTCCCGATACCTTTTGTGTGCGCTGCTACCAATATTGAAACAGGCGAAAAGGTCATATTACGCGAGGGTTATCTCCCTGAGGCCATTCTAGCTAGTTCCGCCTTTCCCAGTTTATTTTCACCCATTGAAATTGATGGGAAGTTATTGATTGATGGTGGCGTTACTAATAATTACCCGGTGGAGGAAATTCGTCGCATGGGTGCCGATATTATTATTGGAGTGGATGTGCAAGATGATTTACAAACCCGCGAAAAGCTCTCGGAAGCTACACGAATTTTGGTGCAAATTTCCAATTTGGAGATGATCCAAAGTATGAAAAGAAAACAGTTGTTGACGGATATTTACATCAAACCCGACATTAAAAATTATTCGGTAATTTCTTTTGATAAAGGTAAAGAGATTATCGCCAAAGGGGAAGAAGCAGCCCGGGAATCGTGGGAAAAAATTAAAAAGCTTACGAACCGCAACTACCAATTGATTGAAAAACCGTTACAACAAGATAGTTTACAAATTGACCGTATTACCATCAATACGTTAAACAATTATACTCGAGCTTTTGTAATCGGGAAATTGGGATTCAAACAAGGGTCGAAAATCAGTTATAGCGATTTAAAAAACGGGATCAACAAACTTACATCCACTGGGAACTTTAGTGCTATTTTATATCAAATTAATCCTTTTAATCAGGGTGAAGAATTGGAACTTCGTTTGACAGAAAGTAAAAACAAAACTTTTGTTCGGTTTGGTCTTCATTATGATGGCCTTTATAAAAGTGCGGCTTTGGTAAATTTGACACAAAAGAAAATCCTTTTTCGCAATGATGTTTTTTCGTTGGATGTTGGGTTAGGCGATAACTTCCGATACAATCTTGATTACTATATTGACAATGGATTTTACTTCAGTTTTGGGTTGAAATCTCGTTTCAATCAATTCAATCGAAATGTATCGACCGATTTCAATAACGGAGCCTTTTTTGATCAAGCAGGCATCAATGCAATCAATGTGGATTATTCCGATTTTTCACACCAAGCCTATCTTCAAACGGTATTTGCGCAGAAGTTCTTAATCGGAGGTGGAATCGAATTGAAGCATTTAGAAATTAAATCCAAAACCCTTGAAAATCAAAATCAGGTTTTTGAAGATAGCAATTATTTTAGTGTTTTTGGCTATTTAAAATACGATTCGCTGGACAACAAATACTTCCCCAAAAAAGGGTGGTTTTTTAACGGGGAGCTCAATTCCTATCTTTACTCTTCTGACTATGCCAACAATTTTGAGCGGTTCACCATCATCAAAGGGGAAGCAGGCATCACGCGAACGTTTTATAAAATTTTCAACCTGCGCTTACAGTCCGAAGCGGGCATCAATATCGGGGATAACGGGTCGCATTATTTAGACTTTGTTTTGGGCGGGTATGGCTATCAAACCATCAACAACTTTAGGCATTTTTACGGGTACGACTTTGTGGGTTCTGCTGCTGACAGTTACATTAGAGTGTTGGCCACTGTAGATGTGGAATTCTACAAAAAGAATCACATTAATTTTTCGGCCAATTATGCCAACCTAGAGAATAAGTTGTTTAAAACGGGCAACTGGTTGCAAACACCCATGATGTCGGGGTATGCGGTGGGATATGGTTTGGAAACCGTTATTGGTCCTATTGAGGTCAAATACTCTTGGTCACCTGAACTCCCGAAAGGCTTTTTATGGTTTAGTGCCGGATTTTGGTTTTAAGCCAACCGTTTCCTTTGTTTGTTTTTTCCACAAATACGTTATATTTGAAAGCTATAACATAACCAAAAACAAAATTATATGTCAATTTGGAGAGTAAAACCTGTTTCAGCCTTTGAAGCAGATATGAAAAAAGGCGGACTCAACCGCGTATTAACCCGTTGGGGACTTACCTCGCTGGGAATTGGGGCCATTATCGGGGGAGGTATTTTTACGCTAACCGGAATTGCAGCTCATGATTATGCAGGTCCCGCTTTAGCTTTATCATTTGTAATCGCTGGAATTGGCTGTTTATTTGCCTCTTTGTGTTATGCAGAGTTTGCCTCAGTATTGCCCGTTGAAGGTTCGGCTTATGCTTATGCCTACGGTACCATTGGAGAGGTTTTCGCTTGGTTTATTGGGTGGAATCTAATCCTGGAATACATGATGGGTGCGACGACAGTTGCGGTGGCCTGGAGTGGATATTTCACCAAATTGTTGGGTTTGTTTCACCTGAAACTCCCCCTTTCGTTACTTTCCGATAAAGCTACGGCCATGGAAAAACTCAACCATGCCAAAGCGGTTGATGCGGTAAAGGACTATTTAGCGACGCATGCTACAGCAACCTTTGATCAGATCAAAGACCACTTTGCCAATGCCGAATTTGCAAGTGCGTTTAAGAGTTTGACTACCCTCAAAGATTTTCAAAATTTTGCTACCGGAGAAGGAGTTACGCAATTTGCCGAGCATTACTCTTCAATAGATTTATCGGGGATTGTATTCAATTTACCTGCGTTTTTAATCACCTGGGTCATCACCGCTATTTTGATAAAAGGAATCAAAGAAGCCGCAAAAACGAATAATATCATTGTGATTATTAAAATTGCGGTGGTGCTTTTCGTAATTATTGCCGGTGCCTTTTTCATTGACACCGACAATTGGGTACCTTTTATTCCTGCCGAAACCAAAACAATAGTAGATGGGGTAGAAAAAATTAATTTTGGATTTGGGGGCGTTTTAACAGCCGCGACCATTGTCTTTTTTGCGTATATCGGATTTGATGCCGTATCAACCCAAGCAGGAGAAGCCATTAATCCGAAAAAGGATGTGCCTTTTGCCATTGTCGCCTCGTTGGTGATATGTACTATTTTGTATATTTTGGTTTCCTTGGTGCTCACCGGAATGGTTCGTTTTGATCAATTGGATAAAGCGGCTCCCGTAGCTTCTGCCTTTAGTGGTGTTGGTTTGACGTGGGCTACGTTTTTAATCACCATTGCCGCCACCGCCGGATTAATGTCGGTGATGTTGGTGATGATGTTGGGACAAACGCGTATTTTCCTTGGCATGTCCAAAGACGGTTTACTCCCTGGTTTTTTCAAAGATTTACATCCCAAATACCTTACTCCCCATAAGAGTACGTTGTTGGTCGGATTAATTATTTCTATTGTAGCTGCGTTAACGCCTATTGAAAAAGTTTCTGAAATGTGTTCCATGGGTACCCTTTTAGCTTTTGCAATGGTGTGTATGGCCGTAATGGTGTTGCGTGTGAAAAAACCAGAATTGGAGCGTCCTTACAAAACCCCTGCGGTTTACGTGGTAGGAACTCTTGGCGTTGGGTTTAACTTGTTCTTGATGACCCAAGTCCGCACAGAAACTTGGTATACCTTTATCATTTGGGGTTCCCTGGGGATTTTGGTTTATCTATTGTACAGCAAACGTCATTCCAACCTAGAAAAAGAATAAATTGAAAGCCACAATACTGTGGCTTTTTATTTTTTACGATATTTGTTCATATGAACGGTTGGAAAGGTTTACGGTCCTATCTCAAATACCTCATCAAGAGAAATCCTGAGTGAGAAGGGTATTTGTAGCCTTTCTTTTCGACCCTTTCGGGGGTATTGTTAACCACAAACAGTTCAATTATGCCGATTTATCACAAATTAGGAGATACTCCACACAAGCGACACATTCAGTTTCGCAAACCCAACGGCGACTTGTATTATGAGCAACTTTTTGGCACCATCGGTTTTGATGGTATGTATTCCAATTTGTACCATGTACACCGTCCCACTCAAGTCAAAGAAATTCGCCAGCAATACAGTGTTGCCCCCAAAATCGCGAAAGCCAATAACATTCAATCCTATCGACTACGCGGATTTGAAGTTGCGCCTGAGGATGATTTCTTGGAGAGCCGCAAAATTGTCTTGACCAATAGCGATTGTCACATTGTGTTGGCCGCTCCCCGTCAATCGATGAAGACCTATTTTTACAAAAACACCGATTCTGACGAAGTTATCTTTATCCATAAAGGTTCAGGAAAACTTCGCACGATGATGGGAATTTTGGACTTCAAATACGGCGATTATTTGGTCATACCAAGAGGGATGATTTACCAAATGGATTTTGACACTACCGACAACCGATTGTTTATTGTCGAGTCCCATCGTCCCGTGTATACCCCCAAGCAATACCGCAATTGGTTTGGTCAATTGCTCGAACATGCCCCGTTTTGTGAGCGCGATATTCGTCGTCCGTATGCTTTGGAAACCCATGATGAAAAAGGTGACTTTTTGATGAAAATCAAGAAGAAAGACGAGATTTTTGAGTTGATTTATGCTACACATCCTTTTGATGTGGTGGGCTATGACGGGTTTAATTATCCGTATGCGTTTTCGATTCATGATTTCGAACCCATTACGGGACGGATTCACATGCCTCCACCGGTGCACCAAACGTTTGAAACCGATGCTTTTGTCATCTGTTCGTTTGTACCCCGACTCTACGATTACCATCCCGAGTCCATTCCCGCTCCCTATAATCACAGCAATATCGACGCCGATGAGGTGTTGTATTATGTCGATGGCGATTTTATGAGTCGCAATGATGTAGAGGCGGGACATATTTCGTTGCACCCAGCGGGGATCCCTCACGGACCCCATCCCGGAGCTGTCGAGCGCAGTATTGGGAAAAAGGAAACGCTTGAATTGGCGGTTATGATCGATACGTTCAAACCCTTGATGGTTACTGAGGAAGCGATGCGTATTGCCGACGATACCTATTATCAATCTTGGCTTGAGTAATACCATGCAAAATTATAGACTGCCTGCCGATCCGTTAGTCCTCATTCTGGGAGTAACCAGTTTGTTTATTCTTTTTTTTGTGTGTTGCTGCGGATTTTTAATTCCTTTATCTCTGGGATTAGCTATTGTAGGATGGGTGCTAGCAGGTAAAAGTTTACGCCTTTATGACGCACAACCCCAGCAGTATACTGAAGGCAGTCGATCTATCGTTTCTATGGGAAAAATATTGTGTATGATTAGTGCCATTATCAACGGGATTTTAGCACTCTTGATTACCGTCTTTTTCCTCTTTTTGGATTATGACATCATTGAAAAATTTTCAAACCAAAACCTATTACAACAAACCAAACAAATCACAACGCGCGCAAAGGATTCAGTAGTGCACGATTCGGTGTATGACGATGCCTTATTTAAACACCCCTCAACCGATACCGCAGCAACACCCGCTCCTAAAACGCGTCCTTAACATTTAATTTTATGGCAAAAGAAATAAAATCCGTAGAGTACGGACTGGAAAAAATCTTTCAAGGGGCCCAAGACTTTTTACCCTTGTTAGGTACCGATTACGTTGAATTTTACGTGGGTAACGCCAAACAATCGGCCCATTTTTATAAAACAGCCTTTGGTTTTCAATCATTGGCCTATAAAGGATTGGAAACGGGCTCCCGAGATGCGGTGAGCTATGTGTTGCAACAAGGCAAAATCCGGTTGGTATTGACTACCCCATTAACGAGTGAATCGCCGATTAACGATCATTTGCGCAAACACGGTGACGGCGTAAAAGTGGTCGCTTTATGGGTTGAAGATGCTCGTTCCGCATGGGAAGAAACGACCCAACGCGGCGCCCGTTCGTTTATGGAGCCAACCGTAGAAAAAGATGCTCATGGCGAAGTTATTCGTTCAGGAATTTACACCTATGGCGAAACCGTGCATGTTTTTGTAGAACGTAAAAACTATTCGGGAACCTTCCTTCCTGGATTTATGGATTGGAAATCCGATTACAATCCCGAGCCCCTTGGGTTAAAATACATTGACCACATGGTAGGAAATGTAGGTTGGGGTGAAATGAACCAATGGGTTAAATGGTATGAAGACGTGATGGGATTTGAAAACTTCCTATCCTTTGATGATTCGCAAATTCATACCGAATACTCCGCTTTGATGAGTAAAGTTATGTCCAATGGCAACGGACGCATTAAGTTCCCCATCAACGAACCCGCCGAAGGGAAAAAGAAATCGCAAATTGAAGAATACCTAGATTTTTTCGAAGGACCTGGGGTACAGCACATCGCGGTTGCCACAGATGATATCATTCAAACCGTAGCGGGCTTACGGGCACGTGGGGTCGAATTTTTACCCCCTCCACCACAAGCCTATTATGATGAGATACCCGCGCGTTTGGGTAAACATATGGAGGTGATGAAAGAAGACATCAAAGCTCTGCAAGCCTTATCCATTTTGGTCGATGCGGATGAAGAAGGGTATTTGTTGCAAATTTTCACCAAACCCGTGGAAGACCGTCCCACGTTGTTCTTTGAAATCATTCAACGTATGGGAGCCAAAGGATTTGGTGCAGGTAATTTCAAAGCCTTGTTTGAATCTATTGAGCGTGAGCAAGCGTTGCGAGGCACACTGTAAAAACCTCAAAATGTTGAATAATTGTTAAAATACAACGTTGTAGTACCGTTGTTTCTAATAATTATTTGTTAAAGTAGACGTTCTGTTGTTGATTATTTAAAAATAGACAGTACTTTTGACCTCAGAAAATAAGAAAGGTGTAGTTTCCTTTTGAAAGTAATTACGTTTTTCATAATTTATAGTTTTTTGGTTGGTTAATAGCATAAAAACCCGGTCACTTTTGGCTGGGTTTTTTTGTTTTTTTACATTTGGAACAGTAATTGTACGCGGTAAATAAAATATAGACCATTATGAAAAATCTTGTTTTGCTCAGTCTTTTATTTTTTACCGTATCCTTTGATTTGGAGCGCCCATCGGCTTTTGATGTGGGCGAATGGTTTAAATTTCGTATTCATTATGGTTTAGTCACTGCGGGTTTCGCTACATTGGAAGTTAAAGAATCCACGCGCAACAATAAAAAAGTGTTTCATGCTGTCGGCAAAGGATATACTACAGGCATGTCCCGATGGTTTTTTAAAGTGGATGACAACTACGAATCGTATTTTGATAAAAACACAGGAAAGCCCTATCAATTTGTGCGTAAAATTGACGAAGGAGGGTATACCAAAAATCAGGAAGGTTTTTTCAATCAAGATAAAAATACGGTGTTGGTCAAAGATTATAAGAACAACACCAATGCGGTTTTTGAGACCCCCGAGCAAGTGCAAGATATTGTCTCAACCTTTTATTACCTTCGCAACCATCCAAATGTTGACAAACTAAAGGTGGGGGAATCCATCAATGTGGATATGTTTTTTGACAACGAAACCACAAAGTTTCGGTTAAAATTTATAGGTCGTGAGGATTTAGACACTAAATTTGGCACCGTTCCTTGTATGATTTTCCGACCTTTGGTGCAAACCGGTCGCGTTTTTAAGGAACAAGAAAGTTTAACGGTTTGGATTTCGGCGGATGACAATAAACTGCCGATACGAATCAAAGCCAGTTTGATGGTAGGTTCCTTGAAAGCGGATTTAGATGCGTTTAAGGGCTTGGCCAACCCTTTTGAAATTAAAGTAAAAAAATGAGTAGCGAACAAACCCCTACCTTGATTGATGCCTTGGATGAAAAATTCCAAAAGATAAATCAAAACACCGACACCCATCTTGAAGGCCTTTTGTGGGCGAAACCCATCACGTATTGGGATTATATTCAAACTGATGCGCTTTTGAATTTGCAAATTCAACGCACTACACTCCCCGACGAAATGGTATTTATCATGTACCATCAAGTTAACGAGTTGCTGTTTAAAATGGTGTTGTGGGAAATCGATCAAGTATGTCATGCGCAAACATTGACGACTGATTTTTTTACCGAAAAACTACGTCGGATCAGTCGTTATTTTGACATGTTAACCACTTCTTTTGACATTATGGGCGAGGGTATGGAAATCGCGCAATACATGAAGTTTCGCAATACCTTGACTCCCGCCAGTGGCTTTCAAAGCGCGCAATACCGCAAAATTGAATTTGCATCCACCGATTTAATCAATTTAATTGACTACCGTTTTCGAGCGACTATTGACCGCAATACGCCTTACCGTCATGCCTTAGAACATTTGTATTGGCAAGCCGCTGGGAAAGATCATCGAACGGGCACCAAAAACTATTTGATTCAAGCGTTTGAACAAAAATATGATGCCGAGTTTCTTCGGTTTATGGAGGAATATAATACCATCAACTTGTGGCAAAAGTTTTCACAACTTCCTGAATCCGATCGTCAAAATCCCGAACTCATCGCCGCCATGCGTCATTATGACCGTACCGTCAACATCACTTGGGTGATGGGCCATTACAATGCCGCTCGTAAATACATTGAAAGCGGACAAGGGAACGGCGAAGCGACTGGAGGTAGTGATTGGAAAAAGTACATGCTTCCCAAATATCAACGTCGTATCTTCTTCCCTGAATTGTGGAGTGAAACCGAATTAAAACATTGGGGAGAGGATTGCGAATGAAAAGGTCGTCGCTAAAAATACTAGGCGTTTTTGGACTCTTTTGGCTCTTGTTTTCCTGTTCCCAAAAAGCAGAAGAATACGTTATTGAACCCATGGAGCCGCGGAAACCTATGGTGGATTTTGGATTCAATTTTGACGATTTTAATGTGCATTTTGATACTATTCGCAGCCAAGATACTTTTGAGCGAATTTTAAAAAAACAAAATCTCAACGGACGCAAACCGGCTGAAATTATCGCCAAGGTTAAAGATTCTTTTCCTACCTCTGTGCGGTTTATGAAGCCCTATATTTGTTTGCGCTCCAAAGACAAATACCACAAACTTCAGTACTTGATTTACCAACCCAACAAAATCGATTACTATTTGGTCGATTTAACCGATTCCATCGTTGGCTATAAAAAATCACGTCCGCTTACATTCAAAGTTCGCACGATTGCTGGAAAATTAGATGGCTCGCTTTCCACCACTTTGCGTGGTATGAAGGTCGACCCTTCGTTATCCAACAAATTGCTAAAAGTGTATGCGTGGTCGATCGACTTTTTTAAACTGAAAAAAGGAGACCGATTTGCCGTTAGTTTTACCGAACGGTATATTAATGATACCATTTACGATGGGGTCGATAGTTTGCGCTGTGCTTTTTTTGAATACAAAGGCGACAAAATCTATGCTTTCCCTTTTCAACAAGAGCGCAAAGGACGCACTGATTATTATGATGAAAACGGAAAAGCACTCAAGAATTTCTTCCTCAAAGCGCCCCTGAAGTACATCCATATCACGTCGCGTTTTTCCAAAAGCAGGTTCCATCCTGTTCAATTGCGTTGGAAAGCGCACAACGGAACCGATTACGCGGCTCCCACAGGTACGCCCATTATGACTACGGCTTCGGGGGTTGTGGAACAAGCGGGGTATACCGCTGGAAATGGAAATTTTGTCAAAGTCAAACACGACCGAACCTTTGCCACGCAATACCTTCACATGTCGCGTATCTTGGTACGACGAGGCCAACGGGTAAAGCAAGGGGATGTGATTGGAAAAGTGGGCAGTACCGGATTAGCAACAGGACCGCATGTGTGTTATCGTTTTTGGAAAAATGGGGTACAGGTCGATCCACTTCGCATACAACTGCCCAATGCGCAACCCATGGAAGGAAGAAATTTACCTCGATTTAAGGAACAAATGCGTCCGTTGAAGCGCGAATTGGATAGTGTGGCCCAAGTGGTTTTCAAAGGGCGTTAATTTTTTTCCAACGAAAACGATTTCTTAGCGTTACCGGTCACTTTTTTGAAAGACTTTAACGATTATTCCCCTATTATTTTAGTTAATTTTGTAAGGCAAAAAATTTCTTATGGCATTACAAGCAATTAATCCAACGCATACCGCTGCTTGGGCAAAGTTACAAGCACATTACGACTTCATACAGCAGCAATCGATTAAAACGTTGTTTGCGGAACAACCCGATCGTGCGCACACGTTTCATATTCAATGGGAAGACTTTTTAGTCGATTATTCCAAAAATGCTATTACCCGTGAAACACTACAGTATTTGTTGGAGCTCGCTGACGCAGTGCACCTCAAAGAAGCCATTGCTGCTTATTTTGATGGGGATTTAATCAATCAAACCGAACAACGAGCGGTATTGCATACGGCATTGCGCAATCCAGCATCGGCTACAGTTCAGGTCGACGGACAAAATGTAATGCCCGAAATTTATGCAGTTAAACAGCGAATCAAAACCTTTGCCGACGCGATTATATCGGGAACGCACAAGGGGTATACGGGAAAATCGATTACCGATGTAGTTAATATTGGTATTGGAGGTTCTGATTTGGGGCCGGCCATGGTGGTTGAAGCCTTACAGTTTTACAAAAACCACTTGAACGTCCATTTCGTGTCCAATGTCGATGGCGATCATGTGCAGGAAGTTTTGAAGAAAGTCAATCCCGAAACGACCTTGTTTGTCATTGTTTCCAAAACATTTACCACACAAGAAACCCTTACCAATTCGGAAACCATTCGCCATTGGTTTTTACAATCGGCTCAGCCTGCCGACGTAGCACGCCATTTTGTGGCGGTGTCGACCAATATTCAACGGGTAACTGCTTTTGGCATCCATCCGGAGAATATTTTCCCGATGTGGGATTGGGTAGGAGGTCGTTTTTCGTTGTGGAGTGCGGTCGGACTTTCGATTGCCTTGGCCGTGGGATACGAGCATTTTGATCAACTCTTATCGGGGGCGCATGCCATGGATGAGCATTTTAGAACGACTCCATTCGATCAAAATATTCCTGTTGTGTTGGCTTTGTTGAGCGTTTGGTATAATAATTTTTATGGTGCCGAAAGTGAAGCTTTGATTCCGTATACCCAATACTTACAGAAACTAGCTTCCTACTTGCAACAAGGGATTATGGAGAGTAACGGAAAAAGTATTGGCCGTGATGGAAATCCGGTCAATTACCAAACGGGAACCATCATTTGGGGGGAACCCGGAACGAATTCGCAGCATGCCTTTTTTCAATTGATTCATCAAGGGACCAAGTTGATTCCTACAGATTTCATTGGTTTTGTCAAAGCCTTGCACGGCGATCAAAATCATCATGATAAATTGATGTCCAACTTTTTTGCCCAAACCGAAGCGTTGCTCAATGGAAAAACGGAGGCTCAAGTTTTGGCCGAATTTGAGCAACAAGGGATTTCGGGTGACAAAGCCGCCTTTTTGAAACCGTTTAAAGTGTTTTCGGGTGACCGTCCTACCAATACCCTTCTTATTCAGCAATTAACTCCTGCTTCTTTAGGAAAATTGATCGCGTTGTATGAGCATAAGATTTTTGTTCAAGGTGTTGTTTGGAATATTTTCAGTTATGATCAATGGGGGGTAGAACTCGGGAAACAGTTGGCCAATTCTATTTTGGAAGAAATCGAATCGCAACAGGTAAAAACCCATGACAGTTCGACAACCTTCTTATTGGAACATTTCTTAAAGAACCGCTAAAAGAAGTATAATTTCATGATAAATAACCGTATTCTCATGGGAGGGTGCGGTTTTTTTATCGTTTTTGCCTATTTTTGTTATCCACTAAAACTAAAATATATGTTGTACGAATTTATACAAAAGTTCCACTCCGGGTGGGCTTATATTGTCTTAGCCTTATTGGTTTTCACCGCGGTTAATGCTGTGATGGGCATCAGTTCAGGAAGAGCATTTTCGGCGCGCGACCGCAAAATCGGATTGTTTACGTTAATAGCTTCACACGTGCAATTGTTGGTTGGCTTGGTGTTGTATTTTATATCACCCCTTGGTAAAGCGTTGTTGGGCGATATGTCCAATGCGGAGGCGCGTTTAACGTCTTTAGAGCATCCGTTGATCAATATTATTGCGATTGTGTTGATTACCGTAGGCTGGTCAACCCACAAAAAAGCCACGGAATCGGGCGTTAAGTTTAAAAAATTCGCTATTTTCTATACCTTGGGATTGGTGTTGATTTTATCGCGTATTCCTTGGAAACTTTGGTTGTAAGTCAACCGTTTAGTATCTAATCGATGTCAAGATTTTAAGCTATAGAAGTCTTGAATCGCCCAAAAACAAGTCCAATGCGAACAAAATCAATACTTTTTTACGGGATCACCCTAGGCATAGGTCTTTTCTTTAGTAGCACTTTTTTGGCTCAAAATACGGTCAATCCCGAATTAAAAAAGCAAAAAAATGATACCGTCAAGAAAGAAAAAGTACCAACGGATGTCCCTGTAACCGATACTTTATCCGTGGTCAAGGGGAAGTTTAAGCTTTTTAAAAAGAAAGCCCACGCCTCCTATTATTCTGATCGATTTCATGGTCGCAAAACGGCTAGCGGTAAGCGTTATGATCGAAACAAACTGACGGCGGCGCACAAAAAATTACCTTTGGGAACGTTGGTTCGTGTTACCAATGAAGCCAATGGGAAAACGGTTATTGTTGAAATTACCGATCGAGGTCCGTTTGCTCGTGGTCGAGAAATCGACTTGTCCAAACGCGCATTTTTCTTGATTTCGGGGTCACGAAATTCCGGTTCGGCTACCGTTACCCTGGAAGTGATTGAAGTCGAGAAAAAATCACCATAATTGAAAAGGATGGTGCGACAAATAGGCGTTGTAATACCGTTTGTCGTGCGTCACTTCTTCGCCCAGCCATTCGGGTTTTAGGTAAGTTTCGTTTTCCGATTGCAGTTCAATCTCAGCGAGTATGAGTCCCCCATTTTCACCCTCAAAAACATCCACTTCAATAATATGTTGCCCCGATACCACTTCGTATCGGGTTTTTTGTATCGTTCCTTTTTCACACAACGGTAAAAGCAATTGCGCTTCTGCTACCGTAATCTCCTTTTCCCATTCCAACCGACTTGTACCTGAGGCACTGCTTTTTCCTTTGATGGTTAAAAACCCTTGATTCCCTTTAATACGCACACGTACGGTTCGTTCAGGAATAGAAGAGAGGTAGCCTTGGGCAATCGGAATAGCGGCCCGGCTTTCTGCTTTGAATTGCTCGTTTCGCACTAGGAATTTACGTTCAATTTCGATCATTGATGGATATTTTTTTCAAAAGTAGGAATTAAAGCCTGTTCAAAAGTAAATCGCTTTTGAGAAATTCTAGTAAATTTGAGTCATGTCGGATTCCCTTAGATTACGGAAAATTATTCACATCGACATGGATGCTTTTTATGCCTCGGTGGAGCAATTGGATTTCCCGGAGTTAAAGGGTAAACCCATCGCCGTGGGCGGAAGTGAAGTGCGCGGCGTGGTTTCGGCGGCCAGTTATGAAGCCCGTAAATTCGGGGTACGCAGTGCCATGAGCGGCGTCCAGGCCAAACGCTTGTGTCCGGACCTGATTTTTGTACGACCGCGGTTTGATCGCTACACCGAAATTTCCAAGCGCATACGGGCTATTTTTCGGGAGTATACCGATTTGGTTGAACCCTTATCGTTGGATGAAGCGTATTTGGACGTGACGGTAAATAAAAAAGGGAATCCAAGTGCGACCTTGATGGCACAGGAGCTACGGCAGCGCATTTTTGACGAAATCGGGTTGACGGCTTCGGCGGGGATTTCCAACACCAAGTTTGTGGCCAAAGTCGCCAGCGATTTCAACAAGCCCAACGGACAAAAAACCGTGCCTCCCGATGAAGTGGAAGCCTTTTTGGAGGTTTTGGATATCAAAAAGTTTTATGGCATTGGCAAAGTAACCGCCGAAAAAATGTACCATCACGGGATCTTTACCGGGGCCGATTTAAAAGCGCGCTCGCGGGAGTACTTAGAGGAGCATTTTGGCAAAAGTGGGGGCTTTTATTATAATATCGTGCGGGGCATTCATTACAGTGAAGTCAAACCCAATCGGGTGTCAAAATCGGTGGCAGCAGAGCATACGTTTGAGGAGAATTTGACTTCGGAATTGTTTATGGAGGAAAAGCTCACGCATATTGCCGAAACCTTGGAACGGCGGTTGAAAAAATATACTATTTCAGGCAAAACGGTAACGTTAAAAATCAAATACAGCGACTTTACGACCCAAACCCGCAGCAAAACGTTGCCCTATTTCATTAGTGATAAGGGCTTGTTATTGGAAACCGCCAAAGAATTATTGTATCAAGAACGCCTGAAAGAATCGGTGCGCTTGTTGGGGATATCACTCAGTAATTTGAATACCGAGGTCAAGAAAACGGTCGTGGTGCAGTTGAAGTTTGCGTTTTGAGTTTACTGCTATAAATATTTTACCGCTACGCAACAGCTTCCTGAACCCGATAGCGGATTTACTCCGTCCGTTCGGCTAACGCTTCGTGTGCAATCCGTGCCCACAAAGTAAAAAGCAAAAACTACATCTTATTTGGTGTAGTTTTTTTATTTTTAAGAATTAATATATACGCCAATGTCTACCTGACTTTGCGGAAATTTTCTTCACTAAAACTGCAAATTTCCAATCTGCTGTTTAAAAACAAAAAAACCACCCCGAAGGATGGCTTTGTTTATTTTATCGAAGTGGCTTAGTCTCGGCTGTTTAATTTGGATAGCAATCGCAAGAACTCGACGTACAACCACACGAGAGTTACCATCAAGCCCATCGCGCCAAACCATTCCATATACTTGGGCATGCGGTTGGCAATGCCTTTTTCAATTTGATCAAAGTCCAAAAACAGGTTTAAGGCCGCAATAACAATGACAAAAACGCTAATACCGATACTCATTAGTCCGTTGCCATGATGAACGGGTTGGAAGTTGGTAAAAAGCGAAATCAACCAAGAGATGAAATAATAGGCGGCAATAGCCAACGTAGCGGCCACGACCACGGAACGAAACTTTTCAGTCACTTTTACGATTTGGTATTTGTATAAAGCCAAACAGATGAAAAACGTAACAAATGTGGCGCCCACGGCTTGGATTACAATGCCGGGGTAAGCGGCTTCAAAAAAGGCCGATAATCCACCGATGAACAATCCTTCAAACACGGCATATCCAGGCGCTAAATAGGGTGACAATGTAGGCTTGAACGTCGCAACTAATAGGGCAATTAAAGCTACAATAGCGCCCCCAAAAACGAGAATTAACGGGTTGTACCCTGCATTAATCATCATCCATGTTGTGACGGCACCGCCCACGAGTAACAACAACAATAGGAACGATTTGTTGATGGTTCCGTTTAAGGTCATCGTTTGGTTGTAATCAATCAATACCGCATCGTGTACGGTTTCACTTTCCTTGTAGGATTTGGTGTTGAAAAAAGGATTTCTAGATTCCATAGTTCTGTAGTTTATGTCTCAAAGATAATTTGATTTTTTGGAACGGAAAAAGGATTATCAAAATTCTAACAGGCTGATAATCCTTTTTCCGATGTATTCCGCGTTGCGTTTATTCAATTTCAGAAATTCGCAAGGTGTTGACCATTCCGCGTTCAACTACGGGCATCGCAGCAAGGTTGATCAAGATGTCGCCTTTTTGAACAAACCCACGGTCTTTGGCCATTTGATTGATGTCGTCAACGGTATCGTCGGTGGTGACAAACTTGTCGTAATAAAACGCATTGACACCCCATAACAAATTCAATTGCGTTAGAATATACTTATTCGAAGTGTACACGAGGATATGCGCTGAGGGGCGCCATGCCGAAATTTGGAACGCTGTATACCCACTGTTGGTGAGTGTTGAAATTGCTTTGGCTTTAATATCGTTGGCCATTGTTGCAGCGTGGTAGCAAATGGATTTGGTGATGAATCGTTTGGTGCGCACGTGTGGCGGATTTTGAGGCACTTGAATCAAAGGAGAATCTTCAACAGCCTCAATGATTTGCGTCATTTTTTCTATGACTTGTACGGGAAAGTTCCCTACCGAAGTCTCGCCCGAAAGCATTACCGCATCAGCGCCATCCATTACCGAGTTGGCCACGTCATTGACTTCGGCACGGGTGGGTGTCAAACTCGTAATCATGGTTTCCATCATTTGGGTTGCTACGATCACAGGGATACGGGCTGTTTTGGCACGGTGGATTAATTTTTTCTGAATTAACGGTACTTCGTGCGCTGGAATTTCCACCCCGAGATCACCCCGCGCTACCATCAATCCGTCGCAGTAGGCTACAATTTTATCAATGTTTTCTACGGCTTCCGGTTTTTCAATTTTGGCTACGATTGGAATTTTATGATCGGTATGTTCCGAAATTAATTCTTGCAATTCCATCAAGTCTTTGGGGGTGCGCACGAAGGAAAGTGCAATCCAATCCACATCGTTTTCAATCGCGAAAATGGCGTCTTTGATGTCTTTTGGGGTCAAAGCAGGAAGAGAGACTTTGGTATTGGGAAGGTTAACCCCTTTTTTGGATTTTAAGGGTCCGCCTTGAATGACTTTGGTTTTTACCTCGTTTTTCCCGTCGGTTTCGATGACTTCAAAAATGAGTTTTCCGTCGTCGAGTAGGATGCGTTCGCCCGGATTTACATCACTAGGAAATGCTTTGTAGTTCATGTATACACGTTCGGCATTACCGGGAACATCTTCGGCCGTTTGAAAAGTGATCACATCGCCCGGATTGACCACGACGTCTTCTTTCATGACGCCCACGCGTAATTTAGGTCCTTGTAAATCGCCTAAAATAGCGGTGGTGTATCCAAATTCTTGGTTCAATCCACGGATAATGTCAATTCGCTCTTTTACATCGGCATAATCGGCATGAGAAAAGTTAATACGGAACACATTGACTCCGGCGTCGATCATCTCTTTGATTACCTCGCGGGTACTACACGCCGGCCCCAAGGTGGCCACGATTTTGGTTTTTTTTCTAGTCGGCATTCTTTAAAAAATTAGATTGTGTTTGGACTTTAGTTTGTTTTTATCAATACGGTAAGCCATACTTACCCATTCAATTTCACTGATTTTTCGTACAACCTCTTCCAAATCGATATCGTTTTCTAGGTTGTCAATTTTGAGAATATAATCTACTTTTTTGTGTTCGGGCAATAAATACACCGAAGTGGCAACGTCATTTGTTAGCGTGGCAAACAGCACCCCGGGGCCTTGCGTTTCGGTGATGACTTCACTTTTATTTTGCACCAAATGCCAGGTAATGAATCGAGATTCGTCATAAAATTCAAAGCGTGAAAGTCCGGTGCTTCCCTCTTTGATTTGTATGTGAAGGTCTTCTTGGGTTCGTGCCAATAAAACCTCGAGCTGTTGGTTGAGGTGAAAGGCCAAACGGGAATCTTCCAACGAAGTATGCAAGGCAATTACCTCGTAATCTTGCGCTTCAAATTCATGGATGTAGATTTTTTGCGTCGCCATTTCCGCCCAAATAAGTTGTAAATATACTTCATATCGGAATGCATTTTACCGAGAAGAAGTTAGATTAACGTTATTTTATGAACGAAATCGTTGTAGGATTTTAAGGTATTGCTTTATATTTTGTTAATTTTTTCTTGAAAAGCAAAATAGGCCCGTTTGGCTGCGATTTCTTCTGCTTTTTTCTTGGAGGTAGCGCGGGATTTGGCCACTACTTTTTGGTCGATGCTTAAGCGCACGCCGAAATATTTTTGACCGTCGTTACCGTTGTCATCAAAAACATCAAAGTGAAAGTTGTATTTTTCTTTTTGGCACCATTCGATGACAAGACTTTTATAGCTGATGACTTTTCCCTCTAATTTTGCGATATCTACGTAGGGGATGATGACTTTTTCGTGGATAAATTTTTCACAAAAATCATAGCCTTTGTCCAAAAATATGGCCCCAATTAAGGCTTCAAAGATATTTCCGTGGATGTTTTCGCCAAAGTGTTGGGCGGGAACTTTACTTTCCACAAATTGAATGAGATTGAGGTCGCGCCCGAGTTCGTTTAAATGTTCGCGACTCACAATTTTGGAGCGCATTTTGGTGAGGTATCCTTCGTCGCCAGTAGGTACTTGACGGTATAAATGGGCGGCAATTACGGAGCCCAACATGGCATCACCCAAAAACTCCAAACGTTCGTAATTCATCGGACGTCCGTTTTCGTCCATCAAGTTGGAGGAACGGTGGGTGAACGCTTTTTTGTAATATTTTAATTGCCCTGGAGCGAATCCCAAGATGGTTTGTAGGGTCTCAAAAAAAATCCCGCCTTCTGTCTGAGGACGGGAGTTTTTAGCAAATATTTTTTTAATAATTCTCATAGACGAGATTACGCGTCAATTTTTTTAAAAAGTACACAAGCGTTGTGACCTCCAAAACCAAAGGTGTTGCTCATCGCCACTTTGATATCGCGTTTTTGCGCTTTATTCAGGGTTAGATTCAATGATGGATCAATGTTTTCATCGATAACTTCATGGTTGATGGTAGGCGGAACGATGCTGTGTTGCATGGCCAAAATCACAGCAATCGCCTCAATCGCTCCTGCTGCACCCAACAAGTGGCCAGTCATTGATTTGGTAGAATTGATGTTGAGGGTTTTGGCATGGTCTCCAAATACCGCGCTAATTGCTTTTAACTCGGCTACATCTCCAAGAGGCGTAGAGGTTCCATGGGTGTTGATATGATCGACATCGGCGGGTTGCATTCCTGCATCGCGAAGGGTATTTTGCATTACGGCAATAACACCAACCCCTTCGGGATGGGGTGCTGTAAGGTGGTAAGCATCTGAGGAGAGTCCACCGCCTCCGATTTCACAATAAATTTTAGCACCACGAGCTTTGGCGTGTTCGTATTCTTCCAACACCAACGCACCTGCTCCTTCACCAAGGACGAAACCGTCACGGGTGGCATCAAACGGGCGCGAGGCGGTTTCAGGGCTGTCGTTGCGGGTTGATAAAGCGTGCATCGAATTGAATCCGCCCATTCCAGCAATGGTTACTGCCGCTTCAGAACCACCTGAGATGATGACATCACACATGCCCAATCGAATATAATTGAAGGCATCAATGAGGGCATTGGCTGAGGAAGCACAAGCCGAAACGGTGGTGTAGTTAGGGCCCATAAAGCCGTTGCGCATGGAGATGTGTGCAGGGGCAATATCGGCAATCATTTTGGGGATAAAGAACGGATTAAATTTAGGTGTTCCGTCGCCTTTAGCGTAGTTTAAAACCTCTTCTTGGAACGTCTCTAAACCACCGATTCCAGCACCCCAAATCACGCCTACACGAGCTTTATTGACATTGGTGTCGGTGATTCCCGCGTCTTTGATGGCTTCATCACTTGCAGCAATAGCATATTGTGAGAATTTGTCCAAACGTCGGGATTCCTTACGGTCCATGAATTGTTCGATGTCAAAATTTTTGACTTCGCAAGCAAACTTGGTTTTGTGTTTTTCGGTATCATAGTAGGTAATGGGGGCAGCCCCACTTTTCCCATTGACCAACCCTTCCCAATAGGCTTCGATAGAATTTCCGATGGGAGTTAAGGCGCCAAGACCGGTAACAACAACACGCTTTAATTGCATAAATATGGATTTAGTTTGTTCTGTATATAAAGAATACCCTTGTTCCTTTTTGGCAAATCGCAAAGAGACAGGGGTATTTATCTTTAGGATTGATTTACAATCGCAATGTAGTGATTTTGAAAATAATAAAAACCCGCATGCCCAAAAGGTAAGCGGGTTTGGTATATTTTATTATTTTTTAGCTTCTTCGATGTAAGAGATAGCTTGACCAACTGTTGAGATGTTCTCAGCTTGATCGTCTGGAATTTGGATGTCAAATTCTTTTTCGAACTCCATGATAAGCTCAACAGTATCTAATGAATCGGCTCCCAAGTCATTGGTGAAGCTTGCTTCAGATACAACTTCATTCTCGTCAACTCCTAGTTTGTCCACGATAATCGCTTTAACTCTTGATGCAATGTCTGACATAGTTTCTAATTTTTAATTTTTAATTGTTGGCAAAAATAAAAAACTTTATTTTATTTCAGCATTTTGATTTACAAATGTTACCACGAAGGTAATAAATTATTTTAACAAACCTTTTACGGCAGTTCAATTATCTCGTCAAATATTCGTTTTTTTGTAGGCAGTATTTTTGTCGTTAAACTGAATCCGATTTATGTCCAAAATTGTTTTATTTGCCTCGGGAGAAGGCACCAATGCTGCGGCCATTATCAGGCATTTTCAGGAAAAATCCAGTGTAGCTGTTGTGGCAGTGTTTTGCAATAATCCACAAGCTGGTGTGTTGCAACGAGCGGCAGATTTTGGGGTGCCCACGGTGTTGTTTGATCGGCAAGCCCTTGAAGAGGATAAAGTGTTGCTTCAATTGCAAGAACTTGCCCCTGATTGGATTGTCTTGGCGGGATTCCTTTGGAAATTTCCCGAAACGATTTTGGAGGTCTTTCCCAACGTTATCAATATCCATCCCGCTTTATTGCCAAAGTTTGGAGGCAAAGGCATGTACGGTAAGCATGTGCACGAGGCGGTATTGGCTCAAGGCGAAGCCGTGACGGGCATAACGATTCATTATGTTAATGCGCATTATGACGAGGGTGCGATTATTGCGCAATTTGAAACTTCGATTGCCGACTGTACTACCGCAGCGAGTATTGCGGCTAAGGTTCATGCTCTCGAACAAGAACATTTTCCAAAGGTTATCGATCAACTCCTTAACTCATAACTCATAACTCACAACTCATAATTTTACTACATGCATCAAATTCATCTTTACACCGACGGCGCGGCCAAAGGAAACCCAGGAAACGGCGGGTACGGTGTGGTTTTGGAACAAGTGGGTACGGGCTACCGCAAAGAGTTTTATGAAGGATTTCGCATGACGACCAACAACCGGATGGAACTACTAGCTGTGATTGTGGGTTTGGAAAAATTAAAACAATCCGGAATCTCGGTATTGGTGGTTTCAGATAGCAAATATGTGGTCGATGCCGTTCAAAAAGGCTGGGTTTTCAGTTGGGAGAAAAAAGGGTTCCAGGGCAAAAAAAATCCCGATTTGTGGCTTCGTTTTTTAAAGATATACCGCAAGCATAAAGTTGATTTTCAATGGGTAAAAGGGCACAATCATCATCCCCAAAACGAGCGATGCGATCAACTCGCGGTAATGGCATCTATGCAATCGGATTTGTCGGTCGATGCTTGTTATGAGCAACTTCGAGACACACTACTATAAATCTGCATTATTTTTCAAAAGCAACGAATTATAGGCTTCTAACAATCGGATGTACTTATTTTTCCAATAATCAACGGTTTCCTCTTCGGGGTATTCTTCAGGAGGTTCGTGAAGGATGAGGGGATACATTTCTTTAATTTCCTTGCTAAAATCGTAACGGATAATTTTTCCGATGGTGAGTATCGTATCGATGGAGACATTTTTTTGCTCAAACATTTGATAAAACCATCGTCGGCTTTTCCCCATCTGTTTCGCTATAGCGCTGATAGGTATACCGCTTTGGTAAATCGCATTTTTGATGATTTCCCCCCTGTTTTCCATTCCTACAAAGTTTTACACTTATGTGGGAAAAATATTTCTCAAAAATTTCTCATATGTGTGTATTTTTTCGTAAGTTAGCTCAAGAAAATGGAATATTTCAAAAATAGTTACCGCATGGGCCTTTTCGGAGGTGCAACAGGTCGTGTTTTTACACGGTAGTTTTCGAGAGTAACGACTTGAGGACTATAATTCGAAAGTGACGCAACCCGGTTTAGACCGGGTTTTTTTTATGAAAAAATTATACTGCTTCATTTACAAGAGAAGTTTTATTCTTTTCATTTGAATACGTATCTTTGCGCCTTTATTATAAAACGAGTTCATGAACAAGCTTTTAATCGTGGGAACAGTAGCTTTCGATGCAATCGAAACGCCCTTTGGAAAAACCGATAAAATATTAGGAGGAGCAGGCACCTTTATTGGCTTGTCGGCTTCCCATTTTAATCTTCAATCGGCAATCGTTTCGGTAGTGGGCGATGATTTTCCACAAGCGTATTTGGATTTATTAACGGCACGCAACATTGATATTTCCGGTTTGGAAATCGTTCAAGGCGGAAAAACATTCTTCTGGAGCGGTCGTTACCATAACGATATGAACTCTCGCGATACGTTGGCTACAGAACTTAACGTGTTGGCTGATTTTAATCCTATTGTACCTGAGAATTTCAAAGATGCTGAGGTGGTGATGTTGGGCAATTTGCATCCCCTTGTGCAAACAGGTGTTTTAAATCAATTGACTGCAACACCCAAGTTAGTGGTATTGGATACCATGAATTTCTGGATGGATTGCGCCTTACCCGAATTGATGGACGTTATCAAGCGAGTCGATGTGATTACGATTAACGATGAAGAAGCCCGTCAATTGTCGGGAGAGTATTCGCTGGTCAAAGCAGCGGCAAAAATTCATGCAATGGGACCAAAATATGTGGTCATTAAAAAAGGCGAACATGGGGCATTGTTGTTTCATAACGAGCATATTTTCTTTGCGCCTGCTTTACCTTTGGCCGACGTATTTGATCCCACAGGTGCGGGCGATACGTTTGCAGGTGGATTTGCAGGCTATGTGGCGCAACAAGGTGACACCTCTTTTGAAACCTTGAAGACCGCTATCATTCAAGGATCGAATTTGGCTTCCTTTTGTGTGGAGCAATTTGGAACGGAGCGCATGGTGTGCCTTACGAAAGAAGAAGTGGCCGAGCGCTTGAAACAATTTAAAGCACTCACCCAATTTGAAATAGAATTATAGTAACTTTATGCCTCGAAATTTCGGGGCATTTTTGTTTACTTTAAAAATAGAAGTTCCGAGAATTTCATTGGTTTTCAGAACACTAAACCCCAACAACACAACAACACAAACTCAACACAACTACCATTTATGAGTGATGCCGTAAAACACGAATGTGGAATTGCACTCTTACGGTTGAAAAAACCGTTGGACTATTACAAACAAAAATACGGTTCGGCTTTTTATGGGGTACAAAAAATGTACTTACTCATGGAAAAGCAACACAACCGTGGCCAAGATGGCGCTGGTTTTGCCTCGATCAAGTTTGATGTGGCTCCAGGGGAACGCTACATCAGTCGTATTCGTTCCAATGACGCGCAACCGATTCAAGATGTCTTTTCCCAAATCAATCAACGAATTTCCAACGACTTGGCGGCGCATCCCGATAAAATCGACGATGTAGCTTGGCAGAAAGCAACGATACCTTATATAGGGGAGTTGTTTTTGGGGCATGTGCGTTATGGGACTTTTGGCAAAAACAGTATTGAAAGTGTGCATCCTTTTTTACGTCAAAACAACTGGATGCATCGCAATTTGATTGTCGCCGGGAATTTCAATATGACCAATGTAACCGAACTCTTTGCCAGTTTGGTCGAGTTGGGACAACATCCCAAAGAGATGGCCGATACGGTGACCGTCATGGAAAAAATTGGTCATTTCTTGGACGATGAGGTCACGGATTTGTATTTGGAATGCAAAAACGAAGGTTTGTCCAAACGGGAAGCCTCGCCAGTTATCGCCGAACGACTCAACATACAACGCATTTTAAAACGAGCCTCCAAAGGTTGGGATGGCGGTTATGCTATGGCCGGATTGTTCGGACATGGGGATGCTTTTGTATTGCGCGATCCTGCGGGAATTCGCCCTGCCTTTTTCTATGAAGATGATGAAGTGGTCGTGGTGGCTTCCGAGCGCCCGGTAATTCAAACCGTATTTAATGTGGCCTTCGAGTCGGTTCAAGAATTGCAGCCAGGCCATGCGTTGATTATCAAAAAAAGCGGCACCGTCACTTCGGACTTGATTATTCCAGCGGTTGAAAAAAGAGCTTGTTCGTTTGAACGGATTTATTTCTCTCGCGGGAGTGATGCGGCCATTTATCAAGAACGAAAAGCCTTGGGGAAACTAATTTTGCCCGATGTGTTGGAATCCATTCAAAACGATACTGATAACACGGTTTTTTCATACATTCCCAATACGGCTGAAACCTCCTTTTTTGGAATGGTAGAAGCGGCCAATGATTTTTTGAATCACCGCAAGAACCAATATATCTTGGATCACCGGAAAACGTTGACCAAAGAAAAGTTGGAAGAGATTTTAGCGGTCAAAATTCGCACGGAAAAAATTGCTATCAAAGATGCCAAATTGCGCACTTTTATCACGGAAGATAGCAGTCGGGATGATTTGGTAGCTCACGTATATGATGTGACTTACGGAGTTATTCAACCTAGTGATAATTTGGTAATTATTGACGATAGTATAGTGCGCGGGACGACCTTAAAAAACAGTATTCTTCGCATGATGGATCGTTTGAATCCGAAAAAGATTGTAGTGGTATCGTCGGCACCTCAAATTCGCTATCCCGATTGTTATGGTATCGATATGGCTAAGTTGGAAGGCTTGGTTGCTTTTCAAGCCGCGATAGCGCTTTTAAAAGAACGCGGGCAGTATGATTTGGTGGATACGGTTTACCAACAATGTAAAGCACAAGAAGGAAAGCCAGACGCTGAGATTATTAATCATGTGAAAGCAATCTATTCGCTATTTAGTGATAAAGAGATTTCAAAAAAGATAGTTGAGCTACTGAAACCAGAGGGTATTCATGCGGAAGTGGATATTATTTTTCAATCCGTTGACAACCTTCATAAAGCCTGTCCTGAGCATGTAGGAGACTGGTATTTTACGGGAGATTATCCCACTCCAGGGGGCAACCGAGTGGTGAATAAAGCCTTTATGAATTTTTATGAAGGTAAAGACGCACGTGCTTACTAAAATTCTGAAAAACATGCATTTTATCGATTTTTATGGTTGTTCATCAATAATATTTTGAATCACCTTGAGGGCAGGTATATATTTGAATCACCATAGCATTAGTAGGTTAAGTTTATAGAAAAAAAAAAAAAAAAAGGGTGAAAGTTTACTTTCA